>NZ_AWQQ01000042.1 GCF_002607855.1 Desulforamulus profundi
GTGAAGCAGACCACCTGGATGATTTAACTTACGACCCGATAATAGCCTAGGAATTACATCATTTGTAAAAATGTGGATTAAAGGACTACCTCTTAAGTGGTTGTTCCTTTAGCATAAAGTAAAATGGGTTAATTGGTGTATACACCCAAATAATTACAAAATTATACAATTATATCTTCCAATTATTACCTTTTAATTTATGCGAAAGTTTTATGCAACGCTAGTGTCCTTATACAGAATAAAACAACGGGAGAGCGTAAACTCTCCCGCTGCGGTGAGGGCTCAACCGGTACCTATGCTGGAAGAAGCTGTGCCGGTTTCCCTTCCGTTCAGATTAACCTCTTTGCTGGGGCTGCTCAAGAGGAGCGGCGTTGATGATTTGGGAGATGTTGCCACTGGCCAGAGCCTGCTCAGCAAAGGCAACCATTTTCTTGGTCATGTTACCACCAACATAACCATTTACCCGGCTGGGCAGAGAACCTTTGTCAATTTGGGCGTAGTTGGAAAGACCTAACTCACTGGCGATTTCATACTTCATTTGGTCCAGAGCGTTGCTGCGCCGGGGGTTACAGGTTGGTTAGTGTTACGTTCACCCATTTTAAATTCCCTCCTTGAGTTTTGTTTTATTGTGTGGGTCTATCTTTATTATGATCAAAGAGGGATTTTAAATACGAGATAAATTATGACAGTAATTATAGGATCAGGGAAGGTTTCCATTTCAAAAAAATAACTTACAAACCATATTTAGATTTTGTTTGTTATTTCACTTTGAATGGTGTTTACTATCAGTCAGAAAAGATTGCATTTAGTATCCAGCTTGTGACCCCTGTTATAATTGCCCCCGCAAAAGCCCCACCAAAACTGTAAACGTGAAACCCGGGAACCAACCAGGAGACCAGACCAAAGGTGACAGCATTAATTACCAGGATAAATAACCCCAGGGTCAGCACGGTCATGGGAAAAGTAAGAAAGACCAGGATTGGCCTGATAAAAGTATTGACAAAGCCCAACACCAGAGCGGCCAATAGAGCCGAAGCAAAACCGTCAATTTGAATGCTGTCGATAAGATAGTCCGCCGCCAGCAAAGCAGCGCTGTTTAATAGCAAGCTGAGGACCCAACCCATTTTTATTCACCTCCGCTTTCATCATAATTTGTCCGGGGATTTCATGTCAATGCAACAGCCAGAAGGATAATCACAACTTAAGGAGAAAAAATAAACTTTGGGGAAATAACATTGTTTTTGGAAGGGGGCTGGCCGTCCTTGGCTTCTTTACAGGAATGCCTTAAAAAATGGGAAAAGAGTACCATTATTTACCTTCATTATATCCAGGGCATGTCGTCCAATGAGTACAACAACGGCTTTGCGGACGGTCTGGAAATGGCCTTAAAGTCTTTTCAGGAGCATGTAAAAGAGTGTCCTGATTATCAAATTACCGGGGAGGTGGAAGTGGAATGAATTTAAATATTTATCCGGTCGTAAAAGTCCTCAACGGGCAGTGCGATGAAATTTCCTGCTTTGATACAGAAGAAGCTGCCACGGAATATGCCGAGCAGACAGTGAGAAGCGAACTCTATGATGTTGTGTCCATCTTTCGTGTTATTTTAAATAACCCCAACGTCCAGTTAACGATCAAGGAGTTTAGAAGGGGCACCTGCGGCTAGTTTCAAAGTTCGAGGTTAGAGGTCGAAGTTCGAAAAGAGGGGGAGAGGCAGATGGGTGAAATTGTAGATTTGATTACAGAGGATATGGAAACTCAGGGTAATATCGAGTTTGCTATTGAAGACCAGGATTTCTTTAATCATGAATTAAAAGAATATACCGTCTTTTATAAAATTGTTGGCGAGTCCAGAATAAAACTGTTTAGAAATAACCGCATGGAGCTGGTGTTTGTTCGATTAAACGATGATTGGATGCGCCAGGCAAAACTGGACATCACCGGCGCTGCGTCGCCCCTGGAGATTCGGCTGAAGTGGGATAACGGGTCGGTGGATGAACTTTTTGTAAGAAAGCCCGGCCAAGACGAATTTCAAAGGACTGCCTCCATACAAATTGACAACTAATTTTTTTGCCAAATTTAAGGATGAATTGAAGGAATTTGGAACTCCCTGGCGAAAAAAGTAGAGATAAAATGGGAATTTTTTGGGGGTTGTGTTAGTCAAATGAAAAAAGTACTGTTTCCGCTACTGGGTGCGATGTATTTGGGGCTAACAACCATCGGCAGCAGAGTCTACCGTTTTCTTTACGAGGAAGAAACAAAACAGGGGATCAGTATTGAAATGTGCCGTCCCTGGGAACGCCGGCGGGGAAACTATCCCTACCAGAACTCGTTACGTTAAAAAGCAGCCATAAACCAGGCTGCTTTTTCTTTATGCTTTTTCCAGTTCGGATAATTTATCCGAGGGACCAAAGACAATCAGTTCATCACCGGGAAGCAGAATGTCATCCGGGCCGGGACTGGTAACGGCATGGTCGCCCCGGTTGATTACCAAAAGCTGGCAGCCGTATTTTTCCCGCAGGCCGGATTCCTTAAGGCTTTGTTGGCCAGGGATGAGTGACTGCTCACCGTTAATTCTTCCAACTGGAAATAAACATTATGGCGTTCAAAAAGGGTTTGTACAAAGGCAACACTGGCCGGCTTGATGGCTGACATGGCCATCCGCCTGCCTCCCAGGGTGGAGGGGGCAATCACACTGTCGGCGCCGGCCCGTTCACAGAAGTTGGTGGCAAAGTGCTTTTGATAGAGAAATTAAACGAAATATTCCTACGCAATTTAACAAAGGTGTTATATAATTAGACTTTGGGTAAAATTATTTTGTACAGCCCTGGAGGAGGAGCTTATGACAGCGTTAAATGAAATAAGAAATATTGCCATTATCGCCCACGTAGACCATGGCAAAACCACCCTGGTAGACGGTATGCTGAAGCAAAGCGGCATTTTTCGGGAGAACCAGGTTGTCCAGGAAAGAGTCATGGATTCCAACGACCTGGAAAAAGAGCGGGGCATTACCATCCTGGCGAAAAATACTTCCGTTCGCTATCAGGGATACAAAATAAACATTGTGGACACTCCCGGTCACTCGGATTTTGGCGGTGAGGTGGAGCGGGTCTTAAAAATGGTGGATGGCGTCCTGCTGCTGGTGGATGCCTCGGAAGGGCCGATGCCGCAAACCCGCTTTGTCCTGCGCAAGGCTTTGGAACTGAATTTGGTGCCGGTGGTGGTGGTGAACAAGATTGACCGCCCGGATGCTCGGATCAATGAAGTGGTGGATGAAGTTTACGAGTTATTCTTTGAGCTGGGGGCCAATGATGAACAATTGGAATTCCCGGTGGTGTACGCGGTTGCCCGCCAGGGCACAGCCACCATGGACCCGGATGTGCCGGGCAGCGACTTGAAGCCGCTGTTTGAGACCATTATCAGCCATTTTCCGGCCCCCCATGGGGACCCGGAGGCGCCTCTGCAAATGCTGGTGAACAATACGGAATACGACTCTTATATTGGCCGCATTGCCGTCGGTAGAATTTCCCAGGGCAGCATTGCCGGCGGTCAAACGGTGGCGGTCATCGACCATAAGGGCAATCTCAAGAACTACCGCGTCGGGCGGGTTTACGTCTTTGAAGGATTGGAACGGCTGGAGGTACCCCGGGCGTCCTGCGGGGAAATCGCGGTGGTATCCGGCCTGGAAGATATTAAAATTGGGGAAACCATTGCCGACAAGGACAACCCGGTGGCGCTGCCGGCCATTACGGTGGATGAGCCAACCCTGGAAATGACCTTTATGGTCAACGACAGTCCCTTCGCGGGCCAGGAAGGGGATCATATCACCTCCCGCAAACTGAGGGCCAGGCTGTACAAGGAGATGGAAAAAAATGTAAGCCTGCGGGTGCAGGATACCGACTCGCCGGATGTCTGGAAGGTGGCCGGCCGGGGAGAACTGCACTTGTCCATTTTGATTGAAACCATGCGGCGGGAAGGCTTTGAACTGCAGGTCTCCAAGCCGGAGGTCATCTACAAACGGGGGGACAACGGGGAACTGCTGGAGCCCATGGAAATGCTGCTGGTGGATATTCCGGAGGATAAAATGGGACCGGTAATGGAGATTTTGGGCAACCGGAAGGGTGAAATGATCAATATGGGGCCCAACGGTCCGGGGCAATTACGCCTGGAGTTCAAAGTCCCTGCCCGGGGGTTGATCGGCTTCCGTTCCCAACTGCTGTCGGAAACCCGGGGGCACGCGGTGATGAACCATACCTTTCTGGGTTATGAACCTATAAAGGAGATATCAAACGGCGCTACCAGGGTGTGTTGATTGCCTTTGAGTCCGGAGATGCCACCTTCTACGGACTGCACTCCGCACAGGACAGGGGCACCCTGTTTGTGACCCCCGGCACCAAAGTCTACGAGGGTATGGTGGTGGGGGAGCATGTACGGGAGCAGGATATTGAAGTGAACGTTTGCAAGAAAAAGCAATTGACCAACTTCCGTTCCAGCACCGCCGAGGCCACCGTTAAACTGGAGGAACCCCGCATCATGAGCCTGGAAGAGGCCCTGGAATACCTGAGTGATGATGAACTCCTGGAGGTGACCCCCAAGAGCCTCCGGATCCGGAAAAAACTTCTGGATAAAAACGAAAGGTCCCGGGCGAAAAAACTGGCCTCCATTGAGAAGTGAGAAGTGGGAAGTTAGAGGTGAGAAAGGGTTTAAGAGAAAAATTTTTACTTAAAATACGAAAGGGCAGCCTCTTGTTTAAGGGCTGCCTTTCTCTGTTATTGCTAATATTTCTGGGCCAGGCCGCTGTCAAGGATATTCAGGTCTTTATCCAACCTGGTATAGGCAGTGAAGGGGTGGCGTCCCCGGTACCGGTAGCGTAAATCCGTCCAGCTTACCAAATAACCGGCACCCGTTTCCTTTACGGTGGCCAGGGGATGCCGGGCAAAATTTGTAAAGACACGACCGGCGGGGCTTTTGGCTGCGGCCTCTGCCGCCGGACCTTTATTGGTAAAGAACCGGCTCTCTTCCACAACCCTGCCTTTATGATTATTTAGCCACGGATAGACAAAAATGTCAAATAACAGGCGTTCCGGCAGGGAATGCAGCAGGGTCGGAGAAATACTACAGTAACGGAGCCGGAAATCAGAAAAAGAGACTGACACAACTAGGGGGCTTGGAATTGCGACTAAACCGTAAACTGGAACACATTGAACTGTCCTTGGGGCAAAGCAGCGTCGAAGGCGCCACGGGATTTAATGATATAACACTGGTGCACAACCCGCTGCCCCAGCTTGACTGGGAGGATGTGGATGCCTCCTGCGTATTCCTGGGCAAACAACTGAAGGCGCCCCTGTTAATTAACGCCATGACCGGAGGGCATCCCCAACTTGAGAGTATCAACCACGGCCTGGCCAGGGCGGCAGCGGCCGCCGGGGTGGCCCTGGCGGTGGGGTCCCAGCGGGCGGCCCTGGAGGATCATTCTACCCGGTCCAGCTTTACTGTTGTCCGGGAAGCCAATCCGGACGGAGTCATCCTGGCCAACCTGGGTGCCAACTGTTCCCTGTCCGAGGCCCGAGAGGCCATCGCCATGATCCGGGCAGACGGCATCCAGCTGCATCTCAATGCTCCCCAGGAACTGGCCATGACCGAAGGAGACAGAAGGTTCCGGGGTCTGTTGGAAAACATCGGACACCTGGCCGGGCAGTTGGAGGTCCCCGTGATTGTCAAGGAAGTGGGTTTTGGCATGCCCCGGGAAAGTATCCGACGTATTGCCGGGGCCGGTGTTACGCTCATTGATGTGGGCGGCGCCGGGGGAACGGATTTTATGGCCATTGAACAGGCCCGCTCGGGCAGAGATGCAGGCTTCAGCTGGGGCATCCCAACTGCCGTCAGCCTGCTGGAGGGTCTGGCGGAGGAAAATGAAGAGGTTTGTTTGATTGCGTCCGGCGGCATTCAACATGCCCTGGACTGCGTTAAGGCCTTATCCCTGGGCTGCTTCCTGGTGGGCATGGCCCGCCCGCTGCTGAAAATTTTAATCCATGGTTCCGTAGAGGAACTAACCCTTTATTTGGACAGACTCATTGAAGATATCCGCCGGGTTATGCTCATGCTGGGCGCAAAGACCGTCCGGGATTTAAAGAACGCCCCTGTTATTATAGAAGGACAAACCTATCACTGGATGTGCCGCAGGGGCATCGACGTTAGTCACTATGCCAGGCGGCAGGGCCTACTCTGAAAATCAAATAGCATTTTCTTACAGCGGATTGAAAATTTACCTGCATAATTAAACCGGCCTACCATATTATTTGGTAGATGGAAGCTTGGGGGACGGGCCGGTGAGAAATTCGGTATTTTTAATTGTAAAACCCAGACAACTGCTAAGACTGTTGGTTGTGCTGGCATGCTTGATTACCATCATTAACGTGGTGCGAGAGAACATAAAACCGCCCGGTATTGATCTGCAGCCCCACAGCGAGCCGCCGGAAATTGAGCGGGGGGAGTTCTTAAGCTGGGAAGAGGTGGATAAGATTTTCCACCGCTATACCAATGCCACCGTGGTGGATGTGGACACCAGTTTAAGTTTCCGGGTGCAGCGCCGGGGAGGAACCTATCATGCGGATGTGGAGCCGCTGACCACCAGGGACACCGCCATTCTAAAGGTGATTTATAACGGCCAGTGGAGTTGGAAGCGGAAGGCGGTGGTGGTGGAAGTGGGAGGACGCCGGATTGCCGCTTCCATGAACGGGATGCCCCACGGGTCCGGCGCCATTCGGGGCAACGACTTTGAAGGTCATTTTTGTATCCATTTCCGGGACAGTAAGGTCCACCAGTCCGGCAAAGAAAAACTGGCCCATCAAATGATGGTCTGGAAGGCGGCCGGCAAGTTCAGACAAATGATTACTGCCATGGGCCCGGAAGAAGTGATTGAGGTCCTGATTACCGCCTTGGACCAACAGGATGTTACGCTGGCCCTTAAAACCCTGCATAAACCCACGGACAACCGCCGGGCTGACCTGGAATCCATCGCCGCCCAAATTTCCCGTATTAAGGTGCAGCGCATACGGTCCGAAGGGGGAAGCCCTGAAACTTTCTGGGTGTACCTGACCATCCGGTACCAGGAAAGTTCCAAGGACAGCGAAAAAAAGATTGTGCTGCAGGTGGTGAATGAAGGGAAAGCGGGGTACAAAGTGATCAGTGATGGCCTGGAAGAAATTTTAAACCGCAAAACCTCGGTTGAAATAACCGATACCCACATTTTTGATGAAACCGATGATTGCAATTAGGCAAAACCCCTGAGAAAAAAGCCAGGGGTTTGCCTTTGTATTTTTTGCCCGGCCAGCAAAAATATGGAGCCAAACCGAAGTCACAGGTTATCTGTACTGGCACATAAAGTCATTTCTCTTAGTAAACTAAAGAAGCAAAGGAATATATTGTTTACCCGGTTATCCGGGTATTGGGACAGCAGGTTCTTTTATGGATTGCCTACCGGAATTTTCAGAATGCCGGGTTGATCAATGACATTCTTGCCACCATTTTCTTAAAGGGCAAAATCACTCTTTGTTGAATACACATAGGGTAAGCATGACACGAAAGGAGCTTTTGTCAAGTGCGATCTCATCTGTATCCTGCTTTTACGATGGAGCCCGAGGATTTTGAGCGGGCGCTCCCTGCGGCCATTAAATTTTCCCAAAATCATGATATCCCTGCCGGGTACTGAGGCAAGGTGACCTTTATACCCTTTGCTTTGAAGATAAAGCAGTTTCCAGGGGTATTGTCTACAGTCACCGTTATGAAGAGGAATTGGACCGCAAGTTTCGCAAGTACGCCATTTACGACGTTGTTTACCTGACCAAAGAGGAGTTCGCAAAGGGA
Organism: Desulforamulus profundi; assembly: GCF_002607855.1. Next base: position 7,864 of record NZ_AWQQ01000042.1, read on the forward strand.
CTCAGCTGCGACCAAAGTGAATAAAACAGGCAAAACCAGGTGTGCACCTGGTTTTGCTTTTTACCGGAATTTATTTTGCATTGGCACGGTGTTGTTCCGCCATCATCCTGTAATGGCGGGCCGATTCGCGCAGACCGCTTCGTTCTTCGTCCGAAAGGGAGCGTATGACCCGGGCCGGCGAACCAACGGCCAAAACGCCGGGAGGGATCTCTTGCCCCTCTTTCACCACTGAACCCGCCCCAATCAATGCCTCCGGACCGATTTTTGCGCCGGTGAGAATGATGGCGCCCATCCCGATTAAACACCCGTCACCAATGGTGCAACCGTGAAGAATAGCCCCGTGCCCCACGGTTACTTCCTCGCCGATGACCAGAGGGACGCCTTCGTTCTGATGCAGCAAACAACCGTCCTGGATATTGGTGCCGCGGCCGATGCTCACCCTGTCAACATCCCCGCGGACAACGGAATTATACCAAATACTCACGTTCTCTTGCAGATCAACCCGACCCACCACCACCGCGCCGGGAGCGATATACGCAGAGGCATGTATCTTTGGTGAATGCTCCAGATAGGGAAGTATCAACGTATGTACCTCCTTTTACGTTGTGCTTCTTATAAACAGGTCACGCTCTTCATCATGAAGTTATCCCAACCATGATGGTTGGGATAACTTTATAGTTGAATATAGATACTCTTTTCTGTTTCGTTGTAGGTGGCGGGGAATTTACCTTTCTTGTCGATGCCAAAATACTGCAGAAAGCCCTTTGCGCCAATGCGGGTTTTATTTAAGATCAGGCCACTGTCAGGTGAGGCTGCAGTAATTCTGATCACTTTGCTGTCTCTATCAAAAGCAAGTTCCACGTGATCAGCATTTAACTTTGCTACCAGGTTTCGGTTTAGGGTGATGTGGTTTTTAGAGACTGAGACGTAATTTTCTGAACGGGGGTAATACACTTCAAATGTCATTTTAGGGTAACCTCCTATTTTTTGTTGATTATACTGCGATTAACAGAAAATGTCAATTGGAAGAATGTTATCTTTTGTAGTTTTGGGAATTTTTATTAAATAGTTTACTGTTAAACCATAGTATTTTAGGATTAAGGTTCATATTTAACTTTACGTTAAGATGCCATTAACAGGTCTGTGGAGCGCCGGTAAATTACCCGCCCCGCATGGAATTGCATTGTCAACGGCAGGACTGTGCATTAGAATGAAAGTGGAAGAAGGGTGATTTAAAATGAAGCTTCGCAGGTGTCTTATTTTTGTTATTATACCGGTATTGTTATGGCAGTCTATGTATCTGCCTTTGGCCTCCGCGGGCACCGGCGAGGTTTTAAAGCAGCACCGGCTTTTAAAACAAAGGGAGCAGCAGATCGTGGCCGAACTGGTAAAGATGGAACTGGCTCTCGACCGGACGGACAGGGAATATGCCCGGGTTCAAGCCAGTCTTTTGCAGACCAGATCAAACATTCCGGCGGCCAGGGAACAGCTCGCCAGGTCCAAAGAGATTTTGAAGCATGCCCGGCAGAGGCTGAACCTGTGGCTAAGACACCTCTACATGGAAGGCCGTACCCATTATCTAATGATTCTCTTAGGGGCGGTTAACCTGGGGGACTTTTTAAACAGGCTGGCTCTGGTGGGAATGCTGGTATCCCGGGGGGTTGCGGATTTAAATAAAACCCTGGAGGCGGTGGAAGAGGTTAAAGAGAGGGCTGCAGAACTTGACAAACTGGAACGGCAGTTGGTCAACCAGCAAAAGGAACTGGCCGGTGCGTTAGCACAAATGAAATCACTCCGGTTGGCCAAGCAGCAACTTCTGGCGACCACCAGGCGGGAACTGGGCGAAAACCATGGCAAAGTGTTGACCGTGGTGGGTGGTTTGCACAACACCTTAAAACCCCTGGAAACCCTGCTGGCCAGGTTTAAAGACGCCCCCTGGGATCAATACCGCCCCGACCGCCTACACTGGCTGGGGACCAGGGTTAAGGCCGAATACAGCGCCAGCACCATATCAAAACTGCTGTTTAGCGGCACAAGTTTGGGGCACCCGGTGGAGGCCATTTTTGCCAATCAGTTGTTAATTATCAAGGGGACCAACCAGGAACAAATGGATTTTGCCATTGCCGGAGAACTGACGGTTGCCGGAGGAAATGTACGCTATAAAATCAAGTCGATCCAGGTGGGAGACATGGCTTTCGATAGGGAACTGGTGGACATGATTGCCGGGGAAGAAGGGTTGATCTACCGGTGGGCCTCCTAATGGGCTGGCGTTTGCAGGATATCCAAATTGACGAAGGCAAAGCTGTTTTTGAGCTTGTCCCGGCATAAAACAACCCTGCCTGATCGGAGGGCAGGGTCGGTTACCGGTTAGGAAATTTTTTGGATCGGGTCCACCACCTTACGGCGGGAAGACTGTTCGTCGGCATAATCGCTGGAGATCAGGTACAGGCTTACCCAAAGGTCGTGCTCGTTGGGCTTGCCTTCTAATTCTCTGGCCACTTCTTTAAATTTCTTTTCTACCCTGTCCTTAAAGCCGGAGAATTCCGCCAGCATATCAATGACGTCCCGCTGATTGTAGGCGGCCCCTTCCTTTAATACCTTTGCCAAAATTTACACCCCCTGTAAATACTTTCCGCAATATGCAAGATTATTATACTTCTTACAAGTTATTTCTGTTAAGGGGTATAAATTGTCAAATCATTCCCTACTTTGTAAAACAGGACCGGGTATGTCCAACCGTTAAATGAAGAAAGGGCCTGTATAAGGCCCCCTACGTTACTAATTTGGATACGAGAAAACCGGTTGGGCAGTTACTGTTGTTGATTATACTGCCAGAAGGGCTGTGTGGCTTGACCGCCAAAGGCCCCGAGCTGCCCGCTGAGGTAACTGGCCTGTGCGGCGCTGAGTCCATAGGTGCCAAGGTTCTGACCAAGGTTTTGGTAGTTTTGGCCGGACTGGCCTGGACTGATATATTGCCCCATCGAACCCTGGCCACCGGCGAACTGGCTGCCACCGGTTTGACCGGCTTGTCCGTAACCGCCACCGAAACCGCCGCTCACATATTGACTCATGTTGCCAACACTGCCCATGGCCTGCGGAGTGACGGAAGCGCTGATGATGTTGCCCTGGCTGCCGGTTTGACCGGTCTGACCGGTTTGACCGAATTGTCCGAAACCCTGTTGGTTTTGCTGGTTATAAGCGCTGAAAGCACCGACGTTACCGCCGGTCTGGCCATATTGCTGGCCGCCAAAGCCGCCAAACTGCTGGCCCTGGGTGAACTGGCCAGGATACTGGGTGGTGTACTGGCCGAATTGAGCGGGCTGATAGGCCTGGGCGCCGGCAACCTGGCTTACTTCCTGGCTCATATGCCGGGCAGTCTGAGTAACCTGCTGCAGCTGCTGGGCGGCATTGGCCTCGCGCTGGGCCATCTGCTGCAGCTGCTGGCTGTTTTGTTGCTCCGACTGCTGCAGCCGGCTGCAGATTTGTTCAATCTGATTGATGTCATTGCGCAGGTGGCTGATACGGTCTTGCAGTTGCTGAATACTTTGGTTCATACCGCGACCTCCTATAGGAATATTCAGGCTAAAGCCTATCAATATTCTTTTCCAAAGATCAAAACATATACCTGATTTTTGAAAGAAGGCCAAAAATTATTGTCTTATTTCAAAGGTAGCGCAGTTGGTGTCCTGGCATTCGTCCGCGCTTCTGCCGGTCACTTTAATGGCATTCGCTTCACAGAGGTTACCGTTTACCCAGTACTTGCAGCTTTCTACGATGCAGACCACTGCGGGGGTGATTTGCTGCCCTCCTTTGAAGGGGCCGGAAATCAGGCCTCCCCAGTTTACATTGTCCAGGGAACCCAGGTAACTGGTCAGGCCGCTCCTTTTGTAAAAGGTTTTACATTTCGTATGGGCGTCTTTTTCTGCCATGCGACCTTCTTCTTCGTACAAAATATCAATGTTGGCAGCGCCACAGAGGTCGCCCGGCAGCCAGTGGGTGCAGGTATTGACTTCGCATACGACTCTGGGACTTTTGTGGGGCATCTTAATCACCTCATTTTATTTTGGGTTATAGTGTGCCCCGATTATTTTTGAATATAAGCATTCCTAAACAAAGGGATGCCAAAAGGATTTATTTCAACTCCCTGAAGATTTTTGGCCACACCAAAACAATCCTGACCGTAGGTAAGGAAAACCATCGGCGTATCCTGCAGCACGATCTGCTGGGCATGATAGTACAGCCTCTGTCTGATTTTTTCATCGTGCTCCTGCTGGGCAGCGCTGATCAGGCGATCTACTTCACTGTTTTTGTAATGGGTTAGATTGGTTTGGGAAACGGCATCCGAGGCCAGCAGCGTGTATAAAAAGTTGTCCGGGTCCAGATTGTCCCCCACCCAGCCAAACAAAAAGGCATCTCCTTCTTGTTTGCGCAGGGCGGATTTAAATTCGTGCCAGGGATAGGATTTTACCGTTACCCGGATGTTGGCCTCAGCCAGCTGCTTTTTAATGATACCGGCCAGTTCCGTTCCTCCCAGGGGATTGTAAGGTCTTACGGTATTATATGTGATTAGTGTAATATCCAGGCCGTCCGGGTAACCATAATTTTTCAAAAGACTTCTGGCTCTTTGCGCTCCACCGGAGTAGGGTTCAAGTTCCCTGTTATAGCCCAGGATTTTAGGCGGCAGAATACTGTTAGCAGCCAGCGAGGGGTCGCCGAACAGTTCTTGGGCAATGGCGCCCCTGTCAATGGCCATGCACACCGCCCGCCGTGCTCTGGAGCTGTTGAAGGGGGGCCGGTTATTAAACATTCCCAGGTAGCCAAGGGATGGCGAGGGCCGGCAAATGACAGACACTTTTTCTGCATTTATGTGCTCCGCTTGCCGGGCCGCCAAATCCGCAATACCTGAGGCACCGGAATTTAATGAGTTCAGTCGCTGCTCCTGGCTGCCCGGAGAAAAGGCAACGGATTGAATCCTGGGCTTTTGGCCCCAGTAGCGCCCGTTGGCCACCAGTACCGGGGTATTATCACGCCATTCTGCCAGATAATAGGGACCGGTGCCAACCGGATTTTTATTAAACTCTTCACCAAATTTTTTCACTGCGGCAGGACTTATGATAGGGGCCGCCCAGGGCATGGCGAGATTTCTGAGAAAAGGGGAATAGGGTGAGCGCAAGTTAAATTTAATGGTATAATCATCAAGTATTTCCATTGATTTCACCATACCGAAGGTAAAGCTGCCATAGATCATGTTATCCTTTTTGTGAGGGGGAAGCTGCCTTTCCACCGAGAGCTTGACGGCCTCGGCAGTAAAGGGGGTGGTATCGTGGAAATACACGTCCCGTCTTAAATAAAAGGTCCAGTAAAGGCCGTCCGGAGAGACCTCCCAGTTTGTGGCCAGGCAGGGTTCGATCTCGGTTGAATTGGGTTTAAAACGTACCAGACCTTCAAAAATATTGGCCAGGACCTTTGCTTCGGATAAATTGTTGGCCTCTGCGGGGTCCAGGCTTTTAACAGGCTCTGCGACAGCATAGGTAAGGTCAATTTGTCCGGGAACTTCCTTTTTTTCACCCGCAGCCGGCAGATGTTCTTTGTTATGGTTGATGACCACCGAAAAAAAGCTTAGAAATAAAAGTAAAAAGGCTATTTGATAAAGCTTGTTGCGCATTGTTTCTACCCCCGTTATCTGAGTTTGGCCTATTTGAATAATTCTTCCATTTAATGTAAAATCCTTCAATGTAAAATGGGTTTATTGAAGACTTAGGAGAAGTAAGACACAAGAATAATATAAAAGGAGAGTTTTTATGTCAGTTAAGTTTGGCTCCGCCGGGGCTCCGGAATCCTTTTATGCCCAGGGGTTTAAAAGTTCGCTGGACATGCCGGCCTGGTTGGCGGATATGGGGTTAACGGCCTATGAATACCAGTGCAGTCGCGGTGTGAAAATTAAAGAGGAGATGGCCAGGGAATTAGGGGAGCGGGCACGGCGACATGGGGTCGCATTGTCCATCCATGCGCCTTACTATATTAACCTCAGCACAGAAGAACCTGAAAAGAAGGTTAAAACAAAAGGATATATCCTGGATTCCCTCCGGGTGGCCCGCTGGATGGGAGCCACCACGGTGGTATTTCATCCCGGTGGCGGACCGGGGACCGATCGAAGGGGGACCTTTGACCGGGCAAAAACCTTGTTTAAAGAAATCCTCAGGGATGCAGCGGAGGAAGGGCTGGACGATATTTTACTGGCCCCGGAAACCATGGGCAAACTGAATCAAATCGGTTCCCTGGATGAAATACTGGAATTATGCACCATGGCAGAGAAGGTGGTGCCGTGTGTTGATTTTGGCCACTTGAATGCGGTAACTCAGGGAAACCTTAAAAGCAAGGAGGATTTCGCCAGGGTTCTGGACAAGATTGCCGTCACCCTGGGAAAGGAAGCGCTTGCCGGTTTGCATATTCATTTTAGCCCCATTGAATTTACCAAAGCCGGCGAGAAAAAACACTGGACACTGAAGGAAAGCTACCTTTACGGCCCCGATTTTACCCCTCTGGCAGAACTTATTTGGGAGCGGTCCCTGGAGCCCGTAATCATCTGTGAGTCGGCCGGCACACAGGCGGAAGATGCCCTTGTTTTTAAACAAATTTATGAAAAATTGAACCCCAATAAATAAAGACGCCGGTTGGCGTCTTTATTTATTACTTGGTAATTATGTTTTGTGTAAATTATAGATAACTTGTAGGACAATATTTGTTTTTCTACCCATACAAAATAACTTAAGTACCAGGTACCTTTTTGCCTGATTGGGTAATTAGTGGATTTCCACGTTCTCCCCGCCGGCCTGACGTAAGGTCCGGGCGGCTTGTTCAGCCTTGTCATCATCGGCTTTTACCGAGACCAGCATCTTGCCCTGGCGAATGCGTTGTTCAAATTCGCGACCCTTTTCCGCAGGAATACCATAGTCGGCCAATCCTCCGGCAATACCGCCGGTGGCGGCGCCGGATAACATGGCAGCAATAGGACCGGCAGCGATCAGGGGACCAAAACCAGGAATGGCCAGAGCCCCGGCACCCAGGGCGAGACCGGCCAACCCACCAATGGTAGCACCGCCGGTGGCGCCGTCAGCTATACGGTCCCCACCGGTGAAATTGGTAATCATGGGATCTTCAGGTCTCTTTTCTTCACCCTTGGCCACCGCAGAGATTTCCTTGTCAAATCCCTGTTGGCGCAACTCGTTTATGGCTCTTTCTGCCTGTTCACGGAAGGAAAAAAATCCGGTAATTGTTTTCAATTGATCTGCCTCCTTTTAGATTTATTGACCGTTCAAATTTAGATTGCCCATCCATAAACGTCTCATTCCTGCCAAAAAAACTTGGCTTTGCAATAATTTTATTGTCTTGGAAAAAAACAGTTTATTTTTAACCGGAGTTTGGTATAATATGTTTTGTGTTCAGGGAAAATGATCGAAAGAAATAACAAAAATGGAAGGAGAACTGAGAATGCTACCGACTCCCAAGAAATATTTCGTTACAGCCGGGTCTTCTGAAGGCAGAAGCAAGTTAACGGCATTTGACAACGCTTTATTAAAAGCCCGTATAGGCAACGTTAACCTTTTAAGGGTGTCCAGCATTCTGCCTCCGGGCTGCGAGCATGACCCCGACCTGGTACTGCCTCCCGGTTCCCTGGTCCCCACTGCGTACGGTTATATTGTAAGTGACGTGCCCGGGGAAGTGATTTCCGCCTGTGTAGGTGTGGGCATCAACTCCAGTGACACCTTTGGCGTGATTATGGAGTTTTCCGGCAAGTGCAGCAAAGAGGAAGCTGAACAAGCCATTACCAATATGGTGAAGGAAGCCTTTGAAACCCGTGGGATGGAACTAAAGGAGATAAAAATCGCTTCTACGGAACATAAGGTGGAAAAAATCGGCTGCGCCCTGGCTGCAGTTCCCCTTTGGTATTAAAAGAAGGAGGTTTTGGCATCCATGGAATTATGGTATTCAGAAAGAGGAATTGTTCCCGGTCTTGCTTTAAGTGTGGAGGTTAGCAAGGTACTGCACGAAGAGCAAACAGAATTCCAACACCTGGCCATCGTAGACACCCCGCTCTATGGCCGTATGTTGTGGTTGGACAACATTATCATGACCAATATCAAAGACGAGTTTGTTTATCATGAAATGATCAGCCATGTGGCTTTAAATACCCATCCCAATCCGAAAAAAGTGCTGGTTATCGGCGGCGGCGACGGTGGCGCCATCCGTGAAATCATCAAGCACCCCAGTGTAGAAAAGGCTGTACTGGTGGAGATCGACCGCCGGGTGGTGGAAACCAGTAAAGAATACCTGCCGGAAATCGCCGGTGCCCTGGACGACCCCAAAGTAGAAGTGCTCTATGAAGACGGCATTAAATATGCAAAAGAACATAAGAATGAATTTGACGTTATCCTTGTGGATTCCACCGATCCCATTGGCCCCGCCGTAGGCCTGTTTGAGGGAGATTTTTATAAGAACTGCTATGAAGCCCTGAAGGAAGACGGTATCTTTGTGGCCCAAACCGAATCGCCTTACTATAATGAAAAATTAATTCCCAAGGTGCAAAAGGACATCCGCTCCCTTTATCCCATTACCAAGCTCTACCTGGCCTTTATTCCCACTTATCCGGGCGGTTGCTGGAGTTTTACCATGGGGTCCAAGAAACATGACCCGGAGACTGTGGATTTCAGCACCCGGCCAAACTATCCCGCCCGCTACTATAACCACGGCATTCACAAAGCCGCCTTTGTGCTGCCCAATTTTGTGCATGAATTAATCAATAAATAATCGGAGGGTAACCATGTTTGACCTTCTGGACAATAACAGCGGCTTCATGGGCGCTTCCCAGGACTACGACCGTTCCCACATAGTCCTGGTGGGAGCGCCGATGGATTTTACCGTCAGCTTTCGCCCGGGAACCCGTCAGGGCCCCCAGTCCATCCGGCAGGTCTCCATCGGCCTGGAAGAATACAGCGTCATGCTGGACCGGGACCTGGCCGATTACACCTATTTTGATGCCGGGGATGTTTCCCTTCCCTTCGGTCATGTGGCGGAGAGTTTGCAACGTATCGGCCAAGTTGTGGGCCACATCCTGAAGGATGATAAATTCCCCCTGGTAATGGGGGGAGAGCATTTAATCAGCCTGCCGGTCATTAAACAGGTGGCCGCGAAATACCACGGGCTGAAAATTCTCCACTTCGATGCCCATGCGGACCTGCGGGAGGATTATATGGGCCAGCCCCTTTCCCATGCCTCGGTCATTCGACGGGCGGTGGATCTGGTGGGAGGAAAGAATATTTACCAATTCGGCATTCGTTCCGGCACCAGGGATGAGTTTGCCTACGCCAAAGAGAACACCAACATGTTCGTGGGGAGGGTGCTGGAACCTTTAAAAAAGGCACTGCCTGAGCTGGCAGGACACCCGGTGCATATTACCCTGGACATTGATGTGGTGGATCCTGCCTTTGCCCCGGGCACCGGCACCGCCGAGCCGGGCGGCTGTTCTGCGGCCGAAATACTGGAAGCCCTTTATATAATGAAGGATTTGCATGTGGTGGGTTTTGACCTGGTGGAAATTAGCCCGGTTTATGATCCCTCTCAACGAACCGCCATTTTAGGCTCCAAACTGGTTAGGGAAGCCATTCTGGCCTTTGGCAAAGGGTCAACGTAAAGCCGAGGTTAAAATTTCCTAATGAAGCGTAAAAAATCTATTTGACTTCTGAAGTTAGTTTTTGTATACTTATCAATGTCAGCGGCGAACGCTGGTGATTGGAGCTGTGGTGTAGTGGCCTAACATGCCTGCCTGTCACGCAGGAGATCGCGGGTTCGACTCCCGTCAGCTCCGCCACATATTTGCCTCGATAGCTCAGTTGGTAGAGCAGCGGACTGAAAATCCGCGTGTCGCTGGTTCGATTCCGGCTCGAGGCACCATACTTTCATCTTACGTGCGGAAGTGGCTCAGTGGTAGAGCATCGCCTTGCCAAGGCGAGGGTCGCGGGTTCGAATCCCGTCTTCCGCTCCATTGTTGTCTGGCGGCATAGCCAAGTGGTAAGGCAGAGGACTGCAAATCCTTTATCCCCCAGTTCGAATCTGGGTGCCGCCTCCAGTGGCAAGAACTCCTAAAGGGTTGTTTAGGAGTTCTTGCTTTTTATGTTATGTCAAAATAATGACAAAAAGTTTGCATATAAAAGAGGAAAATGGACCATCTTGTGTCGAAGTGATATTTATCACAAATCTATGCGTTTTTTAGGGGTGTTAGAGGGATGCTGGAGACCTGTAAGCGGTGCCGGTACGGAGTTGAAATCATTCGCGGTGATTATAAGTGTGAAAAGCAAGAAATAAAGATTCCCAGGGATGAGGCCCTGTATCCTTTTAGACGTTGCAGCTTGTTTGTATTTAAAAACAGTTTAATCAAAATAAAGAGACTCCAACAAAATGCCGAACTCCCCAGGCGGGCCACACCTGAAAGTGCCGGTTTTGACCTGCATACCCTGGAAGATTTCTCCCTTAATCCCGGGGAGCACAAAGCCGTGCGGACAGGCTTGGCCTTTGAGATCCCTCCGGGATACGCCATGCTTATTTACCCTCGCAGCGGCATGGCCAAAAACCATGGCATAACTCTGAGCAATGCAGTGGGTGTAGTGGATTCTGATTACCGTGGGGAGGTTATGGTCCTGCTGCACAATGCGGGGGAGCATAAAGTATCCTTTGAGGCCGGGGACAGAATCGCCCAGGCCATTATCCACACACTTCCCGATATTGAACTGGTTGAATGTGAGGAATTAAACGAGACAGAGAGAGGGAAGGGTGGTTTTGGCAGCACTGGTATATAATTTGCCAAGAATCTGACAAAAAACCTCTTGCTAAACCAATTGACATATGGTACAATTTATAACTGTCGGCAGTGCCTCGATAGCTCAGTTGGTAGAGCAGCGGACTGAAAATCCGCGTGTCGCTGGTTCGATTCCGGCTCGAGGCACCATATTTTTCATCATTAAGTGTGCGGAAGTGGCTCAGTGGTAGAGCATCGCCTTGCCAAGGCGAGGGTCGCGGGTTCGAATCCCGTCTTCCGCTCCATTGTTATCTGGCGGCATAGCCAAGTGGTAAGGCAGAGGACTGCAAATCCTTTATTCCCCAGTTCGAATCTGGGTGCCGCCTCCATAATGATAAGAATTCAAGTCACCTGCGGGGGCAGCAGGTGATTTTTTGTTTTTATACCCTGTCTTGCCTATAAAAATCTCGGTGTCTATAACACCGAGATTTAACGTCTTTTTCTTTTGGAAGATCTGGTCTTCTGGGCGGTAATTCTGGGTTGATTGAAAACATCAGGCAGGTAAGTGGGTGCTGCTGCCACAACGGAATCGCTGATTTCTTCTAAAACCTTGGTAACAATTTTTTTCTGCTCAGAGTTATCAACGATGTCGATGGTAGAATGTATAATAGGAAGAGAAACTTTCGCCCTGGGTTTGGCCTCTTCAAAAACCATGGCCGGTTCCGGAACGGAGCTAACCTGTTCGGATTCTGAATTGGTACAGGACTTGCTGATTGTAGAATAGTTAGCCAGGGTTAAAGCCGAGATCTGATAATTTAGTGAATTTGCCTGTGCCAGGGTTTCTTCCAGGGCCAAAACCTCTTCGGGAGTACCTTCCACTCCCAGCGCTTTAATAGCGTCCTCCTGCATTAAGCGAACCCACTCAGCCACAACATCCAAGCATTCCTGCAGTTCCTTAAAGCTTTTCCGGATTTCAGCTCCGATTTGTTTTTCCAGTTCTTCCTGGCGAATGGAGAGATTTAAAACCTCATTTCTTTGGGATCTGGTTAATGATGACAACGGTTTGTCCAGACCGTTTATCCTATCTACAATTTGGCGATATTCCCTAAACACTGCAATACCCCCTACGCTGTTTCCCTTTTTATTCGCTAAGCAGCCAGGAATTTCCTTCCAGTTGTTAAAAAATAAGTTAAAATTTTCCAATAGCTGCATAGGTTTTAAGTTTACCTTTTATCGGTGGTACAGGAGTGGTATACTCTATAATAAAAAATTGCAGGGACGTGATAAAGTGGAATCCATGTTGTCCTTCTACGGCAACCTATCCAAAACACAATTGTTGTTTATGTTTATCGCCGTTACAGTGGCGCTGGCCGCCGTTATTATCGGCTTTAACCGGAAATACGGTGATAAATGAATCCATAACTTGGATATTGACTTGTCCTCTTTACCTGTGCTATATTTATATTCGTCGGCGCGAGATGCGTGCGGAAGTGGCTCAGTGGTAGAGCATCGCCTTGCCAAGGCGAGGGTCGCGGGTTCGAATCCCGTCTTCCGCTCCACTTTATGGAGCTGTGGTGTAGTGGCCTAACATGCCTGCCTGTCACGCAGGAGATCGCGGGTTCGACTCCCGTCAGCTCCGCCATACTTTTTCATAATAATCTTGAAGTATTGACAAAAACATAGCAAGGTTGTTATACTAATTAAGCTAAAGCTGAATAACCTGCCCGGGTGGCGGAACAGGCAGACGCACAGGACTTAAAATCCTGCGGTGGCAACACCGTGCCGGTTCGACCCCGGCCCCGGGCACCAATAAAATCAAGGCTTAAAGCCGAAACACCCTCCTTAACCAGGAGGGTGTTTTTGTGTCTATGTCGCCAAATGTCGCCAAAATTAATTTCATACTATCCAATGCGACACCTAAATGGGCAGAAAAGAAGTAACATAACCCTTGTCAGATCAAAAACATATACTTTGCTGTAGAAAACAATCCAAATAGATAATACCAGACTACCTCTCTGCAAATAATAAGCCTGTAAGGATACCACGGTTACCAAATAAAAATTAAAAAACTTTCGGTGAGGGTTTAGAAATGCTCAAATATATAAGTGTCATCTTTCTAGTATAACGTTTCCTAAATAACCTTAGTATTTATTCTCTATTTCGTCAGGAATACGGGTTAGGATCAGCTGCCAGGTAAAGTAAAGCTATTAAGGAAACTAACTACTAGTATGCCTTAGCTTACTATACCAGACACCGGTTTACTCTCAAGGGAAAGAGGATTTCTCCATATGAAAAGATAGAGCAGGGCGTTAATGCTGATGACATTTATAATCATTTCAAAGGGATGGACAGGTCCTACGACGGCCCCCTTCCCTGGGAAAACGATACAAAATTTATAAAAAGAATAACTAAGTACAATGCCACCATTAAAATGGCTGCCTATAAAGCCACGTTACACGACCCGCTTCCCGGAGAAGGATTTAATATCGGACTGGCTGCCAGGCAAAATCTTTTCTCAAAACAATACCATTGGACCCTATACAAGCTACAAAGGGTACCAGACCGGACCTACCTATGCGGGATGTAACGTGACAAGGACTGTGGGCGGGGGAGTCTGTAAAATTGCTTCTTTACTCTACAATGTAGCCACCTTGAGTGACTTAAAAGTGATTATGCGCAGCCCCCATTCCATGACCGTACCCTATGTATCCCCAGGGCAGGATGCCACTGTCTTTTATGGTGTGAAAGATTTCCGTTTTATTAATGATACCGAAGGGCCTGTGGTGATTTGATCCCAGAAGGTTGGCGACACTGTTTATATGGCTCTGTACGGGGTGAAAGAGCCGCCGAAAGTTACCTGGTACCACCGGGTTACCAAAAGAGCCAAATACTGGACGGTTCGTCGACTAAACCGTAACCTGGCACCCGGTGAGGAAAAAGTTGTGATGCCGGGGCAGGAAGGGTTAATTGTAAAATCATTGTAAAGGTGGAATACCCGGACGGTACAGTAACTTCTAAAAGACGAGGAACCAGCTGGTATAGCGCGAGCCCGTGTATCATTCAACACGGGCCCCGTAAGATGTAACCTTTATTTTTATAACCAATACCGTTTGCAGGCTGAGGAGTGTGGGAGGCCCAAAAAGCCTCCCGGGTGGCATAACAAGGTCAGGAATGAAAGGGAAAGGATTTATATCCTGGATGGCAGAGTAAGAGTGGGTTACTCCAGGATTTTTCTTAATATATTCTTTCATCTCCGTTAGGGCTTCGTAAAGATAATTTACGTCACTTTGCCAGTTGACAAAGGTAACCAACAGGAGCAAGTTAAATACATCGGACATTTCCACTTGAATATGAACCTTTTCCCTGAGCCAGCTTTCAGCCCAGAGACCACTCACCTTGAGGTTTCTTAAGGAGATATTTATCTTGGTTGGGTCCAGTCCAAAAACCCCCGGTCTCCCAATCATCTCCTCCCCAAAAACATTGAATTCCTCAATGTCCTTTATTTTCTTTCTCAAGATCCAGGACAGTTCCAGGACGTTTTCCGCCAACTGCCTGCCGTGACCGGCCATTTGGCCCTTGCCCCATCCAGGGAGGCCAGTAAAAGGTAAGATGTGCTGGTACTCTGCAGAAGCTGGAGACTTGCCTCTAACCTTTGCCTGTTCAGTTGTTCTCCCTTGACATGCAGCATGGAGGCCTGGGTAAAGGAAGTCAACATTTTATGGGTTCCCTGCACACAGGCATCAGCACCGGCTTCCAGGGCTGAAATGGGTAAATTGTTATTTCCTACATGATCAAGTAAAGGGATAGGAATAATAACCATGACTGCGAGGTGAGAGCTTGCTGCGAATCATTGTTTTCATTGTTTCTTTACTGGTCCTCCCCGGGTTCTGCTGGGCAGGGGAGATGCTGGGGCAGGTTGTCATTGACCCGGGGCACGGCGGCTATGACCCTGGAGCAAGCCGTAAAGGGGTTCTGGAAAAACACATTAATTTGCAAATCTCATTGGAAATAAAGAAACTGCTTCAAGGGAACAAAGTAGACGTGATTTTAACCCGGGATGGAGATTACAACCACGCTATTCCCGGATTACACGGGAGGGACGCCAAAAGGTACGATTTTGAACGGCGAATAGAGCTGGCCAAAAACGCTAAGGCAGATGCGATGGTCAGCATTCATGTGAATGTGGGGAGGCGCAAGTGTTCCGGCCCGGAAGCCTTTTATTTTAAAAAGTCCGCCCAGGGCAAATTGCTGGCGGAATGTATCCAGAAAGAACTTCACCAAATTCCCGGGGTTAATCATCGTGTAATAAAAACAGGTAGATATTATTTGCTTACGCATACCGACATGCCCTGTATCATTGTGGAAACAGGGTTCCTAAATAACCCGGAGGAACGGGAAAAACTCATAGATAAAAAATACCAGCAGACACTGGCCAGGGCCATTACAAAAGGAATTATTGGTTATCTTAAAGTGAAGGATGCTCCGCCTGCGGGGGATATAAAAGTCCCGGACTATCTTCGAACCTATTTAACAAATCTACACAAGAAGGTGACTCAATAGATGAAGAAGCTGCAGCGATGGGGAGTCATTCTATTTGCCTTAGTCTTGATTGCGGCCTTGGGGTACCGGGGGCTAAAAAATGTTGTATTCGACGCAACAGAGACCGTCTCGACCAGGCAGCCGGTGCTGGCCATTGTTATTGATGATTTTGGCGGGGCAGATAACCACGGAGTAGCGGAGTTACTGGCATTGAATAAGCCATTACAGTGGCGGTTATGCCCAACCTGGTTCATTCCGTTGAGCAGAGCAAAGAGGCTTATAAAAGAGGACATGAAGTGATTTTACACCAACCGATGGAACCTCTGCGGGGCAAGGCCTACTGGCTGGGCCCGGGTGCCATCAAGTCAAGCATGAGTCAGGAGGAAATAAAAAAGACCTTTACTGAAAATCTAAAGACAGTTCCCCATGCCAGGGGTTTTAATAACCATACCGGCTCTAAAATAACCAGCAGCAAAGAAAAAGTCACCCCTATGTTGGAAATTGCCAAGAGCAAGGGGTTGTATGTTCTGGACAGCCGGACCTCCCAGCATTCCCAGATCATACCTGTAGCCAGGTCCATGCAAGTTCCTTGGATAAAAAGAGATATTTTCTTGGATAATATAAAAAGCAAAGGTCACATCAAAAAACAAATTATGAAGGCCTGCGAAGTGGCTAAAAAGCAAGGTTATGCCGTGGCCATCGGGCATGTGGGCCAGGGCGGGAGGGTAACTGCCAGTGCGGTTAAGGAAGCTATCCCTTTGATTGAAAAAGAGGGGGTTAAACTGGTACCCCTTTCGGAGATTGTGAAATTAAAGAATGGTAACGGAAAGGTATAAAGGAGGTCTAAGGAATCCTGCGGCGGTTGGTAGGAATATCAACACCTTTTATATTTCCTGACAATGGAACCTTTTATTGACATGATGTCTATGACGGCGGGCTTGCCGGGGGAAATGTTTCCCTGGATGACCACCAACCCGGACACTTTTCACAGGTTTAGCCGGGGATGGATGTGGTGCTGGGCGGGGATTTATTGGCAAAAGGTTTATTTGGCGGTGAAGCACTAAACAGATCGTTCTGAAGAAAAAGGAGGCGATTTTATGGAGTTGGCAAAATGGATAAACCTCATCTTTGCGGTTATCGCATGGGGAGCGGTGCTTCTTTTGGTTAAACCCCAGCGCATAAAAGAACTGTTGCCCGTGGGGTTGCTTGCGGCAATCGTCTTGTTGGCAGGTAATTTGGCTTTTAGCACCCTGGGCCTGTGGGCCTGATTCGCTTTATCAATCGTTGATTCCAGTTGCAGGCATACCCTTTTTCAACCTGGTCTGGGGTATTGCCGATGGAATTCTGGTAATGAATTATATGAGAAAGGATTTTGCAGCTAAGCTGCCGATTCTGTTGTTGTTTACCATTGTGGCGGAGGTGTTTACTTATATTGCCTTGCAGGTTGGAAATCTTTCCTTCCTGGGAAACTATAATATGGCGATTGATTTTGCTGCGAACTTTGTATTCTTGATATTTTTTGTGACTGTTTCGGAAGGGTTGTTTGGGAGAAGAATTCATCATGGATAATGTTATTAGGCAGGTATGCGTTTTTCTCCATATCAATCAACACTGTTAGCTCATTCTTAATCCACCCCGGTAGGGTAGCGGTGCAAGCCAGAGAATGACCTCTTAGAATCGGTTCTGGGAGGTCGTTTTTTTACTCAGTAAAATAAAAATTTATTGTCAATGTTGTGTACAGTAAAAATTCCAAGAGAGAACCACAGCCTAAATATGTTATAATTTACCAAAGGGAAAATGGGGCAGAATTTCATCATTCATGAAAGGAGAATTGTTTGTGAATCATTTAATTAGTATTTGGAATCAAATGAATCCAAGGCAGAAAGATTGTATTATTCATGAAATCCTTTTTGATGAAAAAGCCATAAAAAAAGACACATATTTTTATCATGTTTGTGCTAAGTCAGATTACTATGTTAAAAAGAATGGAATAAAAAAGAGTCTTCCTTTTGATACAGACCATTATCTTCCACCTTATACTGCTGACATAAGGTTTGCCATCGCGATTGCAGAAAAAATGGACTTAACTCTACAGCCTTATAAAGATACCAGTATAGAAAATAGCTTAAATTTTCGTTGGAAGGTAGGTATTCGTAATATAAAGGATGAAAATTCCAATGATTATACTAAGTGGATTACAGGTGATAATTTAGCAGACACCATCTGTTTAGCTTTATTTTTGCAAAATACTTCAAAGTTTAAAGGCGATATTTCTACATCATCCTTTGAATAATTAACTCTTCATTTACAACTAATCAGTGAAAAAAGTCCTTGTTAGAAAAGAGGATGGAGAAGAAAATACTCGATTCATGAATGTTTATATACTATAGTTAGGTTAAGATCACCGGCCCGTTCTCTGTTACGGCAATGGTATGTTCATATTGTACGCAAATGGATCCGTCCACTGTACGGGCCGTCCATCCGTCAGGGTCCACTTTAGCTCTCCAACTGCCCAGGGTAATCATCGGTGCATAGGCTTTAGCACAATCCACACAAACCGGATGATGATCCTCCAATGACCCTACCGCAAAACGCTGGTAGGGTATTTTCTTAGCCCTTTGATGGAGAACCAGACCACTAAATAAACCCCACCGGTTGAAGCTTGACGAGGGTGAAAAGGGTTATGAGATTTTCGATCAAAAACAAGATGATTGTATTAAAGTTATATTGAAGCATTAGGAGTTTGGTGTGTGGTTGACCCCGGGAAATTCCCGGGGTTTAAATGTAAACAAAAATACCCGGCCAGTTGCCTGGCCGGGTCAGCAAAACTATGACATTTTCGTCACGTTGTCAGCAATGGTCTTTTTGGAACCCTTTGGAACATAAGTTTTGCAACATGTCTCTATGCAGTTTCCTGCTTGTTGAGGGGTATATTGTTTTGCCATGGTTGCATCGACATTATCGGGTTGGGTTGCGCCAAAATTATCGGTGGCTACCAGGATTTCATTGGCTACGCATTTATTGCCCGTGGCATAATAATGGCAGTCGTTTACGATACAGTGGATGTGTTGGTTCACAAAAACACTCCTTTCGTTTTGTTTTCATAAGATAGTATCTTCAATAAAGAAATTTTTATAACCGGAAACAATTAACAAACAGTTACAGGGCAAGTTTCGTTTTGCCAAAGTTTTTTATTCATGTTCGTTAAAAGTGAGCAGCGGGTTTGTCTGGTCACCCAGGACATCTTTCAGGCGAATCAATCCGGGACTGGCTTCCGTATCGGATTTGGGGATAACGACATTGTCCAATTCTTTTTTCTTACGCAAGAAGATCACCTCCATCATTAGTAATGGCTGGTATGGGAGCGGTTCATTCCGGGAAAATTTAGGATAGGTCTAACTCAAAGGGTTTTGAAAAAATTTTTAAGGCTAGGAAAACGGATAAATGATATTTATTAATTTGGTAAAAGGTATAGGCAGACAAGTGTTATAATATTCCTGGCTGATAGTTAAGAAATGCCAGGAGGGATGACATTGAAACGGCTACTCATTGTACTGTTACTGCTTGTGTTTACAATCACAGGTTGTTCAGCGCCGCAAGGCTCCGAACCGGCCAAAAAGCAGTTTACCGAGCAAGATGTTCGGAATGCCGTAACCGAACTGGTAGAGGGAATCAATAACGGGGATATTGAAGTTGTAAAAAAATACGTGGGTGCGGCAGGGCCTATTGCGGAAAAACTGGTGGAAAAGCTCAGGAATAATGTCAAGCATTCCAACATAAGGGATATTTCCATCAATGGAACCACCGCCCAGGCTACGGTTACTCTGGAAGTGGTACCGTTGGCAATGAAAAAGGATGTAACGCTAACCTTTGATGTCACGGATGCTCTGCTTTTGAATAATCAGCTGGGTCTTTTATCTATCCTGCTTAATTAGCCTTAGTCAGTGTTCAGACCGCCCTAAAAATCCTGCCAAGTTTAAACCTGGTAGGATTTTTGGTTTAGGTTGTACCAAACAGTAATTGGTTGTTATTAGCAATAATTTTATTCCTTCTAATGTAATGCTTATCACAGACACAGAAAACCTGTTGCGTTATGCTGTGCATGAGGTGAGCGTCATGAATTTGGTTCTGCCAAAAGAACACGGTGCCTGGGCCATGCTGCGGTGGGCGCTGCCGTCTATGAACTGAACTGGCTGCAGTTCCGTTGTTTCTTGGCTGGTTCTTTTTGTATTTATCCTCGTACCCTCTTTTGATGATCTCCCGCAACCAAAGAAATGCGGTTCAATACAGCAAGTGGCTGGTTATTTACGGAGCCATTGCCGTTGCCTTTCTGATCGCACCTCTGATTTATTACCCGGGGCTTCTATGGCTTGGCGCAGTTTTGTTGCCTGTGCTATCGGTGAATGTTTACTTTGCCCGTACCAATGGGGAACGGAACTTGTTTAATGACTTTACCGCCATTGCCGGTTTGTCTTTGGGAGCGGTGGCCAGCGGGTATGTCGGGTCCGGCAGTTGGCACACTCAGTTGATCCTGGCCTGGCTGTACTGTGTGCTCTTTTCATGGGCAGTGTGTTTTTTGTGAAGACCATGATCCGGGAAAGAGGGAACCCCTGTTTCCACCATTTGTCCTGGGGTTACCACGCCGCCGTTGTTATGCTTGTCTTTTTCCTTAGCGAAAGCTTGGCGCTAACCCTTGCTTATTTACCGAGTCTGGTGCGGGCGATAGGTTGCACCGGCAGTGCGATGACACCGCTGCAGATTGGCAAACTGGAGATTGCCAACTCACTGTTTTTTGTGATTTTGCTGATAAAGTATTTCAATTGAAAGTAATTCCTTTGAATTCAAGCTTTAAGTTATAAGCAACCCGCCATTCGTAAAACAGGCGGGTTGCCTTTGCTTTGCCCTGTTATTTTAACAGCGCGCAGGCTGTAAACCTTTCCTGCCGCAGATAGGACAGTAGATTTTAGGTGCGAAATAATGATAGTATATGGGGTAGATGGGAAGAAGTATTAAGAACCAAACCCAGGACCATTTTTTTACCGGTGTTACATTCCTTTTGCAATTTGGACAGTATTTCCGCTCCATGACCTCACCTTTCCGAGTTTCCAAAATACTAGTATTATTTTCCGTTTGTAAGATTATTATGCAGGTTTTTTACCTAAGGGGTTGGGCTGGTGGCAGAAAGAGATCATCATAGCGGTACAAATAGGGAAATGAACCGTCTTTATTTACAGGCATTTATTTTAAATAAGGGGTGTTGTCAGATGAAAAAAATAGTACCGCTGGTGCTTATTTTTGTAATGGTTGTTTCAGTTTTGGCCGGATGTGCCGACGGGAAGGCCAGGGAATCCAAAACAAATGAACCGAAGCAACTTGAAGAGATACAAAAGAGTGGTAATGCGGGGGAAAAGACCGGTACAGCCACCAAAGGGGCCGGCGATGTGGTAGGACAGTATGTGGGTCAAATTGACGCCAACTCGGTGGAAATAGAGATTAACGGGGAACCAAAGGTGTTCAGGACAACAGATTTGAAGCAAGACCTGTCCGGCTTTGCCACTAAGGATTGGGTAAGAATAAGTTACACTGAAAATGAGTATGGCCAGTTTGTGCTCAAAGGCATTCAGATGAAATAATTCTGGGCCGATATCGCCAAAAGCAAAAAGCCGGGGGTCATTCAAGAGTCTCGGCCGCCGGCTTTTACTGGGCTTGTTCTTCCGGGCTGTTTAATTTCTCCAAACCGATTTCATGCAAAATATCATTAATTAACTCCTCGCTCATTTGTTTCACCTCCTTAACAAATCCGTACACTACTACTATAACACAAAAAAGACCCTTTACCGTTAAGCAAGTGTAAATTCCTAATTAAATAACCTTATCAAAGGGACGTTTAACTGCACGCAAAAGCCACCCCGGCAAAAGGTGGCTTGCTGTTTTTTCATGGTCCGATCTATGACGCAGGTCCTAGGAATATAATCCCGGTAAGAAAAGTTTACAGTGGATATTTTGTGGATAACTCTGTGGATAAACCACCTAAAATGTGAATAAGTGTAGCAGCAAAGATACTTTTTACGACAGCTACTTGTTGTCGGAATACCGGGTGGATAAAAGCGCTAATTCCTCCTGGACACGGGGGGGCAGATTGACAAACTCAAAGCCGACAAAGGGTATGCCATCATATTGTTTTCTCCAGGTAAAGCGCACGTCTAACTCAAAGGGAAAATCACTGATATCTAATTTTGCCTTAATGTCTTGGCCTGTAGCCAACATTTTTTCCAGTTCCGGGACCAGGTAAACCATCATACCCCCTGCTGAAAAGTTGACCAGTGCGGTTTGCGCGGTAACATTGCCGGAACGCAATAAAACATTGGCTGAGCGGTGGGCCCGGGTAAACCTTCTTTCCTTTGACTCGGTGAATTCTTGAGGGATAACAAGACCGTAAAACTTATCTTTGTCTTCGCCCAGGACCCCAACGGAGGTATCCGCCTGGTAAAAGCCCGTGGGCAGGGAGATGCCAATTCTAACCGGTTGATTTTTTTGCAATACTAAGACCTGGTTTCCTTCTTTTGGCAGGTTGACCCAAAAGTGCTCTTTATCCACCCCGGTGATTTTAGCGGTAAAGGCTGGCTGAAAACCTGCCTGCAGACCTGCCTGCAGCAAAACCTTCTGTCGAACGGCAATGATTTCTTCTCCTTTCACCATAGCCCTCCTTTGTTCTTGCCTGTAAGAACATAGCAAATTTACTTAAATTATACTTGATTTATAAACAAATGCCTACTACCCACCTGCCATTGGAACGCAAGTTTTGTCGTAAAAAAGAAAAAACCCCGCATGTAGCGGGGAAGGGAAAAGCGGTAAGCTTATGTTATACCTTTAAAGGGATTTTTAACAGATGTCAAAGGTCCCAATATAAGTAGGACTAAAGTATCAAAAAAATTCGTGTAAGATTAGAAGGATTTTAGAAACTTTGTGTCAAAAATAACAGAGTATCTATTTAAGTCTGGAGGGTAGTCATGAGCAACGGAACCATATTAATTGCGGATGATGACCGCAGAATTGTAAAGATTGTTTCTCGCTCATTGGAACAGGAAGGTTATAAGGTAATGGCTGCCCAGGATGGCGAAGAGGCTGTTCGATTGGCCACCACCATGAGTCCGGACCTGGTGATTATGGATATTATGATGCCTAAACTTGACGGTTTGGAAGCCTCCCAGAAAATAAAAACAAAAGTAGACGTACCCATTATCATCTTGTCCGCCAAGGATGACGTGGTGGATAAGATTGTCGGCTTCAAAATGGGTGTGGATGATTACCAGACCAAACCCTTCAGCCCGGCGGAGTTGGCGTTAAGGGTTAAGGCGGTTTTGAGACGTAGCAAAAGCACCCCTGAAAAGAAAAATAAAGAAATTCTCGATTACTCTGATGTTTACATCGAGTATGCAAAACGGCTGGTCCGTATTTGGGGCAAGGAAGTTACGCTGACAGCCAAGGAGTTTGATATGCTCTGGCTGATGGCCTCTCATCCCAACCAAATTTTCTCCCGGCTGCAGCTGCTGGAACAAATCTGGGAAAGTTATTTTGAGGGGGACGAGGACACCGTAACCGTTCACATCAGAAGGCTGAGGAGAAAAATCGAGAAAGATGCTGCGAACCCGGATTTAATTAAAACCGTATGGGGTGTAGGATACAAATTTGAGCCACCCAACAAAGAACGACAATAATAGAAATCACAAGAGACTTCATACAAAGGTACGAAGTCTCTTGTTTTTAAAGTTATTATTCTTCTGCTTCTTCATCATCACAGGGAACCTGCTGTGTGCCAAGGATCCCTTCGCGAATTTTTGTGCTTACCAGGGTCATAATAGCCTGAAATTTTTCATGGGCTTCAAAAGAAGCTTTCACCACCGGGTTTTCAATGGCCCTGGCCTCAGCTTCCAGCATGTTATTCTTATCTACTTCGGATAACGGTATGCCCGCTAACTTTTTCTGTTGAACTTCCATCTGTAGCTTTTGCAGGCCCTCCACCAGTTGGCGCGCTTTTTCATCGTGGAGAAGATTGGCCTCGGCTTGTTTCATATTCTGATATTCTTCGGTTTCAGAAAGAATTTTGCCAAGCTGAACGCACATGTCCAGAGCTGTATCAATTTTAGCCATAACTTTCACCTCCCATCCATATCTTCTCCATACTATAACAAAATCCTTCCCTTTTTAGGGAAATCTGTTGCCAAAGAAAAGTATCCCCTTCAGTTAGGTTTAACCGAAGGGGACGAAATTAAAATCGGTAGGAAGATGCTTTTTCCACAAAACCATTTAACAGTTCTTTGCTGCCGCCGTCAACAAATTGTTTCATCACTTTAATTTTCCGAGCCCGGGTGCCGGTTCCCAAAACCGTGTTCATCAAATGAACCGGATAAGGGAGAAGAGTTCCTTCCTGGTCCACCAGTTCCTGCGGGAAGAAGGGGTAATCCAGGGTGCCGATTTGGGCGGCCAATCCTGCCAGTGTGGATTTTTTGATATAGGATCTCTGACCGGAAACAACCTTGTCACACCAGGGGAGTTCGTAGTTTATAATTTCATCGGGAAGGGTTAAATCATATTCCTCCTTAAATTTTTGCGCCAGCTTCTTAAGACCCCGGTCGCCGGTTTCAAAGTCCTCTTTCGATAAGAGTCCGTAGGAACGGCAAGTAAAGGGTCTTACTTCATAAACAGAACAGCGATTATCTTCACTCAGGAACGAGCATTTCTGATTGGTGTCCACCAGTTCCAGGTAAAAATATTCCGTTGATTTTTTCAGGATGTCCGGCCAGTTTTCCTTCAGGTTGTCCCGAACATATCGATACAGATTTAAATACTCAATAAAGAATGCCGGGGGACTACCCCAATTGCAACATGTTGCACAGCCGGTACAGGAGGTTTGGGGTAAATTGGCATATATTTTTCCCAGTTTCGTAAATAAATCGTTTTGTTCAGCCTTCCCAAGAGCAGAATAGAGTTCCACCTGCTGCAGCATCGAGTACTCATCTCCTTATTACATATTTACTGGGTATCAAGTACTAATTATAACAAATATCCAATCAACTGGCGATGGATCAGGTCAAGAAAATATAGGGAATATTAAAGATGGTTGATGTATAAATTAGAACTGTAAAGTTGACTTAATTAAAAATTAAGAACGTGATGCAGGATTCTGTGGCAATGCTCGAATAAAGTTACAATAAGCACAAGCCGGTGTCGTCTTGACGACGCTTGTGCTGCATGATATCTTTTTAGATATCTGAATTGTCGGTAAATTCCCTAAAAAAATTATGCAGACTTCCAAAATAAGTGCAAATGATAAATATACTTGTCAACTAAAAATAGTAGTGTTATAGTTAATTTACAAGCATATCTCAATCAACTGGTTAATTTAACCGGTTTTTCTATTCCAATTAGACAAGTTTCCCAAGCATTTATTATAGATTATGATATCCTGCGTAAGGAGGTGTCGGAGGAGCACTGCGTTAGTTCGTGTGCGGATATTCACAAGGGCGAACCGGCCCGTGCGAATACCGATTTTTAGTTTGATCTGAAAAGAGCAAACTGCCGGAAGAATGCCCGAAGGGAAGTGAGGGAAGTAAATGTCTGAAGCTACGGCAAAGGAGAAGGCTACAGTAAAGTACGATTCGGAATTTACTAAAAAGGTTTATGAGTTGGAAAACGGCAAATGGGTGAAAATGTGCATGCAGTGCGGCATTTGCCCCACCACCTGCGCGTTGAAAGAAAAAATGGACCTTTCACCCAGACGCATCATCCAGCTCATCCGGGCCGGTCGTAAGGATGAAGTATTAAAAGCCAATACCATGTGGTTATGTACTTCGTGCTACACCTGCGCCTGTCGTTGTCCCCGCGGGGTTCCAATGATGGATGTAATGCACGACCTCCGTCACTTGGCCGTGGAGAATGGAATCAAACATAATTCCCAGGATATGGCCGAAGTTTATGCAAAGGACGTTTCCAAACGTGGACGCATTTGGGAAGGCGGATTGACCTTAAATTACGGTCTGAAAATCGGTCTGGGCAACTTTATAAAAATGGCTCTGGATATGCAGGATGTCGGCAAAGGACTGATGCTGCACCGCCGTCTGCCGCTGTTACCGCCCAAGGGAGTCAAAAACCCTGGCAAATTACGCGAGGTGTTAAACCGGGCCCAAGAAATCGCCAAGAAGGAGGGTGGTCACTAGTATGAAATACACAATATATCCTGGATGCGCCAGTGAAGGAACAGCCATTAGTTACCATCACTCTGCTCTTGAAGTGGCCAAGGTTTTAGGCCTTGAACTGAAAGAGATTGAAGACTGGAATTGCTGTGGTTCCACTGTAACGTCTTGTGTAATTGGTCAGTTTGCTGCAGATGTGCTGGCTGCCAGAAACCTGGCCCTGGCCGAAAAAATGGGTCCGGAAGATGTAGTTGCCACCTGCAGTTCCTGCTATGCCATTTTAGGCAATGTTAATAAAAAGTTTTCCGATGAAAAATTCAAAAACAATGCCAACGACGCTTTAAGCAAAGACAGCCTCAGCTATGACGGTCAATTAAAGGTCCGTATGCTGCTGGATGTTATGGTTTCCGACATTGGCCTGGACACCATCGCTTCTAAAGTAGTCAAGCCCTTAAAGGGTCTCAAAGTGGCCGGTTATGTTGGCTGCCAGACCGTAAGAGCCCTGAGAGATTTTGACAACTGGGAAAATCCCACCTTTTTAGACAAGATTATCAGCGCTCTGGGCGCAGAACCTGTTCCGTTCCCTTATAAATTAAAATGCTGTACCGGTGCAATGAATTTAACTGCTCCTGATAATACGATTTCTGCCCTGTATCCCATCGTAAAAAGTGCTTATGAAGCAGGGGCCGACTTGATCGTAACCCCCTGTCCCCTGTGCCAGATGAACCTGGACGCTTACCAAATTAAAGTCAATAAAAAATATGGAACCAATTATAATTTGTCGGTATTATTTTTTACTCAATTAATGGCCATTGCCTATGGATTGGACCGCAAGAAAGCCGGTCTCGACTACTGTATCGTTTCACCCAACAACGCCCTTAAACAATTTGGCGTTTAATGGAAAAAATGGTTTTCCTGCCAAATACTTTTTTGCACAAATTCATAATAAAATTATTAAAAAGCAGCAGGAAAAAAGAAAAACAGAGAGAATACAATTAAGCATACAAAATCACAAGTACAAATACCAACTGGCACCCGCGTTAGATAGAGAAGGCGGGGATGCCAAGCAAGCACCGGATATTCCAAGTGAATAACATCACGTTGTCGCAGGAATAAGCATTCACGGACTGCCTCAAGGCAGTGGAATTTTCCCGAACGTTAACCAGAACCTGGCAGAGGGTCAATGAATTTGGCTGGTTAACTGGTTCGGACGATCGGTGCAAGCAAGGTGTCTGCTATGTGGTATATTCCCATAAAGTGTTTGGATTCACAAAATTAGGACACAGTCCAAATTTTAAAACACAAGGAGGCATGGTTGTAAATGGCATTAGTTCAACCGCATGGTGGCAAACTGACTCCCGTACTGGCTCCCAAAGAGCAGTGGCAGAACTGAAAGCCAAAGCTGAATCCCTACCGGTCATCCGCATGAGCTCTCGTGAAACTTCCGACTGCTTAATGCTCGGTATGGGCGCATTCTCTCCCCTGACTGGCTTTATGAACAAAGCTGACTACGAAGGCGTTATTGACAACATGCACTTGGCTAACGGTTTGGTTTGGCCTCTTCCTGTAACCCTGGCTGTTACCAAGGAACAAGCTGAAGCTATCCAGCCTGGTCAAGAAATGGCGCTGGTTGATGATGAGTCCGGCGAATATGTTGGTATCATCACCGTTTCCGACAAGTACGAATACGACAAAGTAAAAGAGTGCAAAGCTGCTTTCTTCACCGATGACGCAGAACACCCCGGCGTTCAAAAGGTTATGGCTCAGGGTGAAGTCTACATCGGTGGCGACATCGTAACCTTCTCCGAACTGGGTTATGACGAAAAGTATGCCGGCTACTATGCTCACCCGGCCGAAACTCGCGCTCTGTTTGAGTCTAAGGGCTGGAACACTGTTTGCGCATTCCAAACCCGTAACCCCCTGCACCGCTCTCACGAGTTCCTGTGCAAGATCGGTAACGAAGTTTGTGACGGTCTGTTCCTGCATCCCATTGTTGGCAAACTGAAGAAGGGTGATATCCCGGCTGAAGTACGCTTCGAAGCTTATAAAGCCACATGCAGTATTACTTCAACCCTAAGACCATCGAAATGCGCGTATATCCCATGGAAATGCGCTATGCCGGTCCTAAAGAAGCGATCCTGCACGCTGTTTTCCGTCAGAACTTTGGCTGCAGCCACATCCTGGTGGGTCGTGACCACGCCGGTGTTGGCAGCTACTATACTCCTTACCAGGCTCAGGAAATCTTCGACCAACTCAAGCCCGGCGAACTCCTGTGCCAGCCCATTAAAGTTACTTCCGCTTACTACTGCCGCAAGTGCGACGGCATGGCTACTGAGAAAACCTGCCCGCACGGTCCGGAAGATCGCGTAGCTATCAGCGGTACCAAGGTTCGCGAAATGTTTGGCAGAGGCGAACTGCCCCCGCTCGAATTTGGTCGCAAAGAAGTTCTGGAAATCCTCACCAAGTACTACCAGAGTCTCGACAGCGGCAAGTAATTGGCGCTTGATAACCCAGCCGGCCTGTGGAATGTGTTAAAACTGAATATCGCTTTAAATAATTCATTAATATTCTACAGTGTTCGACAAAATGATTCTGTCAACCAATTGACAAAATATGACTTGGCATTACCGGTGGAGTAAAAAAAATATCGTTGGTATGGTGCAGCCCCATGGCTTGCACTGTACCAACGGCATAGACCCCTTGCTGCTGGTGATATTTGACCAGAGAAGAGGAGGTGGTTGGCCCCGGAGGCGTTTTGCCTGAAGTGTGCGAGTTTTATGTCAATAGCACCCATTCGGAGTTTCCGAAACGAAATCATATGAGAATCTGTTCACCGGCGGTAGGGAGACAAGTTCTGTTACAAAAGACGCCTAATGAATAAGAAATTAAAGACGAAAAGTCTTTAAAAATTAGCAATAGGGAGGTAAAAAAATGCCTAGCTTTGTAATTGCTGAAAAGTGCGATGGTTGCAAAGGTCAGGACAAAACCGCTTGCATGTACATCTGCCCCAATGACCTGATGGTTCTGGACAGAGAAAAAATGAAAGCCACCAACCGTGATGTATCCCAGTGCTGGGAGTGCTACTGCTGTGTTAAGATTTGCCCCCAGCAGGCCATCGACGTTCGTGGTTATGCCGACTTCGTTCCCATGGGTGCCAGCTGCGTACCCCTCAGAAGCTCCGACAGCATTATGTGGACCGTTAAGTTCCGTAATGGCATGCTGAAGCGCTTCAAATTCCCCATCCGTACCACTGCTGAAGGTTCCGCTGAACCAGCTGGCGGCTACACTGTAGACCAAGAGAACCTGAACGACCAGCTTCTGTTCACCGAGCCCTACTCTGTAGGTACTCCTGAGCTTCCCGGCATGAAGAAGTAATTTAGATAACTAACTATCGGAGGAGGTTAATATAAATGCCGAACTTTGAAACTGTAGTAGTGAATACCGACATTCTGATCCTTGGTGGCGGTATGGCAGCTTGCGGCGCAGCCGTTGAAGCTTCCTACTGGGCTAAGAAACACGGTTTAAAAGTTACCCTGGTTGATAAAGCTGCTATGGACCGTTCCGGTGCTGTTGCAATGGGTCTGTCTGCTATCAACCAGTACCTCGGTATCGCTAAAGGTGAAAACACCGTTGAAGACTATGTAAGATACGTTAAGAACGACTTAATGGGCATCGCTCGTGATGACCAAGTCGCTGACATCGCCCGTCACGTTGACTCTTCCGTTCACCTGTTCGAAAAGTGGGGCCTCCCCATCTGGACCAACGAAGAAGGCAACTACGTTCGCGGTGGCCGCTGGCAGATCATGCTGAACGGTGAATCCTACAAGGTTATCGTTGCTGAAGCTGCTAAGAACGCTCTGGGCACCGACAACATCTACGAGCGTATCTTCATCACCGAACCCATCATGGATGGCGACAGAATCGCCGGCGCTGTTGGTTTCAGCACCCGTGAAGAAAAAGTATACGTATTCAAGGCCAAAGCCGTTCTGGCTGCTATGGGCGGCGCCGTAGGCGTATTCAAGCCCCGCTCCACCGGTGAAGGTCTGGGCCGTTCCTGGTATCCTCCGTTCAGCTCCGGTTCCTCCGCTTACTTCACCATGGCTGCCGGCGCTGAAATGACCTGCCAGGAAGTTCGCTTCATCCCCGTACGCTTTAAAGATGCTTACGGTCCTGTAGGCGCTTGGTTCCTGCTCTTCAAATCCCGTGCTACCAACGCTCTGGGCGAAGAATACATGGTAACCCGTAAAGCAGAACTGGCTAACTGGGGTCCCTATGGCTCCGTTAAGCCCATCCCTGCTAACCTGCGTAATTACCTCGGTATGCTGGATGTAAGCGAAGGCAAAGGCCCCATCTACATGCAGACTGCCGAAGCTATTGCTAACTTAGCTAAGAAATACGAAGACGATCCCAAGGCCTTCAAGAAGAAAATGAAGGAACTGGAAAGCGAAGCTTGGGAAGACTTCCTCGATATGACCGTATCTCAGGCTATCCTGTGGGCAGCTTGTGATATCGCTCCCGAAGAAAAAGCTTCCGAAATCGCTGCTGCTGAACCTTACTTCATCGGTTCTCACTCCGGCGCTTCCGGCGCTTGGGTATCCGGTCCTGCTGACTTAGCTCCTGCTGAATACCAGTGGGGTTACACCAACATGACCACCGTTAAGGGTCTGTTCGCCGCTGGCGACGCATCCGGCGCTTCCAGCCACAAGTTCTCCTCCGGCTCCCACGCTGAAGGTCGTGTCGCTGGTAAGTCCATGGTTCGTTTCGTTGTAGAAAACAACCAGGAGCCCAACCTTGACGAAGCTAAGGTTCAAGAACTGGTTGCCAAGACTCTGAAGCCGATGGCTGTATTCGAAGAGTTCTCCGGTTTCACCACCGACGTTGACGTTAACCCGAACTACATCCTGCCCAAGCAGTATATGTTCCGTCTGCAGAAGATGATGGACGAGTACGCCGGCGGTGTTGTAGCGAACTTCACCACCAGCAAGGCTCTGCTGGAAAAAGGTCTCGAGTACCTGCTCATGCTGAAAGAAGACAGCCAGAAGCTGGCTGCCCGCGACCTGCACGAGTTAATGAGAGCTTGGGAAAACATCCACAGAACTCTGCAAGCCGAATCCCACATCCGCACCGTACTGTTCCGTGAAGAAACCCGTTGGCCCGGCTACTACTTCCGCGCTGACATTCCCACTATCAATCCTGAGTGGGAAGTATTCTGCAACTGCAAGTACGATGCTGCTACCGGTGAGTGGGAAATGATCAAGCGTCCCATCATCCGTCTGGTTGACTAATCAGTCTGCCGTCTGAAATCAAAATAACTGAATAGCTCCAGGGCCCGTGGCCAACTACGGCCACGGGCTCCTCATTAAAGAAATGTAACGGCCTGGGTGCAACGCGCTTTTAGGGCCCGGTTGTCCAGGTGGCCTGTGGGCTCCCTGGATTTTTATATGTTTTCC
Source organism: Desulforamulus profundi (assembly GCF_002607855.1). The sequence goes on from NZ_AWQQ01000042.1 coordinate 38,838, forward strand.
CTGGCAGGGTATGTAAGTTTTTAAATTTTTTGTTAATCACCTATCCAATGGCTTTTTTACAACCCACAACTGGACTAGGGAGTGAGAAAATGGCAAATAAAAGCATATTAGTGGTTGGTGGCGGCATTAGTGGTCTTACCGCTGCTGTGGAAGCCGCCGAAGTGGGTTATGAAGTGTTCTTGGTAGAAAAGAACACTTACCTGGGCGGTAAAGTTTCTCAAATCAACGAGTATTTCCCCAAACTCTGCCCGCCGAACTGCGGTCTGGAAATCAACTTCCAGAGAGTTAGAAAGAACCCTAATATCAGAGTGCTCACCATGGCTGAAGTGGAAAGCATCTCCGGCCAGGAAGGCAACTTTGATGTAACCTTTAAAATCAATCCCCGCTATATCACCGACGGCTGCACCGGCTGCGGCAAGTGCGCCGAAGTATGCCCGGTGGAAAGAAGCAACGATTTCAACTTTGGCCTGGACAAGACCAAGGCTGCTTACCTGCCCCAGCCCTTTGCTTTCCCCATGAAGTACGTTATTGACAGCGCTGTTTGTCTCGGCGCTTCCTGCGGCAAGTGTGCCGAAGTCTGTGAATTTAAAGCCGTTGACCTGAACATGGGCGCCAAGACCATGAACGTAAATGTTGGCGCTGTTATCTGGGCCACCGGCTGGGATTCCTATCCCGTAGAAAAACTGGCCAACTACGGCAGCGGCACCGTTGCCAACGCCATTTCCAATATCATGATGGAAAGACTGGCTGCTCTGACCGGTCCCACCAACGGTAAAATTGTTCGCCCTTCCGACGGTAAAGAACCCAAGAACATTGCCTTTGTTCAGTGCGCCGGTTCCCGTGATGAAAATCACCAGAAGGCTTGCTCCTCCGTATGCTGTATGGCAACCTTGAAGCAAATCGACTATGTGAAGAGACAATATCCCGATGCCAATGTAACGGTTTACTACATGGATATCCGTGCCATGGGCAAGCATGAAGACTTCTATAACAAGATCAAAGAACACGGCATTACCATGATCAAGGGCAAGCCTTCCGAAATTAAGGAAGATGCCGACACCAAAGACGTTATCGTACTGGCAGAAAACCAAATCACCCAGGAAATTACCGAACTGAAGTATGACCTGGTTGTTCTGGCCACCGGGATGGCTCCTGCAACTGCTGCCGCCCAGGTTCCTGCAGCAGTAGCCTATGATGTAGACGGTTTTGTTCTGAGTGGTTCTGTGCCCGGCATTTACGGTGCCGGCTGTGTGGCTAAACCGGGTGATGTTGCCTCTTCCGTTCAAGGTGCAACCGCTGCTGTTCTCAAAGCCATCCAATCTACGGTGAGGGGGTAAGACAATGGCTAAAAAATTTGGATTTTTCATTTGCACCGGTTGCGGCATTGGCGAAGCCCTTGACGTAGCGGCTTTAACCAAAGTAGCGGCCAAGGAATATAAAGCTCCTGTTTGTAAAGAACATGCCTACCTCTGCTCTGCAGAAGGTGTTGACTTAATTAAGGGCGAAATCGAAGCCCAGGGTCTGGACGGCGTGGTTATAGCTGCCTGCTCCAACCGTGTGAACGGTGACGTATTTAGATTTCCCGGCGTATTCACGGACCGTGTGAACCTGCGTGAACAGTGTATCTGGAGCCACGAGGCCAATGATGAAGATACCCAGATGCTGGCCGAAGACCAGATTCGCATGGGCTTAGAAAAGGCAAAAGCCGGCGAAGCACCTGCTCCTTATCTGGGCGAAGACCTGTCCAAGACCGTTCTGGTTGTGGGCGGCGGTTTGGCCGGTATGACGGCAGCTCTGGAAGCCGGCAAAGCCGGTTATCCTGTGGTACTGGTGGAAAAGGAAGCCACCCTGGGCGGTTGGTTAAACAAGGTTTACAAGACCACCCCGATGGCTGCTCCCTTTGCTGCTCCTGCAGATCCCGATGTTGCCGGTCGCGTTGCCGAAATTGAAGCCAATCCCAACATTAAGGTTTACACCGGCGCCGTGATTGAAAAGATCGCCGGCGGCCCGGGCATGTTTGATGCTGAAATCAACCAGGGTGGCAATATTGCGACCGAAAGAGTGGGTGCCATCGTGCTGGCCACCGGTTCCACCCCTTATGTTGCCCAACTGGATCACCTGGGCTATGGCAAGTATGCCAATGTCATTACCCATGCTGAATTCGAAGCTATGGCCAAGTCCGGCAAGATTGCCGCTCAAAAGGTTGCCTTTATCCAGTGCGCAGGTTCCAGGGACGCTGAGAGACTGCCCTACTGTTCCGCTGCCTGCTGCGTGGAAACCTTAAAGCAAACCATTTATTTAAAAGAACTGGCGCCGGAAGTCATGTCCTATGTATTCTATAAGGATATCCGCAGCTCCGGCCAGTATGAACATTTTTACAAAGCTGCCCAGGAAACCGGCGCCGTATTTATTAAAGGCGACATTACCGGTATTTCCGAAGCTGGCGGCAAGCTGGCAATCGAATCCGAGGATGTTCTGCTCGGCGGCAATGCCAGAGTGGAAGACATCGATTTAGTGGTACTGGCCAACGGGATGGTCCCCACCACCAAGGCCACCGAGCCCATCGTAGCCGCTGCCGGTGAGGGGGATGCCGCTGCCCAGGAAGCTGCTGTAAAGATCCTGGGTCTGGAATACAGACAGGGTCCTGAACTGCCGAACTTAAAATATGGTTTCCCGGATTCTCACTTTATCTGCTTCCCCTATGAAACACGCCGTACCGGTATCTATGCCTGCGGTAGTGTAAGGCTCCCATGGATATGGCCAAGGCTGTGGGCGATGCCACCGGCGCCGCTCTAAAGGCCATCCAGTGCGTGGAAGCCACTGCCGGCGGTGCTGCCGTGCATCCCAGAAGCGGCGACCTGTCCTATCCTGAATTTGCCTTCCAGCGCTGCACCCAGTGCAAGAGATGTACGGAAGAGTGCCCCTTCGGTGCCATTAACGAAGATGCCAAGGGCAACCCGCTGCCCAACCCCACCCGCTGCAGAAGATGCGGTACCTGCATGGGCGCCTGCCCCGAGCGGATCATCTCCTTCAAAAACTATTCTGTGGGTATGATCGGTAACATGGTGAAGGCCGTCGAAGTTCCTGAAGAGGACGAAGAAAAGCGAGAATTCTCATCCTGGCCTGCGAAAACGACGCCATGCCCGCCCTGGATATGGCCGGTATCAACCGCCTGAAGTACAACTCCTGGGTACGTATCCTTCCCGTAAGATGCCTTGGCTCCTTGAACCTGGTCTGGATTGCCGACTCCATGTCCAAGGGCTTTGACGGCGTATTGCTGCTGGGCTGCAAACACGGTGAAGACTACCAGTGCCACTTTATGAAGGGTTCCGAGCTGGCTGAAATCCGTCTCTCCAAGGTTTCCGAAACCCTGGACCGCCTTGGCTTAGAATCTGACCGGGTGCGCATGATTCAAATCAACATTATGGACTATGCAGAACTGCCTAAGATCATTGACAAGTTTGCTGAAGACCTTGAAGAATTCGGCCCCAACCCGATGAAAGGCTTCTAAATCTACAAGTAAACGAAAATAAAACCCCGCTAGGCGGGGTTTTATTTCGTTGGAGATATAAAAATCTTAACATGAAAGTATATTTTTTCACAAGAAACCTTGAAAAAACTGCAGGGGCAATTAACAGCATGAATAAGGTATAGAGTTTTAGGTGCTGACTTTAGTTAGGCTCAGATCCTTCATTTTCTTCCCGGCCAATGGCAAAGAATTTTTTCATTATTTCTACCATTAATTTACTGGTTTCTATTTCATCATGAACATTGCATTTGTCCATTTTGGCCTGGCCCATTCAGCAAAATCGGTCATTGTCATGACAAATCCCTCCACGATTATTATAGTCACGGAAAACTAAAATCGGGACGCGCAGTGCAACTTACTCCGTAAATACCGAAATCAACTATAGGCTGCCCTTAATACGGAACAACTTAAACCTTTGGTGACAACAATTTTTCAATTTGATCACCCTGGTAGGGGCAACACCTCCTAAAATTTTTCTAAATAATTTCCCCAAACCCCTTGCCAATGCGCCCCTTAAGTGCTACAATAACCGTGAAGATAGTGACAACTAATTTTCGTTGTCGGTGTGGTTATTGTGAAAACTTATGTTTTCAAAGCACCAAGGCATATATGGCCTTGGCTATCTCTGTTTGGTCGGGAATTTTGCCTTGATACTAGCATAAACTATTAATGATTACAATCCCTTTTTGTGTTTTTGTATACAGATTTTATAGTGACAACGCTGCCCCGGTTTATCCATGATAAACCGGTTTTTTATTGGAAAGTATTTTTTTGTAAACTGTGGATAACTTTTAGGGCCGGAGTTTGGTTTTTTACCCCAAAAATAACCTAATAACTTAAGTACCAGGCACCTAAGTTATTAGGTTAACGGGTCGTAGGAAGCCAGTTCTTCGGGGGTTTCCTGTTGAAGCAGTTCAGATAAAGGGACCACCTTATACCCTTGCTCCCGAAGACCTTTCAGCAGCAAAGGAAGGGCCTGAACTGTTTTGGTTCTGTCAAGGCGCCCGTCATGCAGTAAAATGATATAGCCGGGTTTAATCTTATTTAATACCCGATTGGACATTTCCTCGGGCGTTGTGGCAGCACGGTTTTCAATGGTCACCGTCCAGAGAATTTCCTTCATGCCCAGGGAAGATACCGCTTCTTCAACATAATCTGTGGTTAAACCTTTCGGAGAGCGAAAATATTCGGGGACGGCGCCTGTTACATCAATAATGGTTTGATAGCCCCGTTCAATTTCGACATATGCTTCCTCCGGAGTCAAATCGGTAAGCCTGGGGTGCGTCATGGTATGGTCGCCTACTTCATGACCTTCAGCAACGATTCTTTTGGCTATTTCGGGGTAGCTTATGACGTTATTTCCTACCATAAAAAAGGTAGCCGGTGCTTGAAATTCCTTTAAAGTATCAAGAATGGGAACGGTATAGCGGGGGTCCGGACCGTCGTCAAAGGTGAGAGCAACAATTTTATCCTCTGTCACTTTACGGTACACTGCTTTGCTGCCCAGGGCGACTTTAAGACCGGCGGGACTAATGATTGACAAGCAAAATAAGACTATGATGAAGGAACCGAGCACGATCTTTTTCAGACCGGAGAATAACACAGCGCCACCCCCTTTAAAATAACTATACGATAACTAATTAATTCGGCAACACCTTTAAATTGCCTTTAGGTAAAAAATAATTTACAAATCTCGATCAGTTTTGCTAAAGAAAATGATGTACCCACACGAAAAAATATAAAAAACAGAGGAATTTTTAGGTAAAAGTAGAATATTTTATCCAGCAACGTGGCACGGAGGTGATTTATGCGGCGGGTGTCAATAGTAAATGTAAAACCCGGAATGAAAGCTGGGCGCCCGGTTCGAAACGGCAACGGGCAGGTGCTTTTGAACACCGGAGTCATACTGAACGATAGATACATAGCACGCTTAAGGTCATTGGGGATCCCCTCGTTATACATTGATGACGGCTTTTTACCGGACATTCAAGTGGACGATGTCATACCCGAGGAGATCAGAATAAAGGCCGTCAAGCAGGTGAAAAACCTGCTGAAGGCTCACGCCAAGTCACTGGGGGATAACGTAAAAGAGTCTGAAAAGGTCTATTCCACCATTAGTGAAATTATTGACCAACTGCTGAACAACCACAATTTGATGGTGGAGCTGGTGGACATAAGGTCCATGGATGATTATGTTTTTGCTCATTCAGTAAATGTTTGTGTTTTGGCGCTTATGACAGGAATTTCTCTGGGCTATGAGCGCCCCAAACTGTTTCATTTAGGAATGGGTTCCCTGCTGCACGATATTGGAAAGGTTCTTGTGCCGAAGGAAATTTTGAACAAACCGGGGCCATTAACGGAGGAAGAATACAATATCGTAAAGAAACACCCGGAGTATGGCCTTCAAATACTCAGCAAGAATCCCCAGGTGAGCAGTCTATCCCGCATGGTGGTTTACCAGCACCACGAACGTTACTGCGGTACAGGCTATCCCCAGGGATTAAAGGATTCGGAAATTCACGAGTTCGCCCAGATTACCGGTATGGTGGACATGTATGATGCGTTGACAGTGGATCGTGTTTATCGTAAAGCATTTCCACCCCATGAAGCCTACGAAATGATTGCCGGGGCAGGGGATTACCTGTTTCCTTACCATATCATCGAACCCTTTCTTTCCAATATCGCCGCTTATCCCGCAGGAACCGTGGTGGAGCTGAGTTCAAGGGAAATTGCGGTGGTGATGCGCACAACGAAAGGGTTACCTTTAAGCCCCCGGGTAAGATTATTGTATGATAAAGCCGCAAGGCCGGTAACAACATTGATTGAATTAGAACTTTCGGATTATCGCAACGTGGTGATCAGCCGCGTTTTGGATGAACTGGAAAGTTTGGCAGGAGACCAGGCAATGACAAATAGAACGCAATTTGTAAATCCCGACTGAGCCAGGATTTTTATATTAACGTAACATTTACATTTATGGTATAAAATTAATTAAAGCAAATAAATTAAATGTTTCGTCCATACTATAATTGTGGGGAGGTCGATAGAATGAAACAATGGAGAAGCATTGCTGTTTTAACGTTAGCCCTGGCTTTTTTGTCCGGCATTATGTTTGCAGCCGGGTGTACTTTGATTAAAGATATTTCGCCAAAGCAAGACACGGGACGGCAGCAGCAGGGTGTGGCGGATGCCGGCATCCCCGGCGTAGGCCCGGACACCATCGCCAATATCGTGGAACAGGCAGGGCCCGCCGTGGTAAAGATCAACACGGTGGTTGAAGTGCAAGGGTACAATAATAACAATCCTTTCTTTAACGACCCGTTTTTCCGCCAGTTTTTCGGCGTCAGCCCGGAACCTCGCTACCAGAGTGGTCTAGGGTCAGGATTTATTATTTCTAAAGACGGCTATATCCTGACCAATGAGCATGTCATCGACGGTGCCCAAAGGATCAACGTTCTGGTAAAAGGGCATAAAAAGACCTACCAGGCCAAACTCGTAGGCGCAGATCCTTCTCTTGATTTGGCAGTCCTTAAGATTGAGGGCAAAGACTTCCCCACCCTCCCCCTGGGGGATTCCAACCGCATCCGGGTGGGCAACTGGGTCATTGCCATCGGCAGTCCCTTCGGACTGGAGGATACTGTAACCATCGGCGTTATCAGTGCTAAAGAACGCCCCCTGGAAATTGACAACCGGATCTTTGAACATTTGCTGCAAACCGACGCTCCATCAACCCGGGCAACAGTGGCGGGCCGTTGTTGAATTTGAACGGAGAAGTCATCGGCATTAATACCGCCATCAACGCCCAGGCCCAGGGAATTGGCTTTGCCATCCCCACCGGTACCGTCAAGGAAGTGCTGGATGAATTAATCCAGCAGGGGAAAGTAAAACGACCCTGGTTGGGTGTGCAAATCCAACCGGTGACCCCGGACATTGCCAATTATCTTGGGTATGAAGGGTCGGCAGGGGCGGTTGTTTACGGAGTTGTGTCCGGAGGGCCGGCTCAAAAGGCGGGCATTAAGGAAGGAGACGTCATCCTGAGCATCGACGGCAGCAAAATTGAAAGTCCGGATGATTTAATTAAAATCATGCAGAAAAAGAAAGTGGGAGCACAGGTGGAAGTGGAATTATTCCGCCAGGGGAAAACAATCAAGGTCCCGGTGCAAACCGCTGAAAGGCCGGTAGGATAATGATCAGCAGGGCACAAAAGTGTCCTGCTGATTATTTTTACGGTCTTTTAAATATAATATTTTAAAAGGTAATAGCATAAGAGAACTGCAGTTAACATGTGCCTGTGAATACGCTAAAAAATATACGTCCCAACAGGCATACCCAATGGGCATACCTACGGGCACAAGCAAGCAAGCAAGCAGACAGGTAAGCCGGTCAAGTTTTTCCGGTGAGCAGACTAAAGACGGAGGTATACCCATGGAAGTGCTGTTTCATTACGGCCGCCAGGCCGTACCCATTCAAATAAAGGACCACAACGTTGCCGGTATTGTCGGGCCTGACCTGCCAGCTGCCGGCAACCGGCGGGAAGAAATTGAAAAGTCACTTGCCAATCCCATCGCAAGCCCCGGTCTGCAAGAGATTGTCCGAAAAAAAAGACCGGACTCCATTGCCATACTGGTGACAGATATCTCCAGGCCCATTCCTTATCAGGAACTCTTAGAAGCTGTCCTGAGAGAAATTTTGGCAGGCGGCGCTCGAAAAGAAGATATTTTTTTTATGATCGCCACCGGAGCCCACAGGCCAAATACGAAAACAGAAATCCACGAGGTGTTTGACAGCCTGGCAGACCGGTACTCATTCATGAACCATGACTGCGACAGGGACCTGGTTTACCTGGGGACGTTAACAGGTGGAGCAGAATTGTACGTAAACAAGCGGGTAGCCGGAGCCGGCATGGTGATAACAACCGGGTGCATCCTGCCCCATAATCTCGCCGGTTTTTCCGGAGGACCAAAACTTGTTATGCCCGGGGTGGCGGGTAGAAAGACCATCGAACAAAACCACAGCATGATGACCGGCCAGGGGGTTGGGCCCGGTAAGACGATGAACAACCCCATTCAAGACATGATCATGGAGGCAGCCCAAAGGGTTGGGGTGGATTTCAGTGTGAACGTGATACTGAACGAGCAAAACGAGATCGTTAAATGTTTTGCCGGGGAGCTTAAGAACTCCTGGCTGGCAGGAAGCAGGTTCTGTCAGGATATTTACCGGCAAACACTGCCCGGTCCCGAGGAAGTGGTGATTGCCGGCGCAGGGGGATACCCCAGGGACTTAAACCTGTACCAGGCCGCCAAGGCCCTGGTAAACGGCGCCAGGCTGGTGAAACCCGGGGGAACCGTTGTGCTGCTGGCTCAATGCCAGGAGGGCCTGGGAGAACCGTTGTTCCAACAATGGATGGAACAGGGAAAAACACCGGAAGATGTTGTGCGGCGGTTTGAGGAACAGGGATTTGTACTGGGTGGCATAAGGCCTACGTAATTTGCAATGTAATAAAAAATAAAGAAATGATCCTGATTTCTGATTTAGCCAAAACCAAAAATCCGGTACCACTTCTAAAAAATGCCGGGGACTGGGAGACTGCGGAGAAAATGATTATCCAAAGGCACGGGCCAAATTACCGGGCATTGATCGTACCATTTGCCGGCCTGGTGTTCCCGCTTTCGGGCCAAGAGATACCGTCCAACAAGTAACGTTTTAAAAGCTCCTGCCTGGAGATAATCACCCTTTTGGGAACCAGTTTGTTCCACTGGCGCCGCAGGTGGGCAAAACCGCCGGGATGAAGCAGGAACAGCAGCCATCGCTGGTACCAGGCCACGACGGAACGAATGCCGGGAGGCAGGTCGTAAACAGAGAATCCCAGTTGGGAAGTCCCCCTGTGAATCATGGTAATGCCAATCAGGGCTTTAATCCCCTGGTAAGAGGGGTCCTGGGATACGGTCTTGGCCAATAGGGGGAGCGAACGCCTGGTTTCCCGAAGCAGCATAATTCCTACAAGCTCCAGGGAACGTGCTGTGGCAGTGATTCTTTGCAGAAAATCATTATTCAAATGAAGCTCCCCAATCTTATCCCCGGGAACCAGTAAGGTACCGTCCGGCAATTCCGTCACCTGGCCCCGGTAATCCCGTACCGCCAGGCGAAACAGGTTGTTGTCCTCGCCACCAACGGGTTTTAGTCCTGCCAGGCGGTCAAAACAAAATTCCCATGCCTGCCACAGGCTGCGCAGGCCTTTCTTCAACATACCTGCATCCTGATAGGCAAAGAGTTCATCCAGGCTGACAGGCCGGAGCCCTTTTGCTTTCAGGGATTCCAGAATTGCCGGCAGGGCTTGCACCATCCTGGCAGGGCCGTCATCCACTGCGCCTGGCTTGGTGCAGCGGTCATGAAAAACAATTACGGACCCGGCTTTTGTTTTACGGGCAACGATACCTTGAATTCGGTTCGGAGATAAGCAGGGGCGCCAATCCCAGCTCATGAAAGACCAGAGGACGGTCTTTTGCCGTGTAAACCATAGATACAAATAAGTAGGCAGATTAAAGACCCCCCAGGAAGGGCGGAAAAACAGCGGGGCTTTGCCGGTAATGTCTTGGATTGCTTGGACCCCTTTTTTTATTTCCTGAATGGAAGACAGGGGATCCTGCAGCCAAACAAAACGATGGTTGTAACCGTGCGTCCCCAGGCTGTGACCTTCCGCTATTATTCGCTTTACCAGGTCGGGATATTGTTCCGCATGTTTGCCCACCAGAAAAAACTGGCCCTGGCCTGATATTTTTTTAGGATATTCAGCACCTGGGGGGTATAGCAGGGATCAGGACCGTCATCAAAGGTCAGGGCTACCGCGCCGGATTTTTTATTCCCCCGGTTGAGCGTACCAAGGTGCAGCAGACGACCCAAAATCGTTGGCAACAGCATGTAGAAAAATATGAAGAGGCCAGCCACTTCAAAAACATTGAACGACATTTTTATCTCCCCTGGTTTAGTAAAGTCTGGTCGAAAGGATAGAATAAATAAAAGAAACCCATTCCCGCCAGGATAAAAGCACTCAGGTAGATGGCTCCCACCGGGTGGAGCCAGCCGGAAATGACACCGCCCAGCATGGGACCTGTGGCAATGCCAAGACCCTCCAGGGTGGTAAAGATCCCCCAGCCTGTGGCCTGGTGTTCCGCCGGTATGACCCTGGCCAACAGGGAATTCCAGGCGGGCAATACGATGGCGTAAGAAAGCCCCACCAGAATGACTAAAGTAATAATTACGGGCAATTCCCTGGTTAAAGGAAAAAGGGACAAAAATAAAGCGCTCAGCAGAAAACCGGCAGTTAAGACTTTCTTTAACGGCAACCTGTCTACCAATTTACCCATGGGCACCAGAAAAAGGACGGTGGCAGCGCCCCTGCCGTTAATAACAAACCGTACTGCCGGGAGGTTAATCCCAGGATGCCGGTGGCATATAAAGAGGATGGGCAGCAACAGGCTCGCAGCTAAGGTTTGTAAAAACATCCCGGGCAGTAGAATTTTGATTACCATAGGGTCGGTGGCCAGTCGCTTGAACTGATCCGGCAGCGAAATCCTTATACAGCCGGTTTTGGCACGCAATGGAATCAGCAGACCTATGACCAGGCAGAGAGCCCAGAAAACGATCAGCAGTTGAAAGGCAGGGCGAAAGCCGGCGGATATAACAAAATTAATGCCCACGGGACCGGCTCCGGCGCCCAGCAGCCAGGCGGAGAAAACAACCCCCATTCTGGCTGCCCGGTTCGGGTGATCCGTGGGGGCAACCGTGCTGATGACGGCCAGCCACACCGGTGCGAAACCCAGACCGAACAGGCCGGCCAGAACCAGAATGACCCAATTGGCCTGCTGGTGATAGATTCCCAGCAAGGAAAGCAGACTCAGGCTCAAACCCATTAACAGCACCGGTTTTCCCCGACGGTCCAATTGGCAGCCGGCAGCTGCTTTAAAAAGTGTTTCCGTAAAGTAATGGGCGGATAAAACCACCCCGGCATTCACCACTGAAAAATTTAAAAAATTCACGGCGTAGAGGGGCCAAAAGGTAAGAAAAAAGGCGCTTCTGGTTAATTCAGTTAGAAATAGTAACAGAATTAAGGCATAATCCTGCCGGGATAAACGGTTTGAATTTAACAATGCATCCTCTCCCTTAGAAGACTACCGAAGCCATAATAACACCAATCACAGCACCTGCCACTACCTCGGACGGTGTGTGGCCAATCAATTCTTTCAATGCTTTGACGTTTTGCTGCCCGTCCTGGCGGCCCATCTCTTCCAGAATTTGGTTCAATATTTTGGCGTGAATACCGGCGGCCCGGCGAACCCCCATGGCATCGTACATAACGATGACGGAGAAGATCGCTGTGATGGTAAAAAGAGAAGAGGACCAACCGTAGCTTAACCCGGCGGCCGTGGCCAGGGCTGTCACCATGGCGGAGTGTGAACTGGGCATGCCCCCGGCTTCAATAAATCTTTCCCAGTGCCATTTTTTGCTTTTCAAACTGGCCAGCAGCCCTTTGAGAAGTTGGGCCGTCAGGAAAGCCGAAAGGGGTGCAAAAAGGATTTTATTTAAATATAACCAGTAATATAGTTCTGACAAACATATTCACCTCAAGACAAGACTTTACAATCTATATTTATTATGATATTCTCTGCGCTTGATGTAAATCCTTGCTAGAAGAGAATAATCAGAACTTTGTTGTTAATAAATGCCAACCATGATTCAAATATTTGACAATGCTGGAAAAATTATTAGTCTTTATCAAAAAATACCTTCCTGTTATGATACTAAGAGGGGTCACACCCAATAATCAACAAAACAGGAGGTATTATGACAAAAAGAAGATGGACAACCCTGGGATTCCTGTTTCTTTATCTTTTTACCTTTTCTTTTATGTTTTTTCCGACGCCTGCTGGCGCCAGGCAGCCAAAACCCGTAGTAATGGGCTATTATGCAAAGGACTGGTATACCGATTATGAATCCTATAACTCCCTGGAAAAATATCACAACCATCTGGACTTTGCGGCCACCTTCACCGCCCGCATCACCAGCGACGGTGAGTTAACGGTGGATTTTCTACCCACAGAGGGAATCAACCTGGCCAAGAAAAAGGGCGTGAAACCCCTGCTGGTCGTACATAACATGCACAATGGAATGGATACCGCCTCAGCCTCCGCAGTCCTGGGAGATCCCAAGAAAAGATGGCGATTGGCCGTAAATATTGCCTCGTTAGTTAAAAAACATGGCTATGCAGGGGTCAATATTGATTTGGAGGCGGTACCCACCTGGAATAGAAACGATTATAATAAACTTTTATGGGAATTAAAGGGGCTGCTCAAACCAGGCGGTTATCTTTTAACAGCGGCGGTCCCGGCGAAGAACAGTCCCCAGTGGAACAACAGCTGGTCCGGTGCCTATGACTACAAAGAGATTGGACAGGTATGTGATTACGTCATGCTGATGACCTATGACGAGCACTGGTTTGGCGGGCCCCCCGGTTCCATAGCGTCCCTGCCCTGGGTGCAGAGCGTACTGGACTACGCCGTAAGCCAAATGCCCTCCAATAAAATACTTTTGGGCCTGGCCGCCTATGGCTACGATTGGTCCTCCGGCAAGACCCGGGGTGTTAAATGGAAAGATGTCAACGGCCTGGTGCAGCGGACCGGAGCGGAGATCCGGTGGGACAATGCCAGCAGTTCCCCCTATTTTTACTACTGGACGGGTTCCCAGAAACACCAGGTTTGGTTTGAAAACAAATACAGCATTGGCATTAAACTAGGTCTGGTAAAATCCTATAAACTGGGCGGTATAGGGATATGGCGAATGGGCTTTGAAGACCATACCCTCTGGAATACTGTACATAGTAAACTAAAGTAAACCGTTGGGGGGCCAAGAGGCCTCCCTGACTCTTCTTATTTTGCTCCTTCATTTCTGGTAACCGCCAGCAGGTAAATCTCCTGATCGATTTTGGCCATTTCGTTTAATTGGGCCTGGACATTGTTTAGGGCATTGATTTGTTCCTCTGATAAAGGCGCTATTTCCAAACCTTCGGTGTTGATGTCAACCATGTACTCTCCCTCCTTTGGTGACTATTGTTCCCGGGCTGTCATAAAATATTAAAAAAACCTTGCCTTGGGGAATCGCCGGAATTATAATAAAAATGACACTGATAACCATTATCTCTTATCACTTTGGACCGGTTTGGAGGGAATAGCGGTATGACACTGGATAAATGCAAAAGAGGGCAGAAAATTAAGATTATGCACATTTCCAATGAAGTAATCAGGTCACAGGCCATCCGGTTTGGCATCGCAGAAGGAACCGTCGTTACCTGTGAAGAGGTGGTTCCGGCAGGCCCGGTGGTGGTCGGCATGTGCAAACAGCAAATTGCCATCGGTCGGAAACTGGCGAAAAGTATCGGAGTTCAACCGGTTGGTTAGTAAATAATATTCCCGAGGTTATTTTTATATGGTTAACAAGCATTTCCAGCGGGAGGGTGTAACCGGCAAGAACATTGTTCTGGTGGGCAACCCTAATGTAGGAAAATCAGTTTTTTTAATTACTTAACCGGGCGCTATAACGATGTGGCAAATTTCCCGGGCACCACGACAAACGTAATATGCGGACGCAGCGGCCAGGATGCCGTCACTGACACCCCGGGAGTTTATGGATTGTCCTCATTTAATGAGGAAGAAAAAATTACCCGGGATATTGTTTTACATGGGGACATTTTGGTAAATATCGTTGATGCGGTTCATTTGGAGCGGGATTTATTCCTCACCAAGCAGCTTATCGATACAGGCCTGCCGGTGCTGGTGGTTTTAAATATGATGGATGAAGCGGAACACCAGGGGATTAAAATCGATCTCCGGGTGCTGAGGGAACTCCTGGGTGTGCCGGTCCTTGCCACGGCAGCCGTCGAGGGGAGAGGGATGGCTCAGCTTAAAGAGGCCATCCGCAGTGCCAGGGCTGGACGCGTGCTGCCGGCGGTGCAGGAAAAACTGGCAGAACTTCCCGCTGACATACCCCACCCCGAAAAACTTCTGATTCTGGAAGGAGATCCCGTTGTTGCTGCCAGGTTTGGCGTTGACCCGGGAAAATACCGGGAACTGATCTACGGTGCCAGGCGCCAGTGGTCAATGAGTTGGTGGCGATGTCTGTCAAGGAAACCAGACCCGAGGAGGTCTGGGGCCCTGTTCTCAGCCGCTGGATGATCCAGCCCCTTACCGGCATTCCCTTATTGCTCTTGACCCTGTGGGTTCTCTACCAACTGGTGGGAGTGTTTGTGGCTCAAACCGTGGTAGGTTTTACCGAGGGGATTTTAATGGGCGAGTATTTCCAGCCCGCTGTCAGGGCGCTGGTGGACCGCCTGGTGGCTCCGGAATCTGCCGTTAATCAGATTCTTGTTGGAGATTTTGGCGTCATTACCATGACGGTAACCTACCTGCTGGGACTTTTATTTCCCCTGGTGCTGGGCTTTAACCTGGTCCTTGCTTTGTTGGAAGACACCGGCTATTTGCCCAGGATCGCCACTTTGCTGGACCGTATTTTGACCTCCTTTGGATTAAACGGACAGGCGGTGATTCCCCTGGTCCTGGGCTTTGGCTGTGTGACCATGGCCCTTATGTCAACCCGCCTGCTGGGTTCCGACCGGGAGCGCCGTGTCGCCACCATTATCCTGGCGTTGACCGTTCCCTGCTCCGCCCAACTGGCCATTATCGCCACCATGCTGGCAGGGTTGGGACCCGGCTTTGCCGTGGTTTACGGGCTGATCATTTTCAGTGTGTTTATCACCGGTGGCGTTTTGCTAAACCGGTTTGTGCCGGGACAGTCCACCTCGCTCTGGATTGATCTGCCGCCGCTCAGGCTGCCCAAGCCCGGCAACGTTCTGAAAAAAAGCTGGCTTAAGAGCTATGAATTTATTATCGAAGCGGCACCTCTCTTTGCGCTGGGCGCCCTCTGCCTGGGTCTTCTTAACGTTTCAGGCAGCCTGAGCGCCATTGAAAACGCCCTGGTTCCCCTTACCGTAAATTGGCTCGGGTTACCCAAGGAAGCGGCCAGCGGTTTTATTATGGGCGTCATACGCCGGGAATTCGGCACCGCAGGCTTATTTACATTTCCCATGTCAGATATGCAAAAACTGGTGGCCCTGACCACCATTACCCTGTTTGTTCCCTGCATTGCTTCGGCGATGGTTATCTATAAGGAAAGGGGTTGGCGGGAAGGCACCGCCATTTGGGCAGGTGTCATTGCTGTGGCCTTTTTCATCGGGGGGCTGGTAAACCAGCTGTTGAATTTATTTACCACCACCCTGCCGGCGGCGTCCCCGCTAACCATGTTAGCCGGTGCCATTCTGCTGGGGTTGGCCTTTTTACTGGGGGTTAATTGGCTTAAGCCTGCGAAATAAAGTTGGGAACCCTGCCATTTCTACTTTAAGCATAATCTACACAGGTGATAGCGTGTTAAAAAAATTATTCAGTATTGTTGTGCTATTTTTATCCATTTTTAGTTTTGCCTCCGGCTCCCGGGCCGGGGAACCGGAGATCGTCGGGGAAGCTGCAGCGGTCATCGATGCCCGGACCGGCAAGTTATTATACGGGAAAGAAGAACATAAAAGAATGTACCCGGCCAGCACCACCAAGGTCCTGACGGCACTTGTGGCCATGGAGCGGGCCAGGCTTGATGACGTGGTAACCATCGGCCCCAATCCCATCACCGCCGGGGGCACTTCCATGTGGTTCGTGGAAGGGGAACGGCTGACCATGGAAGAGCTCCTTTACGCCCTGATGTTGAATTCCGCCAACGATGCCGGGGTGGCCATTGCGGAGCATATTGCGGGTTCGGTTGAGAATTTTGCGGAACTCTCCAACAAAAGAGCGAAAGAAATAGGGACCGGCGACACCCATTTTACCAATCCCCACGGGATGCCGGACGAAAATCATTATTCCACTGCCTACGACCTGGCCTTGATCGGCCGGGAAGCCATGAAAAATAAAGATTTGAGGAAAATTGTTGCTACCATTCACCATGAAGTTCCCAGGACCGACCCGGAAGCTCAAAAATACTTGTTTAATCACAATAAACTGCTCTGGAGCAGGATCTACGGCTACAAAGGCGCCACCGGCGTCAAAACCGGCTACACCGTGGAAGCCGGCCAGTGTATTATCGCCTCGGCGGAAAGGGACGGGCGGGAACTGATTGCTGTGGTTTTGCGCAGTGAAGGGAGTAATTTGTGGACCGATGCGGCAAAATTACTGGACTACGGTTTTGCCAACTACACCAACCGCCAGCTGATTTACGGCGGCAACGTGATGGCCAACCTGCCTGTAAAATACGGTAAAACCAAGGTGGACCTGGTGGCCGACGAAGATTTTTTTACACCTTTCCCAAGCAAGGGGCCGGCGGTGTACAAGTTGTCACAGAACCCGTGAAAGAGATTTCCGCCCCGGTGAACAAAGGACAGGTGCTGGGAGCAGTGGTGATTCGGAGTGGCCAGGAGGAACTGGGCAGAGTGGATTTGGTGGCAGCCGCGGATGTTCAGCGGGACTGGCTAGCCCTTTGCCAAACTTTCCTGAAATGGGTTGGGCCACCGCTGCTGTTTCTTGTCTGGATCAGGCGGCGGGTGGTTCTTAACAGAAAAAAGAGGAAAAGAGAAGCCCGGCGCCGGCAATACTACAATTATGGCAGTGAATAAGCACATTGACACTCCCAGTAAAAAACAATATACTGGAAAAAAGTAGCCGGGTGGTGTTATCCTTTGAAGAAGATTATAAATCAAATCGGAGAAAAACTGAGGGCCAAAGAATATAAGTTAACCCCCCAGCGGCAGCAGATTTTAGAAGTGATGCTGGAGAATAAGGAAAAGCATCTCAGTGCCGAGGATGTTTACAATCTTGTCAAAAGAAAGGCGCCGGATGTAGGGCTGGCCACTGTTTACCGGACCCTGGAACTGTTCCTGGAACATGATATCATCCACAGCGTAAATTTCGGCGACGGGCGTAAACGCTATGAATACGGCGACAATACGGACGGCCATCACCACCATCATGCCATCTGCCTGAAATGCGGTAAGATTTTGGAAATTAACGAAGATTTATTGGAAGAGCTGGAAGAACAGGTGGCCAAGGATTATAACTTTTTCGTTACGGACCATGAACTGAAGATATATGGGCACTGTGGCGAATGTAAAGCGTAGAAATTAAGGGCTGCTGATAAGCAGTCCTTTTTTATGTACGCCCGGCATGTCTGCCGAGAATTTATACCGGGAAAAGAAGATTTGTTAAGCGTTAAAAACCCCGTAAGCCATGGCCTGCGGGGTTTTTATATGTTTATTTACTTGTTTTTTTACTGTTGCCTTTCATGCATTTTGAACAAGAGCCGGAACAACCGCCGGGAATGGGTTCCCGGCACCTGGGGCAAATCAGGGTCAATTCTACAGGGCAATTGCAGCGGGGGCAGGTTTTGGTTGTACAACAAGAATTTTTATCTGCGGGCTTCATCAGGCTGCACCCTTTGAACTGGCATCGCGGCGCACGCCTTGCTTTTTCGAGAGTCTTACAGCGATCACCACCAGGGCCGCCAGGGCTAAAACAGAGGCGATAACCGCAAACACCTGCGTCGGGGTGGAAACTCCCAGCAGGTTTGACAATTGAGCGACGATACCTCCGATCAGGAAGGCAATTACCCAGGTGCTGAGCCACATCAGAGCCGCTTCCTTCTTGCTGCGTTCTTTAAACATCACCAGGATGGAGGCGATGCAGGGAACAAACAGGGTAATGGTAATTAAGGCAACCACTGTCTGAATGGGGGCAAGGGTCATATCCGCCAAACCTGCGGCGCCGAAATCTCTCCGCACAACCCCCATAATGAAGGCGGTGGCAGCTTCCTTGGGCAAACCAAGCCAGCCGACGGTAAGGGGTGCCAGGGCGTTTTGCAGCAGGGTAAGAATACCGGTAACCTGAAAAGTACTGATTAGCAGGGCGCCCAGGGCAAACAGCGGAAAGGCTTCTTTTAAGAATTGGTACGATTTGATGAACGTCTTGGTTAAGACATTGTCGATCCTGGGCAGCCGCAGGGGCGGTAAATCAATCAACAGGTCGGAGGACTGGCCGGATATCAACGTATTCATTAAAGTGCCGACCACCACCAGCACCGCCAGGATCACCAGGGCATAAAGGGCAACGAATTCAGGACCCACCGCGGCCAGCATACCGGCAATGACGCCCAACTGGGCAGAGCAGGGAATGGCTAAGCCTAAGAGAAAAATGGCAATGCGTCTTTCCCGTTCGGAACCCAGCAGGCGGGTGGTAATGGTGGCCATGGTCACACAACCCAGGCCAAGAATCAACGGAATCACCGCCCGGCCGTTTAATCCGATGCTGGTTAACACTCTGTCTACCAGGGTGGCCAGACGGGGCAGGTAACCGGAATCCTCGAACAAGGAAAGGAAGAAGTAAAAGCCTACCACCAGGGGCATCAATAACCCCAGCACATAGGTGAAGGTCATGGTCAGCAGGCCGAATTCCCCGACTAAAATAGTTCCCAAAGTGGAATCTTCACTGATAAAGTTGCCGACCAGGGAGCGCACAGCCGGTTCATATTGACCGATCATGATGGTCTCTTCGGTCAACCCGACCACCGTACCGGCAACAAAGACGCCGATAATTTGATACATGGCATAAAGGGCCAGCAGCAGAATCGGCACCCCGGTAAGGGGTTTAATCATGGCGCTGCTGAGGGCATTGCCGAAGGCGGTTGATTTGCTGATCTCCTTCACCACATGATTGACCAGTTGGTTAACCCGCTGGCGGCGGTGCAGGTAAATTTCTTCCCGCCGGTTGGCAGGTTCCAGCCCGTGCCTGGCAGCCACAGTGGCATCCCCCTCCAGGATCAGCAGGCTTCGCCGCGGCTGCCGACCCTGTTCACCAGCTGATCCAATTCCTTTTGCAAGGAAGGATCAGAGTGACCCTGCCGGGCCTGCCAGATGGTTTGCTTTACTTCTTCTAACCCTTGTTTTTTAATGGCCACCGTTTGAATGACCGGAACTCCCAGCAGTTGGCTCAGCAGGGCATAATCAATTTTAATCCCCTGTCTTTCAGCCTCATCCACCATGTTCAATGCCACGATCACCGGGACTCCCGTATCGATCACCTGTTGGGTCAGGAACAAATCCCTCTCCAAATAGACGGCGTTTACCACGTTGATAACAACGTCTGCTGATAAGATTACATCCCGGGCGACTCTTTCTTCGTCATTAAAGGACGAAATGCCATAAACCCCGGGGGTGTCTATGACAACGTCGCCTTGATAGAGCCGTGGGAAATTTCCAGCGTGGTGCCGGGGTAGTTGGAAACATCAACATACATGCCGGTCAGGTAGTTAAAGAAGACGGATTTTCCCGCATTTGGGTTGCCTGCCAGAACAATGCGCCGGGCCCCTTCCGGGATATCTATTTTTATATTGCATCCGTGGCAGTGGGACATATGACTCACTCCTTTTATGGTTGATCCATAGTAAGTTCACTGGTATTTTGTGATTGGTTGACCGGGTGGTGTCCTAATTCAGACTGACAGCGATTGCCTTTGCCAGCTGCCTGCCAAGGGCAATCTGCTGGCGGTTCTTACGAATAACGATGGGACCCGCCGGAACAACTTCCTCGCAGGTGAGCCATTCACCCTCAGCAATGCCGAAGCGAATTGCCTGGGCCCTTACAGTTTCATCGGGGATACAGTTGATTTTAAAACATTGTCCCCTTTTTATGCGGTCCAAAGTCATATCCAACACTCCTTTACATGAAGATGAAAATCATTATCGATGACTGTGCACAGTAATGGGTAGGATTTAAAATTAAAATTATGTAGCTTATTGCTTTATCCTGCTATTACTATATGCCTGCATATCGATGAAAACGATTATCAATATCTGATTTTAGTATATTCCTCGTTAGATGGGATGTCAATCCCTCAATGGAAAAATTAATAATTGGGCCAAGCTCCATCAGCAGGTGCGTGGGAAAAATGACCTGCTGTTCGATGAAGGATGAAGGGAGGGAGCTGTAGAATTGTTACTGCATAAACTGCATCCGGGGGTGCTGATGATGGAAACCTTGCGCCTGCGCATTGAATTTAAAGACCGGGTGGGCATTGTCTACGATGTTTCCCAGGTGGTGTCACCTAAGAATATTAATATCATATCCCTGCAGGTACTACCCAACAACATGTACCTGGAGATCGAGGCACTGGGAGAGCGGGAATCAACAACCCTGCAGCAGGAACTGAAAGCCATTCCGGGTGTCAGACAGGTGGAACCCATCGAGGTGATGCCCCATGAGGAAAGGGAAAGACAGCTCAGGGCTGTACTGGATTCCGTCAGTGACGGCATTATCGCGGTGGACCGCAAGGGACACATTACTGTTTTTAATCCCGCCTGTGAAAAAATTCTTCTCATTTCCGCCGAGAAAGCCCTGGGCCGGGATGTGGCGGAAGTGGTCTCTATGGATATTCCGATGATTAACAGCCTGAAAAACGGTGAAGGGTACGACCATAAAGAAGTGATGATCACCACCCCCCGGGGCAGGCACCATTACCTCAGCACCGGCAGGCCCATCAAGGATCAATCCGGCAGGGTTATTGGCATGGTGGCGGCTCTTAAGGATATGTCCCAGGTGCGTGACCTGGTTTATTCAGTAACCAAGCTTCCATGATCACCTTTGAAGACATTATTTACGGCAGCGAAGCCATGGAACGGGTGGTGGCCGTGGCCAAAAGGGTGGCCCGCAGCGATTCTACCGTCGTCATCCGGGGGGAAAGCGGGACAGGCAAAGAATTGTTTGCCAGGGCCATCCATATGGAAAGCTTGCGCAGAAACAAACCCTTTGTACCCCTGAACTGTGCAGCCCTGCCGGATACTTTGCTGGAAAGTGAACTTTTTGGTTATACCGACGGGGCCTTTACCGGGGCAAAAAAGGGAGGCAAGCAGGGACTCTTTGAATTTGCCCATGAAGGGACATTGTTTTTGGATGAAATCGGAGAACTGTCTCCTCACCTGCAGGCGAAACTGCTGCGGGTTTTACAGGATGGCAAGGTAAGGCGACTGGGGGATGGCCATGAGACTCCCATCAACGTCAGGGTAATTGCCGCCACCAACCGGAACTTGGAGGAAATGATGGCCCGGGGTGATTTCAGGGAGGACCTTTATTACCGTTTGAATGTGTTTCCCATCCGCCTGCCGCCCCTGCGCGAGCGGCCGGAGGACATTCCCTTTCTGGTGCACCACTTTTTAAAGAAATATGCTTCCCATCCGGACAAACAAATTTCCGGCATCTCCGCCGGGGCCCTGAGAATCCTCACCAAAAACCGCTGGACAGGCAATGTCCGGGAACTGGTGAACGTCATTGAACGGGCCAGCAACCTGGTGGAAAGCGGGGAAATCAGACCGGAACACATTGTATTGGATGAAGGCCGTTTCAACCTTGCCGGTCCTTCTCCGGCAGGTGGTGAAGAAGTCAGCAGCCCCAGCCTGAAAGGGGCAGCGGCCCAAGCCGAACTGGACACCCTGCAATTGGCCCTCAAGACCTACGGCAGTGCCCGCAAAGCCGCCAAAGCCCTGGGGGTTTCCCACACCACTGTCCTGAATAAGATCAGGCGCTTCGGTTTGCAGGCTGCCAGTAAAAAAATGGAATAGAAAAAAGCAATGCACATCAAAATCGTTGCTTTTTTAATAATAAAAAAACATAGAACAGGTTCGGACAGTAGGGTTTTATCACTAACAATATTTGTCTTTAAATTCTTGCTCATTTAAAACAAGCAAGCCTTTTGCCGGCAGTTTAATCCTGTCACCAATTTGATAGCGACAGTAATCCCGCGGGTCTTTTTCGGTCAGTTCAACCAGGATGTAACTGGCATTAATTTCCCTGACGATGCCGTATTTCGGATAGGTATCCATGGGCCAGAGATGAACTCTGCTGCCTACTTTCAATTGGGGCACCTTTCATCACCTGATGCCTTTATAATATATTCAAATCTTATCGTAAAAAACAAAGTGGATCAACTTTTCAATGGTCAACATTCACCACTGTTTTTGAAGGTTCATAAAATGAACATAGCAGGCGGTGATGAAAATGCTAAAAAGAATTGGTTTAGCCTTAGGTGGGGGCTTTATTTTGGGAGCTGCCCATATAGGAGTGCTGAAAGTGTTGGAGGAAAATGGCATAAGGCCCCACATGATTGCAGGGACCAGCGCGGGCAGCATCGTTGCTTCCTTATATTCCTACGGGTGGACAGTGTCCGAGTTGGATAAGCTGGTGCGTATACTAAAGCCTAGTATGTTTATCGATGAATTTGCCGCCATAGAAAACTTTTTTATTATGACAATCAAACTGATCTTTGATGCTTTGCACCTTCCGTACCCCTTTCGTTCTCCCCTGGGGTTAATGAGGGGCGTTAAGCTGGAACGTTTTATCAGGTCCAAGCTGGGTCAAAAACAGTTCGAAAATGCCCCCATTCAACTGGCCATAACCACCGTGGATATTACCAACGGCAAAAAGGTCATTTTCCTCAGCCGGCAGGACAGGATACGATTAAAAGCCAAGACAGACCAGGTGTTTGTCAGCGGCGTGCCGGTTTGGCAGGCAGTCCGGGCCAGCACCGCCGTGCCGGGAATTTATGAACCAAAAGAAATTAACGGCTACCTGCTGGTGGACGGTGGCCTGCGGGAGAATGTACCGGCTCAGGTCCTTAAGGCATTGGGAGCAACCACAGTTATCGCTGTGGATCTTGGCAACGACGGCGAGGAGCCGAAGGTGCCCCGCAATATCGCGCAAATGATGGGCCAAACCCTGGACATTATCCGTTCCGACGCCCTTGAGTACGTGCTGGACAGTAATGCCGATGTCCGCATCCGGCCGCTGTTAAAGGGAGTTGGTTCCTGGGAATTTCACAAAATCCCTTTTATCATTGAGCAGGGAGAAAAGGCGGCCCGGGAACTGCTGCCGGATATTTTAAGGGTTTGCGGAAGAAGATAAGACTTTGTCAATGTGCCCGGTACGTCTATAATGGAAAATGAAGACCTTTCCCCAATTCAAGTGGGGACGGTTCGTGACTTGAATCAAAGCAAACCAATTTTTATTTTTAGCTGATGTCCGGTTATGCTTGCATGAAAAGTGCTTGCCATAAATAGGTCAGTAAAATAAAAGGGAGTGTATTCAATGCTGGTGGATTACCATATCCATACCTTTCGGTGTGGACATGCCGTGGGGACGGTAGAAGAAGTTGTGGCGGCGGCAAGGAGAAAAGGCCTCAAAGAGATCGGTTTTTCCGAGCACCTGCCCATGTACTGGCTGCCGGAGGAAAAAAGAAACCCGGAATTTTCCATGCCCTGGCCGGACCTGGAAATTCATATCTCCGAAGTCAGACAAGCCCGGGCAGCCAACCCGGACTTATCTATAAAACTTGGTATCGAGGCGGACTATATCCCCGGTCATGAAGAAGATCTCAGGAAGATCCTATCCTCCTTACCCCTGGATTATGTGCTCGGTTCCGTCCATTTCCTGGGCGAATGGGCCTTCGACGATCCCGATCGCATCGAAGAATATAAAAACCATAATATCCAAGACTTGTACCGCCGGTATTTCCACCACGTCCGACAGGCGGCGATGACCGGGTTATTTGACATTCTCTCCCACCCGGACTTGATCAAAAAGTTTGGCTTTAGGCCGGACGGTCCCATAACGGATTTATACCGGGAAACCGTACTGGTAATGAAAGAACATGATGTTTGCGCCGATGTCAACACCGCCGGCTGGCGCTACCCCTGCGCCGAACTGTACCCGTCCCCGGAATTTCTTAAGCTCTGCCTGGAACACGGAGTCCCCGTAACCCTCGGATCAGACGCCCATAAACCGGAGCAAGTGGGGGAAGGACTCGACCGGGCGGCAGACCTTCTCAAAGAGATCGGGTTCCGGCAGGTGGCAACATTCAGCCAGAGGAAACGGACAATGATTGATCTATAGTGAATTCAAGTCAAGAACCGTCCCCGAGTTGAATTTGAATTACGAGCTCCGGATAAAGGAGAAAACCAAATAGGTAACCTTCGTCACGGCAGGCCCTGGAGGCCATGTCGTGTAGATAAGACTTTTAATTGTGTAAACAAGTTAGTATAGAAACGAACATAACCAAGTCCTAAATAATGGATTTGGTTAATTTTTTGCCAAAAATATCAAAAACATCCGCAGGGGAGAAGGAATTTTTAGCACCATAGCGAATAAAAGTGGTATAAAGTGGTACTAAGTGGTGGGAAATACCCAGAAAGTGGAGCATGATATCATGTTTATGGGGGAATTCCAACACAACATCGACCCGAAAGGTCGTCTCATAGTCCCTGCCCGCTTCCGTGAAGGCCTGGGTGACCGGTTCATCGTCACCAAGGGTTTAGACAACTGTCTTTTTGTTTACCCTCCCCAGGAATGGGCTGAGGTTGAACAAAAACTGAAGTCACTGCCCTTTGCCAGGGCAGATGCCCGGGCCTTTGTACGTTTTTTCTTTTCCGGAGCCACTGAATGTGAAGTAGACAAACAGGGGCGTATTTTGCTGCCCAACAACTTGAGAGAATATGCCAGGCTGGACAAAGAAACCGTCATTGTAGGGGTATCCACCGGGTGGAAATTTGGTCCAAGGAAGAATGGGACCGTTACAATACCCAGGCCGAAGCCTCCTTTGAAGAACTGGCGGAGAAAATCGTTGACTTGCTGTAAACGCGAAGGACTGTTCGTTTCGAAGTTCGATGGCGTCCTGCGTATGAAGGGCAGACACCCTGTTAAGAATAAAAGCTAGACGTGGTTCAAAGACCTTCCTTAGAACCTCAAACTTCGAACTTCTGATCTCGAAAGGCATAAAAATGGAATTTAAACATGTCTCAGTCTTGTTAAAGGAATCCATAGAAGGATTAAACATTCACCCCGGGGGGACTTACGTGGATTGTACCCTGGGGGGCGCAGGACATAGCATCGAAATACTGCGTCGACTTGGACCGGAGGGACAACTGATAGGCATCGACCAGGATCCGGCGGCCATTGCCAATGCTGTGGAAAAGCTTCAGGGTTTCGCCGGTCAGTTTCATGCGGTGCAAAGAAATTTTTCCCAGATAAAGCATGTCCTGGATGAACTGGCAATCCATGCGATCGACGGTACGCTGTTTGACCTGGGCGTTTCCTCATACCAATTGGATACCCCGGAGCGAGGGTTCAGCTACATGCACGATGCTGAGCTTGACATGCGCATGGGGCCGGACCAGCCCGTCAGCGCCAAGGATTTGGTCAATAAACTCTCCGAAGAGGAGTTAACCGATATCATTCGCCGGTATGGCGAAGAACGCTGGGCCAAACGAATTGCCTCCTTTATCGTGGCGGAAAGGAAAAGGCAGCCCATTGCCACCACCGGCAAACTGGTGGAAGTCATCAAAGCCGCGGTGCCGGCCAATGCCCGGCGGGAGGGTCCCCATCCCGCCAAAAGAACCTTTCAGGCCCTGAGGATTGCAGTGAATCATGAACTGGACATTCTCAGCCAGACCATGAAAGATGCCGTGGAAGTGCTAAAACCGGGCGGCAGGATCTGCGTCATCACCTTCCATTCTTTGGAAGACCGTATCATCAAAGAAACCTTTAAAGAACTGGCGAACCCGTGCACGTGCCCGCAGTCGTTCCCGGTTTGTGCCTGCGGCAAGCAGCCGCAAATCAGAATTATCACCGGTAAACCCATTGAACCAAGTAAAGAAGAAGTGGAAAGCAATCCCCGGGCTCGCAGCGCCAAACTGAGGATTGCAGAAAAACTCAAATAAACAAACCTTTAAAAAAACTTTTCACCAGGTAGACCGGTTTTTCCGCAACGTAGCGGAGCATTCGGCTGCGTTGTGTGGGGTCACAGGATCGGCTACTTTCAGTTCATAGAAAGTTCTAAACCGGATGGAAGGTGCATAAGCTTGAGTGTAGCACAGGAAAAATTTAGCTATCGGCTGCCCGAAGAACGGCAACAGCAAATTGCCAGGCCAAAAAGGCAGCTGTCCAAAAGGACCCTACGCAAGGGCAAAATCCTGTTGACCGGCTGTATTCTTGCTATTTTTCTCACAGGGGTCGCCATCGCCTATTACTATGCCCAGGTGGCTGCAGTGGGTTACCAAATCAGCCAGATGCAAAAGGAACTGGCGAATTTAAAGGCCGAGCAAGAATACCTGGAATCCCAAGCTAACCAGTTAATGTCATTACAACGAATTGAGGCCATCGCCACCACCAAATTGGGTATGGTAAAACCGGACCCCAAGGAAGTGGTACTGGTTGCCGCCTTACCTAAGAGTCCTCCATCAGGACAAAACAACCCAACCAATCAACTGAAGCATCAGGAGGCCCCTGAGCATACCGCCCGGGAGAAGGACAATCATGGTCAGGCGGAGAACCCGAAAAGGCCTGTCCTTGAGGCATTTATGGATATGGTAAATCGTTGGGAGAAAAAACTTTAGGAAGCGGTGACTGCCAGGCCTGCAAGGAGGAATCGTGGTTGAAAACCACCAATATACTTGTTCGCAGGAGAATAACCGTTCTTTTCTTACTGGCTACCGCTTTTTTATCATTAATTATTGTACGACTGGTGTGGGTCCAAATTGTCAGGGGAGATGAATACCGCCAGAAGGGGATTATCAACCGGATGAGAGATGTGCCGGTGGAGGCCAAACGAGGCAGCATTTTGGACCGCAACGGCAATGAATTGGTCACCAGCGTCAGTGCCGACTCCGTCTATGTAGTGCCCAACCACATCAAGAATCCCGATGAAGCAGCAGCGCAGGTTGCTCCCCTGCTGGGGATGGATGTGGCCAAAGTTAAAACCATTATGACCAAGAAATCCCGTTTTGAATGGCTTAAAAGGAAAGTAGACTTTGAGACATCGCAAAAAATCAAGGATTTAAAAATTGAAGGGATCGGCTTTACGGAAGAAAGCAGGCGGTATTATAAGCAGGAAACCCTGGCCCCTCATATTCTGGGCTTTACCGGAACCGACAACCAGGGACTGATGGGAATGGAAGCCGCCTTTGACGAGGAATTGAAGGGGATACCCGGCAGAATTGTCATTGAACATGATGCGGCGGGAAGGGAAATTCCCCAGGCTCTGCACCAGTACATTCCACCCACCCAGGGGAATAACCTGATACTGACCCTCGACCAGACCATTCAGCATTTTGTGGAGCGGGAACTGGATAAAATCGTGGCAGCCCATAATCCCAAAATGGCGGTTATTATCGTTATGGATCCCCAGACCGGCGAGGTTCTGGCCTTGGGCAACCGCCCCAGCTTCAATCCCAACAAATGGCGGGAAGTCCCCCAGAGCGTCTGGGACCGCAACCCTGCTGTTTGGTATAACTACGAACCCGGTTCTACCTTTAAAATTATTACCGCTGCCTCGGCCCTGGAGGAAAATGCCGTTAAGCCCAGCGACCGCTTTTTTGACCCTGGCTACTACCAGGTGGCGGACCGCAAAATACGCTGCTGGAAGGCCGGCGGGCACGGCAGCCAGAGCTTTGAAGAAGTGGTGCAGAACTCCTGCAACCCGGGCTTTATTCAAACCGGTCTTAATTTAGGCAAAGAAAAGTTCTATAAATATATTCGGGCCTTTGGCTTTGGCCAGCCCACCGGCATTGGTCTGCCCGGGGAAGCAAAGGGGATTATCATACCGGAAAAAGATGCCACCAATCTTAACATTGCCACCATGTCCATTGGCCAGTCCATTGCTGTAACCCCGATTCAGCTTCTCAATGCTGTTTGTGCGGTGGCCAACGGCGGCAAGCTGATGAAGCCACACCTTGTAAAGAGAATTGAGGACCAAAAGGGAAATCTGATCAAAGATTTTGCCCCGGAAACAGTGCGGCAGGTGCTTTCCGAGGATACCGCCAAACTGACCAGCCAACTGCTGGAGAATGTTGTGTTTAAAGGAACAGGAAAAAATGCTTTTGTGGAAGGTTACCGGGCAGCAGGCAAGACCGGTACGGCCCAGGTGGTGGCAGAACGGGGTGGTTATGCCAGCGGCAGGTATGTAGCGTCCTTTACCGGTTTTGCACCGGTTAATGATCCCAAAATCGCCGTGCTGATTATGATTGCAGAACCCCAGGGGGGCGCCTATTACGGCGGCGTGGTGGCCGCTCCGGTCTTCTCTCCCCTGGCCCTGGATATCCTGCGCTACCTGGGGGTGCCGGAACAGAAGAACTTACCCAGACCCAAGACCAACCCCTGGCAGGTGGAAGAGGAGCGCATCGAGGTAGAGGTTCCCAACGTGGTCAACTTGCCGCTGGAGGAAGCGCAGAAAATTCTGCGCGGGGCCGGCCTGGCCTTTGAAACGAGAGGTCAGGGTAGGATGGTATACGGTCAGATACCGGAAAGCGGCGCCCTGGTACTGACGGGGACCACCGTTATTCTGGACCTCTCCGGTGCCGGAGGGTCGAAGACCAAACAGGGGGAACAGGTTTCGGTGCCCAACTTGAAGAGGATGACCATCCGGGAGGCAGGGAACCTGCTGGAAAGCCTGGGTCTTAAGCTAGAACCGGTGGGTTCCGGACTGGCAGATACCCAGAGCCCCGCCGCCGGCCAAAAAATGCCCCGGGGCAGTACCGTAAAGGTGGAATTCAAACCTCCGTCACCGGCAAATAAACCATAAGAAAAAACGGCCAAGGAAACCCTGGCCTCCCACTCAGGGGGGGTCAGGGTTTTTAAAGCGGGCCGTCAGGCATAAATGGCGCACAAATGGAAAGAATAGGAAGTATAATGGATATTGTCGAGGGGGGCCCAACATGTTACTAAAACAGCTGCTGGAAGCACTGGACGTTATTTCTGTAACCGGTACGCCGGAAATCAATATAGAAGATATTTGCTACGATTCCCGCCAGGCGTTGCCGGGAACGCTTTTTGTCGCCATTAAAGGATACCAAACCGACGGGCACCGTTATGTCGACAAGGCCGCAGCAGCAGGTGCCGTGGCTGTTGTGGTGGAATATGACGTGGCGGTGCCGGAGGGGCTGACGGTCATTAAGGTGGCCGACAGCAGGAAAGCACTGGCCCTGCTGGCGAACCACTTTTACCGTCATCCCTCTAAACAATTAACCATGGTGGGGGTCACCGGCACCAACGGAAAAACCACCACCACGTATTTAATGGCTGCCATTTGGCGGCAGGCCGGCATAAAACCCGGCGTCATCGGCACCATTCGTAATCTAATTGGAGAAAAAGAGCTGCCCGTCACCAATACCACCCCCGAGTCTTTAGATTTGCAAAAACTGTTGGCCCGGATGGTTGAGGAAGGGGTTAAGGGTGTGGCCATGGAGGTTTCCTCCCACGCGCTGGCCTTAAACCGGGTTGCCGGTGTGGATTATGACTTGGCGGTGTTCACCAATATGACGCAGGACCATTTGGATTTCCACGGCACCATGGAAGAATACCTGGCTGCCAAGGCGAAACTCTTTGCCATGGGTATCAAATATGCCGTCATTAACGCCGATGACCCCGCTGCGGAACACCTGGTCAAGGTAAGCCGGGGGAAGGTCTATACCTATGCCATTGACCGGGATGCCGATGTCAAGGCGAAGGATATCGCAGTAACGGCCAAAGGAGTCAGTTTTACCGCCAGCGGGCCCTGGGGAGAACATAAACTGGAATTAAAATTAACCGGGCGTTTCAACGTGTACAATTCCCTGGCGGCGTATACCGCTGCAATGGCCCTGGGCATTCCCGCAGGAGAGGTTAAAGCGGCTCTGGAAAGTGTGCCCGGGGTTGCCGGGCGCTTTGAACTGGTGGATCAAGGGCAGGACTTTGCTGTGGTTGTGGATTATGCCCATACGCCGGACGGGTTGGAAAACATTTTAACCACCGCCAGGCAAATTACCGGCGGCAGGTTAATCACCGTCTTTGGCTGCGGCGGCGACCGTGACCGCACCAAGCGACCCATCATGGGAGAAATTGCCGCCAGGTACAGCGATTTGGCGGTGGTGACATCCGACAACCCCCGCACCGAAGACCCTGCAAGAATTATTCAAGATGTGGTAGAGGGTATCAACAAGGCTGCCTTCCCGGAAGATTACCTGGTGATTCAGGACCGCCGGGAGGCCATCAACCGGGCCATTGAACTGGCCCGTGAGGGCGATGTGGTGGTGATTGCCGGCAAGGGTCACGAGGATTACCAGATTATCGGCACCACCAAGTACCCGTTTGATGATCGTAGCGTAGCACGGGAGCTCTAGAACGCCGACTATCAGATAGCTTAGATTCATAGTGAAGTGAGATGTAAGAAGTTAGAGGTGAGAAATTTGAACCTTACCTCCAACCTCTCACCTCCCACCTCTCAAAACGGAGGTAAAGTATGCAACCCTATACAATTCATAAAATTGCCGAAGTTACCGGCGGCACCCTTCTGCAAGGGAACCCGGCAACCCTCGTGAAAGGGGTCTGTACCGACAGCCGCAAAGCAAAGGCCGGTGACGTCTTTGTGGCCCTGCAGGGGCAGCAGGCAGACGGCCACGACTTTGCGGTCAAGGCCCTGGAGCAGGGGGCGACTGCCCTGCTGGTTTCCCAAAGGGTCCGGGAAGTGGCGACCGAGGTACCGGTGGTTTTGGTGGAAGATACCCTGCAGGCGCTGCAGCGGCTGGCCAGCCATAACCGGACCAGCCTGAATATTCCGCTGGTGGCGGTGACCGGCAGCAACGGTAAAACCTCCACCAAAGATATGATTGCTTCGGTGCTGAATACCCGTTACAATACCTTAAAGACCGAGGGTAATTACAACAACGAACTGGGCCTTCCCCTGACCCTGCTCAACCTAACGGCAGAACACCAGGCTGCGGTGGTTGAAATGGGTATGCGGGGCCCGGGGAAATTGATTTTCTGGCCAGGCTGGCCAAACCAACCGGGGCGGTGATTACCAATATCGGGGAAGCGCACCTGGAACGCCTGGGTTCGGTGGAAAACATTGCTCTGGCCAAGACAGAGGTGCTGGAACATATCGGGGCAGAGGGCTTTGCCGTCCTCAATGCTGACAGCCCGTTCCTCAGGGAACTGTCAGGCCGCTGTAAAGGTAAGGTTTGGCTGTACTCCCTGGCAGGCCCGGCGGACATCCGGGGTTATAACCTGCGTTCCGACGGCAACGGGGTCCGGTACGAAATTCTTTACCCCGGGGGCCAGGGGAAAATTCGCCTGCCGGTCCCTGGCAGTCATAATGTCATGAACAGTATGGCTGCGGTGGGTGTTGGCCTGCAGCTGGGTTTACAGTTTGATGAAATCGCCCGCGGGTTGGAGCAGGTGGCCCTGACCCACATGAGGCTGGAAATTTTAAATGTCAAGGGTATGACCGTTATCAACGATACTTATAATGCCAATCCCTCATCGGCCAAAGCGGCTCTGCAAGTGCTGCAAGAGACCGCCGCGGGTAGAAAGATTGCCGTTTTGGGAAACATGTTTGAACTGGGCGAACTGGAACAGTCGGGGCACCAGGAGGTCGGAGAGGCAGCAGCCGTTTTGGCGGTGGATTACCTGGTCACCGTAGGCAACCTGGCCCAATGGATCGCCCGGGGAGGAGTGAAGGGCGGGCTGCACCCCGGTAGAGTCCGCCAATGTGAAAACAATGATCAGGCGGTGGAATTTTTAAAAGATATTTTACAACACGGTGATACAATTTTAGTAAAAGGCTCCCGCGGCATGCGCATGGAGGAAATTGTAAAAGAACTGGTTAAAGACAACCGAGAGTGACGTGAAAGTTAGAAGGAGAAATATTTTTCTCACTTCCAACTTCTCACTTCCCACCTCTCACAAGGGAGGGAGCAGAAATGGACTATACAGTGGTTTGGCTGGCAGCGGGGATTAGTTTATTCGTCACCCTGGCGCTGGGTCCAATAGCCATACCTCTTCTCAGAAGACTAAAATTTGGCCAGACCATCCGGGCCGAAGGACCCTCCGGACATATGGTCAAATCAGGCACACCTACCATGGGTGGTATCATGTTTCTCATCGGCATAGCCGTTGCCGGTGCAGTATTATTAAGGAGCGGCGTTCCAGGCCGGGCCGAGGGGTTGGTTGTTTTAGCCGTTACCCTGGGTTACGGTCTTATCGGCTTTTTAGATGATTTTATCAAAGTGGTGCTGAAGAGAAATTTAGGCTTAAAGGCCAGGGAAAAAATTCTCGGCCAGCTGATTTTTGCCACTTTTCTGGCCGTGGTTGCGGTGTTCCAAATGGGGAGGGGAACCGATTACCTGATTCCCTTTTCCGGCTTCTTGACCCCGGGAGGAATTGGCTTTGACCTGGGATGGTGGCCCTTTTTCGCTCTCACGGTGTTTGTGTTGCTGGGGACCAGCAACGGTGTGAATTTAACCGATGGCCTGGATGGCCTGGCTGCCGGCGCCACGGTATTTACCTCGGCGGCTTTTGTGCTGCTGGCCCTGCTCAGCGGCAAAGTGGGCACAGCCATTGTATTGGCGGCGGTTACCGGCGGCTGCCTGGGCTTTCTGTTTTACAACCGGCACCCGGCCAAAGTCTTCATGGGAGATACCGGTTCTCTCGCCCTGGGAGGCGCCCTGGGAGCCGCCGCGGTGGTCACCCGCAGTGAATTGCTGCTGGTGGTTATCGGTGGACTGTATGTGCTGGAAACTCTTTCTGTCATCATTCAGGTTATATCCTTTAAAACCACCGGTAAACGTGTCTTCCGCATGAGCCCGCTGCATCACCATTTCGAGCTTTCCGGCTGGTCGGAAAGAAAGGTTGTTGGTTTCTTCTGGCTGTTGAGCTTCCTGTTTTCAGTCATCGGGTTGCTGGGAATAAGAGGGTTGGGCTGATGCTTTAGGGTATTTCTTTGGGGTCTGGCCATCGCCCTCAGCCATCAGCCATCAGCCGTCAGCTTTAAGTATTTTTAGGATTGGCAATATACGATTTATTTCAGTTGAACAAAGGAGATACCGAAAGTGGATTTAGCAGGAAAACGGGTTTTAGTGGTGGGGGCCGGTGTCAGCGGCCAGGCTGTTTGTGAATTTTTGCAGGCCAAACAGGCCAGGGTAACCCTCACGGATTCCAGAACAAGGGAACAAATCGGACAGGCGGCGGACCTGCTGGTCCGGATGGGCATTCATCTTGTACTGGGGGATTATCCTCCTGTCAGTCAGGAAACCTTTGACCTCCTGGTTGTAAGCCCGGGGGTTCCCTTGACGGTGCCTCCTGTGGCACAGGCAGCAGTTTCAGGGGTTCCGCTCTTGGGGGAACTGGAATTGGCCTATTACTTTGCCAGGCACCCATCGTAGCCATTACCGGGACCAACGGCAAAACAACCACCACCTCATTAACCGGGCAGATGTTTCGGGACGCCGGTTATAAAACCCTGGTGGCAGGGAATATTGGTTTGCCCCTGGTCAGTGAAATCGAAAATTATACCGCCGGGGATAGGGTGGTGGCCGAGGTGTCCAGTTTTCAGTTGGAAACCACCCGGCATTTTTCTCCCAGGGTGGCAGTCATTTTAAATATCACACCGGATCACCTCGACCGTCACGGGTCCATGGAGGAATACATCCGGGCAAAGGCACAGATCTTCGCCCATCAAAAACCCACTGATTGGTGCGTATTAAATTACGATGATCCGGTTACCCGGGAATTGGCCAGGGATTGCCCTTCCCAGGTCATATTTTTTAGCCGCCGGCATATCTTAGAAAAAGGAAGTTTTATCCAGAACGGTAAAATTGTAATTGTAGATGAGGCTGGGCTGAGGGAAATTACCGGTGTTGCCTCCCTGCGCATCCCGGGCAGCCATAACTTGGAAAATGCCATGGCTGCCGCTGCGGCGGGCCACGCCATGGGTCTCGCACCTGGCGATATTGCCCGCACTCTGGAGAGTTTTTCCGGTGTTGCCCATCGCCTGGAATATGTCGCCACCTTGAACGGTGTGGATTACATAAATGATTCCAAAGGCACCAACCCGGACGCAGCCATCAAAGCCCTGGAGGCCTATGATGTTCCCATCGTGTTGATTGCCGGGGGGAAAAACAAAGGGGTTTCCTTTACCGAGTTTGCCGAGAAGATTAAAGAGAAAGTAAGGGTCCTCATCACGGTGGGGATACACGGCTACCAAATCGAAGAAGCTGCCCGGGAGCAGGGCTTTACCAACATTTTTTTGGCCCGGGACTACCCCCACGCCGTACAGTTGGCCTACGAACATGCCCACCCGGGGGAAGTTGTCCTTCTTTCCCCGGCCTGTACCAGCTGGGATATGTTCAAGAATTTTGAGGAACGGGGAGAGCTTTTTAAGAAGCTGGTATTAGAACTGAAGGACGATGCTTAAGGCAAAGCATTAGGGGTATTCTCCCGGGGGGCCGTTGGCCATTGTTTTTTAGAAAGTGGCTTAAAATTTCATATTGACAACAAATTCGATAGGTTCCTACAATGCCCCAAAAGCCAAAAGCCAAAAGCCAAAAGCCAAAAGCCATTCCGACGTCTGACGACCGACGACTGAAAAAGGAGGTAGAAACGATGCGTTTAAAGAAGAGACCACCGGATTTTGTATTGTTTCTGACGGTTCTTATTTTATTAAGTATCGGTCTGATTATGGTCTTTTCTTCCAGCGAATATGCAACCATGGTACGGTACGGCGACAGCTTCTACTTCTTTAAAAGGCAGCTTCTATGGGCGCTTCTCGGACTGGCAGCCATGTTTTTCATGATGAATTTTGATTATTACCGGTTGAAACGTTGGGTAGGACCTATTATTTTGACCGGGTTCATCCTGCTGGTGGCAGTACTGCTGCCGGGTGTCGGCCAGGTGGTAAACGGGGCACGCCGGTGGATCGATCTAGGCTTTATGGCTTTTTCACCGGCCGAGTTGGTAAAACTCTGTATGATTATGTTTGTGGCCTTTGGATTGTCAAAAAAGGAGAGAAGTTAAACTCCTTCAGGGAGGGGTTGCTGCCTTACCTGGCTGTCATGGTGCTGGCGGCAGGATTGATTTTATTGCAGCCCGACCTGGGGACAGCCATTGTTTTGTGCGGCACGATCTTTATCATGTTTTTTGCCGCCGGGGCCAAAATCTCCCACCTGGGAGGACTGATGGGCCTGGGTTTGGTGGCAGTGTCATTGGCCATTTACTTTGAGCCTACCGGATGAGACGTTTTCTGGCCTTTCTGGACCCGGAAGCAGACCCCCAGGGAACAGGGTATCACATTATCCAATCCCTTTATGCCCTGGGTTCCGGCGGGTTATTCGGGGTAGGATTGGGACAAAGCAAACAAAAATTTCTTTACCTGCCGGAAAACCACACGGACTTTATTTTCGCCATTACTGGAGAAGAGCTTGGCTTTATCGGGGCCACTTTGATTGTCTTGCTTTTTATTATGTTTGTCTGGCGTGGTCTGAAAATCGCAGTTACGTCGCCGGACCCTTTGCCAGCCTGCTGGCGGCGGGCATTACCAGCGGTATCGCCCTGCAGGCACTGATCAACATGGGAGTGGTAACCGGGTCCATGCCGGTCACCGGCGTTCCGCTGCCCTTCATCAGCTATGGGGGTACATCGCTGCTTTTTACCCTGTCCGGCATTGGCATCGTCCTGAATATATCAAAGTACACAACCCCACGATGAATATAAATTATTGAAACATCGTATAATTTAAAGTTCAAACAGAACTTCGAAATGAGGTTGGAAGTCGAACTTCGAAGTTCCAATCTCGAACTTCGAGAAGAGGTGAAGGCTGTGCGTGCCATCTTAACGGGCGGCGGTACCGGTGGCCACATATACCCGGCCCTGGCCATTGCAAGAGGCCTGCAAAACCGTTTCCCCGATACAGAAATCCTATATGTAGGAACCAACCGTGGTCTTGAGGCGGACATCGTACCCAAGGCCAATTTCCCTTTTCAGGCCATTACCGTATCCGGCCTGGAAAGAAAGCTTTCTTTGGCCAATCTCAAGGTGCTGTGGCAGGCCTGGCAGGGCTGCCGGGAGGCGGCCCGTATAATGAAAACCTTTAAACCGGATGTTGTGATCGGTACCGGGGGTTATGTCTGCGGGCCGGTGGTGATGGCAGCGGCCCGGCGAGGCATACCCACTTTGATTCACGAGCAAAATGCGCTGCCCGGTATCACCAACAGGCTTCTGTCAAGGTTTGTCGATCAGGTGGCCGTTACCTTTGAGGACTCCGTCAAATACTTTTCCGGTAAAGCCAAGGTAGTGGTTACCGGCCTGCCGGTTCGACCGGAAATCATGCAGACCGACAGAACGAAGGCTCTGACATCCCTGAATTTACATGGCGAAAAACTGACCCTGCTGGTCTTTGGCGGCAGCCTGGGGGCCCGGCGCATAAACCAGGCCATGGTGGAGGTTGTAAAAAGATACGCCAACGACCAGAAGGTACAGGTACTGCATGCCACCGGACAACTGGGCTACCAGGAATTTCTTCATGAATTAGCAAACAACGGTATTGTTTTGGATAAATATGTCAATATTATCGTTAAACCCTATTTGTATAATATGCACGAAGCACTGGCCGCTGCGGATCTGGTGATCAGCCGTGCCGGGGCGGCGACCCTGGCGGAACTTACCGTTTCAGGCCTGCCGTCCGTTCTGATCCCTTATCCCTATGCCTCGGAAAATCATCAGGAACATAACGCCCGGGCACTGGCGGACCGGGGAGCGGCGGTGCTGATCAAGGATGCGGATCTGACGGGCGGCAAACTGGTTGAAACCGTCGAAAACATCATCAACGATCCCAACAGGTTGGAAAAAATGTCGCGGGACAGCCAAAAAATGGGGCGGCCCGGGGCCCTTCATGATATTATAAAAAGCGTGGAGCAGATTTTGCCGCGGCAATAACGAAAAATCATTGCCGGGGCAGTCTTTTGTTGGCGGAACAGGACAAGCCCTTGGCGAATGGTTTGGGCAGTAACACCTCCCGGAGGAGATGCATAGTATGCTTAACAGAAACGCTCTTTTACGGGGAATAAAGGTTGCCCGACTTTCTACCAAGCGGTGCAGCAGCTACAGATTAGGATGGGTTTTCACCCTGGGAGCAGTCTTGTTTCGGGAAGGAGTGATGTGAGTGCAGGGAAAGCTAAAAAGAATTCATTTTGTTGGCATCGGCGGTGCCGGTATGAGTGGGATTGCCACAGTCCTGCTGGGTACGGGCGGCTACCGGGTGTCAGGTTCCGATATTAAAAGGTCTGCCGTTGTTGAACGGCTGGAGGCAATGGGCGCTGTATGCAGCATCGGGCACGAGGCCCGTACTATTGACGGTGACATCGACATGGTCGTCGTTTCTACGGCCATTTCTCCCGACAATCCGGAAGTACTGGAGGCAAAGCGCCTGGGCATCCCGCTGGTGAAAAGAGGGGAAATGCTGGCCCGGTTGATGAGAGAAAAACGAGGCATTGCAGTGGCCGGAGCACACGGAAAAACCACCACCACGTCCATGACAGCCCTGGTCCTGGAAGAGAACGGGCTGGATCCCACCATACTCATCGGAGGTGACTTGAGCAATATCGGTGGGAACGCTAAACTGGGCCGCGGGGAATTCCTGGTGGCCGAGGCGGATGAAAGCGATGGTTCATTTTTATTGTTGGACCCTCGGGTGGCTGTGGTCACCAACATCGAGGACGACCACTTGGACTATTACGGACACCAGGAGAAGCTTGTTATGGCTTTTCAGGAATTTCTCCACAAGGTGCCGGCGGACGGGTTGGCGGTGATTTGCCTGGATGATCCAATCCTGAAAGAAATGAGAGAGGGGCTGCCCTGTCCGGTGATCACCTATGGATCAAAGGATTCCGGTGCGGATTACGTTTTGCAATCCTTTGCAACAAAGGAAGGAATAAACTGCGGGGAAGTGTACTTTCGAGGAGAGAGGCTTGGCACGCTGGAACTGCATATTCCCGGCTATCATAATCTTTTAAACGCCCTGGCCGCCTTGGCGGTGGGCCGTCACCTGGGTCTTGATTTTGCTGAAATCAACAGGGCTTTGCACCTGTTTAAAGGAGCCAAAAGACGTTATCAATTGATTGGGGAAGCCAGGGGATTAAGGTTGTAGACGACTATGCACATCACCCCACAGAAGTGAAGGCTACCCTGCAGGCAGCAAGATCGGCACACCCGGGAAGAATTATTGCGGTTTTTCAACCCCACAGGTATACCCGGACCCGCCAGCTGTACCGGGAATTTGGGCAATCCTTTAGCAAGGCGGACATGGTCATTTTAACCGACATTTATGCCGCCAGCGAGCAACCCATTGAGGGCGTTCATACAAAACGGATTGTTAAAGCCGTTCCCAGGCAGGAAGGTCAGCAGATTATTTACCTGCCTACCTTGAAAGACGCGGCAGATTTCCTGGCAAAGGAAGCCAGAGGCGGAGATTTGGTTTTAACCATGGGCGCCGGAGATGTTTGGACCCTGGGCGGGGAACTGCTGAGGAGACTGGAGGAAAAGTAGCATGAGTTATACTTCACTGGCGGGTGAACTTCAGTCACTGGTCAAGGGATCCGTACGGATCAATGAGCCAATGAAGAAGCACACCACCTGGCGAATTGGTGGCGCTGCCGACCTTTTTGTCGATCCCAGTGACAAGGAAGATATTCGTCGGACGGTGGAGTTTGCCGCAAACCATCATATTCCTCTGACAGTGATCGGAAATGGGTCAAACCTGCTGGTAAAGGACGGCGGCATCAGGGGGATGGTTCTTAAGGTAGGGCGGGGACTGGCGGGGATCTCAGTGGAGGGTACTACCATCAAAGCCGGTGCCGGAGCCATGCTGCCGGAGCTGGCGGTAGCGGCCTGTAAGGCCGGGGTAGGCGGTTTTGAATTTGCCGCAGGGATTCCCGCTCCCTGGGAGGGGCCATTGTCATGAATGCCGGGGCCATGAACGGCTGTGTGGAGGATGTCCTGTTATCCATAGAGGTGTTAAATGAAAATAACCAGTTTGTAACCCTAAGCAAAGAAGAACTGGGCTTTTCTTACCGCTCCAGCAATTTACAGGACAAACCGATCATTTGCGTGTCCACCCTCTGGCAGGGTTATGCAAAAGATAAGGATTTAATTGAGCAGGAAACCCGGGATTATTTATTGAAAAGGAAAGCCGTCCAGCCACAGGGGTATCCCAATGCGGGCAGTGTCTTTAAGAATCCCGAGGGAGATTTTGCGGGAAAATTAATTGAAGCATGCAGGGGCAAAGGACTCAGGGTCGGGGATGCCGAGGTTTCAACCAAACATGCCAACTGGATTTTAAACCTTGGCAATGCCACTGCACGTGATGTTCTGACTCTGATAGACAAAATAAAGAAAATGGTGCAGGACCGTTTCGGGGTATCCCTGCACCTGGAAGTGAGAGTGTTGGGAGAAGACTAGGCGGAGGTGGCAACGTGGAGAAGTTCGTGATTGTAGGAGGCAACCGCCTAAAGGGTTCCATCAAGGCAAACGGATCAAAGAATGCAACCTTACCGATTCTGGCAGCAACTTTGCTAAGCGGCGGTGTATGTGCAATTCATCAAGTACCCAGTTTAAGAGACGTTTTTGTCATGCAGGAACTTCTTGCCTATCTGGGGGCCAAGGTAACCTTTGAGGGCAATACTATGACGGTGGACAGTACCCATGTACAGTCCCAAGAGATTTCAGAGGACCTGATGAGAAAAATGAGGGCGTCCAATCTCGTTTTAGGTCCACTGCTCGGTCGTTTCGGCAACGTGAGGATCTCACATCCGGGGGGGTGCAACATCGGGTCCCGTCCTATGAATCTTCATTTCAGAGGTTTATCAGCCCTGGGGGCAAAGATCTCGGAAAAATTTGGTTATATTACAGCAGAAACCAGCCAGTTAACTGGTACGGTAATACATTTTGACGTTCCCAGTGTAGGGGCTACGGAAAATTTAATGATGGCCGGGGTACTGGCAGAAGGCACCACCGTCATACGGAATGCGGCCAAGGAACCGGAGATTGTGGATTTGCAGAATTTTCTCAACGCCATGGGCGCCAAGATTGTCGGCGCCGGTACCGATGTTATTCGTATTGAAGGGGTGAAAGAATTGGGTTCGGTCACCCACACCGTTATTCCGGATCGTATCGAGGCAGGGACCCATATGATCGCCGGGGCCGTTACCCAGGGGGATGTCACGGTAACCAATGTCATCCCGGAGCATCTTGACCCCGTCATCTATAAACTAAGGGAAGCCGGTGTAGAGGTGGATGTGGGTGACGATTGGGTGCGTGTTCAGGGTACCGGGCAGCTCAAGGCCGTAGATATTAAAACCATGCCTTACCCGGGCTTTCCAACGGATATGCAGTCCCAAATGATGGCCCTGCTGACCATCGCCGAAGGGACCAGTGTCATTACCGAGACCATCTTTGAAAATCGCTTTAAACATGTACCGGAATTCCGCAGAATGGGAGCAGACATTTACCTGGAAGGGCACACGGCGGTGGTCAAGGGAGTTAAGCGCTTGACCGGGGCCTGTGTGGAGGCCACCGACCTTCGGGCGGGGGCGGCCCTTATCCTGGCAGCTGGCCGGGGAAGACGGTACGGTGTTAAGCAATATTGAACACATTGACAGGGGTTATGAAAGAATCGAAAAGAAATACAATGCTCTGGGTGCACGTATTATTAGAGTCAACAGTTAGTGACTCTTTTTTTAGTTTTGCCTTGGACAAGTACTGTTCGTTTAAGTTATAATGTTGTCAAAGCATAGAAGGAAAAATTTAGGCAAGGAGTGGGACTGTGTATCGACCTCGTGCAGCAACCCCACGAAAGAAGAACCACTTGGTACAAAGTGTTTTTTTTATTTTACTGGTGGCAGCGGCGATGTATGTTTTACTCCAGTCGCCTTTTTTTCAGATCAAAACCATTACCGTGAACGGTAATCGCCAGTTGAGCGAGGAAGAAGTTATTCAGTTTTCCGGTATCCACCGTAATGCAAACATCTTTAAGATCAGCCTGTCTGAGGCCGAAAAGAGGTTGAGTCTGATCCCTTTAATCAAGAATTCAGAAATGAAGCGTTCCCTGCCCAATAAGATCAAAATTACTGTTGTGGAAAGGAAAGCTGTGGCGCTTCTCCCGGTACAAAACGGCTTTATTAAAGTGGATGCCGATGGGGTATACTTGCAAAAGGGACAGATTGCTTCGGCTTTGCCCATTATTACCGGCTTGCAGGTAAAGGCAAACGAGCCGGGTAAGCCCATTGAATCGGAAACCCTGCCGGTGGCCTTAAATGCTCTGTCCCAATTGCCTCGCTCATTAGTCATGAAATTATCGGAATTAAATATAAATAAAGCTGGACAGATCAATCTGTATACCATCGACGGTGTACAGGGGAGACTGGGATTGCCCAGGGATCTTGAATACAAAGGCATGGTTTTTCAGCAGGTCGTAAACAGCCTGAAGCAGCCTGGGAATCAAATACAATACATAGACCTGTCCAACCCCAGGGTGCCTGTGGTCAAATATTCAAAGCATCAACCGGAGGGCCAACAGTGAAAGTGAAAAAATACCAGTGGGGCGTTGTACTGGTTGGCATCGTATTGGGCTTAATGTTGACGGTCCAGTACAGATCTTACAAAGAAATTAACGAAACGCCGCCCATCGCCAGAGTGCAAACCCTCTCCAAAGAAATCAATCAAAAAAGAGAAGAACGCAACAAACTGCAGAAGCGGGTGAACGAGCTGCGGGAGAAACTGGATAAAAAGGCTACGGTATCCGATGTCAGCCGCACAGAATTGGAAACCTACCGGATTATTGCCGGCACCAAAGCGGTAACCGGACCGGGCGTGGAAGTGATGCTCAGTGACAGCAACGTGGCCCTGCCGCCCGGACAGGACCCCAATTTATACGTACTGCATGATGAAGATGTTCTGCGGGTTCTCAATGAATTAAAAGCAGCGGGGGCGGAGGCCATCGCTTTAAACGGTGTCCGGTTAATCGCCACCAGTGAGATACGCTGTATTGGACCCACCATCCTCACCAACAAGAATAAAAGGCTGCCTGCTCCTTTTACCATTACCGCCATAGGGAATCCGGACACCCTGGAGAACTCGTTGTTTATGAAGGGCGGCGTGGTGGAGCAGTTGAAAATCTGGGGCATCCAGGTGCAGGTGCGGAAGAAAACCAGCCTGGAAATCTCCGAGTACACCGGGCCCACCACCTTTGAGTACGCCCGGCCGGTAGAGGAAAAATAAGGCGGGATGGTATGAATAAAACACTTTATATTTCCATCGCAGTGGTCTCAGTGGTTTTGGGATTGATGGTGGCTTTTCAATTCCGGACCGCCGGCAGGGTGGATTCCGGTGTACCCATAGATCGCGTGCAACTGCTGACAACCGAGTTAAAACAAATCGAAAAGGAATATACCACGCTGTTAATTGAAGCAAACGACCTGGAAAGTAAACTGGCCCAGGCGGAAAAAGGCCGTCCCGAGGCATCCCAGGCGGTTCAGAAGGAATTGCAAAAGGTTCGCCAAATTGCCGGGATGACTGAATTGGAAGGCCCCGGCGTGGAGGTCACCCTGGCGCCCATTAAAAAGGAAGACCTGCAGGCAGGGGAAAACCTTTTTACCGTGCGGGACGAGGACCTGCTTAGAGTTATCAACGAACTGAGGGGCGCCGGGGCGGAGGCCCTGGCCATTAACGGTCAGAGAATTATTTCCAACAGTGAAATCCGCCTGGCGGGTACCTTTATTGATGTCAACCTGACAAGAATTTCCCCCCCTTACTCCGTGCTGGCCATCGGAGCGCCGGACCAGCTGGAGAGCGCCCTGCTCATTAAAGGCGGTCTGGTGGACACCATGCGGAACTGGGGAGTTGCTGTTAACGTTGCCAAAAAAGAAACGCTGACGGTGCCGGCTTATAAGCATCGTATTCACATCGAATATGCCAAACCGCTGAAGGAGGAAAAATAACCATGTGGGCAGGTGTTTTGTTGGCCATGGTGGGACTGACCCTGGGGGTTATCGTAGGTTTGAATGTTCCCATGGTGTTACCCCAGGTCTATGCCCAGTACCTGGGGCTGGGGGTACTGGCGGCATTGGATTCGGTTTTTGGCGGCATCCGGGCGGCCCTGGAAGATCACTATGACAACCATATTTTTGTGACGGGCTTTTTCAGCAATATCTTACTGGCTGCCGGTCTGGCCTATATCGGAACCAAATTGGGTGTTCCGCTGAGCACAGCGGCAGTGGTGGCCTTTGGCGTGCGTTTATTTCAAAATCTCGCTATTATACGGCGGCATTTATTAAAAAAATAAAGTATTTTTTTGGTAAAATAGCAAAAGGGAATTTCTATTCTAT
Source organism: Desulforamulus profundi (assembly GCF_002607855.1). Next base: position 82,672 of record NZ_AWQQ01000042.1, read on the forward strand.
GTAGAATTTTACATTTTAAGTAAACAGTTACACTGGGAGGTGCCTGGCTTGGCCAGGAGACATATTGTCGGTGGACTTGACATCGGCACCACCAAAGTGGTGTCAGTGTTAGCGGAAGTCAGCCCCAACGGTTATCCCATCATCAAGGGGCTGGGCGAATGTCCCACCTTGGGGGTTCGCAAAGGGGTTGTTATTGACAAAGCATCGTTAAGCAAGTCCATCGCCCAGGCCGTCAGGCTGTCGCAGGCTATGGCCGGCGAAACCACGAATGCTTTCCATGTTGCCTTTCCTGTTGTCAATCAGTTAGCTGAAGACCTGGAGATTGTAGACGGGCAGTTGGCTGAAAGCATTGCCATGGCCGGGGTGGAAATTTTGGAAATTATCCCGTCGGTGGTGGCTTCAGGAGAAGCAATTTTAACCGATACCCATAAAAAAATAGGTACGGTGTTAATGGACCTGGGAGGGGCTATTACCGGGTTAGCAGTGTTTGATCAGGGACTGCCGGTTTATACACAGGCCCTGGCCGTTGGCAGTGAACATATCACCAGCGATTTGGCGGTGTGCCTACGGACTTCCATCGGTGAAGGGGAACGAATCAAACGTAACCTGGGTCTGGCAGAGCCGGAGCCGGCTGTATTTTGGAAATCAACAGTGTGGGGGGTATGAAACAAGGAAAGTGCCCGCCAGCACTGCCCGAGATATCATACAATCACGCATGCAAGAAATTTTTGAGCTGGCCCAGCAGGAAGTAAGCCGCCACTACAGACTTGCATCCTTAACCGGCGGATTCATGCTGACAGGCGGTGGGGCCTTACTAAAGGGAATCTTGGACTTGGCGGCTGCCCAAATGAACTGTTCGAAAGTGGCAGTCGGTTCTCCCGGAAAAGTTGGCGTGCCCGGGGAGGAATGGACAAGCCCCGTGTATGCTTCATCCATTGGACTGGTACTCTATGGCGCCAAACGAAATTTCCGCCGTTTAGGACGCCTGTCTGTCTGGCGTGAAGTTCTGGACAGGTTTATCTAAGAAATGAAGCGGCTTGATGGTTTAAATACGGAGGAGGATTAACTTTATGCTTGACTTTGAACTGGACCTGGACCATTTTGCAAACATTAAAGTAATCGGTGTCGGGGGCGGCGGTAACAACGCAGTCAACCGGATGATCAGTGCCGGGCTGAAAGGCGTCGAATTTGTTGCGGTGAATACAGATGCACAGTCCCTGTTCTTATCCCACAGCAACCACAAAATTCAGATCGGCACCAAGTTAACCAAAGGTCTGGGCGCCGGAGCCAACCCGGAGATTGGCTGTAAAGCCGCCGAAGAAAGTCGGGATGAAATCATGCAGGCCCTCAAGGGTGCCGATATGGTCTTTGTCACTGCCGGTATGGGCGGCGGTACCGGGACCGGAGCAGCGCCGGTGGTGGCTGAGATTGCAAAAGAAATTGGCGCCCTGACGGTAGGCGTTGTCACCAAACCCTTTACTTTTGAGGGAAGAAAGAGACTTACCCAGGCGGAACAAGGCATTGAGAATCTGAAGAGCAAGGTGGACACACTGATTACCATCCCCAATGACCGTCTTTTGCAAGTCATTGACAAACATACTTCCATTGTGGAGGCATTCCGCATTGCGGATGATGTCCTGCGCCAGGGTGTTCAGGGTATCTCCGACCTGATCGCTGTCCCCGGCTTGATTAACCTGGACTTTGCCGATGTGAAGACCATTATGAAGGATACCGGTTCCGCCCTGATGGGGATTGGCAGTTCCACCGGGGAAAACCGGGCAACCGAGGCGGCCCGGGCAGCCATCTCCAGCCCGCTGTTGGAAACCTCCATTGAGGGAGCCCGGGGTGTGCTGTTAAATATTACCGGCGGTTCCTCCTTGGGCCTGTTTGAAGTAAATGAAGCGGCCGAAATCATCGCCCAGGCAGCCGACCCGGAAGCCAACATCATCTTTGGCGCCGTCATTGATGAGAGAATGAATGAAGAGGTTCGGGTAACCGTGATTGCCACCGGTTTTGACCAGTATGTTCCTGCGAGAAAAGAGAAGAAGAAACCGGAAATGGAAATCAAACCCTTTGCCAGTCACGATGACCTGGACATTCCGGCCTTCCTGCGCCGTCGCTAAGATTTTCAACCTCCTGTTTCAGGCAGGGGGTTTTTTATTGGGATAACCCCAACACTCCGGGGTACACTAAGTGCAGAAAAAATACCCGGAAGAAGGTGATCTTGATGGAGAACGTCAAAACCAACAGGGAAAAGTTAACCCGCAAGGAAGGGTTGGATAAGATCAGGGGGCAACAGCAGTTTGAGGATCCCAATAAAGGCCCTGCCCACAAAGACTCAAACCGGCACGACATCAACGATCCGCTGGATTGAGAAGTGGGACGTGAGATTAGAAGTGAGAGGTTTATGAATGCACGGAGATTGTATTAAGTAGGTGTTGGTGATGGCTCCTAAATGGCGACTTTTAATGTCTGCTGCCAACATGGTGGAGGCAGAAATTTTAAAAAGCGCTTTGGAAAGTGCGGATATTCCGGTTAATTTGAAATGGGAAAGTTTTAATGCTGTATTTTTTGGTACATCAGCCACCGGGCCCGGTTCCCAGGTACAGGTCTTCGTGCCCGAGGAACTGTGGGAGGAAGCCCGGGCTTACCTGTCTTACTCCGATTGACCATAGGTTTAACTTTTTTAAAATAACAACGAAAATGTAGAAATAACACTAAAAAAACTTGGAAGCAATTACCAGATATTGACAAGTTTCCCTGACCCTGGCGTTGTATAATACTGCCAGGGTTTTTTTGTTCCAATTGGTTTTGTTGGAATATTTGGCTTGACTGTGCCATATCATGGTACTGACCACCTTTTTTTACGACGGGGTAGGCACAAATGAGACAAGTGGTCTACTTGGATGAACTACTATTTGTAAACTTGGCGATGAACCTTACTGTGCTCTGGCTAACATCCAGGTTTACCGGGAACGGCAGTTCCTTTGCCCGGATGGTAACCGCTGCAGCAGTGGGGTGTATTTATGCCTTTATCATTTTCATTCCGGGGTTAGGACCGGCGGGCAGCCTGTACGCAAAATTATTGACCGCCGTGTTGATGGTTTTGATCGCCTTTGGCTTTGACTCCTGGAGAAAAGTTCTTCGCCGGTTCCTTTTTCTGTTGCTGGCCGGTTTTGCTGTGGGAGGCACTTCTTCCGGCCTGCATTACCTGTGGGCTAATACACTGGTTGTTCAATCAGACAACCGGTTGGCGGAGATTGGTTTTAACAAGTGGCTGGTTTTATCCTGCATGGTATTCTTATCTTACTGTGTGGGAAAATGGGGGTCCACCCTCTGGTTAAAGCGTGGGGGACAAACAACAGATAAAATCCCCTTGACCATTACCCTGTGGGGGAAAAAGGTCTCTGTGGAGGCGCTGGTGGACACCGGCAACCAACTGGTAGACCCCTTAAGCCAGCACCCGGTTGTGATTGTGGAATATGAGGTTTTAAAGCCATTGCTGCCTGAAGAAATCTGTGGGCTATTTCAGCGGGGGGGGACCGGGACGGGTCTCTCATGATTCTGTCGCTGTCTGAAACACCCTACGCCAAACGCCTGAGATTGATACCCTTTCAGTCCCTGGGCAAGGAAAACGGTATGTTATTGGGAATTCGGCCGGATGTCATAGAAATCTGCTATAGAGATAAAAAACAGCAGGTGAAAGATGTGGTGCTTGGGATTTATGACCGGAAGTTGAGTCCTGAGACCACCTACAGGGCTTTGCTGCACACACAATTTCTGGCTTCATAGGTGCCCAAGGAATGGGATTCAGGGAGGGAGATGCTTGAAAAACGCCTGGCATTTAAAAATACTGATTCGGCTCTATGTGGCCCGGGTTATTCACTGGCTGGGATATCACCAGGAAATCTATTATGTGGGCAGCAGTGAGGCTTTACCCCCACCGCTATCCAACGATGAAGAAAATGATTTAATTGAGCGGTTGGGCAGCGGTGACGGCAAGGTAAAAAATGTCCTAATTGAGAGAAACCTGCGACTGGTGGTGTATATTGCCAGGAAATTCGAAAATACCGGCGTGGGCATCGAAGATTTGGTATCCATTGGTACCATTGGTTTAATTAAAGCTGTCAATACCTTTGACCCGCACAAAAAATCAAGCTGGCCACCTATGCTTCCCGTTGTATTGAAAATGAAATCTTAATGCACCTGCGCAGAAACAACAAAACCCGTTCGGAAGTTTCCTTTGACGAACCTTTAAATATAGACTGGGACGGCAACGAATTACTGCTGTCCGACGTGCTGGGAACCGAAAATGACATCATCTATAAAAATTTGGAAGAAGAAGTAGACAAAACGCTGCTGCACCAGGCATTGTTGAAATTATCGGGTCGTGAGAGACGGATTATGGAACTTCGTTTTGGACTGAACAACGGGCTGGAAAAGACCCAAAAGGAAGTGGCTGACATGCTGGGGATCTCCCAGTCCTATATTTCCCGGTTGGAAAAAAGAATTATCAAACGCTTAAAAAAAGAAATTCACCGCATGGAGTAATTTTAAAAGACAGAGAAATACGAAGATTTCGCCCTAAAAACAGCGCATAGAGGTTGTTTTTGGGGTTTTTTGCAGCCCTTGGCCCATGTATATAAGAAATTTGCCAAGGTAATAATGAACCTGTAAGGTCAAGTTTAAACGTTTTACCGCTTGTACCACCGGTATTAGAAACAACGTTGGGAGGCCGATTAATGCTGGTAAACAAAGTCGAGATCTGCGGTGTAAATACATCCAAACTTCCTGTACTAACAAACAGTCAGATGAGAACTTTGTTTGAAGCAATGCAACGAGGAGATAAAGATGCCAGAAGCGAGCTGATTAACGGCAATCTCAGGCTGGTACTCAGCGTCATACAACGTTTTACCAACCGTGGCGAGTATGTGGACGACCTGTTTCAAGTGGGCTGTATCGGCCTCATGAAGGCCATCGATAATTTTGATTTGGGTCAGAACGTAAAATTTTCCACCTATGCGGTACCGATGATTATCGGGGAAATCAGGAGATACCTGCGTGACAACAACCCCATCCGGGTGAGCCGATCCCTGCGGGATGTTGCTTATAAAGCTTTGCAGGTAAGGGACAGTCTGGTCAATAAATATTCCCGGGAACCGTCCATTAACGAAATTGCCGGCGAACTAAAAATGCCCAGGGAGGAAATTGTCTTTGCCCTGGACGCCATCCAGGAGCCCATCTCCCTGTTTGAACCCATCTATCACGACGGCGGAGATCCCATTTTCGTGATGGATCAGATCAGTGACGAAAAAACCTGGACTTAAGCTGGCTGGAGGAGATCTCCATCCGGGACGCATTAAGAAGGCTCAGCGACAGGGAAAAGCATATTCTGACGCTGCGGTTTTTTGAAGGAAAGACGCAAATGGAGGTGGCCGAGGAAATCGGCATTTCCCAGGCCCAGGTTTCCCGCCTGGAAAAGGCCGCACTCAATCACATGAGAAAGTATGTATGATTTGAGAAGTGAGATGTGAGAGGTTGGAAGTAAGAAGAAGACATAGGAAATCTTCATTTATCTTCCGAGTTTTTCATAGTACAGTATGAACCAGCCAATACGAGGTAGTCCATAAGCCGATGGCTGAAGCTGATGGCCAGATTCCAAAGATATATCCCATAGCAAGAATGTTTGTCCAAAAAATAAGGCCCCCGGCCTTATTTTTGTGTAGAAGTTAAATGTTCCTGCATATACATTAACAATGGGGAGGTGGCAAAATGATCAAGATTTCCGACCTGCGGATAAGAGAGGTTGTAAATGTAGTCGACGGCAGAAGACTTGGACTGATCAAAGATATTGACATTGATTTGGAAGCGGGTCGCATTGCCGCCATCGTTTTACCGGGACAAGGACGTTTTCTGGGGCTCTTCGGGCGGGACGACGAACTGATTGTCCCCTGGGAAAAAATTAAAAAAATCGGCATCGATATTATCCTGGTAGAAATAGCACCCTATCATAACCCCAGGGAAGATTCCTACCGTTACTAAAAAAATTTAGTATGTTAAGATTTGTTTAAATGTTAGGTAAAGAGAGGTATGCTCGAAAAAAGATTGCATTTTGTCAAAAATTTTAATATACTATTCAGAAAATGGCTGACTAATTGAAAAGAATACAGTATATAAGGAGATGTTAATAAATAAACAATCAGCACTTCTTAATTTCTGCAAAAGTCAGTAAGCCATTTTTTTGGTTGCAAATCGTGGTCTGACCATCATGCCCTCACGATGGTATGAAAGTAAAATCTATCGTAAAGTTTCCAAAAATATATTCAAGAGGTGGATTGCATGAGCGCCGTACAAGCGAAGGTTCCTATGAAGGATTCTTACAGCGAGTGTAAAGGAGATGCTTTGTACGAAAAGTTTAAAACCGCTGCCGAAGCCCTGTCTGCAGAAGTACACAGGGTAGCCAACCTGGAGGAGGCCCGTCACCTGGTAGCCAAGATCATCGGTGAACTGAAGGTGGATAAGGTTGTCTACGCTTCTTCCCAGTTAGTTGACGAGGTGGATGTAAAAGCCATCGGCAGCAAACTGGGCATTGTGATGACCGATGAAAATTTACGGCAGAATGCTGCCGATGCCGGTTTGGGCATTTCCCAGTTGGACTATGCCATTGCGGAAATTGGCACTTTGGTCGGCAATGCCACCAGCATTGAGAGCCGCATGGTATCCATCCTTCCCCCGGTTCACATGGTGTTTGTTCGGACCAAAAACCTTTTACCCACCCTGCTGGATGCCATTGCTGTTTATAATAAAAACCTTGGCGAGCTTCCTAAATATCTCACCTTCGTCAGTGGTCCCAGCCGTACTGCGGACATTGAAAGGGTCCTCACCATTGGTGTTCATGGTCCTGGTAGACTAATCATCGTGTTTATAGACTAGGGAGGTACAACATGGCGACAGCAAAATTAAAACAGGAAATTAACTCTGCTCTGCACAACGATAACTTAAAGGGCGCCCTGGGCCGCTTCGGGGAAGCCTATCCCATCGCCCGCGAGAAGGCCTATGAAGGTAAGGACTTCGAAGCCATTCGTGAAAAAATTTGCACAGCCAAGAGCTATGCTGCAGATAACATGGAAGAACTTGCCAACCAGTTTGCCGCCAATGCAGAAAAAAACGGCTCCATTGTATTCCGGGCCAAAACCGCCCAGGAGGCCAAGGAATATATTCTGAAAGTGGCCAAGGAAAACAATGTAAACCATATTATTAAGTCCAAGTCCATGGCTTCTGAAGAAATTCACCTCAACAAGTTCCTGAATGAAAATGGCATTCAGGATGTTGCGGAATCCGACCTGGGTGAATGGATTATTCAGCTTTGCGGCCAGCGTCCTTCCCACATGGTGATGCCCGCTATTCACATGACCCGTGGTGAAGTGGCCGACATCTTCTCCAAGGAAGTTAATGAAAATCTGGAACCGGATATTCCCAAACTGGTTAAAGTGGCCAGAGAAAGCCTGCGCAGCAAGTTCCTGCGGGCTGAAATGAGTATCTCCGGCGCCAACATTGCCGTAGCTGAAACCGGCACCCTTGTGATGTGCACCAACGAAGGGAACGGCCGTCTGACCACCACCGTGCCTCCGGTACACGTCGTCCTGGTGGGGATGGAAAAACTGGTGGCGAAGTTTGAGGACGTAGGCCCCATCCTGGAAGCCCTGCCCCGCAGCGCCACCGGTCAGAAACTGACCAGCTACGTGACCATGATGACCGGTCCCACCGCTGCCATTGACATGGACGGCAGCATCATTGAACAAAAACAAATGCACATTGTGCTTATGGATAACGGACGTACTGAAATGCGCAACGATCCTGTCTTCAAACAGGCCCTCCAGTGCATTCGCTGCGCTTCCTGTCTCAACGTTTGCCCTGTATTCCAGCAGGTGGGCGGACACGTCTATGGGGACGTGTACACCGGCGGTATCGGCACCATTCTAACCGCTTTCTTGAACAGTTTTGAGAAAGCGGGCGAACTGCAGAACCTCTGCCTCCGCTGCGAGCGCTGCAAGTCCTTCTGCCCCGGCAAGATTGACCTGCCCGGCCTGATTGTTGAACTGCGCCGCCGTACCGTGAAAAAAGAAGGCCTGCCTATGGGTCAAAAGTTGATTTTGGAGAAGTTACTGACCAACCGCAAGCTGTTCCACACCTTGCTCAGAACCGCTTCCCTGGCCCAAAAGCCTTTTGTAAAAGGCAATATGATTCGTCACCTGCCCCTGTTCTTCTCCGGTCTCACCGAAGGCCGCAGCCTGCCTGCCGTAGCTGCCACACCGCTGCGGGACAAGGTTGGCCACTCTGTACCCAAGGGCAAAGTGAAGGCCAAGGTTGCCTACTATGCCGGCTGCCTCGGTGATTTTGTCTATCCCGAGCAGGGTGAAGCCGCCTACAAAGTGCTGAACAAAATGGGTATGGCAATTGTTTTCCCGCTGGAGCAAACCTGCTGCGGCATTCCCGCCAGCCAGATGGGCGCCCCGGAAGTGGCTGTAAAACTGGCCAAGCAAAACATCGAGGCCCTTGAAAAGGAAAACGTGGACTACATTGTTTCCCTGTGCCCCACCTGCGTGGAGGTGTTAAAACACCACTACCTGGATCACTTTAAGGATGATCCCGCCTGGATGGCCCGTGCGGAAAAAGTGGCTGCCAAGGTTGTCGACTTTGCTTCCTTCGTTGCCCAGCACGGCAAAGACCTCAAGTTAAAGAACCTGGGCGCCAATGCGACCTACCACGATTCCTGCCACATGAAGCGGGCACTGGGCGTTTGGCAGGAGCCCCGGGAACTGCTGAGCAAAGCCGGTGTTGCCATCACCGAAATGAAGGGCTGCGACGAGTGCTGTGGTTTTGGTGGTTCTTACTCCATCAAGATGCCGGAAATCTCCCTGGCCATCTTAGATAAGAAACTTGCCAATGCCGAAGCTACCGGCGCCAGCGTACTGGCTCTCGACTGCCCCGGCTGCAAAATGCAGATCAGCGGCGGCCTGGACGCCAAGGGTAAAAATATTGCCGTTAAGCACACTGCTGAACTGCTGGCAGATGCTTTAAAAGAATAGGTAAATAAAAAGAGGTTGGGATGAGCCCCAACCTCTTTTTATACCAAATACTCTACTTTGGCTGCCGGGAAGTACCGGTTCACCAGATTTTCCATGTGTTCCTTTACCTCGGACATGCTTTCCTTGGGGTAGACGTATTTACCGTAGCCAAACTGGCCGTACTTAAACTGGCGCTTTTCCTCATCCATGTCCAGCCGGGAATTGGGGAAGATTTCGCTGATATTATTTTTCGCCCGTTGGGTAAAGCGGTGGGTGATAAATTCAAAGGTCAGGTCCCTGCGTGTCCGGGGGTCCAGCACCCTGTCCAGTTCCTCAAAGAGTTCGTTGTAGCCCTGCTGCCAGCCGTCGTAAAGCATGATGGGAGCCACCAGGAAACCCAGGGGGTAGCCTGCCCTGGCCACTTTGCCGGCGGCGGCTGCCCGTTCCGGCATGGAAGGGGTGCCGTGCTCAAATTTTTTATGACGGGTTCTGTATTGAGGCTGAAGCGGAACCGGGTACGACCGTTGTGTTTGGCGTCCAGCAGGGAATCCACATCGGTAAACTTGGTTACGAAGCGGAAGCGCGCATGGTCCTGGCGGCCGAAAAATTCAATGGCCTGCTTTAAGGCACCGGTGTACCGCTCGACGGGGATGGGATCTGAAGTGGCGGCGCCCTCAAAAATGGTTTCCCTGGGCAGGTGTTCATTGATGTAGGATTTGGCCCTGTCTAAAATTTCTTCAATGTTTACATAGACCCGGAGATAGGGCCTTTTGCCCAGGTTGGTCAACAAATAGCAGTATTCGCACTTGCCGGGGCAGCTGGTTACCAGAGGGAGCTGGTAGTGGGCCGAAGGCTTGCAGGTTTGGAATTCTTTTACCTTTCTTACCCCCACCACCAGGGTACGTTTGGCATCCACAAAGGCTTCCTGGGCTGTCTTGCCGGGTATTCCCGTAGCCCGGTTATGGGAACCGGTCACTGTTACCGGGACCCCCTCGGACCGGAAACGGTCCCGCAGCCTTTGCCCCAGTTCATATTCCAAAGCCGCCGGTTCGATAAAAACTCTCTTGGGAATAAAATGATGGGTTGCGGCGGGTTTTTCTAACATAGCGTTTGCCATAGCAGTTCTTCCTTTATTGTTATTTGTCCATGCCTGTATTAAAAGTATTTCGCAGGCCTTTTATATTATGTAACAGATGACCTATGTCCTATTTTTATTTTTTGCAGTGAATGTAGAAAACGCGAGAAAATGAAAGGTAGGGACAACCAGCCCCTGCAGGCTGGTAAAATTTACTGATAAGCGGCATTGACTCACAATATATGGTATTTTATAATTAGTCTACCTACAACATATTGTTTTAGTTGTGTTAAAATAGTATGGTAGACCCTATATCTTGGGGGTGGACGTAGTGCGTTGTCCCTTTTGCAGTTTCCCCGAAAGCCGGGTGTTAGACTCCAGGCCGGCCGATGAAGGCAACAGTATCCGGCGCCGCAGAGAATGCAGCGAGTGCGGCAGAAGGTTTACCACCTATGAAAGGGTGGATGAACGACCCCTGGTAGTGGTTAAAAAGGACGGGCGGCGGGAGGTCTTTGAGCGGGCCAAGTTACTGGCCGGGTTAATGAAGGCCTGTGAAAAAAGGCCCGTACCGGTTCAGAGAATCGAAGATACTGTTCATTATATCGAAAGGGAACTGCGCAGCCACACGGATCTGGAAGTACCCAGCCACGTGGTGGGGGAACTGGTGATGAACCAACTGCTGGAACTGGACGAGGTGGCCTACATTCGCTTTGCCTCGGTCTACCGGCGGTTCGGGGATATCCACAGTTTTCTTCAGGAAGTGGAGAAACTGTTGAAGAGTAAGGAGAGATAAAGGGGGCCCTGTAGAGATGTTCAATAAGATTAGGAAAAGGGACGGCCGGGAAGTGACCTTTGATGAAACCAAAATCACCGAGGCCATTTTTAAAGCGGCCAAGGCGGTTGGCGGTGAAGATCGTCAAACGGCGATGGAACTCACCCTTGAAGTCTTGAAAATGCTCAAGAAACAATATAACGGCCATATTTTTGGCGTGGAAGAAGTTCAAGATATGGTGGAAAAGGTGCTGATCGAAGCAGGCCATGCCCGTACCGCCAAAGCCTATATTTTGTACCGTCACCAGCGGACCCGCCTACGGGATGCCAAAAGTGACTTGATGGATGCGGTGGAGGAAATCCTGGAAGAGACCAACCGGGAAAATGCCAACGTATCGAACTCGCCTTCAGCCAAGATGCTGCAGATCGCCAGTGCGGCCAGCAAGAAATATTACTTAACCCGCCTGATTCCCGAAGAAATGTCCCAGGCCCATGCCAGAGGGGATGTACATATTCATGATCTTGAGTTTTATGGAAAAACTTTGACTTGCCTTCAAATCCCATTAGGAAAATTGCTAAAAGAAGGATTTAATACCGGGCATGGTTATATTCGGCCGCCCAAGCGTCCTACTTCGGCCACTGCATTAGCCGCAATTATTTTACAGAGTTCTCAAAACGACATGCACGGCGGACAGTCTTTTGCTTTCTTTGACCGTGACCTTGCACCCTATGTGGAAGATGCCAGTGATCATGAGACCTACCAGGCCATGGAGGCCCTGATCTATAACTTGAACAGCATGCATAGCCGGGCCGGCGCCCAGGTGCCTTTCTCCAGCCTGAACCTGGGAACCGAAACATCCGAAGCGGCACGGAAGGTAATCCGAAACCTGCTGTTGGCCTATGAGGCCGGTCTGGGACGGGGAGAAAACCCGATCTTCCCCAACATCATCTTCAAGTTGAAGGAAGGCATTAACCTGAACCCCGGCGATCCCAACTATGATTTATTTCAGTTGGCAATCCGGGTATCTTCCAAACGCATGAACCCGACCTTTAGCTTTATGGACTCTTCCTTTAACAGCGAGTACGGTGACCAGGTGGGTTACATGGGATGCCGGACCCGGGTGATTGCCAACCGCAAAGGTCCCGCGGTCACCGACGGGCGGGGGAACTTATCCTTTACCACCATCAATTTACCCAGGATTGCCATTAAGGCAGAACGCAACCTCGATAAGTTTTACCGGTTATTGGATGAAACCCTGGATTTAACCTGCCGCCAGTTGTATCATCGCTTCCGGGTTCAAGCCAAACTAAAAGTGAGAGATATGCCTTTGTCATGGGGCAGGGCCTGTACATGGGTTCCCAGGGACTCAAACCGGAGGATGCCATTGAAGATGTTATTAAACACGGCACCCTGTCACCCGGCTTCATTGGCCTGGCCGAAGCCTGGTGGCGCTGACCGGCCAACATCACGGTCAAAGTGAGGAAGCCCAGGCGCTGGGGCTGGAAATCGTTTCTTACCTGCGCCGCAAGGTCGATGAGGCCGGCGAGCAGTATGACCTGAACTATACCCTGCTGGCGACCCCGGCAGAAAGTGTATCCGGCAGGTTTGCTAAGGTGGATCGCAAAGAGTTTGGTATTATCCCCGGCGTTACCGATAAAGCTTACTATACCAACTCCTTCCACGTGCCCGTTGGCTATCCCGTCGGCATCTTTGAAAAGATTTCTCTGGAAGGTCCTTATCATAAGTACTGCAATGCCGGGCACATCAGTTACATTGAAATGCTTCGCCGCCGCTGCACAATCCCCAGGCAGTACAGGCCATTCTCAAGCATATGCGGGCCAGCGACATGGGCTATGCGGCCATCAACTTTCCGGTGGATTACTGCACCTCCTGCAGTGTGACCGGTGTCATCAACCAGGACAGCTGCCCGCGCTGCGAATCCCCCGAGATTCGCCGGGTTCGCCGTATCACCGGCTACCTCAGCACCGTTGAGCGGTTTAACGATGCCAAGGTGGCTGAGCTGAAGGACCGGACCGTTCATTCGGGTTTTGATCCAAGGGGTTAGTAGAACACCGGAGATGGAGATGAGGATTCTTGAGTAACCAGCTTCGCCTGGGAGGCATTACGGCCAATAGCGTGGTGGACGGTCCGGGACTCCGAACGGTGGTGTTCCTGCAGGGATGCCCCCGCCGCTGTCCGGGCTGCCATAATCAAGAGCTGCTGGATGCCGGCGGCGGCAGGGAAGTGACCGTTGAGGAAGCCCTGAAGGAAATCACGGCTACGATTTCTCCCATTACCCAGGGCATTACCTTCTCCGGCGGGGATCCGTTGATGCAGCCGGAGGCTGTCTGGAGATTGGCTGACCGGTTAAAGAAAGAATTTCCCGGGCTGGAAATCTGGCTGTACACCGGCTATAAATACGAGGAAGTAAAAGACCTGCCGGTGTTGGACCTGGTGGATGTCCTGGTGGACGGTCCCTTTGAACAGGATAAAAAGGACCTGGCACTGGTTTTCAGGGGTTCTGCCAACCAGCGGCTCATTGATATACCGAAAAGCCGGCAAGCGGGCATGGTGGTGGAATGGCAGCCGCCCGTACCGGCTATCAGGCCTGACTAGGCCGGTAGTAAAAGCGAGCTTGTTTAAAAACCATATTTTAGCGAAAAAAGGCGTCCTGTCAACCTGGTAAATGAAAGGTTGAACGGACGTCTTTACTGTTAAACCTGATTATCAACCTATAACATACTGAATAGATTATGAAACAGATTCTCTTCATAATTTTTCCTTGTATAACATCATTCCTGCTTATAAAATTATGAACATTCTTACAATTACACGAACTTTCTGCCATGTCACTTCTTTTATGAACTAGTTTAATTTACCACTGACTTTATTCTACAGTGAATAAGCTAAAATGAAAGCGACCTATATCACAGTACAATGAAAAAGGTCACTTTTTTAGCATAAATTTTGTTTCCTTCTAACAGGACGCATGTGGGTATCCTGTCGTTGTCCATAAAATGTTTTTTGGCTCCGATATGCATAAATAGCGGTGTAAGAGTAAGAATAAATATTCAGCAAGGGCGATACGAAACTTTTAGACCAGATACATTATCGCCGCTGCTCTCTGTAAAGGCGGTTTTTCTAAAATTCGCTGGATATTCGCAGCCGGCATAATGGTGGCTGAAGAAAATCCAGGTCAGGCTCAGGGGAAGTGGAACCAATGCGGGAGGAAGGAAAAATTTCGGCTTACCAGGCTATGGTATATCAGGTGAGCATTGTTTTGGCAACAGCCGTCTTATTCGTCCCGGCTATTACAGCAAAGTACGCAAAGCAGGATGCCTGGATCTCCGGAATCATAGCCTGTTTTTTGGCTGTCTTCAGGTTTATACAGCCGTCAGCCTGGCCCGGCGTTTCCCGAATACGTCGGTTGTGCAGTATGCACCACTCATTCTCGGTAAGGTGCCGGGCAAGGTGGTGGGATTTATTTATCTCTTCTATTTCTTCTACGTTGGTTATTTCGTACTGCAGCAATTTACCGCCCTGATGTCCTCCTCCTATATGCCGCTTACGCCTTCTATTGTTTTTATGCTTGTTCTTTCTCTGCTTACCGTCTATGCGGCTTATGGCGGGCTAGAAGTGATCTGCCGGATGAGCTCTGTTGTTCTGACGGTAGTGCTGGCAACGATGGCATTAATAGTTTTATTAATTGTCAAAGATATTAAAATATGGCGTTTTCTTCCTGTCCTAGAGAACGGGTTTAACCCAGTATTGCTGGGAGCAATTTCACCAGGTGCATGGTTTGGGGAAACCGCAGTGATCCTGATGCTCTACCCATTTATAAATAATAAAGAAAAGGTGCTTAAGACCAGCCTCCTGGCCATGCTAATCCTTTTTATAGCCATAGAGATGGTAATTATCGGAGCAATTGGATTATTAGGCCCGACGGAAGCAGCCTCCTTTCTTTTCCCCACCTTCAATGTGGCCCGGCGGATTAAATTAGAGGCGCTACCGATTCTGGAACGGCAGGATGCTCTTTTCATGATGATCTGGGTGGCGGGTATGTTGATTAAGTTAACCACTTTCTTTTTCGCCGGAGTGCTTGCCCTGGCGCAGTGGCTCAACGTCAAAGACTATCGCCCGTTAATCTTACCCTCCATGGCCATAATGATAGCGCTGGCGGTACAGGCCTGGAAGAATATTACCGAGTTGTTTGCTTTTTCCGGAGAAGTATTTCCCTTAACCATTATCTTTGTCAATTTTATAATCACCGTTTTTCTTTTAATCATCGCCGTCATTCGCAATATTTCCACCAGGAAAACATGACCATTACTTGCGGAGTTATAAAAAAGGAGGGTGTTCTTTCTGTGCGAAAGCGTATTGTAAAAAAGCTGCACCATTTGATCCGGAATTATGCATGTAAGACCGCAGGAAAAAACATCTGCCCGGATGACATGGACTGGGTTCATCAAACTACTGTGGAAAAGTACGATCTGGAGCGTATTCCCATCGAGGCGGACCTGGCAGCCAACATTAAGCGCCTGAAGGGAATATCCGGTGTTTGTCCGGATTTCATTATCCGGCAGTTTGAAATAGGAGGCGGCATCGCGGAAGCGGCGGTAATTTTCCTGGAGGGTATGGTAGAACGGGTACTTTTAAACGAAAACCTGCTCAAACCGTTAATGATCCATTACAGGCCATTTAAACCGGCGCAGGGTTCCTTCCTGGATCAAATTTTACGTGTTGCCCTTCCCGTGGACGTGGTCAGAAAGTGCGTTAACCTGCACGACGTAATCGATCAAGTTCTGGAAGGCTCTGTCGTTCTTTTAGTGGACGGTGAATCGAGGGGCCTGGCGCTGGAGGCCGCCGGGTTTAAAACCCGTGTTCCGGAAGAACCGATGACAGAAGCGGTGGTACGGGGCCCCGGGAGGGATTTACCGAAGCTTTGCATACCAACATTACCCTTCTGCGACGGCGGCTCAAGACGCCGAACCTGGTACTGGAAAGCATGGTCCTCGGCCGGATCAGCCACACGCAGGTTGTGGTGGGATACGTCAGGGGCCTGGCTGCGCCGGAACTGGTTGCCGAAGTCAGGGAGAGGCTTCAGCGTATCGATATCGACGGTATTCTCGAATCAAATTACCTGGAGGAAATGCTGCGGGATCATCCACTTTCCTTTTTCCCGCAGGCCATTACTACCGAACGGCCGGACCGGGTGGCTGCCAACATGCTTGAAGGACGGGTAGCCGTACTCACTGAAAACACACCTTTTGTCCTGATTGTGCCGGGTGAATTCGTAGCCCTCATGCAGAGCTCGGAGGATTTTTACCACCACTTTGTCCTGGGCGTTTTCATTCGCCTTTTGCGCTGGAGCGCTTTCGCCGTTTCCCTTCTCCTCCCGTCCGTATATGTGGCTGTGACCACCTTCCATCAGGAAATGATTCCCACCGGGCTTCTTTTAAGCATCGTTGCCGCACGTGAGGGAGTGCCTTTTCCTGCCGTGGTGGAAGCACTGATCATGGAAATTGCCTTCGAAGTTTTAAGGGAAGCCGGTGTGCGTCTGCCCCGGGCGGTAGGTCAGGCAGTAAGCATTGTCGGGGCGCTGGTAATCGGTGAAGCAGCGGTAACGGCAGGTGTAGTATCGCCGCTGATGGTGATTGTGGTGGCCTTAACGGGGATTTCCTCCTTTCTCTCGCCCTCCTTTGATCTGGCCATTTCCATCCGCATTTTGCGCTTTCCAATGATGTTCCTGGCCGGCTTGCTGGGCCTTTTTGGCGTGGCCGCAGGAGTGCTTGCCATCTTGATCCATTTCGCCGGGATGCGTTCCTTTGGATTACCTTACCTGGCCGGATTAACCCCTTTTCACCCTGACGACTGGAAAGATGTTTTTATCAGAGCACCGATATGGATGATGCGCAGGCGTCCCACAGAACTTTCCAAAAGCAACCGGAAACGGCAGGTGCCCGGTCTTAAGCCTGAACCGCCAGACCGGCGCCCTCAGGGGGGAAGATCTTGAAACGCCGCATCAGGTTGATTATACTGGTTTTACTTATTTGCTTAACCGCCGGTTGCTGGGATATGCGGGAAGTAGAGGATCTCGGTTATGTTATGGCTATGGCCATCGATAGGGGCCCTCAGGAGCAGATCCGGATCATTGCCCAGGTACCAAATCCGCGTGTACTCGGAGGTGGAGCGCGGGGAGGAGTTACACCCGGGGCCAGTATTGCTGCCAAGCCTTACCGCAACTATGAGGGAACCGGCCCCACGATTTTTGATGCGCTGCGGGAGATTTCCCATGAATCATCCCGGCGGCTGTTTTTTGCCCAGAATCGTACCCTTATCTTCAGTGAAGCAATGGCTGAAAAAGGTGTATATGATGTACTCGACTTTTTAAAACGCAGTGTAGAGATCCGGCGTGGTTTAACAATGGTCTTCGTTGCCCGCGGAGAACCGGCCAAAATACTCGATACTCCTAACCCCCATGCTATTTTACCGGCGCTCCGTATAGATGACATCATACGCTGGCGGGGACAAACTTCCAGGTTTGCACCTGTTCCTCTATCCCGGTTTCTGGAATCTCTTAGCCTGGAAGGACAGGAACCTTATGCAGGTGTAATTGAAGTGGCTTCTAACCCTACGGCACAAGTCAAGGAGGGTGAAAAGGCAGCTCCCGAACCGTCCTCAACCATCCGGCTTACCGGGGCCGCCCTCTTCCGTAATGACCGTATGGCGGGGTTTCTTGATGAAACCGAAACTCGCGGACTTTTATGGGTACTCAACGAGGTGAGAGGAGGGCAAATTGTTTTCCCTTGCCCCGGCCAGGAGGGTAAAAAGGTTACCGTAGAAATTATACGTGCCAATGCTAAGATTGAACCGGAAATTACAGAAGAGGGAATTATTATGACGGTAAAAATCCAGGAAGAAGGTAACCTTGTTGAAGTGGAAGGACCCCTTGATGTCTCTAAACCGGAGGTAATTAAAGAACTGGACCGTTTGCACGCCGCGGCTATAGGTAATGAAGTAATGGCTGCCGTTTACAAAGCACAGGAATTGGGCTCCGACGCCTTCGGTTTCGGAGAAGCGTTCCGACGTAAATTCCCCCGGGAATGGAAGAAAATTAAGAAAGACTGGCCGGAAATTTTTACGGGCATTGAGGTACGTGTCCAGGTAGTTGCCCACATTCGACGCATGGGGATGATCGTCCAGCCACCGCTTTTGGTTCATTAAATAATTGCATTTAAAACTCAAACCCTTTGAGACAGGATGGTTGAGAATGCTGTTAGATGTTTTGCTGATTTTAACCGGCTTTGCGGTTATCGTCGCCATAGAGCTGCCCAGGTTAATTAAACAAAAAATTTACCGCGAAATAGTAATTTTCTTTGTTTTGATTGCCCTTGGAATCACTTTAAGTCTGGGTCAAGTTTTGCAACTGCCCATACCGAATGTTACAAAGGGCATTGAAACAGTTACTCGCCCGATATTTAAGGCCGTGGAAAGGATCCTTTTACCATGAATAAAAACCAGTTTTCTTCTACGACCCTCCACAAATTCAGTAAATGGGACATGGGTGCCAGGCAGTGCGACCGAGCAAGGGCGCGTCATATAGCGGGTGCGAATCCCGCCCGGTAAGGTCTAGCCAACCACCGGTAGCGAGTCTTGGAGCAGGCGATCGGTCGGGAGCGCCCTTTCGAAGGATTGATCCATCATTCTGACCGTGGGGTTCGTTCAATATGCCAGTCATGCCTATCAGGCTCTGCTTTGTGAAAACGGCTTTGCCCCCAGCATGAGCCGCAAGGGGAAAGGACGCCCCGGGGAGAGATTGGGCGCTTTATTGGACAGAATAGAAAGGAAGAAATAAAAATAAAAACAAAACCAAAATATATCTCGACATTTGTCGTACATTGTCATATAATTGACCATGTGCATAGCACACCCGCCTTTTTATTTTTTGTCTAGCTCGGCTTTTGCCGAGTCTTTTTGTTTTCAGGGTAATTTCAGATCCTTTTGGTGATACTTTCCCTTAAAAGGAGGGTGATGGGAAATACTATGGATAAAAACGTTATTACCTTGCTGGCAACCCTGGCGGTGGCTGCCCTATCCTTTACATATCTTTATTACACCCGTTTCATCAAAAAGAAAAATTAGGGTTTGTTTGAGACTAAGACAAGATGTCATAAAAATGTAACTTTTCCGAAAAAGGTTTTTGATCATTAACAGCCAATTAACCCCTTAAGAATTTAACAAGGGGGTTTTATGATGGAAAACAGTGTAGGCGGCGTGGTCATTGTTGTGGAGGATCGTGAGAAGCTGGCCCCAAAGGTCAATGGTATTCTTACGGAGTATGGGGATTTGATTGTGGGCCGGGTTGGTCTGCCTTACCGGGAAAAGAATAAATACGTGATTACCATTGTGGTGGACGGTGACGTTGCGCTGGTCAATGAAATGGTCGGCAAACTGGACAGCCTGGGAGAGGTTCAGGTCAAGCTGGCCCTGAGCGGCGCTTGCAATCCATAAAGTGAGCTTTTTAAGAGGTGTCTCCAAGGAAACACCTCTTTTTGTATCAGTATATCTTTACCAATGGGAGGGCTGAAGATGGATTTACTAAAGGTGCTGGAGAGATTACGGGAAGAAAAACCTGAAGTGGCCGCAGCCATTGGCAACTTACGACAGGCCGTTTTGGCAAACGCCACGCTGGACGTGAAAACCGCCAACCTGGTGGCCATAGGAATAGCCGCGGCCATCCGCAATCAGGATGCTTTAACGGGGCATATCAAGCTGGCCAAAGAAGCGGGGGCCGCCAAAGATGAGGTGATTGGCGCCGTCCTGCTGGCCATTCCCCCCGGCTTGAATTCAAGGAGGGTCATTTAAAAGCACCGTGTTTTGACGCGATGCTTTTGTTATCTCAATAAATCTTCCAGTTTTCCTTTGTCCAGGACCATGATTTGCTGCCGGTCCACGTCAATAGCGCCAGCCCGTTTAAAACTGTTTAACATCCGGTTGATGGTTTCCCGGGAACTGCCGGTGAGGTTGGCCAGTTCCTGGTTGGTAAGGTTGAAGTTAATCAGGATGCCCCCGGGTTTTTTAATGCCATGTTCTTCGGCCATTTTAATCAGGGCAAAGGCCAGCCGGCGAGCGGTATCATGCAGGGCCAAATTCATCACCTTTTCCTGGGCGGTTCGCAGGCGCCGGGACATGATGTGCAGCATTCCCAAAGCCATACTGGGGTTTTGACTGATCAGCCTTTCAATGTCCTGGTTGCGCAGCACCCCCACCACGCTGTCTTCCTGTACTTCAGCGGTGGCGGGGTAATCTCCGCCGTCGAAAAGAACCACTTCCGCAAAGACTTCACCGGGGTTCACAAAATGCAGGATGTGTTCCCGGCCGTCTTCCAACCGCTTGGTCAGTTTAATTAAACCGGATTTTAAAATGTAGAGCGCTTCCCCGGGTTCGCCCTCCATAAAGATAAAACGTCCCTTTTGGTAACTGCGCTCCAGCAGCAGGTTGGAGATTTCCTGCAGTTGCTCTTCCGGCAAACCGTAAAAAAGCGGAATCCTCAGTAGATATTCCAAATTACTTCCCAATACCCACACCCCCTACTGATTTAACTTGCAGGACCTCCTGCGGACGGTCTGGATGACCGTGGACTGGCTGTCCCAGCATGGGGCTTCCGGTTAAACCCACCGAAAATTTCTATGTCATCAAAACCGGCGGCATGTAAAAAATTCTCCAACTCCGCCTTGGTTATGGGGCGCAGGGGAACCTGACCGCTGCCCAGACTGCGCTGGCTGCCGTCACTGCCGTTTTTGATCAGGGTGGTTTTGAAGTCGATCAAGCCGTCGGGCCGGAAATCATACTGCCGGGTAAAAATGATTCCCGCCTGGTTATTCACAATATCGGGCAGTTGAGTGATACTGCCTTTTAAAATGCGGTCGTAATTGATCGTCTGAAGAATCAGTGTGCCCCCGTGGTAAAGGCGTTCTTTCATTTGGGTAAGGGCGGTGACAATGTCTTTGTCCGTCAGCAGGTGGACCAGTGAATTGCCGATACAGATCACCGCATCAAATTTACCATCGATATCTTCCAGGTTTCTCATGTCCCCGGTACGGAAGTCAACGGCCAGTCCTTCCCTGCGGGCCTTTTCCCGGGCCATTTTAATCATTTCCTGCTCGTAATCCACGCCCACCACACTAAGGCCCCACCTGGCAAACTCCAGAGCGTAATTACCCGAACCGCAGGCCAGGTCCAATACCCTGCTGGCCCCAAGGTCACCAAAGACCTGCCGGAAAAATTTCAGTTGTCCTTCTCCTGCCGGAAAAATGTCGTCATAATACTGGCTTAGTTCTTTATACATACTGCACCTCAAAGATTTTTTTATATTTTACCCGGTAAATTTTTGTCTATGGTTGTTTTCATTGTAATGGAAGGAGAAAAATATGGCAATCATGGGGATAGGGGTGGTGACACAGAAAAATTGCTACCGCTGCCATCAAACCGTGCTCAGCACAACCAACGAAACACCATCGGGTAAAAGCCGCTATTGTTGGAATTGTCACCGCAATACACCACATTCACTTTAAAACAACTTTTTGAAAGGGGCAAAGACTGGCGGCAGGCCTCCCGGCAGGAAATGCGTTACTGGTCTGTCCCGGGTACATTTAACACGGGGATTTTTGTTTCACCCTGGGCTTTAAGCGCCTTGCTGACTGTCAACATGCTGGCCTGCACCGCCAGGCGAATGGGGGCTTTCCTGAAAAAAGAGCCCGGCGTTCCTGCCGTAACCTCCTGGCTCTTTCCTTCATAAGATGTCATAAGACTATTTGACGAAAGGAAGGGACAGAGATGGCCGTATATATTGTTCAACCAGGGGATACCCTTTCCAGAATTGCCCGGTGCTTTAATACGACGGTTGCGGAACTCCAACGATTAAATCCTCAAATCGCAAATATTAATGAAATCTTTGTGGGACAGCAGATCACGGTACCGGATACAGTGACCCCTACTACCACTCCCACTCCCGCCGGCCAGGAAGAACTCATCCGGCGGTACAGATCCATCATTGATGCTGTACTGAGAAATCAAGGGCTGACCGGTGCACCATTTTCAGTGCGGTTGGTTGGCGGCTTGTTATATATTCTGGTGTTAAACAGTAGTACTTACCGTTTGGGTGAACCGGTGCAAATCAGGTTGTTCAAAGTCAATGTAACAAACCGGCCCATTGTGTTGAGGTACACCACAGGTCAGCGGTTTGAACTGGTTGTGCGCAGGGCTGCTGACAATGTGGAGATATGGCGCTATTCCCGGGGCAGGTTCTTTACCCAGGTAACCGCCACCATTACCATTCGTCCGAATCAATTTGCCATTTACGGTTTCACCTGGGATCAAATCAACAACCTGGGTAACCAGGTCAGTCCCGGAAACTTTATCCTGGAAGCTTTTAACGTAGCGCAGGGATTTAGAGACGTACCCATTCGTATTGGATTTAGAATTGAAAGGGGCGTTATTCCTACTCCTACTCCCACTGTACCGCCCGTTGAGTGCACCGGCGAAAACCTGCTACGGAACCCCAATTTTGAAAGCTGGACCAGCGCCACCCAGCCGCGGGATTGGGTCGCCACCAATGTACGCCGCTCCACCGTTGCTTTCACCGGTAGATTTGCGGTGGAAATGGGGAACATTCCGGATGAACCGGCCACCCTGTCCCAGACATTCCCCATCGCTCCGGGCAGCAATAACCGGGTCAGCTTCCGGGTTGCCGAGGACGTGGAGGGTTCCAGGATGGGCAACTTCACCTTCGGCGTCCAGGTCTTCTTCCGCAACCGGGCCGGCACAGTAGTAGGAGTGGCGCCCCAGGGACCCTTCTCGCCGGCCCTGATCGAAGATGAAGTTTACGAACTGTTTACCTTCACCACCGGTCGGGTGCCCGCAACAGCGGTGACCGCTGAGCTGCGCTTTACCTTTACCCCTCGTACCACAAACCGCAGCCGCATTCGCATAGACAGCGCCGAATTCCGCTGCCTGAGTCTGTAAGAAAAATCCCCAGGGGTGTTAAAAACCCCCTGGGGATTAATGTTTACAGGCACTGCAATTGCTGGAAGTGCAGCCTTTGCAGCTGTCTCCCCGGCTACCGGCCAGCGCACCGGGATTATTGAGGATAAAACCGGACATCACCCTGCCGGGGCCGGGGGCCTGGCAGGCGGGGCAGGTCAGGTTTTGGCCTTCTTCCCCCATGTCACAGAGTTTTTGAAATTTGTGATCGCACTTGCCGCAGCGGAATTCATAGATAGGCATGATCATGGCACCTCCATTCTCGAAAGTATGACCACAATTCTTAGTTAAAACCACCTTTTGAGAATTGTCAAGGCCCCCTGTTACTTCGAGGAAGACAATCCGGTTATATTAGTAATAAAGGGGAAGTGCAAGGCAAAGGACGAGCTGCTGCAAGGTCGAATCATACGAATTATAAAGAATTTTGTAAGAAAATAAAGGTTTTCATCATATTTGCAAGAAATAGTTAGTACAGTAATAGAGCGGGGAGGTTTTTTTATGTACATTCAGTTTTTAGGAGCTGCCCAAACCGTTACCGGTTCTTGCTTTTTAGTGGATACAGGATCTACCCGCCTGCTGGTGGACTGCGGGTTATTCCAGGGGTCTAAAGAAATTAAAGAGCGCAACTACCGCAACTTTCCCATTGCCCCGTCCAGTGTGGATTATGTCCTGTTAACCCATGCTCATATTGACCACAGCGGACTGCTGCCCAAGTTTATCAAGCACGGTTTTAAGGGCCGGGTCATTGCCACTTCCGCCACGGTGGATTTGTGTGAAATACTGCTGCCGGATTGCGGGCACATTCAAGAGATGGAAGTTGAAAGGAAGAACCGTAAATACCGCCGTCAGGGGCGTAAGCTGATTGAACCCATTTATACCGCGGATGACGGCGCCGATGCATTGAAGTATTTTGAACGGGCAAATTACAACGAGATGATCCCCGTCAGTCCCGATGTAAAAATCTGTTTTCGGGATGCCGGGCATATTTTAGGGTCCTCCATCATTGAAATGTGGGTCCGGGAAAACGGCAAAGAGACCAAGCTGGTCTTCTCCGGGGATATCGGCAACAGTGACCAGCCCTTCATCAAAGACCCGACCTTTATTGCCGAAGCGGATTATGTCATTATGGAATCCACCTACGGCAACCGCCTGCACCGGAATGTGCAAGACAAACTGGAACTGCTGCGGCAGGCCATCGTGGATACCTACCACAAAGGTGGTAAATTAATTATCCCGTCCTTTGCCGCAGGTCGTACCCAGGATATCCTTTACAGCATCAACTTGTTAAGAATGCAAAAGGCCATTCCGGAACTGCCGGTCTATATCGACAGCCCAATGGCCATCAAAGCCACCGAGATTTTCCATAAAAACTGTGATATCTGTAACATGGAGACCCAGGAACTGATCTCCAGAGGGTTAAGCCCCCTGGAGATGTCCAATATCAGGACCACGTTGACCATGGAGGAATCCCGGGAGTTAAACTTTATGAACGGCAGGGCCATCATTATTTCCGCCAGCGGCATGTGCGATGCCGGCCGGATTAAACACCACCTGCGCCACAACCTCTGGCGCCCGGAAAGCACCGTTTTGTTTGTGGGCTACCAGGCCGAAGGAACTCTGGGACGGCGGATTCTCTCGGGCGAAAAAACCGTACGCATTCACGGGGAGGAAGTGGTGGTAAAGGCGGAAATCCGCAATATCGACGGGTACTCCGCCCATGCTGACCAGGACGCCCTGTTGAATTGGATTAAGCAATTTTCCAGCAGCTTAAAGCAGGTGTTTATTGTACACGGGGAAACAAAGGCAGCCGCAAACTTTGAGAGCTTGCTGAAAGCGGAGGGTATTAACGCCTGTGTGCCCCACTGGCTGGAGAAGATCCAGTTGACTTCTCCTGTTCAACAGCGGGTACCGCAGATTTTTGTGGACACCTGGCAGAGTATTACGGAAAAAATGCAGCGAGTCATGCAGGGTGATCTGTCCCCCGCCAAATACTCCGTACTGCTTCGCCAACTGGCCGAACTGGAGGCTCAAATGAATGAAGCCATCCAGGAGGAGGTCCAATCCAAGTTAGCCTAAACGGAGGTGCCGGATGCAGGGGATTCGCATTGAACAAAAGGGAGACTTTCAGTATATTCAATTTGATTCCTTTGCCGAAAGCGGCAGCATAACCCACGGTTTTACCACCCGCAGGGGCGGCGTCAGCTCCTTCCCTTACCATACCCTGAACATGGCCCTGCACGTGGGGGATCACCCGGATCACGTCCGGGCCAACCGGGCGGTGGCCTGTGCGGCCCTTGACATCAACCCGGCGGACCTGGTGGCTGCTATGCAGGTGCATGGCAGCAGGGTGGAGGTGGTGGGTCCGGAACACCGGGGCCGGGGTGCCCTGGACTATGACACCGCGATCCCGGACACCGATGCCTGATTACCGATAGGCCCGGCCTACCGCTTTCCAGTTATTATGCGGACTGTGTCCCCATCCTCCTTTACGACCCGGTCAAGACCTGCATCGGCTTGGCCCATGCGGGCTGGCGGGGCACTGTCCGGCGCATCGCCGGTGAAACCGTTGCCAGGATGATGGAAGCCTATGGCTGTCACCCCGGAAACATCCTGGCAGGCATTGGTCCGTCCATCGGCCCCTGCTGCTACCAGGTGGATATGCCGGTACAGCAGGCTTTGGCCAAAGGCTTTCCTGACTGGCAGGAACTGCTAAAGCCTGCGGGACCCGACCGCTGGCTGCTGGATTTATGGGAAACCAACCGGAAAGTTTTGCTGGATGCAGGGATTAAACCGGAACATATCACCGCAGCACGTTTGTGTACGGCCTGCCGAACCGACTTGTTTTTTTCCTACCGGGTGGAACAAGGAAAAACCGGACGCATGGCATCTTTAATTATGATAAAGGAATGAGCACAAAACAGGGGGTGCACGCCTTGCCCAAGATTTTGATCGTCGATGATGAACAACCCATTCGTGAGCTGGTCAAGTTCAACCTGGAAAGGGAGGGTTTCCAGGTCCTACAGGCCGGGGACGGAAATACCGCCATGGAAATCGCCAAAAGTGAAAACCCTGATTTGATTGTTTTGGATATTATGCTGCCGGAACAGGACGGGTTAACGGTTTGCCGCAACCTGCACCAGAGCCCGGGTACCCGTTCCATCCCCATCATTATGCTCAGTGCCCGTACAGAAGAATTGGACAAGGTGCTGGGACTGGAGATGGGGGCGGACGACTATATTACCAAGCCCTTCAGCCCCCGGGAATTGGTGGCCAGGATAAAGGCCCGCCTGCGCCGCCAGACGGCGGAGGCGCAGGTCAGCGAGCAGCCCGGCAGAATTACGGTGGGTAAACTGGTCATTGATCAGGACCGCTTTATTGTATCTTATAACGGGGTCAAGCAGGACCTTACCCCGAAGGAGTTTGAGTTATTGCGTTACCTGGCCCGCAATCCCGGCAAGGTTTTTACCCGGGACTTTTTACTGGAGCAAATTTGGGGCTATGATTTTGCCGGCGATTCCAGGACGGTGGATGTACACATTCGCCATATCCGCCAGAAGTTGGAGCAAATTCCCGATGCCCCGCAATTTATTGAGACGGTACGGGGGGTAGGCTACCGCTTTAAGGAGGTCTAGGCGTAAGGTGCTAAAAGGGATTCGGCGGCGGACCATTGGCAGCTATGCTTTTCTTTTTTTAGTTTTTATTGCGTTATCGTTCTTAAAATCCCTGGGAATTGTAGACATGCTGACGGTACTGCTGGGGTCCTTCTGGGCAACGGTGGTCATGGCCTGGCTCACCAACCGGCGGTTGATCACCCCGGTGGAACAAATTACCCTGGTGGCCCAGGAAATGGCCGGGGGCATCCTGGATACCGAAATCCGGGTCAAGGGGGAAGAAGAGCTGGATGACCTGGCCTGGAGCATCAACTATATGGCCCGGGAACTGCGAAAGAACTTATTCGTCATTACGGAAGAACGAAACCGCGCCCGCGCCATTTTAAACAGCATGGCGGACGGGGTGATTGCCCTGGACAAGTACGGCCGGGTGATTCTAATAAACCCGGTGGTGGAAGGCATTTTTAAAATTAAAGAGGAAGAATGGGCCGGTAATCAATTAATTAAGGTCATCCGCAACCACGAACTGGAGGAACATTTTATCCGGGCTCTGAACAGCATGCAGCCGGTGTTAAACAACGAACTGCAGGTGCTTACCCCCGAACCCCGGCTCTTCCGGGTTCATATTTCCCCGTTAAAAGGAAGCCATGAGGAAAGAATGGGCGTGGTTGGTTTGCTGACGGATGTTACCGAGCGGCGTAAACTGGAAAGAATGCGCTCGGAATTTGTGGCCAACGTTTCTCATGAACTGCGGACTCCCCTCACATCCATCAATGGATTTGTGGAGACTCTGCTGGACGGGGCCATCGAAGATCCCACCCTTGCCAAAAACTTTTTAGAAATTATTAATGCAGAGGGCAAGCGTCTGGCCAACTTAATTGACGACCTGCTGAAGCTGTCCCGCCTGGAGGACCGGCGCACCAAACTCAATAAGCAGCCGGTTGATTTGGCTGAGGTCATCAACAATACCGTCAAAATGTTTGAGGCCCGGGCGACGGACAAGAACATCGAACTGACCACAGCGCTTCCCCAGGAGATGCTCCCGGTACCGGGGGACCAGGGGTTTCTGTCCCAGGTGCTGGTAAACCTGGTGGACAATGCGATTAAATATACGCTGCCCGGGGGCAAAGTTGGGATTGAGGTAACCTACAGCCAGGAAGAAGTAACTGTGGCTGTCTCAGATACCGGCATTGGCATTCCGCCCGAGAGTTTGCCCCGGGTGTTTGAGCGATTTTACAGGGTGGACAAAGCCAGGAGCAGGGACATGGGCGGCACCGGGCTGGGGCTGTCCATCTCCAAACATATCATTGAGGCCCACGGCGGCAAGATCCGGGCAGAAAGTGACCAGGAAGGAAGCACATTCAGCTTTACCCTGCCGTTGCATGACTAATGGTTCAACAATATTTAATTTATTAACGTTATTTTAACATTACAGCAATAAACGTATAACATGAGATTGTTACACTTTGAGGAGTGCGAAGTGAGAGGTGAGAAGTGAGATTGAACATTTTTCTCACCTTTAACCTTTCCCTTCTCATTTCTCAGACAGGAGGTAACGCTGTGGCGTACAAGATAACAGTCAGAGATTTAAACTTGTTTTACCGTGACCTGCAGGCCCTGACAAATATCAACCTTGATATAGAGGAGAAAAAAGTAACAGCCTGATCGGTCCCTCGGGGTGCGGCAAGTCCACCTTCTTACGGACGTTAAACCGTATGAACGATTTGATTGAAGGGGTTCGGGTGGAGGGCCAGGTCCTACTGGACGGGCAGGACCTCTATGGACCCGAGGTGGACGTGGTGGCGCTACGCAAGAGGTCGGTATGGTATTCCAGAGGCCAAACCCTTTCCCTATGACGGTTTATGACAATGTCGCCTATGGACCCAGGATTCACGGACAAAAAGACCGGCGGGTTTTGGACGAAATTGTGGAAAACAGCCTCAAGTCGGCGGCCCTTTGGGACGAGGTAAAGGACAGGCTGCATAAAACCGCCCTGGGACTGTCCGGCGGTCAGCAGCAGCGTCTTTGTATTGCCAGGCTTTTGGCGGTGGAACCGGAAGTACTGCTGATGGACGAACCCACCTCTGCCCTTGACCCCATTTCCACCCTCAAGGTGGAGGAATTAATCCGGGAGTTAAAGAATAATTATACCATTGTCATCGTAACCCACAACATGCAACAAGCGGCCCGGGTCTCTGACAGCACCGCCTTCTTCCTGAACGGGGAGCTCATTGAATTTGGCAATACCGAACTGATCTTTACCAGTCCCAGAGACAAGCGGACGGAGGACTACATTACCGGTCGTTTCGGATAAAATTTTTAAAATATGATATAAGGGGGTACGTTGGTTTTGGCCACCCGTCAATCCTTTGATAAAGCCTTGGCAGAACTGCAGCAGGATGTCCTGCGTATGGCCAGTGTAGTGGAGAAATCCATCTACAACGCAGTTAAATCGTTAGCAACCCAGGATCCCATTCTGGCCGGAGAAGTCATCGAAGGCGATGACATTGTTGATGAACAACGCCATCAAATTGAAGACAAAATTATTAAGATTATCGCCACCCAGCAGCCCATGGCGAAGGACCTGCGCATTCTCATTACGGGCATTCGCATTGTCATGAGTTTGGAGCGGATGGCGGACCATTCGGTGGATATTGCCAGGGTCACCATGTGCCTGGCGGACCAAAAACTGATCAAACCGCTGGTTGGCATCACCGCCATGGCCAAACTGGCCCAGCAAATGGTCAAGGACGGCCTGGATGCCTACGTTCACAACGACCCGGAAAAGGCCAGGGAGATGTGTGAAGCCGACGACGAAGTGGATCACATCTACCACCAGACCTTTAAACACCTGGTGGCCCACATGAAGCGGGATCCGGAAACCATCGGGCAGGCAACCTACCTGCTGTTTGTGGCCAGGTTCCTGGAACGTATCGCCGACCATGCCACCAACATTGGTGAGGCTGTGGTCTACCAGGCCACCGGGGAACGGAAAGAATTAAATTAAAAAAAGAAAAAACGCCCAAAAGGGCGTTTTTTTACGAAGGAATTTATTGATTAACTGTCGAAAATCTCTTACTGGAAGAACAAGGCAGGTGGTGGTCGTGACGGAAGAGACAGGCATCAAACAAAGGCCGGGACGCCACAGAAAGATACGGGTATTAAACAAAAGTCGCCTCTTCTTTTTTATGTTTTTTTGTCTTGTTTTTTTTACCTTTTCCTGGTTTTTGGCCGGCGGGGTAAAAACCTTTATATTAAAACAATTTGTCAAGATCGAAGCACTTCAGCCGGGGGTTGCCGCACAGGATTTTGCAGGCCAGGGCATCCTCATTAAACAGGAATACCTGGTCAACGCTCCGGTGAAGGGCGTCATGAAATTTTCGGTTCCCGAAGGCGAACGGGTAAAGACCGGCACCACCTTCGGCATTCTCTCCGCTTCCAGCATGGAATCTGTCTCCGGGGTCAAGCAATATGCGGTGAAAGCCCCTGTGAGCGGGGTGGTGTGCAATCATATGGATGGCTTGGAAACGATTCTGGTTCCCGGTAATCTGGATGTTGTGGAAATATCTGCTTTGGATAAAATAGAAAATAGCAGTCCTCCCGTGCAAACCGGTTTGGTTGAGAGCGGGCAGCCTGTGGCCAAGATTATTGATAACCTGGCCCCGGTATACATTTACAGCCTGTTCAAAGAGGAAGAAATCAAACAGATCCAACTGTATAAGAAGTCCGGCATTACGATAAAATGGAAGAATGAGGCTATTGAAGCCAGGATCGATAAGGTCTTTACGGGAAAACAGCCGGCCATCCTGTTCATGGTAAAAAACTATCCGGATGAACTTCTTCATCACCGAAAAATAAATTTTCATCTAACCACCGCCATGCTGGAAGGCATTCTGGTGGAAGAAAAATCCCTGGTGCAAAGGGATGACCAGGATGGTTTATACCTGGTGTGGAAAGGGTTGGTGCGCTGGGTTCCGGTGGAAATTGCCGGGCGTCTGGGAGAGCAGGTAGCCATCCAGGGAAAAGACATCCAACCGGGCATACTGTATGTGGTCAATCCCACCTTTGCCCGGGAAGGGGACAAGCTGTAAATAAGGCGGGGAAAACCTTGAGTGTTGTTGACAACCTTGCATTAATTCAAAAGCAAATTGCCCAATGTGCCTTAAAGGCTGGCAGAAACCCTGCCTCCGTTACACTCATAGCGGTGACCAAAAACGTGTCCGCCGCCAGGGCGGGGGAATGTGTGGCCGCCGGTGTGGCAGACCTGGGGGAAAACCGGGTACAGGAGCTTCGCGATAAATATCCGGCAGTGGCAGGGGCCCGCTGGCACCTGATCGGGCACCTGCAGAGCAATAAGGTTAAATATATCATCGGCAAGGTGGCCCTGCTGCACTCCTTGGACCGCTGGTCGCTGGCACTGGAAATCAGCCGCAGGTCCCAGGAGGCCGGATTGGTCACACCGGTGCTGGTTCAGGTCAATGTGGCCGGGGAGGAAAGCAAGTTTGGCCTGCCGGTGGACGAGGTGACCGACTTTGTTAGCGAAGCGGCCGGTCTGCCGGGCATTTCCACCCAAGCTGATGACCATTGCGCCCTTTGTGGAGGACCCCGAGGAGGTCAGGCCGGTATTCCGAAGACTCAAGCAAATGGCGGACCGGTTAAGAGAAATTCCAGGTGCCACGATGGAACAGCTGTCGATGGGCATGACCAACGATTTTCAAGTTGCCGTTGAGGAAGGTTCCACGATGGTACGAATTGGTACGGCAATCTTTGGCAGCCGGTATTAAAAGGAGGGATCCGTATGGCCATAGGGATGTTCGATAAAATACTTGGTTTTATCGGTTTTGAAGAGGTGGAAGAACAGGTGAAGGAAGAACCCGCTGAGAAAACCGAAGCCCTGCAGCAGGTAAAAAGAAAAAATGCGCCGGTGGTAAGTCTGCATACCGGACGCCAGCTGCGGGTGGTGGTTTGTGAACCGGCGTCCTTTGACGAAGCCCAGAACATCGCCGATAACCTGAAAAACCGGCGAGCCGTTGTGGTCAACCTGGAAAAAGCCGGAGCTGAACAGGCCCGGCGCATCGTGGATTTTATCAGCGGTACCACCTTTGCTTTAAGCGGCGACATGCAAAAGGTGGGGCAGAATATTTTTCTCTTTGTGCCAAACAACATCGACATAGCCAATGAGGCAACGAGAGAAACTAAGGATAAAAGTATTTTTTCCTGGGCCAGATCGCAGTAAGAAGTATATAAATGACGGGGTGAAGCATGAATAACGTAGTCGCTTTTCTTAATGTGGCCTTTTGGGTTTATGAAATGATGCTGCTGGCCAGGATTTTGATGTCCTGGTTTCCGCACAATCCTTACAATCCCATTGCTCGCTTTCTTTACGAGACAACCGATCCCTATTTGAACATTTTCAGGCGGTTTATTCCGCCCCTCGGCATGATTGATATCTCGCCCATCGTTGCATTTCTGGTACTGCGCATGATTCAGCAATTTGTATTTAGTTTGGTGAGATAAATGAGGCTGGACAGGCATGCTTTGATTGGTCACCTGAGGGATCAGGAGGAAAAAGCGGTCCTGGCGAAAATACTGGATAACGTTGAGAACGTCCTGAAAAATCACCGGCCGCTGCTCACAAATTTTTACGACCCGTACCATACGGGTCTCATCATTTCTATGTTGGAACGAATACCGGAGCTTGATTTTGCCACCAGCGGCGGCTATACCATGGCAGAAAGGGTTCGCACGGCCATTTTTCCCGATTACCTGGAGGAGGATGCCGTTGATTATGAAATGGTGCTGCTGGCGGTAGAAGGGAATTTTAAAATGGTTAAGGTGACTCACCGGGACTTTTTGGGCTCCCTGCTGGGGTTGGGAATCAAGCGGGAAATGGTGGGTGATTTGATAGTCACTGACACCGGCTGCCAGGTTGTGGCGGTCAAAGAGGTGGCGCCCTACCTGATGGCCAATTTAACCAAAGTGCACCGGGTCCGGGTGGATGTCCGGGAAATCAGGCCGGAAGAGCTGGTGTTGCCGGAAGTCAAGGTAAAAGAGATCAGCACCACTGTCGCTTCTCTGAGGCTGGATGCGGTGGCGGCCGCCGGCTTTGGCACCTCAAGGAGCCGCATTGCCAGGGAAATTTTAGCCGAGAAATTAAATTTAAACTGGCACACCTGTTCAAACCTCTCCGCCCCGGTGCAGCCGGGGGATATACTTTCCCTGCGGGGCCGGGGCCGGGTTGAGGTGGCGGAGGTTAAAGGAAGCACAAAAAGCGGCCGAATAGGTATCGTAGTAAGGCGTTTCTTGTAGCGGGTACCGTTATCATTTAAAGCAGCATACGGGGGTGTATCCTATGTCAGTACTGACGCCGATGGAGATTCAGAGCAAGGAGTTTGCCAAAACCTGCGGGGATACGATGTGAAGCAGGTAGACACCTGGATTCAAAAAGTGAAGGAACATTATGAAAAACTCTATGTGGAAAACCATGAATTAAGGGAGAAGTTGGCTCGTACTGAAGAAAGTGTGGTCCATTACCGGGACCTGGAAGATGCCCTGCAGCGCACGCTGGTGATGGCCCAGAAGAGTGCCGAAGATATGCGCGGCAATGCCGAGCGGGAATCCAAGATTATGCTGGAGCAGGCGGAACTGGCTGCCAGAACCGTTAAACAGAAGGCTGAGGAGGAGTCCGAAAGGATGCTCAGCGAGGCCGCCCGGAAGGCGGAAGAAATGATTCAACTGGCCGACGAAAGGGTAGGCGCTATCCTGGAGGAGTACCGCCGGCTGGAGAAGCAGGCCAATGTGTTCAAGATAAAATTCAAGGCCCTGCTGGAAGCGCAACTGGCCATGGTCGAGGGTAAGCTGGAAGCCGCTGAAGAGGAAAGCGCGTAGGCTTTGTAGTTAGCCTTACGAGTATTTCTTAGGGGTCTTGTTGTTAATCACGATTCCGCTAGCAACAGGACCCGATAGAAATGCCCGTGAGTCTAACAACTGGACTAAAAAGGATGACCCATAAGACGAAAAGAGTGATACGATTTTGCTGGTAATAAAACAGGACGGAACAGGTGTTGTGATCAAGGTGCGGGTTCAGCCCAGGGCTTCCCATAACAGCCTGGCCGGAGAGATGGAAGGAGCCCTCAAGGTTCGTTTAACCGCCCCGCCGGTGGACGGCGCCGCCAACGAGGCCTGCTGCAAATTTTTTGCCCAACTGTTTGGAGTTGCCAAAACCGACGTGGAGATTATGTCGGGTCACAGCGGACGCAACAAGCTGATTCGCATCAAAGGGATCAACGAATCCCAGGCCCGTACAGTCCTTGGTATCTAAATTCAAGTCAAGAACCGTCCCCACTTGAATTCGGTTTGGCAGATATTGGAGGAAGGGGTCTGACCCCCTGTTGACCTGCGTGTCGTATTTGATTATAATATTGCTGTTATTTAAATATTTCGTACGCCTGTGAACGGGAAAGTAAAATGATGGAGTCTGTACAGAGAGTCCGGGGCTGGTGGAATCCGGATCAGGACCATCCTTTGAACATCACCCGGGAGGTGCCTGCTGAAACCTGTTTTACCTGGGAGTAGGTCTGGCCGGTGCGCCGCCGTTAACGGTGTTCGGAGTGTTCAGGAAAAAATCCTGTTCATGAGGGTGGTACCGCGGGTAATATGCTCGTCCCTTTGGGGGCGGGTTTTTATTTTTACATTAAATAGCGAAAAAGGCAGGAGTGAAATTTCAGTGGACTACAGTAAAACCCTTAACTTGCCCCAAACGGAGTTTCCCATGCGGGGGAACTTGCCCCAGCGGGAACCGGAAATTCTGAAGTACTGGCAAGAGATTGACCTGTACAACAAAGTTCAAGAGAAGAACCGGGGAAAGACCAAGTACATTCTGCACGACGGTCCTCCCTATGCCAACGGCCATATCCACCTGGGACACACCTTGAACAAGGTCTTGAAGGATATGGTGGTAAAATACCGCTCCATGGCCGGTTACGACGCTCCCTACGTCCCGGGCTGGGATACCCACGGTCTGCCCATTGAGCAGCAGGCCATCAAACAGCTGGGGCTTAACCGCCACCAGGTGAGTCCGGTGGAGTTCCGCGCCAAGTGCAAGGATTACGCCCTGGAATGGGCAAAAATTCAAAGCGAAGAGTTTCAACGCCTGGGCGTGCGGGGGGATTGGGAACGCCCCTATTATACCCTGCTGCCCCAGTACGAGGCTAAACAAATTCGTGTTTTCGGAGAAATGGCCAAAAAAGGGTATATCTACAAGGGCCTCAAGCCCGTTTACTGGTGTGCCAGTTGCGAAACGGCACTGGCTGAAGCCGAAGTGGAATATGCCGATAAAACTTCTCCTTCTATTTACGTGAGATTCCCGGTGAAGGACGGCAAGGGGGTACTGCCGGAGGACGCTGCGGTGGTGATCTGGACCACCACTCCCTGGACCCTGCCGGCTAACGTGGCCATTGCCGTTCACCCGGAATTTAACTATGTACTGGCGCAGGTAAAAGGCAGGAAGGTCGTGGTGGCCAAAGAACTGCTGGAAACCTTTAAGCAGGCGGTAGAAGCCGACACGGCAGAGATCCTGGCCGCTTACAAAGGTGAACAGCTGGAACGGGTGGTCTGCCGCCATCCCTTTGTAGACCGTGAGTCCCTTGTGATCCTGGGTGAGCACGTCACCCTGGAAGCCGGTACCGGGGCCGTGCACACCGCGCCGGGACATGGTGAGGAAGACTTCCTGGTGGGGAAACAATATGGCCTGCCGGTGCTGGCTCCCCTGGACAACCGGGGTAAATTCACCGCCGAAGGCGGTAAATTCCAGGGCCAGTTTATCCTGGATGCCAATAAAGCCATCGTTGAAGAGTTAAAAGAACAGGATGTATTAATGGGTCATGGTCAAATTAAACACCAGTATCCCCACTGCTGGCGCTGTAAACAGCCCGTTTTCTTCCGGGCAACCGAGCAGTGGTTTGCTTCGGTGGACGGTTTCCGCCAGGAGGCTTTAAAGGCCATCCGTGCGGTTAAGTGGGTGCCGGCCTGGGGCGAAGAGCGCATTTACAATATGGTGGAAGGCCGGGGTGACTGGTGCGTATCCCGCCAGCGGACCTGGGGCGTGCCCATCCCCATCCTCTATTGCAATGACTGCGGCAAAGAAATTATTACCGAAGAAACCATTGCCCATATTCAAAAACTGTTTAAGGAACATGGTTCAGACATCTGGTTTGCCAAAGAAGCCAGTGAACTGGCGCCTCCCGGTCTGACCTGCCACCACTGCGGCCAGGGGAAAGAATTCCGCAAAGAAACCGATACCATGGACGTATGGTTTGATTCCGGTTCCAGCCACCTGGCTGTGCTGGACCAGCCGGAGCTGTGGCCGGAACTGCAGTGGCCTGCTGACCTGTACTTGGAAGGCAGCGACCAGCACCGGGGCTGGTTTAACTCTTCCTTATCCACCTCGGTGGCCGTCACCGGCAAACCACCCTATAAAACGGTGTTAACTCACGGCTTTACGGTGGATGAGAAGGGGCGTAAAATGTCCAAATCCCTGGGTAATGTGGTGGATCCGTTAAAAATCTGCAGCCAAATGGGCGCCGATATTTTGCGTCTCTGGGTTTCCTCCGCCGACTACCGGGCAGATTTGGCGTTGTCCCAGAATATTTTAAAGCAGATGACCGAGTCCTACCGCAAGATTCGGAACACAGCCCGATTCCTGCTGAGCAACCTGTATGATTTTGACCCGGTAAAAGATAAGGTGGCCTATGAAAAGCTCCCCGAACTGGACCGGGTGGCCATGATGGAACTTCATAAATTAATCAAGCAGGTTTTAACGGCCTATGAAAATTACGAGTTCCACGTGGTTTACCATGCGGTGCACAATTACTGCGTGGTAGACCTGAGCGCCTTCTACCTGGATATCATCAAAGATCGCCTGTACACTGCGCCGCCGGCCTCCCTGGAGCGCCGGGCCGCTCAAACGGTTCTCTTTGAAGTGCTGGATGCGCTGGTCCGCCTGCTGACACCGGTTTTGGCCTTTACCACCGAAGAAATCTACAAGCACATGCCGGTGGCCGGCGAGCGCCTGGCCAGTGTGCAAATGTTGGATATGCCGGAAGTGAATATGGACTACCTGGATGTGGAACTGGAGAAAAAGTGGGATAAATTCCATGTCGTCCGCAAAGAGGTATTAAA
This sequence comes from Desulforamulus profundi, assembly GCF_002607855.1. Next base: position 119,419 of record NZ_AWQQ01000042.1, read on the forward strand.
GGCCCTGGAAGTGGCCCGCCAGAACAAGGTGATCGGCAATGCCTGGAGGCCAAAGCGGACCTGTATGTGGCCGGAGAGGTTGAAGAGCTGTTAAAGCCCATGGCCGGCGACCTGTCCACCCTGTTCATTGTCTCCGGGGTAAACCTGCATCCCCTGTCTGAAGCGCCGGCGGAAGCGGCCAAAGCGGAGGACCTGGACCTGGCGGTGCTAGTAACTCCCGCTCAGGGAATCAAGTGCGAACGCTGCTGGATGTACCATGAAGAAGTGGGTCATGACGCTGAACATGCCACCCTTTGCCCACGCTGTGCCGGCGTGGTAAAGGAACATCATAGCACCTAAATAAGAAAAAGAGAGTTGCCTTTTGAACGAGGCAACTCTCTCTTTCAATAGAGGTTACATTTTATGCCTATATGTAAACCTTACCACCGGTTATTCCTGATCCCGGATTATTCTTCCGCCCTTAAAGCATCTAAATCGATCAGTCCTTTTTTAGCCCGCTGGGTGATAATTCCCCCGATGCGCCCCGACTCGGCAGAGGTCAGACCGCCCCAACCTTCTTTTTGAACCTTTTCGGCCAGTCCCAGTTCTTCGGCGATTTCTAGCTTTAATAGATCCATAGGCGTGGGCTGCTTTTCTTTTTTACTTTGTCCTCTGCCAGGTTCTTTAACCTTTGCCGGTATCTTTACCCTTGATTCCATGATAACCTCCGAACAAGAACCCCCCCCCGCAAGGGAGGGTTTCTCTTTTGCCAGGCTCATAATGGCTGTAACCCGGTTATGGCAGCAACCTGATCCATCCCAGACCCACATGGGGATGAGAGGGTACCGCAATAAACCAGGCTGCAACCCAAAGAACTAAATAACAACGATCCGGATCATTAGATAGCCCCCGGGGAAATGCAAGCTATTATGAACCCTGGTCATATCATACCCCGGATTACCAAAAATATTTATGAATGCTGAAAGGTTAGCAATCATAAAATGTTGAAGAAAGCCGGTAAAAAGAATTTTTAGGAAAAAAATTTTTTCAGTAAAAGGAATTTTACAGGGTTAGCAAGAAAAATAAGTCAATAGAATAAATATAGTGAACGGATGATGGCTGCGGGAGAGACCCCCTCGGGGGCGCCGAAGGAGCAAACCGGTTTTTTCGTGCTGAAGGAAAACGGTTAAACTCTCAGGCAAAAGGACTGCGACCGGACGTGACTCTGGAGAGCTCCTACCGTTTGGGCGGTGCAGGACACCAAAGGGGAAGCTTCATAAGGGAAGTCATCTCTCAGGTTAAAAGGACAGAGTTATACCAGCAACGGTATAATTCTGTCCTTTTCTGTTTGACTGCGGCGTAAACAGTTTCTGCCCAGAACATACTACTAGTACCAGGGAGGTGGCAGGTGTGACGGAAGTAAAGCGTACACCTCTATACAATGTCCACGTGGCAGCAGGGGCCAAAATGGTTGAATTCGGGGGCTGGTTAATGCCGGTCCAGTACGAGGGGATTCTAAAGGAGCACCAGGCAGTGAGATCTGCTGCGGGGCTGTTCGATGTTTCCCACATGGGTGAAATACGAATCTCCGGCCAGGGGGCCAGGGATTTCCTTCAAAAACTTGTTACCAATGATGTATCCCGCCTGAAACCCGGTTGTGCACTTTATTCGCCCATGTGCAATCCGCAGGGCGGCACCATCGATGATTTACTGGTATATCAACTGGAAGACGACCAGTACCTGCTGGTGGTGAATGCCGCCAATATCCAGAAGGATTATGACTGGGTCAAGAGTCAGGCAGCTTCATCGGTGATCATTGAAAACGTATCTGAGAAAACCTGCCAGCTAGCTTTGCAGGGGCCGGCAGCCCAAAGGATTTTACAGAAAATTACCGCCATTGACCTCCGTGACATTAAGTACTTCTGCTTTGTTTACGGGCGGGTGGAAGGGGTCGAGTGCCTGGTATCCCGCACCGGCTATACCGGTGAGGACGGTTTTGAATTGTATTTTCCGGCGGAGCATGCCGAGGCCCTCTGGCAGGCCATCCTGGCGGCCGGCCAGTTGGGAGGAGTAAAACCGGTTGGCCTGGGTGCCCGGGATACCCTTCGTTTCGAAGCCTGCCTGGCCCTCTACGGGCACGAGCTGACCGATGAAATTTCCCCCTGATGGCCGGCCTGGGCTGGACGGTGAAATTTAACAAACCGGAATTTATTGGCAGGGAAGCGCTGTTAAAGGAGAAAGAAGCCGGTCCCACCCACAGGCTGGTGGGGTTGGAAATGATCGACCGGGGGATTCCGCGCCAGGGCTATCCCCTTTATAAAGAAGACCGGGAAGTGGGTTGGGTTACTTCCGGGACCTTCGCACCCACCCTGGAAAAGAATTTAGGTTTGGCTTATGTGGCGGTGCAATGGGCGAAAACAGGCGGCGAGCTGGACGTCATGGTCCGCAATAAACCGTTAAAAGCTCGCATTGTGCAGAAACCATTTTATAAACGGGAGGTATAAGAGTATGAATGTACCGGCTGAATTAAAGTACAGCAAAGAACACGAGTGGGTCAGGGTGGAAGGAAATCGCGCCACCATCGGGATCACCGACTTTGCCCAGGAATCCCTGGGGGACATCGTATTTGTGGAACTTCCCTCCGTTGGGGACACCCTGGAGGCGGAGGAACCCTTCGGTGTTGTGGAGTCTGTGAAGACCGCCAGTGATTTGTATGCTCCGGTCAGCGGTAAAGTGGTAGAGGTAAACGACGGGCCGGTGGATGCCCCGGAAATCATTAACCAGGACCCCTATGAGAAGGGTTGGCTGGTTGTGGTGGAAATGTCCGACCCGTCCCAGTTAAATGAATTGATGAGCGCCGAACAATATAAAGCGATGGTGGAAGAACAAGCATAACCAGGGAAGAAGGTAGGTATTTTTGCGATTTATTCCTCATACAGAAGAAGAACGCCGGCAAATGCTTGACTTGTTGGGAATTGAGCATACCGACAGGCTGTTTGAAGAGATTCCCCGGGATGTCCGGCTCAACCGGGAACTTCAGGTGGAGGGCGGTTTATCGGAAATGGAACTGTCCCGCCACATGGCTTCTCTGGCCGGGATCAATACCGGCGTGGACGAAACCGTCTGCTTTTTAGGCGCCGGCGCCTATGATCATTATATACCCAGCGCAGTAAAACATATTTTATCCCGCTCGGAATTTTATACGGCTTACACGCCTTACCAGCCCGAGATCAGCCAGGGTGTGCTGCAGTCCATCTTTGAGTATCAAAGCATGATCTGTCTCCTCACCGGTATGGATGCGGCCAACGCCTCCATGTACGACGGCGCCAGCGCCCTGGCTGAGGCGGCCCTGATGGCCTGTGCCGCCACCCGGCGGGACCGCGTGGTGGTGGCAAAAACCGTACACCCGGAGTACCGGGAAGTGGTAAGGACTTATCTATATGGTTACGGCATCGAAATCTCGGAAGCACCTTCCGGGAGGGGCAGACAAAGGTTGAGGATGCCGCCGGCCTGTTAGATAACAAAACAGCTGCATTGCTGGTGCAGTACCCCAACTTTTTCGGCAGCGTTGAGGATTTGGCAAAGCTGGCGGAGGCCGCCCACGCGGTGGGAGCCCTGCTGGCGGTCTGCGCCGATCCCATAGCCCTGGGGCTGTTAAAGTCACCGGGTCAATGCGGGGCGGATATTGTAGTGGGGGAGGGGCAGTCCCTGGGGAACCCCCTGTCCTACGGCGGACCCTATTTAGGCTTTCTGGCCTGCAGGGAAAAATTCCTCAGAAAAATGCCCGGGCGAATCGTGGGGCAAACGGTGGATGTGGACGGACGCAGGGCCTATGTGATGACCCTGCAGGCCCGGGAACAGCATATCCGCCGGGACAAGGCCACTTCCAACATTTGTTCCAACCAGGCCCTGTGCGCCCTGGCGGCCACGGTTTATTTAAGCCTGGTGGGCAGGCAGGGTTTGCGGCAGGTGGCTGAATTATGCCTGCAAAAAACAGCCTATGCAAGAAATCTGCTGTCGCAGCTGCCGGGTTACCAACTGCCCTGGCAGGCTCCGGTATTCAAAGAATTTGTCATTAAAACAAAGGTGGCCCCTGATATAATTAACCGGGAACTTTTAAAACATAATATCCTGGGCGGCCTGGATTTGGGCCGGTATTATCCTGAACTGGCCGGTCACATGCTGTTCTGCGTCACCGAAAAAAGAAGCCGGCAGGAAATCGACCTGCTGGCGGATCGATTGGGGGCCCTGTCATGACGGAAAAACTGATCTTTGAACTGGGTTTGCCCGGACGCCAGGGCGTGGCGTTTCCGGCCAATGATGTCCCGGCAACAGCCCTTCCTGAGCTGCTGCCCCAGGAATTTATAAGGGAACAGGCCCCACCGCTGCCGGAGGTTGGTGAATTGGATGCGGTACGCCACTTTGTGAGGCTTTCCCGGATGAATTTTGGTGTGGATGTGGGGTTTTACCCCCTGGGCTCCTGCACCATGAAATACAATCCAAAGGTGGCGGAGGATGCAGCAGCCTTAAGCGGCTTTGCCAATTTGCACCCCTACCAGCCGGTGGAACTGAGCCAGGGCGCCCTGCGACTGATGTATGAGACCCAGCAGGATTTGGCGGAAATTACCGGTATGGACGCCTTTACGCTGCAGCCTGCCGCCGGTGCCCACGGTGAGATGACCGGCATGCTGATTATCAAGGCCTACCTGGAAAGCAAAGGGGAGATCGGTCGCACCAAGGTGATTGTACCGGACTCCGCCCACGGCACCAACCCGGCCACCGCCACCCTCTGCGGCTTCCAGGTGGTGGAGGTCAAATCCGACGAGCGGGGCGGCGTGGACCTGGAAGCATTAAAGAAAGTATTGGGGCCGGACGTGGCGGCGCTGATGCTGACCAACCCCAGCACCCTGGGACTGTTTGAGGATCAAATCAAAGAGATAGCCGACCTGGTGCACCGGGCGGGCGGGCTTTTGTATTACGACGGCGCCAACCTCAATGCCATCATGGGATATGCCCGGCCCGGCGATATGGGCTTTGATGTGGTACACCTGAATCTGCATAAAACCTTCGGCACCCCCCACGGCGGAGGAGGTCCCGGTGCCGGGCCCGTGGGCGTCAAGGCGGAACTGGCGCCCTTTTTACCCAAACCGGTTGTCATTAAACAGGAAGGCAGCTACCTGCTGGATTACAACCTTCCCCGGTCCATTGGCAGGGTGAAGGCCTTTTACGGCAATTTCGGTGTGGTGGTGAAGGCTTATACCTACCTACGAGCCCTGGGCGGCCAGGGATTAAAGCAGGTATCGGAATTTGCGGTACTAAATGCCAACTATTTAATGGGGCGGCTGTCGAACCATTTGCGAATTCCTTACCCGAGGGTGTGCATGCACGAGTTTGTGGCCTCACCCCCCAAAGACCTGAAAGAACGCGGCATCAAAACCCTGGACATCGCCAAGCGGCTGTTGGACTACGGGTATCACCCGCCCACCGTCTACTTCCCGCTCATTGTCGAGGAAGCTATTATGATTGAACCAACGGAAACCGAAAGCAAAGAGATCCTGGACCAATTCGCAGACATCTTGGTCAAAGTTCTGGAAGAGGCCAGGGACAATCCGGAGACACTGAAGAATGCGCCCTATACCACCCCCGTGCGCAGGCTGGATGAGGTGACAGCCGCCCGCAAGCCGGTGCTGGGCTGGTTGCCGGAATAATTTAAAGATAGGCCAAAGGTTGCCTTTATAAATTAGACTGTGATATACTGTCACCGTCAGGCCAATGTAAAAAGGCCGGGCCTGTTCAGGCAGCGGAGCTACCCGTGGGACTTCATCTGACCCTCAAAAGATGAGGTCTCCCGGGTTTTATTTTTACCATCTGAGGTATATCTAACAGGGGGGCTACCGATGGAAAACGTGAACGTACTGGATAAAAAGTTAAAAGTCGCACGCCTTTCTATCCTATCCAATACCTGTTTAACCACAGGTAAACTGGTGGTGGGTTTGAGCATGGGGTCGGTGGGGGTTATTTCCGAAGCCGTCCATTCCGGCTTAGATTTGATTGCCTCTTTTATTGCCTTTATGGCGGTTCGGCAATCCGGCAAACCGGCGGACGAAAACCACCCTTACGGCCACGGCAAGTTTGAAAACCTGGCCAGCATCGTCGAGGCGATACTGATCCTGGCTGCTGCTGTAGGGATCTTTCTCCAGGCGGTACCCAGAATTTTACACGGGGGCAGCGAAATTGAATCCCTGGGTTGGGGCGCGGCGGTCATGGTTATCTCGGCGGCGGCGAACTTTATCATCTCCAGAAAGCTGATGCAAGTCGGCAAAGAAACCGACTCACCGGCCCTGGTGGCGGACGGTTGGCACCTGCGGACGGATGTTTACACATCCCTGGGTGTCCTGGTGGGGTTGGGGGCCATTTATCTAACTGGTTATACCATCCTCGACCCGATCATCGGCATTGCCGTGGGTATTCTTATTGTGAAAGCCAGTTTTGATTTGATCCGGGAGTCCATGGGCGTTATGCTGGATGTAAGTTTGCCTTCGGAGGAAGAGGAGGTTATTAAGCGGGTACTGCTGAAGCACTCGAATCAGTTCCTGGAGTACCACGGTTTACGGACCCGCAAGTCCGGGCCTTATCGTTATGTGGACCTGCACCTGGTGGTTCCCAGGCACCTGCCGGTGGGTGCCGCCCATATACTCTGCGATCTTATCGAACAAGAAATTGAAGAAGCACTGCCCGGGGTTCAGGTATTAATACACTGTGAACCCTGTGAAGCAATAGAGGACCCTCAGGAAATAACTTGTACATCCTCCTCCTGTAACACCGGCGCCGGCTGCCCAAAGGGACGCTGCCCCAAAGACCATAAAACGGAATAAGCGGTCAAAAGGCTTTGGAATAATACGTTTGTTCAAAAATAGATCGCTGTATTGATATGGAACAAAAAAAAGAGGGGTTGCCCACGGAGAGGCAATCCCTCTTTCTGTCTATATTCCCTTAACTTCCCCGGGTTGAGATTCTGTTCTGATAACGTCTTTAAGTTCTGCCACCAGCATGCCGGTTAGGATCAGGAGGCAGCCCACCCACTGGCGGGCGGTGAGGATTTCTTCTGCCACCAGCCAACCTGTTGCCGCAGCGAAAACCGGTTCCATAATAAAGATGATGGCGGTATGGGTGGGAGATGTAAATCGCTGTACGGAATTTTGTATCAAGAAGGCCAGGGCGGTGGCAGGGATGGCCGTGATTAACAGACCCATCCAGACAGGCCTGGTAAAGTGGTCGGGCATGGTTTCCCAAAGGGCTCCGCAGCCCATGCTGATGACCGCCACCACACCGATTTGCAAGATGGCCAGCAGGACCGGATCATGACGGGGTGCGTAGCGTCCCACCAGGAGAATGTGCCCGGCGTAGGATAAGGCACAAAAGAAAACCAGTACATCACCGAAATTGACTGTCAGGTTATCTCCCAGGGAGAGCAGGGCCAGACCTACCGTGGCGCTGGTTACCCCCAGCAAAGCCGCAGGACCCGGCAGTTTTTTTGTGACAAGGGATGAAATAAGAGGCACCAGGACTACCGCCAGTCCCGTGATAAAACCTGCATTGGAAGCGGTGGTATACTGTAAGCCCACCGTTTGAAAAGCGTACCCGGCAAACAAAAAGGCACCGATGATTAAACCGGCCTTTGAGGTTTCCACATCCAAACGTGCAAATCTCTTCCAGTAAATAAGACCCAAAAAAGCAAAGGCAATGGCGAAACGGATGCCGATAAAATAATAGGGCCCAATGCCGGATAGGGCGTCTTGAACCACCACAAAGGTGACACCCCAGGCAAAGGTGACCGCCAGTAAAGCAAGATCCGCTTGAAGCTGCTGCATTTTTGACATTTCTCCTCGATCCACCTCCGCCGGCCGGCAAGCATTCCTGTATATTTTCTCACTCAAACCCCGGGCTGTCAATTTAGACACCCAAACCTTTTCAGATTTTCTAGAAATTTTAATTTTAGGTTAAGAAGGAATTTGACTGAATTAGGAGAATTAAATTTTTATGAATTGTAGTAAGTATTTATTCGCTGCTGCAGTTTTTTGCACCTGAGGTGCGGAATTATATTCTTTAATATTTTTTAAGGAGGAATTTTGTGAAGAAGGTTTTCAAATTTGCTATGCTGGCCGCAATGGTACTGGCCCTGGCAGTCAGCGCAGTGGGCTGCGGAGGCAGCCAGCCGAAGGAACAGGCCAAAGAACCCGCCAAGGATGCTGCTAAACCCAAATTAGTGGTAGGGTCCGACACCACCTTTGCTCCCTTTGAATTTACCGATCCGAAAACTGGCAAGTATATTGGCTTTGACGTGGAATTAATTCAGGCGATTGCTGACGAAGCCGGTTATGAACTGGATTTCCAAAGCATGGCCTTTGACGGCTTGATTGCCGCCCTGCAGGCCAATCAAATTAATGCTGCCATTTCTGCCATGACCATTACCCCGGAACGTGCAAAAGTAGTAGACTTCAGTGAGCCCTATTACAAATCGGGGCTGATTGTAGCCGTACAGACCAAAAACAATGATATTAAAGGTTTTGAGGATCTGAAAGGCAAGAAGATCGCCGTACAAAGCGGCACGACCGGCGCTATGCAGGCGGAAAAAGCCACTGACAAGGATAAGATCACTTACTTCACCAACACCGACCAGGCCCTGCTGGAACTGAAAAACGGCGGTGCAGATGCGGTGATCAACGACTATCCGGTTAGTGCTTACTTTATTCAACAGGGCAACAACGATGTGAAACTGGTGGGCGAGATTCTCTCCGCTGAAGAGTACGGTATCGCTGTTCCCAAGGGTCAAACCGAAACCCTGGAAAAGATTAACGCCGCTCTCAAAAAATTAAAAGAGAACGGAAAGTATGCTGAAATTTACAAGAAGTGGTTTGGCGAAGAACCGAAATAACTGTCGACTGACAAAACAATATGATGTACAATAATGTATGCGTAACATTTACTGTTACGCATATTTTGTGCGACTAGTTAATTAGGCAGGTGAAGGTATGGAACTCTTACAGATTTGGAAAGACGCTGTACCTTTTTTAATGGTAGGTTTAAAACTAACCATACAGCTTACCGTTTTAGCGGTATTATTTGGGTGTATTATCGGTTTATTTGTCGGCCTGGGTAAGATGAGCAAGATTCCACTTATTAAAATCCCTTCTGTTATTTATATTGAATTTTTTCGTGGCTCCCCGTTGCTGGTACAAATTTTCATGATATATTTTGGTCTTTCCCAGGTATTGGGTCATTCCGTTGATAAGTTTTGGTCCGCAGTGGCTGTACTGAGTTTAAACAGTGGAGCCTATTGTGCAGAAATTTTTCGTGCAGGTATCCAATCCATTGAGCGGGGCCAAATGGAGGCAGCCCGTTCCTTAGGTATGACCCATGTACAGGCCATGCGGTATGTCATTCTTCCCCAAGCCTTTAAACGGGTGATTCCGCCCCTGGGTAACGAGTTTATCGCCATGATGAAAGACACTTCCCTGGTATCGCTTATTGGCTTGGTCGAGTTGGCCCGGTCAGGACAACTTATTGTTTCTACCACGTATAATGCCTTTCAAGTTTGGTTCCTAGTTGCCATCTTTTATATTGTCATGACGGTAATTATTTCCGAATTCTTTGTCAACCGCATGGAGAGGAGGTTGCAGGCCGGTGATCGTAGCTAAAAACGTGCATAAAAGCTTTGGCCAGCTCCAGGTCCTCCGGGGTATTGATTTACAAGTAAAGGAACAGGAAGTGGTGGTTATTATCGGCCCCTCCGGTTCCGGGAAGAGTACTTTCCTGCGTTGCTTGAATTTACTGGAGGAACCAACCTCCGGGGAAATCACCATTGACGGCATGTGTTTGACGGACAAGACCTCCGATATCAATCAAATCCGCCAAAATGTGGGGATGGTGTTCCAGCGTTTTAACCTGTTCCCCCATAAGACCGCTTTGGAGAATATTACCCTGGCCCCCATCAAAGTAAAGGGTCTCACGGAAAATGAGGCCAACGCCATTGCCAGGGATTTGCTGGCCAAGGTAGGGCTGCAGGATAAGGAACCATCTTACCCGGACCAACTGTCCGGCGGACAGCAGCAGAGGGTGGCCATTGCCCGGGCCCTGGCCATGAAGCCCAAAGTGATGCTGTTTGACGAGCCCACTTCCGCCCTGGACCCTGAAATGGTTGGAGAGGTTCTGGCGGTCATGAAAGACCTGGCCCGGGACGGCATGACCATGGTGGTGGTAACCCACGAGATGGGCTTTGCCCGTGAAGTGGGCGACCGGGTGCTTTTTATCGACGAAGGAAGGGTGATCGAAGAAGGCACTCCGGAACAAATTTTTGGTAACCCCCAAAATGAGCGCACCAGATCTTTCTTAAACAAAATTCTATAATCACAACAGGAAACCCCACTTTTCCGGTGGGGTTTCCTGTTGTTGTATTTGATTTAATTGTTGTTCCAGGAGGCCAGGCGTGAATTAAAGTTCTCACCTCTAACCTGCCACCTCTCACTTCTCAAATCGCTTCCTTCATCAACTGCAGGTAGTCTTCACCTAATTTGGTTAAAGAGCAAATTTTGCTCTTGCCTTCGGAAGTAACTTCCACCAGGCCCAGGGCGAACAACTGCATCACCACGTGGTCCAAAACTGCCCGCTTCACCTTGGCGGTTAAGGACAGTTCTTCCTTATTCATCTTCCCTTCATCAATGAGGGCACGGAGAACTCTTTCCGCTTCCACAGGCAGCCTGTTGTTCACTTCCTTGAAATACTGTGACATGGTAAGTTCGGTCATACACTTGCAACCCCTTTACTTAAGAAGCTAGTTAATATTCTTCTAAAACAAATTATTGACAAAACTCCGTTGATTTATTCGTTAGTTTAGAAAAATTTTTATTGTACCTGACGAAATCCATTAGAAAAGGGGTTTTTCTTTACCTTGGGGGTTGACTGATTTATAATTTATACTATAATTTACCGAAATTGCCGGGGGACAGAAATGCGAAGTCAAAAGAAATGGCGTGTCAAAGCACCCAATCCTGCGTTGCAGCAGATCCTTTCAATAGAAGTGAGAATTTCAAAGATCCTCGCACAGTTGCTAATCAACCGGGGAATTTATACAGTGGACCAGGCCAGGGCTTTTTTAGGCAGCGAATTAGACGGCCTTTTCAGTCCCTGGTTGATGAAGGATATGGAGAAAGCCGTAGAGCGCATCCTGCTGGCCAGGCAAAGGGGTGAACAAATTCTGGTCTACGGCGATTATGATGTGGATGGTATTACCGGTACAACCTTACTGGTTTTAGCCCTGCGCAAACTGGGCTGCCGGTTGGATTATTTTATACCGCACCGGCTAGAAGAGGGATACGGTCTTAACAAGGAAGCGCTGGAAAGGGCGGCGAACCAGGGGGTTGCCCTGGTGGTCACGGTCGATTGCGGCATCAGTGGCGCCAGTGAGATTGAAGCAGCCAGAGAATGGGGACTGGATGTAATCATTACCGACCACCACGAACCGCCGGAGTACCTGCCTGCAGCGATGGCGGTTTTGGACCCCAAAAGGCCGGACTGTGCCTATCCCTTTAAGGAGTTGGCCGGGGTGGGTGTTGCCCTGAAATTGATTCAGGGTATCTATGAACAGGTCGGGTTGGAGCAGAGAGAGTGGGAAGAATATTTGGATTTGGTTTGCCTGGGGACGGTAGCGGATATTGTTCCCTCCAGGGAGAAAATCGCATTTTGGTTAAACACGGCTTAAATAAAATCGCCCGCACCGAACGCCCCGGCCTGCAGGCATTGATCAAAGTCAGCGGCATTAAAAACGAAAGTTTGGGCACCCGCGAACTGGGTTATGGTCTGGCTCCCAAGTTGAATGCGGCAGGCAGAATGGGGGATGCCGCTTTAGGCGTGGAGCTCCTGCTGGCTATAGACCCCCTGCGGGCAGAGCAGATGGCAGAGGCATTAAATAAAGGAAACCAGGAAAGACAGCAGGTGGAGTCAAAGGTCCTGTCGGAGGCCCTGGCCCTGGTGGAAGCAGACCCGGCAATAGCGGGTGACAAGGTGCTGGTTCTGGCATCGGAGAACTGGCATCCCGGGGTCATTGGTATTGTGGCCTCCCGGCTGGTAGACCGCTTTTACCGCCCGGTTTTTATAATCAGCATTGAAGAGGGGAAAGGAAAAGGTTCCGCCAGAAGTATACCGGGCTTTAATTTGTATCAGGCTATGGTTAGCTGCCAGGAACATTTGGATCAGTTTGGCGGGCACGCTATGGCTGCAGGATTCAGCATTCATGGAGATAAAATCAATGATTTTCGCAGGGCCGTCAACGGGTTGGCCAACGAAGTTTTAACCGAAGAACACCTGACACCGAACCTGGACCTGGATGCACTGGTGAATCTCACAGAGCTTTCCCTCGACACCGTACAGGAGCTAGGCCAACTCTCGCCCTTTGGGCACTGCAATCCAGGACCCATCCTGGGATGCTGTCAGGCAACGGTGATTCATTGCCGGGAAGTGGGGAAAAACGGCAGTCACCTGAAAATGCGGGTACGTGAAGATCAGGTGATTTTGGACGGGATCGGCTTTAACCTGGCCTCGTACAGTGAAATGCTGGCTACCCGTGATTCGGTGGACATGGCCTTTGTTCCTTCTATCAACTTTTGGAACGGTCGTTCTTCCGTACAACTGGAGGTAAAGGAGTTTAAAGAGGCGGGAGAAGTTACCCCCCGGGAGGATGGTTCAGGGAACTCCAGGGAAATGCAGGAATTTCTACAGAAAGCCCTGTGCCTGCCGGAAGAAAAAGTCATGGAAAGCCTGATTCCTTCAGGGATTTTGCAATGGTGCCAGGGCAATATGGGTGATAAAACCGGCAAAAGCAGAAACCGCTCTTGCATTCAATTGGAAGACCACAGGGACTGCCCGGACCGGGTGGCCCAGCTTCTGCAGGTGATTGCCCGCGGCGGCTCCAGCCTGGTAATGGTAGAGAGCGCTGCCCAGGCCCTTCAAATAGCCACGCTCTTAAGCACAAGGGAGTCCCCCTGGTGCCGGGAGGTGGCAGTATATCACCCCCTGTTAGGGGAAGCCGCAGTTAAACAACTGGCGGAACACTTAAAAGCAAACCGGGTGAAAGTGCTGGTTTCAACCGCCTTTGCACCGTTTACCGGGGTCGAGTTTAATCAAACCATTTTCTTCCACATTCCCTACCATCCCGGAGAATGTGATATGACCAACTGGGAGACCCGCCTGCTGGTTTTGCTGGGGGGAAAAGCCCAGGTCCTTGAAGCCCGGGAGTATGTCCAGGCAATGGCGCCGGACCGGGAAGCTCTGGCGGAGTTATTTAAGCGTCTCAGGTTGAAGATGGATCACCAGGGCAAAGGGCAAGCCGGTATACGGGAATTATGCCAGTGTTTAAGGAGTTTCTGCCCCCGGGCCGCCGGCAATACTGTAGAAATCGGTTTCAACATCTTCCGGGAACTGGGACTTATAGAATACAGCAAACAGGGAAATAATTTTCTCTTTAAAATAAATCTAAACGTTAGGTCCGATCTGCAAAATTCCGCTACCTACCAGCGGGTCCTACATAGCAAAGAAGAATGCTTGGGCTTCCAGCAGGACTACCTGTCATCCACAACGGAACAATTATTACAGCTATTCAGCAGAAGCTATTGAGGAGGAACAGCCATGGATTTAGCCAGTAAAGTAAGAGTAATTAAGGATTTTCCCAAACCTGGCATTAATTTCAGGGACATTACCACCCTGCTGCAGGATGCCGAAGCTTTTAAAAAGACTGTGGACGCACTGGTGGAGTTATGCAAAGATATGCAGGTAGACGTTGTTGCATGTCCTGAAGCCAGGGGCTTTGTGCTGGGTGCACCGCTGGCCTATGCCCTGGGCAAAGGGGTGGTGCTCCTTAGAAAACCCGGTAAACTGCCGGGCAGAACGGTTTGCTACAACTATGAGCTGGAATACGGGTCGGATGCCCTGGAAGTCCACGAGGGGGCCATCCAGGCTGGTCAGAAGGTGCTTTTGGTGGATGATGTATTGGCCACTGGTGGAACGGTGGCAGCAGCGGTGGAGTTGGTGAAGAAATCCGGCGGCGAGGTTGCCGGCATTGCTTTCCTGATTGAATTGCTGGGACTGGGCGCCAGAGAAAAACTCGGCGACTACCCGGTTGTCACTTTACTGCAGTTGGAAGCGTAAAGAAAAATATTCAGGGGGTAGGAGGTGAAGCATGTCTTCACTGTTTGAACTGGAACAAAAGGTCTTGCTTTATAACCCTTCGGCGGACATTGCTTTCCTCCGTAAGGCCTATAATTTTGCGGAAAATGCCCACCAGGGCCAGAAGCGCATCTCCGGCGAGGACTATATCATTCACCCGCTGGCCATCGCCATTATTCTGGCGGAACTGCAGCTGGATATGCAGACTGTGGCAGCAGGGCTGCTGCACGATGTGGTGGAAGACACGGGCATTACCCTGACGGATATCGAGAACAACTTTGGCCCGGAAGTGGCAAGCATGGTGGATGGTGTCACCAAACTGGGCAAACTGCAGTTTCAGACCAAAGAGGAGCGGCAGGCCGAAAACCTTCGTAAAATGTTTCTGGCCATGGCCAAGGATATCCGGGTTATTTTAATCAAACTGGCGGACCGGCTGCATAATTTGCGGACCCTCCAATTTCAGTCCGAGCGGAAACAAAAGGAAGTGGCGGAAGAGACCCTGCACTTTTTTGCCCCCATGGCCCACCGTCTGGGGATTTATAAAATCAAATGGGAACTGGAAGACCTGTCCTTTCGCTATCTAGAGCCGGAACAATACCAGCGTATGAAGGTGCAAATAGCAAAATCCAGGGCCAAGCGGGAGGAATACGTTCAGGAGGTCATCAAGGAACTGGCGGCAAAACTGGCCGCTGTCAATATAAAAGCGGAAATCCAGGGCAGGCCGAAGAACCTGTATTCTATTTACCAGAAGATGGTGGAACAGCAAAAGGAATTAAAGGATATTTTTGATGTACAGGCAGTACGGGTATTGGTAAACTCTGTAAAAGACTGTTATGGCGCCCTGGGTATTGCCCATACTCTTTGGAAGCCCATTCCAGGGCGTTTCAAAGATTACATCGCCATGCCCAAGTCCAATATGTACCAATCCCTGCACACTACGGTCATCGGCCCAAACGGTGAACCGGTGGAAATTCAAATCCGGACCTGGGATATGCACAGGGTTGCGGAATACGGCATTGCGGCCCACTGGCGGTATAAAGAGGGAAGCCAGGATGAGAAGGATTTTGATAAAAAGCTGGCCTGGATTCGCCAGATGCTGGATGCCCAGCATGAGGCCCGGGATGCCAAAGAATTCATGGAAAATCTCAAAATAGATTTGTTCTCCCAGTCCGTCTTTGTTTTTACTCCCAAGGGCGATGTCATGGAACTGCCCGCCGGCGCCGTACCCCTGGATTTTGCCTACCGCATTCATACCGACGTAGGACACCGGACGGTAGGGGCAAAAGTAAACGGGCGCATCGTCCCCCTGGACTACAAACTGAAAAACGGCAACATTATAGAAATCATTACCTCCAAGGCCAGCAGCGGGCCCAGCAGGGACTGGATGAACATCGTGAAGACTCCCCAGGCCAAAAACCGCATTCGGCAGTGGTTTAAGAAAGAAAGGCGGGACGAGAACATCGCCCGGGGCCGGGATGCCATTGAACGCGAGGCCCGCAAACAAGGCCTGGACCTGGAGTTGGTCCGGGGTGAAAAGCTGCAGGAATACGCCAGGAGAGTGGTCCAATCAACCGTAGACGATTTGTATGCCGCCATCGGGGATGGGCAGATGATCCCCAGTCAGGTAGTCACTAAGATCCGGGAAGAGTACCGCACGGAAAAGGAACGCCGCCCGCTGGCCGAGGAAATGATGAAGAAGGCCGAAGGCAAGGCAGCGGAATGGGGAAAGCCCACCCAGGGCATTCGGGTAAAGGGGATTGACAATTTATTAATCCGCCTGGCCCATTGCTGTAACCCCGTGCCCGGCGACCCCATCGTGGGTTATATCACCCGGGGCAGAGGGGTTTCCATCCACCGGGCGGACTGTGCAAACATACAGCCGATCCAGAATGACGAACCGGAGAGGGTTGTGGAGGTGGCCTGGGATAAAGACTTCCAGTCCCCCTTCCAGGTAAAACTGGAGATTACCGGTCTCGACCGGGCCGGTTTCCTCAACGAGATACTCAACGTGCTGCTGGATCTGAAAATCAATGCCAGCCGGGTGAACGCCCGCTCCCGCAAGGACCAGGTGGCCACCATTGAACTGGCCCTCCAGGTCCGCAACACCGAGCAGCTGGAATACTTGATAAACAAAATCAAAAAGGTAAAAGATACCTACGGGGTGCGGAGGATGTCCACGGGGTAGTTGTTTAATCTGGCCATCAGCATCGGCCCTCAGCCGTCAGCTTTTGGGGTTAGTTTTTTCGCTGAGGTTTCCTATTAAGTTCAGGCCGTTGTTATCCCAAGTTTTATTATATACAACAAATGTCGAATAGTTTTTCTGATATAAACCCATTGGTAGGGTCCTGGTAAAGCACCATAATTACCCGATGGCTGATGGCCGATGGCTGATGGCTGATGGCTGAAATGGAGGTTAACATAATGCGTGCTGTGGTCCAGCGAGTGCAGCGAGGTTCGGTAACGGTAAACAATGAAGTGGTCGGCAAGATCGGCCACGGCCTGGTAGTTTTGCTGGGGGTGGGGCAGGGAGATACGACGGATGATGCCCGTTACCTGGCGGACAAGATCTGCCAACTGCGGATTTTTGATGACCAGCAGGGGAAATTAAACCTCTCCGTACAGGATGTGGGAGGTAGTATACTGGCCATATCCCAGTTCACCCTTTACGGAGATTGTCGTAAGGGGCGGCGGCCCAGCTATTCGGATGCGGCCCCGCCGGAAGCGGCCAGGGAACTTTACCAGGTCTTTGTGCAGCGACTGGTATGCAACGGCCTGACCACCGCCACCGGTGTTTTTCAGGAGCATATGGTGGTGGAAATTATTAATGACGGTCCGGTTACACTATTACTGGACAGCCGTAAGGCATTTTAATAATCTAAGTGGAGGATGGTTCCTTTGATCATTGAAACATTGCCGGTGGGCAATTTAGAGGCAAACTGTTATATCATCGGTTGTGAGGAAACCCGCAAGGCCGCCGTGGTAGACCCCGGTGACGAAGCCGGGCACATTTTAGACAGGCTGGCCAAACTGAAATTAGAGGTTGCTGCCATTGTCCTGACCCATGGCCATGCCGATCACATCGGGGCGGTGGGGGACATGAAAAAAGCCACTGGCGCACCGGTGATGATTCATTCCCAGGACAGCGAAATGCTGACCAACCCGGCCCGCAACCTGTCCGCCTGGTTAGGAGAGCAGCTGGCCTTTAAACCCGCCGACAGTCTGCTGGAAGAAGGCGACACCATCCAGGCGGGAAATGTTGCCCTGGAGGTGATCCATACCCCCGGTCATACCCTGGGCAGCATCTGCCTCAAGGTGGGGAAAGACCTGTTCACCGGAGACACCCTTTTTGCCCAGTCCATCGGACGCAGCGATTTTCCGGGGGGCAGCCATACCACATTGATCAACTCGATCAAAAGCAAGTTGCTGGTACTGCCTGAAGACACAAAAGTTTACCCGGGGCACGGTTTAACTTCAACCATAGGCAACGAGAAACGACATAACCCCTTTTTATAATGACGAACGCCACAGATAAGCTGATAAACGGGCCTCACCTACCGGGATGGAAACATTCGGAAAGGGGGTGGGGCGGCATGATCACTATAAACGATACCGTGCAGATCGTAATAGCAATCTTGCTCCTTATATCCCTCGTTATCCAACTAACGCACCTAAAAACTTATGTAAAACTAATCAAATATACTGATTATTAATCATACTGTGCTATAATAGCAACAGAGGTGGTTAATAATGGGAAAGTATCTAACAGCAAAAGAGGTTAAAGAATTATACAATTTGCACATCAGCACCCTTCATAGGTGGTCAAAAGAGGGGATTATACACCCGATAAAAACTGCTGGCGGTCATCGTCGGTATGACGAAAGCGAACTGCTTGCTGTTATGGGTAAAACTGTAGAAATTAAAGGAAATCGTTGTGCTATATATGCCAGAGTTTCTACTAAAAAACAGGCTGACAACGGGAACTTAATCCGACAATTGGAGCGATTGCAAGGAATCGCCAAGCGCAGGAAATATGTTGTAGTTGCAGAGTATCAGGAAGTTGCC
>NZ_AWQQ01000043.1 GCF_002607855.1 Desulforamulus profundi
TTGCCGTAGCCGTACTGGCCATAGTACCTGTCATCGGACAGTGGATGGATCCCACACTCACAATAATTGGCAAGATATTTTTTTCGCTGATTTTTGTTGTATTTATGCCAATAGGCTGCTTCATTATCTGTAAAGTTATAAAGTATGTGACCTATGGACACTGGTAAAAAGTAAGTAGGTAAGCTTTAAAGCCAACCATTGGAAAAACCGTTTCTATTGGAGGTTCTGCGGCTATTGGCTCTGTAGGAGCTAAAGTTTCTGCAGGAAAAGGTCATTTCAGTGTTTATGGTGGGGCTGTGCTTGGTGGTTTGGGCCTATCTATTGACATAAGACGTTAAGAAAGGCTGGAGGTTAAGTGGAAAAGTTTTTTAAATATTTTTTATTTTGGCTGCTTTAGTAGGAGGTATCATTCCACCAATCATGGAATGGGCAGACCCTGCTAGTACACTATCTGATAAGCTAATTACTACATTAATATTTATTGTATTTGCACCTTTAAGTTGTTTTGTGTTGTATAAAGCATTAATGTACGGATATAAGAAAACTAGGTGATGTTATATGGCTAAGAGTCATTTTTTGCCAATAGGCTCAGTTGTTTTACTAGATGGGTTCCAGGTTGATGGATTTGACAAGAAACTAATGATTTTTGGTAGGAGACAAATACAGTCAAACACTGGAGATTTGTTTGACTATGTTGCTTGCCTTTACCCAGAAGGAAATATATCATCAGCTTACAATGTTTTTTTCAATCATGAGGATATTTCTAGGGTAGTATTTAAAGGTTATGAAGACTCAGAAGAAAGGGCACTAAGAGCAACCCTTTAAATATTTTGGTGGGCAAGCCTCTGTGGTGAAATATGACGGGAGTTTTAACTTTAAAGCTTTTGGAAAAACCGTTTTTATTGGAGGTTCTGCGGCTATTGGTACTATTGGTTTCGGATTGTCAGGTGGACTAAGTGGTGGTAGTTTCTACGTAGGAGCTGGACTGCTTGGGGGAGGCTTATCAGTAGATGTTAAAGTTTAAAAAAGGAAATAAAAAAGAAAGTGAGGCACTGGGGATTAGATTCTTAAAATATTTTCCCATTGCCGTAGCCGTACTGGCCATAGTACCTGTCATCGGACAGTGGATGGATCCCACACTCAYAATAATTGGCAAGATATTTTTTTCGCTGATTTTTGTTGTATTTATGCYAATAGGCTGCTTCATTATCTGTAAAGTTATAAAGYATGTGACCTATGGACACTGGTAAAAAGTAAGTAGTAAGCTTTAAAGCCAACCATTGTTAATAGTATGGATAATAGGGAAAATCCCTATTACCACATCTTATTGTTATAATGGCTCTTACCTGTCGGGAAGATAGGACATGGCTTTGGAGCAACCCGAGCGCCCTACATGGTTCCGTCGGAGATAGCTGAGGATATTATTCCCAGCTTTCTTC
>NZ_AWQQ01000044.1 GCF_002607855.1 Desulforamulus profundi
GGCGGTGTTAATGGTAATACCGCGTTCACGCTCTTCGGGAGCGTTGTCGATTTCATCATAACGCTTAACGGCAGCGCCGCCGGTGGTGGACAAAACAACGGTGATGGCAGCGGTCAGAGTGGTTTTGCCGTGGTCAACGTGACCGATGGTGCCGATGTTTACGTGGGGTTTAGTACGCTCAAATTTAGCCTTAGCCATGAGTTAAATTCTCCTCCTCCGTTATTAAGGAATTTAGCAGAGATTTCATTCATCTCTAAAGTTATTTCCATTATTAAGCACTGTTTATACCTTTTAACCTAAATCCAATGCTTCATTCGATAAGAAACAAAAAATTCCTTCTTTTTTCTGGTATGAATTTGAGGGCTGTTGGCTGTTAAAAAGCAAAAGGCCAGTCCTTTAGGACTGGCTGTAATGGTAGCGGCGACTGGATTTGAACCAGTGACCCCACGGGTATGAACCGAGTGCTCTGACCAGCTGAGCTACGCCGCCATAGTTACCTGGAGCTGCTAACCGGGATTGAACCGGTGACCTTATCCTTACCAAGGATACGCTCTACCTACTGAGCTATAGCAGCATTTGGTTGCGGGAGAGGGACTTGAACCCTCGACCTTCGGGTTATGAGCCCGACGAGCTACCAACTGCTCTATCCCGCGTCAGCAATAATTATTATATCACAGACGGCTCATCTTAAGCAAGATGTTTTGCTTTAGAAATGTCGTCCGTGGTGATAATCTGGTGGAGGGAGAAGGATTCGAACCTTCGAAGTCGTCTGACGGCAGATTTACAGTCTGCTCCCTTTGGCCGCTCGGGAATCCCTCCATAATAACATTGGAGCCGACGATGGGACTCGAACCCGCAACCTGCTGATTACAAGTCAGCTGCTCTACCAATTGAGCTACGCCGGCACCGAACATTGATTATAATAGCAGATGTCAAAACCACTGTCAACACCCGCAAAGATGTATTGTTTGGAAATGTTAGAGATTTTTAACTTTAAATTTTTTTATCCTTAAATAAAGGTAAAACGTGTTTGGATGTAGTATTTATCTTTATAGATTTTTGGTTGACTGGTTGGAACCTAAGCTTCCCTTTTTTCCAAGTACCGTTCCAGTTTGCGTTTTACCCGCTGCAAGGCATTGTCAATGGACTTTACATGCCGGTTTAGATCTTCGGCAATTTCCTGGTAGGACTTGCCTTCCAGGTAAGACATCAGTACTTTCCACTCCAGGGAACTTAATATTTCGCCCATTTTCTCTTCGATGTCATCAAACTCTTCCCGGCTGATGATAAGTTCCTCGGGATCGGTGATTTTGGAACCGGAGATTACATCCAGCAGGGTGCGGTCTGAATCCTCATCATAAATGGGTTTGTTTAATGATACGTAAGAGTTTAACGGGATATGCTTTTGCCTGGTTGCCGTTTTAATGGCTGTAATAATCTGCCGGGTGATGCACAGTTCCGCAAAGGCGCGAAAAGAAGAAAGCTTGTCCATTCGAAAGTCCCGAATGGCTTTGTAAAGACCGATCATGCCTTCCTGAATGATATCTTCCCGGTCGGCCCCTATCAGGAAGTAGGAGCGGGCCTTTGCACGCACAAAGTTCTTATATTTATTGATTAAGTACTCCAGCGCTGCGTCGTCGCCCTCACGCGCAAACTCAACGACATCCTCATCTACCATAATATGATATCCGCCGGAAACTTCCCTTTGTGCATTTGAATTCAAAACCATCGCCCCCGCTTTCTTATCTCTGGGAAACCGCAAAACAGCCAGAAAAGCATGGCTACGTTATCCCTTCCGGGTACGCACCAAACCTTATCCAAAGGCAGAAACCCCCAAAAGGGTACGCTTTTCTTCCATCTGTTAATTTCAAAAGACGTTTACGTCTTGCCATGACACCCGGGGTCTGATACACCCATTCTTTAAAAGCAGTTAACTGCTTAAGTTACATGACTAATTATAGCTTATGTTAAAAAGGCTCGTCAAGGCAAAATAAATCCAACCCTGACGGACTTTAGTTCTTTCTCCGGCGCCATTTTTCCAGTACTCTCCGAATATCCTCGGGCAGCTTGTCTTCCAAATACCCCTCGGTGGGATTGGGTTTGTTAAACTCCTCCTGCCCCCGCTTGTTTACCTTCATCACCTGGACTCGAAACTCCTTCGGCGTTAAACGGTAGGCCCCCCGGCCAAAGATAATGCGCTGCTCATCCCAATCGGAGGTCACCACGTAAACCGTTCCCTGTTTCCCCAGGTCTCCAACAATTCTTTCAATTAACGAGTCAGCAGTTTCTCCTTCCTGGGTATAAAACACCTCAATGCCATGGATCATTTCACGGTGCTCCACGCCTCGTTTAACGAGGTGGGCATCAAATACCACCTTGACAGTGCTCCCGTCAAAGCCGGCAAAGTTGGCCAGGATACCAATGAGCTTGTCCCTGCAGTGGTCCAGCCCGTTGTCGATCATCCCTTCAAATTCCGGCCAGGCATGAATGATGTTATACCCGTCCACCACATAAAATTCCTGCATGGACCAACCCTACCCTCTCTGGCGTACCACCTCATACACCAATAATGCAGCTGCCACCGAGGCATTGAGTGACCCAACGCGGCCCGCCATGGGCAAGCGCACCAGCATATCACACCTCTCTTTAATCAGCCTGCCAATTCCTTTTCCTTCACCGCCAATGACCAGCAGCAGTGGACCGGTGAGTTTTGCCTTCCAATGGATTTGCGGGCCTTCCATATCTGCCCCCACAACCCAAATTCCCTGGTTCTTTAACTGCCGAATGGTTTGATCCAGGTTGGTTACCCGAGCCACCGGAACATATTCCACCGCACCCGCCGAGGCCTTGGCCACGGTAGAGGTCAGGGCCACCGACCTTCTCTGGGGGATGATCACGCCATGGGCGCCTGCGGCATCCACCGTGCGCAGAATAGCCCCCAGGTTATGGGGATCGTTGATTTCATCCAGCATCACGATGAAGGGGTCTTCTCCCCTGGCTCTGGCTGTCTCTAAAATGTCTTCCACTTCCACGTATTCTTTGGCCGCGGCGTAAGCTACCACACCCTGGTGGGGGGCTCCCGGGTTTAATTTATCCAGGTGAGCCCGGTCAACCATTTGCACCGGGATATTTCTCTCCCTGGCCAACATGATAATCTCGGATAGGGGACCGGTGCCGGTTCCCTTTGCCATGACCACTTTATTGATGGGACGTCCTGCACGGAGGGCCTCCCGTACCGGGTTTCTCCCGGCAATGATTTCACTCATTCTCTCTTCCTCCATATTTTTCTGCGTTTAAGCTGCGTTTTTTACAACATGCTTTTAAGCCAATAGGTGACACCCAAACCGGCCAGGGCCGCCACCATACCTGCGATCAATAAGTTTTTACGGCGGGTTACCACACCAACGACTCCCAAAATAAGTGCTGCACCCCACAAAAAGAGAATGATTAAAGGGGTTATCATGGACCTTCACACTCCGGTTTTAATTTATCCCGTATCTTTTACGAACTTCCGTCCTCTGACCACAGCTGAGCTTGCCTTCCGGGCAGGGTCCGGTCAGACATTCAGGCCCGGCATCCGTAAAAAGAACCGGGGCCACTGCCTTAGCCAACTGTAACATTTCTTCCGCCAGCCTGCGGATTTCCCACTGGGCCCTCTGGCAGCAGCGCAGGGTAAAGAAGTGTCTTAATTCCCTGGCATTCATGGTGACGACAATCTTGGTTTCCGCTGCATTGGGCAAAACGAACCGGGCGTCTTCATAGGCTCCCCGGCCGCCACCCAGCTTGGCCACCCAGCCGTCATACCATTTTTGTATTTGTGCCATCTGTTCTTCAAATTCAGCCACTGCTTCCGGCCCCAACCCGGCAATGGTCTCGGGAATAATATATTCAAAGGTTCCCTGGGCGTTTAGCTCCCGGGTCTCTCCCACATACCGCTGGGACTTCACGCTGAAGCTGGCAATTCTATGCCTGGTGATTTGGGCCAGCAGGCTCCGGGAAACGCCTTCTATGCCAAAGGTAAAGGAGACGTGTTCAACGGCACTGTAATGGCCCATGTCCAGCAGTTTTTTAACAAAGGCCTGCTGGTCGTTTTCCGCCACATTTTCAGCCAGGTCGTCTATTTTTGCCGGTGAGTAGCATAACCTGGCGGCCATGGCCACCAACTTTTCGGGGTTCGGCGTATGCTCCAGCAGACGAACCTTTAGTTTAGTCTTACCCACTTTAATCTTCTCTCCCAAAACATTTTTAGCTGTTTGCTATTCGCTGTTGGCCCTTAGCCTAACGGGGTCTAGTTGCCAGACTTATAAGCACTACTCCGGGGTCCCGTTAACTGGACCCGAAAGGAATACCTTACAGACCAACAACAGGGCCCGAGAGCACTACCCTTAAGACAAACAGCAAGCTCATCTTCTATAATTTATCTTGTTAACCTTCTCTACTTATTACTTCAATAGCAAAATCAACAATCTCCCCCACCCTGTCCTGCTTCCCCTGTAGATACAGGTAACCGATCAGGGCCTCCAGGGCGGTGGCGTGACGGTATTCCACAATGTCAGCGCCCCTGGGGGGCGTGCCGGACTTGGCGTTGCGGCCCCGGCGGACAACCGCCATCTCTTGTTCGGACAGCTGGTCCTCCAGGGCAAAGAGCGCTTTGGCCTGGGCGCCGGCTCGAACATATTTGACGGCTTCCCGGTGGAGCTGGTTTACTTTAATGAATCCTTGTCCCACCAGGAACTCCCGGATGGCCAGTTCGTAGACGGCATCCCCACATAGGCCAGGACCAGGCTGGGGAATTCTTCGGGCTTTTTGTTTTTTGCCGGTTCAATCATAAGTTTAAACATTACCCCTGCTTTTTCCAACGGACGCCCTGGGGTGTATCTTCCAGGATAACCCCTAGTTCCTTCAAACCGTCACGGATGGTGTCGGCGGTGGCCCAATCTTTTTTGCTGCGGGCCTCCTGGCGGATCTTAATAATCAGTTGGACCAGACCTTCGGTCAGTTTATCGTCTGCACCTGCTGCATCAAGGATCAACCTGCCGGTCATTTTGTCTTCCTTTAAAATACCCAGCACACTGTTAAAGTCTTTGATCAAGGCATGTGCTTTATCTATCAGTTTTTTGACTTCCGGGGTCACTTTGCCGTCCAGTTTGCCCACAAAGATATTGACTTCTTTGGCCAGTTCAAAGAACACCGAGACAGCCAGGGCGGTGTTAAAGTCGTCATCCATGGCCCTTTCAAATTCCAACCGGAGGGAAGTCAGTTTTTCCTCCAGATTGTCGGCGACAGGCTTTGCTCCTTCTTCATAAACCGGCAGTTCCATGGCTTCGTAAAGCAAGCGAATGGCGGTTTTAATACGGTCCAATCCTTTGCCTGCCACCACAAGTTTTTCATCATCAAAGTCCAGGGGACTGCGGTAGTGGGTGGAAAGCAAATACCAGCGGACCACATCCGGCGGGAATTTGGCCAAAATCTCTCTGACTAAAAAGAAGTTCCCCAGGGACTTGGACATTTTTTCTTGATTGACGGTGATAAACCCGTTATGCATCCAGTAGCGGGCAAATGGCTGCCCGCAGGCGGCTTCGGATTGGGCAATTTCATTTTCGTGGTGAGGGAAGATTAAATCATAACCTCCCCCGTGAATGTCAAAGCCGCTGCCCAAATACTTTTCGGCCATGGCTGAACACTCGATGTGCCAGCCCGGACGTCCCGGTCCCCAGGGACTGTCCCAGCTGGGTTCGCCCGGCTTGGCCGCTTTCCACAGGGCAAAGTCCATGGGGTCCTTCTTCCTGGGGTCCACCTCCACCCTGGCTCCGGCCTGCATGTCCTCAAGACTCCGGCCCGACAGTTTACCGTATGGGGGGAAACTGCGTACAGCAAAATAAACGTTCCCGTCAACAGCGTAGGCATTGCCCTGCGCTTCCAGTTTCTTGATCAGGTCAATGATTTCTTGAATATGTTCGGAAACCTTGGGATGAGTGTCCGCCCGCAGGACATTCAGGGCATCGGCATCCACAAAAAATTCCCGGATATATTTTTGAGCCAACTCCAGCGGGTCCATCTTTTCCTCACGGGCCCGGTTGATGATTTTATCATCAACATCGGTAAAGTTTTGCACAAAATTCACCTGATAATTTTTATAAAGAAAATACCTGCGGACGGTATCAAAAAACACCAGCGGCCGGGCATTGCCAAGATGAATAAAGTTATAGGTCGTGGGTCCGCAAACGTACATGCTGACTTGTCCCTTGTCTTTGGGAATAAACTCTTCCTTTGTTTTGGTCAGGGTATTATAGATTTGCATTATTCTTTCTTTGCCCCCTCCGCTTGATCTCTTAATCTGCAGCATTCCTGTTCTACTTCTTTCAATTTTCCGCTCAAGCCGGTCGACGGTGGCCTGCATTTGACTTAACATATCGGCAATGGGGTCGGGCATCTGGTCATGACGCAAATCGGGCACATAGGCAGCTCCCACCTTTTGACCGTCCCGGATGACGATTCTGCCGGGAACTCCCACCACGGTACAGTTGGGCGGCACCGCCTTAAGAACCACCGATCCGGCACCGATCTTTACATTGTCACCCACCGTGAAGGACCCCAGTACTTTCGCACCGGAACTGATGACCACGTTGTTGCCGATGGTGGGGTGTCGTTTGCCCTTTTCTTTTCCGGTACCGCCGAGGGTAACTCCCTGGTAGATGGTCACATTATCGCCGATCTCGGCGGTTTCCCCAATGACCACCCCGGACCCGTGGTCGATAAAAAGGCCTTCACCGATTTTGGCTCCCGGGTGGATTTCAATGCCGGTGAGAAACCTGGATATCTGCGATATAAACCGGGCCGTCACAAAAAATTTCTTTTTATACAAGGCATGGGCCAGCCGGTGAAAAAGGATTGCGTGCAGGCCCGGATAGCACAACAGGACCTCCAGGGTGCTTTTGGCTGCCGGGTCACGTTCAAATACGGCATGAATTTCTTTCTTAATCCGGGCAAACACGGGCTGACCCTCCTTCTATCTCAAATTACTTCAACCTATAGCTAATATGTTGCTTTACACCAGGTTAGTATCTTTTTCTCTCGCCCTTCGCCTTAAAGGTATTCCTGTGAGGTCCAGTTGTTAGCCTAACGGGTCATCCAAGTGGGTCAAGTTCTTGCAACGCCTTACTTTAGTGCCTACTATAAGCAGGACCCAAAAAGTATACCCAAAAGGCTAGCAACAGGACCCTAAAGAATGCAGAATAAGTCTAAAAACTACCCCATAGCAGCTTCCAGCCTGGCGATGGTGCGTTCCTTACCTATAACAGGTATAATCTGGTGCAGCTCCGGCCCGTGGGTTCTGCCGGTAATGGCTACCCGGAGGGGCTGGAAGATGAATTTACCCTTTAGTCCGGTTTGTTTACCGACAGCTTTAATCAGGCCTTTGACGGACTCCTCTGTTAATTCCGGCGCTTCTGAGAATAACTCAATAGCCGCTTTCATAACCACTGGCATCTGCTCCCAAGTCTGAACATCCCTGGCATCTTCCTCGACGGCAGTCACCTCGTCCAGGAAGAAGATGTCCACATGTTGGGTGATTTCCTGCATATAAGAAATGTAATTTCTGGCGATGGCCACCACCTGTTCCAACCAGGCCAGTTTCTCAGCAGCCGGTTCTCTTTCCAGGTACCCGGCTTCTATTAAATAGGGAACGGCCAGTTGGGTCAGCCGGTCCACAGGCTCTGGCGAATGTAATGGCCATTCAGCCAGTTCAATTTGTCGATGTCGAACACGGCGGGGTTCTTGGCCACCCGGTCCAAAGAAAACTGCTCTACAATTTCCTGCAGGCTGAAGATTTCCTCCTCGCCGCCCGGGGACCAGCCCAGCAAGGCCAAAAAGTTCACCAGGGCTTCGGGCAAGTAGCCTAAATTTTGGTATTGCTCGATGGAGGTGGCGCCGTGGCGTTTGCTCATTTTGGTGCGGTCTTTGCCCAGAATCAATGAAATGTGGGCAAATTCCGGTTTCTGCCAGCCAAGGGCATCATAAATCAGGATTTGCCTGGGGGTGTTGGAGAGGTGTTCCTCCGCCCGGACCACGTGGGTGATGTTCATCGCATGGTCGTCCGCCACCACCGCAAAATTATAGGTGGGAATACTGTCGGACTTCATGATGATGAAATCACCGATGCCGTTGCTGTCAAACTCAACCAGGCCCCGCACGTGGTCGTGGATGGTAATCATTTGATTTTCCGGCACCTTAAATCGCAGAACGGGCTTCCGGCCCTCGGCTTCAAAGTTCGCTTTATCTTCCGCACAGAGATTACGGCAGCGTCCCAGGTAACGGGGCAGCTCTCCCCGGGCCATCAGCGCTTCCCGCTCGGCGGCCAGTTCCTCTTCACTGCAGTAACAGAGATAAGCATGACCGGTTTCCAGCAGCTTGCGAGCCAGTTCCCGGTAGATTTCCAAACGCTCGGTCTGGCGGTAGGGGCCGTTGGGACCCCCCACTTCAATTCCCTCATCCCAATCAATGCCCAGCCAGCGAAGAGCATTTAGGATGTTTTGTTCGGATTCCCTGGAGGATCTTTCGAGATCGGTATCTTCAATGCGTACCAAAAACTGACCGCCCTGGTTGCGTGCAAACAGCCAGTTAAATAATGCCGACCTGGCTCCTCCGATATGTAAAGGCCCCGTGGGACTTGGGGCGAACCTAACCCGTACTGACAAAAAACTTCCTCCTCTATATTGAATTTTTGTTGACCTCTCAGATGGATATTATACCATCTTTGTGTAAAGGCACACAACTTTTTGCAGCTTCGCTACATTTTGTCGGCAGTTTTGTGTTCTTTTTTATTGTTGAATTATATATTATGATGAAGAATTTTGTGAATTTAGTTTCAAGTTTAGCAGGGGAATTTTAAGTTTCGGCGAATAAATTAAATAATTATTCTTTACATTTAGGAGGGAGCTTTTTCGCATGACCACTCCAAAATTGACCGACTTGATTGACGAGTATAACGAAATTAAGGGAGCCGTCAGCTTTAAACCCGATTATAAAAGGCTTACCGATAAAAATCTGGAACAGGTGGTTTTCTGTGATAAAATTGTGGGGAAGTCCCACTTTTCTGTGGTGCGCAACCAGGACTTTGAGATTATTTTCACCCGCAAAATGGGTGAAAAAGTGTACCAGTCCAGGCTGGATCTCAACACGTACCAACCTCTTTACGACACCCGTCTTCTTTTAAACTGGGGGCCGGATTACTGTGAAATCCGCTGGGATTTTAAACCGGGCTGCTGCGATTTTTCGTTCTAAGTGAATAATCTAGTCAAATGAAAGGCCCTTCCCGTTACGGGAGGGGTCTCTTATTGTTAATCTTACTTTGCTCTTTTTACAACGATTTATTCTGTGCCTTGGCCCAGGAATCCTTGAGGGACACAATGCGGTTAAAGACCAGGGAGCCGTTGGCTGTATCCGGATCCACACAGAAATAGCCCTGCCTCAGGAACTGGTAGCGGCTTCCCGGCGCTGCGTTGGCCAGGCTGGGTTCCACCAGGGAGGCCAGCACTTCCAGCGAGTTGGGGTTGATATTTTGTTTGAAATCGGTATCCTTTTCATCTTCCGGATTGGCTTTGGCAAAGAGGTGATCGTACAGGCGCACTTCCGCTTTGACGGCGTGGTCAGCGGCAACCCAGTGCAGGGTTCCCTTTACTTTGCGGGTTTCGGTGGACATGCCGCTCTTGGTGACCGGGTCGTAGGTGCAGCGCAGTTCGATGATTTCACCGGTTTGCTCATCCTTGATCACTTGCTCACATTTAATAATATAGGCGTGTTTTAACCTTACTTCCTGGCCGGGTGCCAGGCGGAAAAATTTTTTCGGCGGGTCTTCCATAAAATCTTCCCGTTCGATGTAGAGCACCCGGGAAAAGGGGATCTTGCGGGAACCCAGTTCGGGGTTTTCCTGGTTGTATGCCGCCTCCAGCCACTCCACCTGGTCTGCCGAATAGTTCTCAATCACCAGTTTCAGGGGGCGGAGTACCGCCATCACCCGGGGAGCTTTAAAGTTTAAGTCCTCCCGGATACAGTGCTCCAGCATGGCGATATCCACCGTGCTGACCGCCTTGGCCACACCGATGCGTTCACAGAAATCCCGGATGGACTCCGGTGTGTAACCGCGCCTGCGCAGGCCGGAAATGGTGGGCATGCGCGGGTCGTTCCAGCCCTTTACATATCCTTCTTCCACCAGTTGCCGCAGTTTCCGCTTGCTCATCACGGTGTGGCTGAGATTGAGCCGGGCAAATTCGATTTGCTGCGGGCGGGACCGGAAGCCCCCGTCGACATTCTCAATGGCCCAGTCGTACAACGGGCGGTGGTCTTCAAATTCGCAGGTGCAGATGGAGTGGGTGATGCCTTCGATGGCGTCCGAAAGGGGGTGGGCATAGTCGTACATGGGGTAAATACACCACTTGTCCCCCGTGCGGTGATGGCTTGTCCTTTGAATCCGGTAGAGCACGGGGTCCCGCATGTTTAAATTGGGGGAGGCCATATCGATTTTGGCCCGCAGCACCCGGGAGCCGTCCGGAAATTCGCCCGCCTTCATACGCTGGAACAAATCCAGGTTTTCTTCAACGGAACGATTGCGGTAGGGGCTGTCTTTGCCGGGTTGGGTCAACGTGCCCCGGTATTTGCGAATTTCCTCTGCGCTCAGGTCATCCACATAGGCCTTGCCGGCTTTGATTAGCATCACAGCAAACTCGTATAACCGGTCAAAATAGTCCGAGGCGTAAAACAGCCGGTCGTCCCAATCGTAACCAAGCCATTTTACATCTTCTTGTATGGATTCGACGTATTCAACGTCTTCTTTGCTGGGGTTGGTATCGTCAAACCGCAGGTTGCAAAGGCCGCCGTATTCCTGGGCGATGCCAAAATTTAAACAAATGGACTTGGCATGTCCGATATGCAGGTAACCGTTCGGTTCGGGCGGAAACCGGGTATGGACCCACCCCTGGTTCTTTCCTTCTTCCAAATCCTTGTCAATGATATCATGGATAAAACTGGTCAGCTTGGCGTTCATTTTCATGACTCCCTCTACATTTTTATGGAATGGCAAAGCACGTCATAAAATGTTTATTTTTCCACAGATTATCCAAAAATCCTTTTTCTTATAAGCAAAAGCTTTTGGAATCCCAAGCATTTCTCCAAGTAAACGGTCTTTCCGGTGCTCATACAGATCTTTGAAGGGTGCACACGGCGTAGGCGCCAATTCCTTCGCCCCGGCCCGCAAAGCCAGGTGTTCGGTGGTGGTGGCCTTTACATTGACGGCTCCCAGGTTCACCCCCAATACCTGTGCAAGGTTTTCCCGCATGCTCTGGATATAAGGGGCCAACTTGGGGGCCTGGGCCACTACCACCGCGTCGAGGTTATGTATTGTATAATTCTCCGCAGAAATTTTATCCTTCACCTCTGCCAGCAGCTTTAAACTGGAAATGCCTTTGTAACGGGGGTCGCTGTCCGGGAAATGCCTGCCGATGTCCCCCAGGGCAGCGGCGCCTAAAAGGGCGTCCATGATGGCATGGATGAGGACATCTGCGTCCGAATGTCCCAGCAGCCCGCGTTCGTAGGGAATGGTCACGCCTCCCAGGATCAATTGACGCCCGGGCACCAGCTTATGTACGTCATACCCGATGCCAACTCGCACTATCCCTTCCTCCTTCTTAAAAAGCTTCGGCCAACACCAGGTCCTCCGGCGTGGTGATCTTTATATTTTCATAGCTGCCGGGCACCAGCTTTACCGGCTGCCCCAGGGCTTCCACCAGGCACAGTCATCGGTGGCAAAATTCCCCGTCTCTCTGGCCGCCCGGTGAGCTTTCATAATCAGTTGATAACGGAAAACCTGGGGTGTCTGCACCGCCCACAGCCGTTCCCGGGGAGGCGTGTTCAACACCAGACCCCGGTCGTCCACTACTTTGATGGTGTCTTTAACGGGCACTGCCAGAGCCGCCGCTCCGGTGGCCCTGGCTTCCCGGATGACCAGGCTGATTTCTCCGGGCTGTACCAGGGGCCTGGCCCCGTCATGAATAACTGCCAGTTCTGTCGTACCGGGCAGGGCTGCCAGACCGTTATAAACAGAAGTTTGGCGGTGGTCGCCACCGGGCACCACCGCCATGATCTTGCGATATTCCTTGCCGCATAAAACTCTCTCTTCACACAGGTCCTCTTCACCAGGCGCCACCACCAGGACAACGCCTGTGATGTCCGGGCATTCTTCCAGGACCCCGAGGGTGTGCGCTAAGATTGGTTTATCCATCAAGTCTAGATATTGTTTTTTTATATTCGTTCCCATGCGGCTTCCCACACCGGCGGCGGGAATCACCGCCATCACGTTACCCAATTGCATTCACTCCACTTACAACATGGCCGGCTGCTTCCGCCCGCTTGTCGGAATTTTTGGGTTTGGCAAAGATCATGCGTCCTGCTGCGGTCTGCAGCACACTGGTGACCAGCACACTGATGGTTTGGCCAATGTAGCGTTTGCCCCCGTCCACCACAATCATGGTACCGTCATCCAGATAAGCAACGCCCTGACCCATTTCCTTGCCATCCTTGACGACCGTAACGGTCATCTCTTCACCGGGCAGCACCACCGGTTTAATGGCATTGGCCAATTCATTGATGTTGAGCACTTTTACGCCCTGTAATTCCGCTACTTTGTTTAAGTTATAATCGTTGGTGATGATTTTGGCGCCAAGCTTCTGGCCCAGTTTGACCAGCTTGGCATCCACTTCCGGTATATCGTCCAAACCTTTGGTGTTTTCATAAATCTGTACTTTAATGTCGGTGGATTTTTTCATGGCATTCAGGATATCCAATCCCCGGCGGCCCCTGTTTCTCTTCAGCAGGTCCGCTGAATCTGCGATGTGCCTCAGTTCATCCACCACAAAAACCGGTACCAGCAGTACCCCTTCCACAAAGCCGCTTTGACAAAGCTCCGCAATCCGCCCGTCAATGATGACACTGGTGTCTAAAAGTTTCACCTGATTTGCCTTTGTCTCTGTCTTAGCAATTTTTTCTTTACCAAAGCGCGGCAGGCTGGAAAACAAAGAAAGGATTTCCTCTCTTTTCTTCACTGCCACCGACAGGCCCAGGTAGCCCAATAAAAAGGTGCTCACCAGCCAAATGGCTTTACCCACGGGGCCCATCGTCGATAAAATAGAACCCAATAAATTTGCAATTATAAGTCCAAAAATAAGTCCAAGGGAACCCATAATTAAGTCCTGGGTGGGGGTCTTCACCATGTATTGATCCACGACCGTCGTCAGCGAAAGGCCGCCTTTAATGATCCAGGGCGCGCTGATAACCCCGACTAAAACGCCCAGCAATGCTCCCAGGGCAATCACCCCAAGTTCCAATTGCGGCAATGTAGACGGCACGGTGACGAGCCTGTTGGTAACAATATAAAGCCCTACCCAAAACCCCATACTGCCAAACAACAAGATAATCAAACCGTAGATGGTTTTCCGAATCACTTTTGTCACCTCCTTTCACTGGTAAAAATTTCATTTTTGTACTGTTGTAATTATACGTTAACCGCTTTTTTCATTCAATAACAAAAAAGGGCGAATTTTGCAGCACCCGAACAATGGCTTTATTTACTTTTAAAAAAATAACCGGAGTGGATTGTTTAGGCAAAGACGCCGTCAATCAGGGAGCGGGCCTTCTCTTCTTCCAACTCGGCCGCCAAAACAAGTTCACTGATCAGAATCTGCCGGGCGTTTTCCAGCATTTTGCGTTCCCCGGAAGATAAACCCTTTTCTTTATCCCTGGTGAGGAGATTGCGTACCACCTCGGCCACCTCGTAGATATCACCGCTTTTTATCTTTTCCAAATTGGCGCGATACCGCCGGTTCCAGTTGGTGGACATGACGGATGTCTGTCCCTGGAGCACACCCATCACTGTAGGCACTTCTTCCCGGTCGATAATGCCTCGCAATCCAACATCATTGCAGTTGCTGATGGGGATCATCACTTTCATGTCACCTATGGGGAGTCGTAAGATATAGTACTGTCGCTTTTCGCCCAGGACTTCTTTTTCTTCAATGGCCTCGATGACTCCGGCTCCGTGCATTGGATATACGACTTTGTCGCCAATTTTGAACAAGGCCAATCCCTCCCAAGTTATGTTATGAACATTATAGCACAAAATGCCTTGACTGTCAAAAAACATATATTTTAGCATAGGGCCAGAACCCTGTCAATAACCATTTTGTGACATAATGGTCCGTTTGACAAAGCCCCTTCCGCATAGCTATAATTGCTGTAACGGAGAGTAAAAGGAGTGGTCCGGCGGATGAAAGATTTGCTTTGTGATCAGTTTCAAAATACCGTTTCTGAAATGATGCTTTGCCACAGGAGCATTTTAGAGATACTGTCCAAGGTACAGGAATCCGGTGCGCGGGTTCAGCGCTCCGTTGTACATTCTGTGACATCCTGTGGCTGCCAGAAAATTGTTGCCAATAAAAGGTCTTTGCCCAAGGAAGCGACCCTCTTGGATTTAAAAAATCTGTTTGATTCCCATCTTTCCGGCACACTGTGCGATAATTGTCGCGACAGTATCGAGAATGAAATCGGTCGTTCTTTGTTTTATATGGCGGCCCTCTGCAATTTGCTGGATTTAAACCTGTACGACATCTTCATTAAGGAGCATAAACAGTTGGAAATTTTAAGGGAATATAATCTGACATAAGTTTTCTTTATGGCCAAAAACCAATACGAAGAGGCGTGGTTATTCCGACCACGCCTTTATGATTGAATTTTATAGCGGTCCTGCAGTAGCATTTCCCCGTACCGGGTAAGCCCTTCTTTGATGGACCTGGCCCGAACTTCCCCGATTCCTTCCACCTCGTCCAGTTCCTCTATGGAGGCGGCAAGAATGGTGCGCAGGTATTTAAAGGTGGCTACCAGGTTTTCAATAACCGGCAGTGGCAGCCTGGGAATTTTGCGTAACGCCCGGTACCCCCGGGGGGATACACTTTGATCCAGGATGCTGGCGCTACCGGGATATCCCAGGGCCCTGGCGATAAGCACCAAATCCAGCAGGTCCTCGGCAGGCCAGCTGCCGATGACTTTGAGGATGCTTTCCGGGGTTTTTTCCCCCAGGGTGGTGGCATAGTCCTGAATAATTAAAAGACCGTCTTCCTCCACATTGACCACCAGTTCCTCCATCTGCATGGCGATGAGCCGCCCCTCTGTTCCCAGTTCACTGATGTAACGCTCGATTTCTTTCTTAACCCGCAAAACCATCTCGATTCTTTGAATGGCTCTGGTCACATCGAACAGAGTGACAACTTCCTGCAGTTCCATCATTGATAATTCGTTAATCACCCGGTCAGATACCGAGCGGTATTTTTCCAATGTTTGTACCGCCTGGTTGGCCTTGGCCAAAATAACCCCGATATCTCGCAAGAAATACTTGATGGTTCCTTTGTAAATCGTAATGACGCCCCTGCGTTGGGAAATGGAGATCACCGGGACATCACATTGTTTGGCCACCCGCTCGGCGGTTCGATGTCGGATACCGGTTTCACTGGAAGGAATGATTAAGTCTGGAATCAGCTGTGTGTTGGCGGCAATGATTCTCCGGGTATCTTCGCTTAAAATAATGGCGCCGTCCATCTTGGCCAACTCATAGAGACCTGCCGGAGTGAAGTCGGCATTAATGGCAAAACCGCCCTCCGCCAGTTCCATCACCTCCGGGCTGTCGCCCACAACAATCAAAGCCCCTGTTTTGGCCCGCAAAATATTTTCCAACCCTTCCCGCAAAGAGGTTCCCGGGGCCACCAGTCTTAATAGTTTTAGTAATTTATCTTCAATTTTTTCGTCTTTTACCACGTTTCCACCCCTTACCGCCCAATGGCGGCCTCCACTGCCTCTTGAAGTGATTGTACCCCAATATACTCTATTATACCCAATGCTGCCGCTTGTTTGTCCACAGGTGGGCCGATACAACGTTTAAATCCTAATTTCGCCGCTTCCTGCAGGCGTTTATCCATACCGGCAACAGTCCGGATCTCACCGGTCAGCCCCACTTCCCCCGCCAGCACCAGACGGTCCTGCACCGGCGTCTCCTTGAAGCTGGAAGCGACGGCCAGTGCAATGGCCAAATCCGCCGCCGGCTCATCCAATTTTACGCCGCCCACGGCGCTGACATAGGCTTCATGGGCGGAGAGCCGCAGCCCCACCCGCCGTTCCAGCACCGCCATAATGAGGGCCACCCGGTTGTAGTCCACCCCGGAGGTCATTCTTCTGGGGGCGCCAAAGCCACTGGGACAAACCAGCGCCTGTATTTCCACCAGCAACGGGCGAGTACCCTCAAGACTTGGCACCACCGTAGAACCGGCCACCGGTTGTTCCCGCTGATTTAAAAACAATTCCGAAGGGTTGGTCACCTCTGCCAATCCCGCTCCACGCATCTCGAAAATTCCCAGCTCATTGGTGGACCCGAAACGGTTTTTCACCGTCCGCAGGATACGGTAGGTCTGGTGCCGGTCTCCTTCGAAATACAGGACGGTGTCCACCATATGTTCCAGCACCCTTGGCCCCGCCAATGTCCCTTCTTTGGTTACGTGGCCCACCACGAAAACAGGAATCCCCTTCCCTTTGGCCAACCTCATCAGCAGGCCGGTGCATTCCCGCACCTGGGAGACGCTGCCTGGAGCGGAGGCAACATCCGGGTGGTAGACCGTCTGTATGGAATCCAAGATAACCGCCAGAGGGGCTGTTTCTTTGATCACCTTCTCCACCACCGCCATGTCGGTCTCCGCCATCAGCAGCAACTCGGGGTGGAGGGCGCCGGTCCGTTCCGCTCTCATTTTGATCTGCCGCACGGATTCTTCCCCGGAGACATACAAAACCTTTCCTGCGCTACCGGCCATGGCGGAGGCCGCCTGCAGGAGCAGGGTCGATTTGCCGATGCCCGGGTCCCCGCCAACCAAAACAAGGGAACCGGAAACCAGCCCGCCTCCCAACACTCTGTTCAATTCCGCAAGTCCGGTGGAGTATCTTTCCTCCTCTGCGGTGGTAATCTCTGTTACCGGCACAGGCCCGCCGCCGGCAATCCCCCGGGCCGGCTTCTGCTGCACCACCGTGGTTTCTTCCACCAGGGAATTCCACTCCCCGCAGCCGGGGCAGCGGCCCATCCACCTGGCAGTTTGGTGACCACAACTTTGACAAGCGTAGGTCGTCTTATTCCGCAACAAATGAACCTCCGTTATGACATATCTATGGTATATCTAAGTATATCTACAAACTTTTCGTATTTTTCCCCATGGCCTGACATTCGCTGCCCCTTATGTAAATTCCTGCCTCTCACAAGAAATATATTCCACAAAATGTAAATCATTAACCAGTTACCTGTTAAATTTGCGTAAAAAGAGACGGCTTTTGGGGACTGCTTCTAAGTAAGGTGGTGGGACTTCCGTTATCCACCGCTTGCTCCCATGCTCCGCACCGGCAGTCTCGTCCTCGTAGAGGGCACTACGACTCGCTACGGGCGAAATTGAGGTCGCCTTAGACTCGTCCTTGGCTCGGCTAAGGCTGGCGCGGACGTCCTGTCCGCGCCCCCCAATTTCACCCTCCGCTCGTCAAGTGTACCTAAAGGCACAAGACTGTTACCGGTGCTCCGCAAGTCGCTCGCTATGGATAACGGAAGTCCCGTGCTGATCCGTAATGTTTACATTCTATAATAGACTATTAGGTTTCCCCTTTTCCATCATCTTTCTCTGTTACCATTCTTATTAGCTCGCCTTCCGCACAGCGATTTCCCCGTCCTGGGCATCGATGAGGACCTGGTCGCCCTTGCTGAAGGTGCCCTTGATCAGTTCTTCGGACAGGCGGTCCTCCACCTGGCGCTGGATTTCCCGGCGCAGGGGGCGGGCGCCGTATTCCTCGCTGTAGCCTACCTCGGCCAGCTTATCTTTGGACGCCTCCGTGAAGGTGAGGTAGACTTCATGTTCTTCCATGCGCTTAGCCACTTCCTTCAGCATCAGGCTGACAATCTCCTTGATATGCTCGCGGGTTAAGGAGTGGAAGACAATGTTCTCGTCGATACGGTTTAAAAATTCCGGACGGAAGGTGCGCTTCAGGGCCTCTTCCGAACGTTCCTTCATTTTTTCATATTCCGCTGCTGCCTGGTCCGCGTTGGCGGCGAAACCGACTCGGCCCACCGTCTTGAGGTTGGATAATCCGACGTTGGAGGTCATAATGATGACGGTGTTGCGGAAATCCACCACACGGCCCCTAGAGTCGGTGAGGCGCCCGTCCTCCAGTACCTGGAGCAGGATGTTGAAGACATCCGGGTGGGCCTTTTCAATTTCATCCAGCAGCACCACCGAATAGGGCTTTCTTCTGACGGCCTCGGTCAGTTGGCCCCCTTCATCGTAGCCCACATAGCCGGGAGGCGCGCCCACCAGGCGGGACACCGCGTGTTTTTCCATGTATTCCGACATATCGATGCGGACCATGGCTTCCTCGTCCCCAAACAGGGCCTCGGCCAGCGCCCTGGCCAGTTCGGTTTTGCCGACACCGGTGGGGCCAAGGAAGATAAAGGAACCCACCGGACGCTTGGGATCTTTCAGTCCGGCCCGGGCACGGCGCACGGCGCGGGAAACGGCCTTTACGGCGTCGTTCTGGCCCACCACCCGCTGGTGCAATACAGCTTCCAGGTTCAGCAGTCTTTCGGACTCCTCCTGGGCCAGTTTTTTCACCGGCACGCCGGTCCAACTGGCGACGATATGGGCGATGTCTTCTTCGGTGACCACCAGGTTGTCGCCGCCCTTGGCGTGGTTCCAGTTCTCTCTGGCCTGGTTCAGCTCGCCCAGGATGGTTTGTTCACGGTCCCTGAATTCCGCAGCTTTTTCAAACTCCTGGTTATTGATGGCCGCTTCCTTTTCCTTGCGAATTTCTTCCAGCACCTTTTCTTTGTCTTTTAAATCCGGCGGAGCGGTAAAGGCCTTGATGCGGACCCGGGAAGCGGATTCGTCCACCAGGTCAATGGCTTTGTCCGGTAAAAACCGGTCGGTGATATAGCGGTCGGACAGTTTGGCAGCCGCGTCCAGGGCCTCGTCGGTGATGCGCACCTTATGGTGTGCTTCGTATTTGTCCCGGATGCCTTTGAGAATCTCAAGAGTCTCCTCCACCGTGGGTTCATCCACCTGAATGGGCTGGAACCTTCTCTCCAGGGCGGGATCCTTTTCGATATACTTGCGGTATTCGTCCAGGGTGGTGGCCCCGATGGTCTGAATTTCCCCTCGGGCCAGGGCCGGCTTCAGGATGTTGGCGGCATCAATGGCCCCTTCGGCAGCCCCGGCGCCGATCAAGGTGTGCAGTTCATCAATGAAAACAATGATGTTGCCGGCCTGCCGGATCTCCTCCATAACCTTTTTCAGGCGGTCTTCAAATTCACCCCGGTATTTGGTGCCGGCCACCATCCCCGCCAGGTCGAGGGTGACCACCCGGCGGTTCAACAAGATCTCCGGCACATTACCGCTGATAATCCGCTGGGCCAGGCCCTCGGCAATGGCTGTTTTGCCCACGCCGGGTTCCCCGATCAAAACCGGGTTGTTTTTGGTGCGGCGGGAAAGCACCTGGATGACCCGCTCAATTTCTTTGGCCCTGCCCACCACCGGGTCTAGTTTATCTTCCCTGGCCAGGCGGGTCAGGTCCCGGCTGAACTGGTCCAGGCTGGCGGTCTTGCAGCCGTCGCCGGGGCAGCCGTGGCCGCCCGAGGCTGCCCGCCTCCCGGAGCACCGCCCAGCATGTTGATAACCTGCTGGCGGGCCCGCTCCAAATCCGCGCCCAGGGCGATTAGAACCTGGGCTGCCACGCCTTCGCCCTCCCGGATCAGGCCCAGCAGCAGGTGCTCGGTGCCCACGTAGTTGTGGCCCAGCTGGCGGGACTCCTCCACCGCCAGCTCCAGCACCCTTTTGGCCCGGGGAGTAGGCGGAATGTCCGCCGGCACCGGCTGGTTGCCGGTCTCCACCATCTGTTCCACCGCTGTTTTTACTTTATCGGCGCTGACATTCATCTGCTCCAGGACCCTGGCGGCAATTCCTTCCCCTTCCCGGATCAGTCCCAGCAAAATGTGTTCGGTGCCAATGTAGGGATATTTTAACCTGCGAGCCTCTTCCTGGGCCAACACCAATACTTTTCGTGCTCTCTCGGTAAATCTCTGAAACATCGGTTTCCCTCCTATCCGTTCGGCAGAGAATTAAGTCTCTCTCGAATTAAGGTTGCTCTGTAGATATCTCTTTGATACGGATTTAACTCCGTTCCCTTCAGTTTGTTTAAAAAGGCCGGCCGGGTCATGATAATTAATTCCATGATCAGTCCCGCCGGGATGTCCGGAATGATCCCCAGGTCGACCCCCAGCCTCAGGTCCGACAAAAGGGCCATGGCATCGCTGGAGGCCATGGTTCTGGCATATTTGAGCAGGCCGTAGGCCCGCCAAACCCGGTCCTCGATTTGATGCTGCTGATCTTTGTACAGCGCCCGGCGGGCTGTTCTCTCCTGGGTCACCAGCTGCATGGCCACCATAATCAGGTTGTCAATGATTTCTTCCTCGGTCAGCCCCAGGGTCACCTGGTTGGACACCTGAAATAAGTTCCCCGTGGCCTGGGTCCCTTCACCATACAATCCCCGGACCGTTAAGCCCAGCTTGGATAAAGTGATCAGAACGGCGTTAATTTGCTGGGTCAACACCAGGGCCGGCAGGTGCAGCATCACCGATGCCCGCAGCCCGGTGCCCACGTTGGTGGGGCAGGATGTCAGGTAGCCCTGTTCCTCGGCAAAGGCGAAATCCAGCGTCTGCTCCAGCCCGTCATCCACGGCGTTGGCCAGATCCCAGCATTCCTTAAGTTGTAAACCGGGCAGCAGGCACTGGATTCTCAGGTGGTCTTCCTCGTTGACCATAATGCTGATGACCTCATCGTTCCGAAGGACAACTCCCCTTTTTTCGGGCTGTTCCAGCAAATCCGGCTGATCAGGTGTTTCTCCACTAGTATTTGTCTTTCCGTGGGCGACAATTCGGTCATGCGGCATATTTCCAGTTTCCCGACGGTCTCCTGCATGCCCTTTTGGTGAATGGCCGTTTGCACAGCGTAGAGGATCTTGTCTGCATTTTCAGGGCCCAGTAAATGGGGGAAGGGATAACCAACCAAGTTTCTGGCCAGCCTGACTCTGCTGCTGATAATGACATCACTTTCCGGTCCCGAAGCATCCAGCCATTTGCTGTAGGGACTGTTTACGGTTTCCTTTAAGGACATCCCTCTTCACCCCCTATTGAATCTGCTGCTCCAGCTCTTTGATGCGGTCGCGAATTTTGGCAGCCTTTTCAAACTCCTCTTGTTTCACCGCATCCTGGAGCTGGCCCTTTAGAATGCGAATTTCTTTGGAAATTAATGCTTTGCCGCCGGTCCTCCTGGGCACTTTGCCCGTATGGGCACTGCTGCCGTGAATTTTTTTCAACAGGGGCTGCACCCGGTCCCCAAACTGGATGTAGCATTCACTGCAGCCAAACAACCCGCTTTTCGCCACCTGCGCCTCGGAGGCGCCGCATTTATCACAGCGGATCTGGGGCAGCGCATTGGGCTTTATATTGGCGCCGGTAAAATGGTGGTTGATTAAACCGGCCAAAAAGTCATGCAGGTTCAATTGGGGTGCAAAACCAAAACTTTCTGCCTGAAGTTCCCCCGCACAGGTAGGACACAGATGCATTTGTTTTTTGGTATTATTAATGATCTGCGTAAAATGAACCTGGGCCGGTCTTTTCTGACAACGATCACAAAGCATGGGTCCTAAGCCTCCTTCATCTCAGCTCTCCCGGAATACCGCCGCTAACATCGCCCTGAGAAGCTGGGCCCGCAAGTTGTCCCGCCAGGGTAAATCCACCCGCAGGTGTTGCGGTCCATGGCGGCCCGGAAAATGCGGGCTTCCCTGGCCGTAATAAAATCTTCCTCAGCCAGTCTTTTAATAATTTTCTCTGCCTGGGATTGATTAATGTCGTCTCCCACCAAGCGGTAAATTTGTACAGCCGGGTCGTCATGTTGATCCAGGGGAATCCTGACGATTCGGATATACCCCCCGCCCCCGCGCCGGCTTTCTACCACGTAGCCGCTGTCGGTGGTGAACCGGGTGGACAGTACATAATTGATTTGGGACGGAACGCACTTAAACCGGGCTGCCAACTCATTTCGCTGCAGGTCTACATAGTC
The DNA here is from genome assembly GCF_002607855.1 of Desulforamulus profundi. The sequence continues at coordinate 22,233 of NZ_AWQQ01000044.1, forward strand.
GTAAGGGCTGTCCTGAAGCAACTTTTTGATATGACGTTCGATTAACTCGGATATATTTGCCATAACAACCACCCCCTTACATGAATAAAAACAAAATCGATTCTGGGAACCCTGTGTTTTTTAAAATGTTAGACCGGAGGATTCTTTTATTTGACCTTGCCTAACCTTAACATTATCTCACCTGACGCGAAATATCAAACCTGCATAATCATTAGTATTGCTGTTTTTTCTTACTTTTTAAGTTGTTTTCTAATGGTTTTTTTAGATTTTCACAATTTCAATGCTATATAACTCGTTAGTTTGTTTAGCCCGTGCTTTTGACGATAAAGAAATGCCGCCGGTCAATCTTTCAAAACCTGCGGCATCTTTTTTAAAACCCTTCTACTCCCCGGTGTCTCGAGCATGATGCATTCCGTGACCGAATCTGACAGTAACCTGAGCCGTGCAGGAAAAACCTTTCCTGCACGGCGTTTTTCATTTAGGGAAGGTATCTCTACTTGACGTTCATGGTCAGTTGTCCTGCCTGGACATCGATCTCGACCGTATCTCCTGGTTTTGCTTCGCCTTTGACCATCAGGCGGCTCAGGGGGGTCTCAACCTCTTGCTGAATGAGACGTTTCAGGGGTCTGGCCCCGTAGCTGGGTTCATAGCCCTTGTTGGCCAGGTAGGTCAGGGCGTTTTCGGACCAGGTCATTTCCAGCCGGGCGGTTTCCTTCAGCCGCTTGGCCAGTTTTTCCAGCATCAAGACCGTGATTTCCTTCATGTGTTTGAGATCCAGGGCATGGAAGACCACCGTTTCATCCACCCGGTTTAAAAATTCCGGGCGGAAATGCTGCTGCAGCAATGTCATCACCGCAGCTTTCATGCTGTCATAATCCTGCACGCCCCGTCTCTGGAATTCCAGGATCTCATGACTGCCGATGTTGGACGTCATAATGATAACGGTGTTTTTGAAATTGATGGTGCGTCCCTGCCCGTCCGTCAGTCTGCCGTCATCCAGAATCTGCAGCATCACGTTAAAGACGTCGTTGTGGGCTTTCTCGATTTCATCAAACAGGATCACCGAGTAAGGCTTACGGCGCACCGCCTCGGTCAGCTGGCCCCCCTCGTCATACCCCACATAACCGGGAGGCGCCCCGATCAGGCGGGCCACGGTGTGCTTCTCCATGTATTCCGACATGTCGATGCGGATCATGTTGCGCTCGTCATCAAACAACGCCTGGGCCAGGGCCCTGGCCAGCTCTGTCTTGCCCACGCCGGTGGGTCCCAGGAAGATAAAGCTGCCAATGGGACGGTTGGGGTCTTTGATCCCCGCCCGGGCCCGCAGCACCGCATCGGCCACCGCCTGTACGGCCTGGTCCTGACCGATCACCCGGCGGTGCAGCACTTCGTCCAGGTGAATGAGCTTTTCCTTTTCCCCTTCCATCAGTTTGTTCAAGGGAATGCCGGTCCAGCGGCTGACAACCCTGGCGATGTCTTCTTCATCCACTTCTTCCTTCAGCAGCATGTTGTTCTTTTGCTTGCCGGCCAGCAATTCTTCCTCTGCCTTTAACCGGCGTTCCAGGTCCGGCAGTTTGCCATAGGTCAGCTCTGCCATACGGTTTAAATCGTAATCACGCTCAGCCCTCTCAATGGCCAGCTTGGTGTCTTCAATCTCTTTCTTAAGCTGCCGCACCCGGGAAATGGCCTGCTTTTCCACCTGCCACTGGGTTTTCATGACATCGGCCTCGGCCTTTAATTCAGCCAGCTGCTCCTGCAATTTTTGCAGGCGCTCCTGGGAAACGGCATCCTTTTCCTTCTTCAAGGCCGCTTCTTCAATCTCCAGCCGCATGACGCGACGGGTGATTTCGTCCAGGGCGGTGGGCATGCTGTCAATTTCCGTCCGCAGGCGAGCTGCGGCCTCGTCCATTAAATCAATGGCTTTGTCCGGCAGAAAACGGTCTGAGATATACCGGTCGGACAGGGTGGCGGCGGCCACCAGGGCGCTGTCTTGAATGCGCACCCCGTGGTGTACTTCGTACCGTTCCTTCAGTCCCCGCAGGATGGAAATGGTGTCTTCGATGGAGGGCGGGTTTACCAGCACCGGCTGGAAGCGACGTTCCAGTGCGGCATCCTTTTCCACATGCTTCCGGTATTCGTCCAGGGTGGTGGCGCCAATGGCCCTCAGTTCCCCCCGGGCCAGCATCGGCTTTAATAAGTTCCCCGCATCCATAGCGCCTTCGGCTGCTCCGGCTCCCACCACGGTATGCAGTTCGTCGATAAACAGGATAACCTGCCCATTAGATTTTTGCACTTCTTTCAGGACGGCTTTCAGCCGCTCCTCAAACTCACCCCGGTATTTAGCCCCGGCAATTAAGGCTCCCATATCCAGGGCAATCACGATTTTATTTTTTAATCCTTCCGGCACATCACCGGCCACGATGCGTCTGGCCAAACCTTCTACAATGGCGGTCTTGCCGACGCCGGGCTCACCGATCAGTACCGGGTTATTTTTGGTGCGGCGGGAGAGAATCTCAATGGTCCGTCGGATTTCATCATCCCGGCCGATCACAGGGTCCAGTTTGCCTTCCCGGGCCAGTTTGGTCAGATCCCGGCCGTACTTTTCCAGGGCTTCGTAAGTCTCCTCGGGATTTTCACCGGTCACCTGCTGGTTTCCCCGAATGGCCCGTAATGAAGTTAACATGGCTTCTCTGGTTAAACCTACCCGGCGGAATATATCTTTAATTTCACTTTCTCCTTCTTCCACCAGGGCCAGCAGCAGGTGTTCCACGCTGACATACTGGTCCTTCATCTCCCGGGCTTCCTGCTCCGCCCGGGGAAAAACTCTGGCCAGGCCGCTGCCCAACCTTAACGGACCATCATAGCCGTGCACCGCCGGCGTTTTGCGCAGCAGGTCCTCCAGTTGGGACTGCAGGTTTGCCACATTGACACCGGCATGTTCCAGAAAACGGGGCGCCATGCCCCCTTCCTGAGTCAGCAGTGCCAGCAGCAAGTGTTTGCCGGTGATTTCCTGGTGGTGCCGTTGGGCCGCCAGATCTTGGGCAGCCGACACAGCCTCCCGTGATTTTTGGGTATAACGGTTAAAATCCATCTACTTACCCCGTTGGTTCACCGCCGGGGTATTCACCTCCTCCGTCTCAATCTTTCAATTTCCTGTTCCAACTCTTCTATGCGATCCAACAAATCTACAATAATGCAGGCCCCGGGCAAATTCACCCCCAGGGAACGGCGCAGCCTGATAATTTTATGCAGCTTACTAATTTCATCTGCCCGTACGCAGCCGTTGCGAATCTCCACAACCCCCAGTTCCCCCAGTCGCTGCACCAGTTCAGGATGCAGCCCAAGGCTGTTTATATCCACCCATCCCGGCCCCTCCTGGGGATAAAGGGTGTGGCGATATATCTCTAAATAATATTTACAAACCATGGTCACACCCCTTTCCTCAGGTCAGCCAGTTTCCTGTACAAATCTTTTTCCGCATCACTCAGATGGGCCGGCAGGTCGATCAACACTTTGATATACTGGTCCCCCCGGCCGCCATCTTTTTTGGGCCAACCTCTGCCGCGCAAGCGCAGTCTTTTGCCATAACACATCATGGGCGGAATACGAACGGTAACCGGACCGTCCAGTGTGGCAGCAGTTATTTGATCTCCCAGCACGGCCTGGTCCGGGGTAATGATAACCTCCGATTCCAGATCATCTCCCTGCAGAATAAACTGGCTATGGGGTAAGAGGTGAATTCTTAGATATAAATCTCCTCTTTCGCCGCCGTTTAATCCTTCGCCGCCCTGACCCTTCAAACGGATACGGGTGCCGTCCTGAATGCCGGGCGGAATTTTGACCGCCAATGTTTTAGCGGTAGAGGTACTTCCTGTACCCCCGCAGTAGCTGCATAAACCCGTCTCCAGAATTCCTGCACCATGGCACGCGGCACAGATTTCCCGGGATGTAAGCTGAAGGGTTTTCTCTCCGCCCCGGTAAGCCTCCTCCAGGGTTAACTGTAGATCACTTTCCACATCCTGCCCGCGCACACTGGCCCGTCGCACCCCTGACCTGACTCCGGCCGCCCTGGCCCCGCCAAAGAGGATGTCAAAAAAGTCACTGAATCCCCCCTGGTAACCATAGTCCCCGTCACCGGAAGAATAAAAATGAAAACCTTCCATATCCGGTGGCGGCTGCCACTCCTGGCCGTTGCGCCAGTCAGCACCAAGCCGGTCATACTTGGCCCGTTTTTCCGGGTCACTCAATACCTCGTAGGCTTCATTGATTTCTTTAAATTTTTCCTCCGCAGCCTGCTTTTCATTTCCTGTATGCAAATCCGGGTGATACTTACGGGCCAGCTTGCGATAAGCGGACTTAATATCCTTATCGCTGGCCTTGCGGTCAACACCCAGTATTTCGTAATAATCCCGGTACGTTGCCATTTGATTTACTCACCACCCTGTGGACCATGGCTGCCGGAGACCGGCACCCTGGCCGGTCTAGCAGTTCTCCTGTAACCTCGGCATACCTCTTACTTCTCCTCAAACTCTGCATCCACCACATCATCATGGTTAGGACCCCCTTGAGCGCCACAGCCGCCGGATGAGCAGGTGGATTGCTTGCCGGCAGTCTGGGCCAGAGAGCCGGCCGCCTGTTGCAGATCACTGTACAGGGAGCGTATGCGATCAATACCGGCATTTTCCTTCAGGGCCGCCTGCAAGTCTCCTACCAGTTGTTCAAGGCGGGCCTTTTCGTGCACCGGCAGCTTGTCGGCCACTTCCTTCATTTGTCTTTTCACCTGGTAAACCAGAGTATCTGCCTCATTGCGGACCTCCGCTTCCTGGCGACGTCTTTTATCTTCGGCAGCATTGGCTTCGGCTTCTCGGACCATACGGTCGATTTCGGACTTATCCAGGCTGGTGGAACCGGAGATGGTTACACTTTGTTCCTTGCCGGAAGCTTTATCCCTGGCACTTACTTTTAAAATGCCGTTGGCATCAATATCAAAGGTAACTTCAATTTGCGGTACGCCACGGGGTGCCGGGGGAATTCCGTCCAGTTTAAACTGTCCCAGAGAACGGTTATCTCTGGCCATTTCCCGCTCACCCTGTAACACGTGGATATCCACAGCCGGCTGGTTATCCTCAGCAGTGCTGAAAACCTGGCTTCGGCGTACAGGAATGGTGGTATTGCGTTCGATAATCTTAGACATAACTCCGCCCAGCGTTTCGACTCCCAGGGAAAGGGGAGTCACATCCAGCAGTACAACATCCTTCACTTCTCCGGCCAGTACCCCTGCCTGGATGGCCGCACCCACCGCTACCACTTCATCGGGGTTGACTCCCTGGTGTGGTTCCTTGCCGCCGGTAAGCTGTTTTACCAATTTTTGTATGGCCGGAATACGGGTTGAACCCCCAACCAGAATAACTTCGTCAATGTCTCTCTCGGTTAATTTGGCATCCGCCAGGGCGGCCATGACAGGACCACGGCAGCGTTCCACCAGGTGGTGGGTAAGATCATCAAATTTCGCCCGGGTGAGCTTCATATCCAGGTGTTTGGGTCCTGAGGCATCAGCCGTAATAAAGGGCAGGCTGATTTGCGTTTCGGTAACGGTGGAGAGTTCAGTCTTGGCCTTTTCTGCCGCCTCGGTAAGACGCTGCAGGGCTTGCTTATCCAACCGCAGGTCAATACCATAATCTTTCTTGAATTCCTCGGCCAGCCAATCCACGATGGCCTTGTCAAAGTTGTCGCCGCCCAGGTGAGTATCCCCGTTGGTGGCTTTTACTTCAAAAACTCCATCGCCCACTTCCAGAATGGATACGTCAAAGGTTCCACCGCCCAGGTCAAATACCAGAATGGTTTCATTTTTTTTCTTGTCCATGCCATAAGCCAGGCTGCCGCCGTGGGTTCGTTGATAATCCGCAATACATTGAGTCCGGCAATTTTTCCGGCATCCTTGGTAGCCTGGCGCTGGGCATCGTTAAAATAGGCCGGTACCGTGATAACCGCATCGGTAATTTTTTCCCCCAGGTATTTGGCTGCATCATCCACCAGTTTTTTAAGCACCATGGCGGATATTTCTTCCGGGGCATAAAGCTTACCCCCAATATCAAATCGAACAGCATCATTGGAATCTGCTACAACTTTATAGGGCACTGAATTCCTCTCATCTGCTACTTCAGAATACCGGCGGCCGATAAAACGTTTAATTGAATACAAAGTCTTTTCCGGATTCAGTGCACCCTGTCGCTTGGCCACCTGACCTACCAGTTTTTCGCCCCCCTCCCGGAAGGCTACTACCGACGGTGGTACGAGAACCCTCGGCATTCACAATGACCGTGGGCCTGCCCCCCTCCATCACTGCCACCACCGAGTTGGTTGTACCTAAATCAATACCTACGGTTTTTGCCATTTCTGCTAACCCCCTTATATAAGTATTATTTTTAATAGTAATAAAATTTTTTCTTATAATGTAAAACATAGTTATTAAATAAAAATGAATGATTACTTACATTTGCATTACTTTACCACTCGTTGTTACATATAATCCCCCTTTGAAAAAACTTGAGCTTTTTACAAAACGTAAGCTTTATAATTGTTATTTAACCCGCATTAGTTTATTGACTTTGTCTGACCTTGACTATATTTTAGCTCTCGTTTATCCTTAAAGCAAAGGTTAATAAAGGTCAGATAATGCTCTAATTTCAAATTTTATTCATGCTGCTTTTATTAGGTAATATAATCATAGGGTTTTCGTTTTTTTATGTCAGGATTTATCAACGCCCGGTGACAGGATTTTCACAGGCAAGCAAGAATGGTAATAATTGGCATATATATGTAACAACCTGAAGGACGGGGTGACAAAGATGGAACTAACCAGGGCGGTATCTGCAGGGCGAGTTATTTGGAACATACCTTTGTGGTTGGCCATCCTGAATGTATAGTTAGGTGTAAAGAAACTAGAAAAGCAGAACAGGCTACCCACTCAGGTAACCTATTTTTCATATGCCAGTTGGCATGTGTTGCTTTCTGCAGATGCCAACATTATAATAAAAAAATGAAACTGGGCAATCTCCTGTTGTCCTGAATAATTTTATGATGGAGTAAAGTAATATGAAAAAGATACCCGTAAGAGAAGTAATGACTCCGATATATGATTATACGACTATACACCAGAATGCCACCATAAAAGAAGCCATCGATGTTTTGAAAAAATCTTTCTTTTTAGACGACCAGGGAAATATCCACGGACATGCCTCCCTTCTGGTAGTCAATCAAAAAAAAGAGTTGGTGGGAATTCTCACTTTAAAGTCTATTTTAGAGGCTCTGGTGATTGCTAAGAAAGAAAATGAAAATGTATTTAATTCTTATTATTGGCTTTATTTTTTAGAAGAAACCCATAAATCAGCAGCCGGTATTCCGGTTAAAAAGGTAATGAGAAGCAGAAAGCTGGTGTCCGTTAAGACAGATGACGATATTATGGACGCAGTAGAATTGATAGTTAAACATAAAGTTAACTCTATTCCTGTTATAAATGGCGCGGGAAGGTTAGTGGGAATTCTTAGAAGTAAAGACATTTTTGGCATGATTAATGAACTGTTATGAAATATCACAAGCGGTTCTCGGGATTCCTTTATATCAAAAGGAACGGGAGCGACTTGTAATCAAGTGCAGCTCAGAAACTTAGCTGGTTTTTTAGGGTTGAAGTAACATAAAAAGCCCTCTGCAAATTGCAGAGGGCTTTTACTGGCTCCCCGAGTAGGATTCGAACCTACAACCTACCGGTTAACAGCCGGTTGCTCTACCATTGAGCTATCGAKRAYCAATGATGTATAAAATTACTCTGGCGACGACCTACTCTCCCGGGGGCTTGCGCCCCGAGTACCATCGGCCCTGGAGGGCTTAACTGCTGTGTTCGGGATGGGAACAGGTGTACCCCCTCCGGTATCGCCACCAGAAAATCTTTTGGGATTGTCTTTGGGGTCTGGCCATCAGCCKTCAGCAATCGCCTTCAGCTTTTGGGCTCCCCCCTTATCAAAGAGTTTTCATTCCCTGAAAACTGAACAGCTCTTAAGTAAGGTCGTATCTTAAGGAGAAATGATGGTGTTTAGCTCTCACTTCCWACCTCTCACTTCTCACATCTCAAATTAGGTCAAGACCTCGATCTATTAGTACCGGTCGGCTGAACACATTGCTGCGCTTACACCCCCGGCCTATCTACCATGTAGTCTKCATGGGATCTTACCTACTTGCGTAGTGGGAAACCTCATCTTGAAGGGGGCTTCGTGCTTAGATGCTTTCAGCACTTATCCCTGCCGGACTTAGTTACCCAGCACTACCGTTGGCACGATAGCTGGTACA
>NZ_AWQQ01000045.1 GCF_002607855.1 Desulforamulus profundi
AAATTGCCAAAGAGCCATTACCTGCGATTATAGGATAAGTGCGCCCAATTGCATGACAAATACTGGAAAATGGGAGGTAATATACTCAAAAAATATTAGTTTTCGTCTTAAAATCTAAAAAAAGTGGGTCACTACTGTTAATTAATGTAAATTTTATTTTTTGAAAGAAGTAAAATTAGGGTTTTAAAGGGGTTTTTTCAACACCCTCCTTGGTTGTAGCAAAAGATGCCCTTAACGTCTTTGACCGTGGCTACCTGGATTACAAAAAATTCGACAGTTATTGTAATAACGGCACCAGATTTGTTAGCCGTTTAAAAAGTAAACGCAATAGTTGAAACATTAGAGGAATTTCCAACAAACCCGGATAGCCTAATCAAAAAAGACCACAAGGTAATCCTAGGCAAAGACGGCACAACCAAAATGCAACATCCCTTGCGACTAATAGAAACAGAGGATACCGAAGGTAAGCCTGTAATTATCATTACCAACGACTTTGAGTTAAGTGCCGAAGAACTAAGCGACATATATCGCTACCGCTGGCAGATAGAATTATTCTTTAAGTGGATCAAACAACATTTCTGTGTAAAACATTTTTATGGTTTAAGCCAACAGGCTGTGGAAAACCAATTATTGATAGCACTGATTACCTACTGCTTGATGATGTTGCTTAAAATAAAAACAGGTTATGAAGGCCATTACTAAAAATTAAAATGTTGCTTCACACATGTCTTTACGTAGAATTCAGCGAGTTTGTACGAAAACTCCACCTCAAGTCAGGTCGCAGTTCAAGAGGACGACGGTGGATAGACCATAAAAAAATCTACAACTTTACAGTAGAACAGGTACTACAAGGTGAAGCAGACCACCTGGATGATTTAACTTACGACCCGATAATAGCCTAGGAATTACATCATTTGTAAAAATGTGGATTAAAGGACTACCTCTTAAGTGGTTGTTCCTTTAGCATAAAGTAAAATGGGTTAATTGGTGTATACACCCAAATAATTACAAAATTATACAATTATATCTTCCAATTATTACCTTTTAATTTATGCGAAAGTTTTATGCAACGCTAGTGGTCATTCATATGTCATATATAACATAATAACATTAACAGAGGGGGGTTCTAGCTTATACATCTACCTAAGTAAGAAGCTATGGACCAAGTTTTGCTTGCCTTGGACAAACCAGGTGCTTTATAATTGAATGCGGAAAGGGGATGAGAGACTTATGAAGCATATTAAAACATTAAATGTGTTAAGTTGGGTATGGGTTGACAAAATGGAATAGGCTGGGAAATAAATCAACCACCCGGGCTTGCCCCAGATGGTTGAGTATCCACAGTGCTCCCCTTATAATGATAGTTACCACACCAACATAATAAGGGGGAACTGCTGTGTATACTCATCCTACCGTATTACGCTGCAGAAGGCAAGCAATGATACTTGATGGCAGGAAAATTTATAGCCGTCGTGA
>NZ_AWQQ01000046.1 GCF_002607855.1 Desulforamulus profundi
CAAGAGGACGACGGTGGATAGACCATAAAAAATCTACAACTTTACAGTAGAACAGGTACTACAAGGTGAAGCAGACCACCTGGATGATTTAACTTACGACCCGATAATAGCCTAGGAATTACATCATTTGTAAAAATGTGGATTAAAGGACTACCTCTTAAGTGGTTGTTCCTTTAGCATAAAGTAAAATGGGTTAATTGGTGTATACACCCAAATAATTACAAAATTATACAATTATATCTTCCAATTATTACCTTTTAATTTATGCGAAAGTTTTATGCAACGCTAGTGGATTAAAATAAAAATGACCGCGTAGTATTCTACACGGTCATAGTCTTGTTTAATTAAAAGGGTTTACCAGTTATTGCGTGGGCGGAAGCAGTCACGGCAATATACGGGCTTATCACCACGGGGTTGAAAAGGAACTTGAGTTTCTTTTCCACAGTCTGAACAGGTAACATTATACATTTGACGTTCTTGATAACCATAATTGTTACCTCTGTTTGCCGCTTTGCGAGCAGCACGGCAATCAGGGCAACGACCGGGCTCATTTGTGAAACCCTTTTCTGCATAAAACTCTTGTTCCGACACCGTAAAAGCAAATTCGGAACCACAATCCTTACAGCTTAAATTCTTGTCTTGAAACATAAAAAAACCTCCTCTAATTTTAAGTTGCCCGCCAGCTAGGGAAATAACAGTTTTTTCCCAAGCCGATGGCAACCAGAGAAAGTTTTACCGTATATCCAAGCGTATCGAACTTCATAAGTATAACCCATCTAAAGGAATATGCAAGCTAATTTTTTATTTATTTTTTATCCGGAGTTTGGCGACAAATATTTCCAGCCCAATAGCCGCAAGGGTTCCCGGTTCCAGTAGCATAGTTTTCGCTACTACATGTTAGAATTTAACAATATCCCATCGAGGAATTTTTTTGAAACAATATAATCACAATATTTAATATAAAAATTACCGGCTAGTAGCTAACGTGCGAGCCCAGGGCACTACTTCTTCAGCAGCAGAAACGCCCCGCCGGCCATGAGGAAAGTTCCGGCAACATGATACCAGCTGAAGGGAATGCGGGCCACGCCAAAGAGGCCCAGGTGGTCGATGGCGGCGGCTGTAAGGACCTGGCCCACGATGATGGCGGTGGTGGCCGGGGCGACGCCCACGGCTGGGATGCTGCGGGCCACCATATAGATGATTAATACGCTCAGCACGCCGCCCAGGTAGGTATACCAGGGGGCACTCATCCATTTATCCAGGTCGCAGGCCCCCAGGCGGCAAACAAAGACCAGGATGCCTACCAGGACCGTGCCTACTGCATGAACAATAAAGGTGGTCTCCCACAGTCCAATAACTTTGCCCAGGGCGGAATTCAGGGTTCCCTGCAGGGCCATGGTGAGTCCGGATGTGGCTGCGATGATAAGTGCGAATAATTTGCTGTCCATTACTGACCTCCGGTGAAAAAAGCAGGCCCGTGGCCTGCTTTTTATCCTGTTGTATGTTGGGCAATCCTATACCAGAATATCGTGGCCCAGGGACCTGAGGATTCCCCGCAGGTAATCGGTGTGGATGGCCCCGGGGTCAAAGTCCACGGTGACGGTTCCGTCCTCCAGATTCACAATTACCTTATCCAACCCGTCAATTTCAGAAAGATAGGTTTCGATCTCCTCTTTATCATGCTGGCCTCCCTGCAGGCCGCCAATCTTAAAGGTCTTGGTGATGTTCCGGTGGTCCTGGATATTTGGCTCGACCAAGACGTTCCCCTCCCTCCTGATTTCTCTCCTATTTTTTACCGTAATCTGAGCCGTTATACATCAACAATCAACCCCCGCCGGATGTCCAGGTTTCCGACCGGGGCCGATACTGTAAATTCTTTGCACTTTTTATGCCCCCGGGAAAGATTTTAGTGATAGATCCACCCTGATGATCCCCGCACCGATGAAATGATTGCCCGAACCTTTTACCTTTTGGGCCCCGGACAATAACCGCCGGTGCAGTTGATCAACATGTTCATCAGGGTATTTTGCCTTTAACAATGCCGCAGCGCCGGTGACGTGAGCCGTAGCCATGGAACTGCCACTTAACCGAACGTAGCTGCCCCAACGGTAGGTAGAAACGATATCGCTTCCCGGAGCCAGCATATCTACCTCCGGGCCACTGCTGCTAAAACTGGCGAGTTTTCCCCTGCTGTCCACTGCGGCGACGCTGAGGGCCTCCTCAAATACAGAAGGATAATCGACGGTATTCGGACCGCCGTCATTGCCGGCAGCCGCCACGATCAGCAGCCCTCGCCGTCGGGCTACCCGGACCGCTTCTTCCAGCGCACTGCTGTACTTATCGGTGCCAAAGCTCATGTTCGCCACGTTAATGCCGCGTTTCAAACACCAATCGATGGCATTAATGGCGTTCAAGATGGTACCTTCACCCCATTGATCCAATACCTTGACGGCATAGAGTTCCGCCTCCGGTGCCACTCCGATGATCCCCTTGCCAATGTTGGCAGCGGCAATGGTTCCCGCCACATGTGTGCCATGACCGTTATCATCATAATAAGATGCCCCGGGGTCAACCAGGTTTATCCCTCCCTTGAGGTTGTTCCCCAGGTTAGGATGGCTGCCATCGATGCCGCTGTCAATCACCGCAACCTTAACGCCTTGCCCTCTGGTTTCCGGCCAGCAGACGTGGGACCCAATAGAATGAACACCCCAGGGGATTAACTGCTCCTCTTCATACATAAATGGTTTAAACTTGGCCGGTGCCCAGGGTACCAAACGAATTTTAAAGTTTTCTTCTACCGCTGCCACTCCACCGGTAGATACGATCTTTTCATCTGAAATATCCTCCGGTAAAGTGCAGATGATACCGTTCACGTTTGGTAGGGTGCGAATTTCCTTTGCTCCTATCCATTTGATCAGATCGATATGGGACGGGGTCAGTTCACTGCGGTAAAGGCGATTTTTAAAAAGTATTATTCTTACGCGTTTTTTTCTTCCGACCATAGCCTCATCCCCTCTGGCCAGAACGCCCCTACTCTTCTTTCTTTTCTTCGGGCTTGCTTGATTTGTTTGGTTTGCTTGTGCTGTTATCCACCGGTTCACTGCTCAGCAGCCCCTGGAGAAGACTTCCCAGGGGGGCCAAAACGCTGGCTAAATCCACCTCTTTGGTGGACCGGGTAGCGCCCTGCCGTTCCGAAGTCTTTACGGTGGCCACGATGGAGTCAAACATAACTCCCAGGCTGCCGGCCACGATATCCATGACCTTGCCGGTCACCTTAACGCCTTTGATGATCTTGTGAAGGGTTTCCTCCACAGGGACCTCTCTCCTGGCAATTTGTTGCTGACCGGAGAGATTTTCCATAACTTCGTTTAACTTATCCAGTTGCTCGTTTAGCTGGTGTTCTGCCTGACGTTGCAATTCAACCCTGGAAATAATGTCAACCAGTTTATCCATGTTTCCCAGCACACCGGAAACCTGGTCCAGTTCACTGCTCTTCTGGGAGTGGATGCTCTCCAATTTGGTGACCAGCTGCTCTAGGTTGCTGGCGAGCCGGTTGCTGGATCTTTCACCCACTGTGATCAACTCCCTTCCCTAACAACACCGATGTCGACGTATATCCTTGGGTGGAAAGGGCTACACGAGGGTGTAGCCCCTTCCCTGATAAAGGATATAAAACTTTTGTGAAGGTCTAGCACCAGGCAAAGCAGCAGCAGAAGATAGCCAGGGCCAGGAACAGGTAGAGGCCGAGCAGGTGGACGGGCAGAATGCCGCAGAATACGAGTGCGATGCCGATGATGAACAGCGCCAGCAGCAGGCAGCAGCATAGACCCAGATTTCCCGAATAACCTCCAACTTTTTCCTTAATGCCTTCTAGTACGTTAGACATCTAAATTCCTCCTCATGTTTAAATCTGTGAACGATATCCCGGGACCGTTCTTACATTAAATTATGAGAAAAGGAGACTTTGTGTTACATTATGAGAAGACAAATTTTGCATGACAAAGTAAAAAAGGGCAGCCACCATGGGCTTACCCTTTATCCCTTAACCGGCTGTACTAAAAAATTCCTGGCAAGTTTGCTAGATCAAGGCCGGTAACTTTAGTTACTTGCTCCCTGGCCCTGGCCTTGCTTTCCACCTGGGCCTGATTATAGGCTTCGGCAAGCATTTGTCCCAGGACTTCCGGCGCCACAGCGGTGACCCGGTCCGGGTCAAATCGGACGGCTAAAATATTCTGCTGGCCGTTCATAATGACTTTTGCCAACCCGTCGCCGGCCACCCCTTCTACGGTAAGGTCTTTTAACTGCTGCTGCAAATCCTGCAGTTGGCCCAGTATTTTGGACATATTGCCTATCACGGACTCACCCCCGTTAACCTTTAAACATATTCATGAAATTGGACACGTTGATGCCTGTCATCTTGGCAACCTGCTCCTGGACTTTTTTCCTGCTCTCCTGTTGGGCCAGATTTAACGCTTCAGCCGCCTTATCTTCCAACTGGGCCACATCCCCTTGCATTAACCGGGGGGCGATCTGAACAGCCATTAAACTCTGGGTGCCGTTCATTAAAACGGTGATGTCACCTTCTCCCACCGTGACTTCCACTTGAATTTCCTTTAGCGTTTCCTGCATGTTTTGCACCTGGGACATCATGCCACCTAAATTACCGAACAACGCAAACCAACCTCCTTAAAACGAAGATGTGGGCGAGCCAAACCGGGGATCCCATTTTAAAACTCCTCTGGGGGAAAACCCTTGCTCTTTCCTCATGGCTTCATGGCTTTGTTTGGGCTTTTCTTCCGGTTGATCCTTTTTTCTTCCTTTGCCTGCGATTCTTTCGGCCTCTGACCCTCCGGCGGACGCCTGGGTCCCATCATGTTTGCCAGCATGGCCATGAGGGCTGCGGGGTTAGCGCCACCACCGCCGGGTCCGCCCAGCATACTTGCCAGGGCGCCCAGTAAGGCCGGGTCGAGGCCGGGTCTGTTGCCCGGTTCACCGGGACCTTCGGGGCCCCTGGGTCCCCCGAGCATGCCGGCCAGGGCTGCCAGCATGGCCGGGTCAATGCCTCCCGGGCCGCCGGGCGGTCCCTGGGGTCCCTGGAAAAATCCCGGCGGCGGGGCTGCGCCACCGAGCATGCCGGATATTTGGGCTGCCAGGTTATCAGTTCCCCGGACCCGTTGTCCCTCCGGCAGGATGCGGTTCATGCAGTTGACAATGCCCAGCAGGTTCATTAAGGCCAGCATAATCATGGTCGTATTCTGGTCGGCCCCGTGCTGGGCTTGAAAATTCAGCAGTTTAAACATTGCTTCATCCAGGCTCTGACGAATCGTATCCCCCGCTGTGTTAGCAGGCTGGCTGACCGGTTCCCGGGACATCATTTCCTCCTTGCCGTTTTCCACCTTGTTCCCCCCTTTTTCAGTCAAAAAACTAACACTATAATATATGTGGGGCCGGCACCATAAGTGCCCCTGGGACAAGCCCCACACCCTGGTATAAACAGGGAAGCCGCCCGGTGGACGGCTTCATATTACATGGATAATAAATTATCCAACAATGGTTAAAGTTGCATCGTCAATGAGTACAAAGGCTCCGTTGGGGCCCCAACCGGAGGATTAATGGGAGTAAATACGATTTCTACTGTTCCGGAAACTGCTCCTTCAGGTGCCGGGTTAGAGGTTAAACAAATCTGTTTCCAAGTTGTATTGATGTTTTCATCTGGAATTGTTGTAACTGCTGCGGAGTTAATGGGGTTGCCTGCTGCATCACGGAACACAACCCTCGCTTCAACGGTATAATCTGTAACGGGTCCTAAACCAGCCGGCGGTACCTCCTGGATATAGAAGCACAACTCATACCTAAGCCCAGGACGGATAAACTCTCTAGGAATCTGCTGTACAAGAGATGCCGGCTGAGACGGGTCAGCAGTACATTCAGCGTCAGCCGGAGGACCACCTAAACCGGCTGAAAATCCGCCGTTTCTTCCCGGTTGTCCCGGGGCAACATTGGACTGCTGCCAAACAGCAAGAACACATGCTGTAAAAGCTTCAAAGCTTGTGTTTGCAAGCACCTGCGTGCCAATCAAATCCTGATCCGGGATGCAAGTCTGGATGAAGATCTGCTGGTCTTCGGTGATCTTCAGGGTAAAGGTGATGGTGGCTACCTGCTGAATGCGGGTGGGCCGGGGCAGCTCGAAATCTATATCCACGTTTACATCCCGGAATTCAATATCAATATTGCCGGGGTCCATGACAGGCAGAGGAGGATCCAGTTTTACAGTCTTCATGAAGCGAATGTCTTCGCTAAAGTGTCTGACGTCATCATCCTTGTTGACATAGAAGATCTGCTTGTGCAGGGTGCCGTGTACCGTGATGCTTCTGATCTCCCGGGGTCCGCAAACCGGTTCACCGAAATGCACGGTGGCCTTGGGGCTGTTGCAGGGAACATGGTTGTTCATGATAGGGCCGGTGAAGACCGGATCGGCTTCCAGGTCCCGCACCACCACGTCAATGTGGTCTATTTTTTTGCTTGTTCGGGCGGGCAGGTGACGTTATCCACGGTTACAGAATCTCTGACATCCGCTAGCACAATAGGCAGCTTCACTAAAATGCATCCGGCAAATGGTAATAAAGCATTCTGGTTGTTACCGTTCGGCATTGTTTTACCTCCTTAATGTTATTTATACTTAACCCTTGGCAACGCAAGGAATCTTGATGGTCTGGCCGACCGTGATTAAGTTGGGGTTGGTGATTTGCGGGTTCACGGCCAGGATAGCCTGCACGGTGGTGCCGAAGCGCTGGGCCAGCTTGCTCAGGGTGTCACCCCGCTGAACCACGTAATTAAAGGTGGTGCCGGGAATACAAACTTCCGGGGCCGGGGTCACGGTGGGTCTGGGTCTGAAACCGGTCACCACTTCCCGTTTAACGGTTTCGGTGACCCGGGCGCAGACGTTCAGCACGGCTTCAACCACCAGGTCGCAGCCGTCTATCTTGGCATTGGCCCATTCCACTTCCACGTCAATGTCAACTTTTTGATCGGGGCGGGCGCCGGGCACATCGATAAAGGTTTTAAAGGAAACCTTGCGGTGAATCATATGAATGGACTGGTCCGCCTTCATGGCGGTGTACATCACCTGAAACTCGATGGTACCCTTCACCAGCACCTTATCCCGGATGACGTCGGTATCTTTAATCACCACATCGCCGGCGGTAACTTCCTTGATTTTGTCGATGGCCGGTTTTTCGGCGGGGGGTTCCTTGGCATCCCGGATCACGACCTGCTTGCACGCTTCTCCCACCAGACTCTCCATATCCAGGGTGGCGGTCTCCACGTCAGCGCCCTTCACTTCGGTGACAACATCCACTTCACGGTCCTCTGTCACCCGGGCCCGCAGACGTAATACTATAGTAGGAGACAGTAAGCAGGCGTTATCTTCGGCAACCTCAACCTCGCAGGACTCTACCATGGCGTCCACATGGACTTGCATGCCCTGCTCGGCGCCCTCAACTTCAATAAAGGTGTTAAACTTAAAGGTTTCTTCCAGGGTGTGAACCGACTGGTCATCCTTCATCGCGGTGTAAGTACACTCCAGGTCCACTTCGCCGTCAATCAGCACTTTGTTTTTGATGATCTTCGTGTCGGTAATTTCCACATCACACATGCACTTAATGACTTTTTCGACGTCCGGCTTCCCTTCGGGCAGCTCAAACTCTTCGTCGATGAGGACCTGTTTGGTGCCAGTGCCCACCACATGCTGCAAATTCATTCTTTCCGTTTCGCAGGTAAATCCCTGGGGGCACTCCGTGAGAACATTCACATCGCGGGTTTCGGTAACCCTGGCGGTAACTTGTAATACTGCAGCAACATCCCAATCTTCGGCACACTTGGGATCTCGGGTCAGGCTCACATCCTCCACCACAATGTCAACTTCCGCATTCATGCCCGGCCGGGCGCCTTCTACTTCGATAAAATCGGTAAAATCCAGTTCCGCGTGGAAGGTGTGCACGGACTGGTCTTCTTTAAAGGCGGTATACATAACTTCCAGCCTGAGGGTTCCTTCCACGATGACCTTGTTGGGTATGACTTCGACCTTTTTCAGCTTGGTGGTGGTGTCTGTCGAGAGAATTTCATCCACTGCCGGCTTTGCCTCGGGCACGGAGATGGTGCCACGGACGATGGTCTGCTCTGTATTTTCACCGACTACCTGTTCTAAGCTGAATCTTTCTGTCTCTAACGCCGCATTGCTTCTGGTATTATTGTTAACATCGTCAAGAGCGCGTCGAAATTTTGGCTTGGGCCCTTTCTTCATGGCCATCAATCGAGCCTCCTTTCAAGATATCTCCTTAATATATATATTGGATTGTCTGGAGAAATGTGCTGAAAATGTGGTCAATCCTTAAGAAAATGTAAAAAACCAGGAGGAAATATTTCCTCCTGTTTCCTTATTATGGTTATGGCCTTCGGACAAGTTCACCGTTTTGTCCAAAGAAGGCTGTTTAATACTACCGGCGGGCAAACATCTGCACCCAGATGTATCCATAACCGTTATAACTCTGGTAAATACCCACGCCGATTTCGTTGTAGTTGCCATTCAGAATGTTGGCCCTGTGGCCGGGGCTGTTCATCCAGTCCTGCACAACCTGGGCAGCGGTTCTCTGACCCATAGCAATGTTCTCACCGGCAGCGGTGTAGCTGATGCCGTACTTGCGCATCATATCGAAGGGGGAGCCATAAGTGGGAGAAGTATGGGAGAAATACCTGTTTTTATACATATCCTGGGCCTTGATCATGGCCACATTGGTGAGATCTTGTTTTGCCGCCAACGGCTTCAGACCGTGCTTCGCCCTTTCCACATTCACCAAGTCCACTACCTGCTGCTGCAGGTCATTCATAAAGGAAGCAGGCTGCTGGGGCTGCTGTGGTTGTTGTGGCTGTTCTTGGGGCTGCTGCGGCTGTTCCCCTTGCTTGGTAGCCAGCAGCTGTACACAAAACTTGCCGGCATCGGTATCTGCAATCACGATGCCGATACGGTTGTATTTGGCGTTGAGAATGGAGCGGCTGCCATAGTATTTCAGTTGTTTATCAACCATGGACTTGGCATCGCTGCCGCACACAATGGTTTGTCCCAGGGAAGTGTAACCGCCGTTTTTAGCAATTTGCAATAACATGCTGGAATTTGGGATTTGACCGGTTTTCTGGTAGTAATCCAGGTTGTTGGCCGCTTGCGCGGACAATTCAGAGTCGTAGGTAAGAGGAGCAAGGCCTGCCTGGGCTCTCGCCTGGTTCACCAGTGCGACCATATCCTGGTCGTCTCCGGCTGCCGCCGGGGCGGCCTGGGGAGTCATGAAGGGCAACAGAACAGTAAACAGGGTCGCCAGGAACACGGAAACCTTTTTGAGTCGGTACTGCATTTGTTTTCTCCTTTCCTTTTTGCCTCCGGAGTTAGCTGACGGGTTCGGGCAAAGGAAGTCCCTACCTAACGAGCGAGGATTCACCCCAAAATTGGTTCCTCCGTACCCGGGTTTACCGGGATTCGGCATTTTTTCAGTTTCTTGGCATTCAACCTAAGCCTGTCCTAAATATACAAAAAAATGGCTGATCTTACAAAAGCCGTAATCCCTGTCATTAATTGAACTGTTTAACTGGTTTAGGATATTGTCGAATTTCCTGGGGAAAATCTTATTTTTAGGCACTCATACCAACTATTCCCATACAACAAAACCCCGTAACTTTCGTCCCGGGGTTTTATCCATAGTTTAAAGCTCTATATTTAATTTGTCCAGCACGGTTTGAATGTGATTAAAAACCGTTACCTTGTCGGATCCTGCAAACAATAATCCAACGGCTTTGTTTTCCTCGTTCAGCACCAGGGAGCCGCTGTCGCCCCCCTGGGATTTCATGTCTGTAACCACCTGGTCACTGAAATAAGCGGTGCTGTCATCATCCAGCTTTACTTCCATGGTGGCCCCCACGGCGGTCACCGTTCCCCGGGTGATGCCTGTGGTCCTGCCGCTTTTTACCACCTTCATGCCTGGTTTTGCCTGGGCCGTGCCCTCCACCCTGCCAATGCCCACAATTTCGTCGGTGATCAGGTCCGGTCTGAGGGGCCGGGCCACCGCGCAGTCCACAATATTGGGTGTGCCCCCGCGTTTAAAGAATCTAAGCTGGTAATTGAGCCGGATGGCCCGCACCAGGACATTGGCAATACGGCTGCGCCGTTGGCAACCGGGCAGGTGGCAGGGGCTTCCCCCTTTTGCAGGGGAATGTACCGCAGCAGGGTGGCGATGCGGTCTTCCCGGGTGCCGCCGTCATATTCGCCGGGCTGCAAGATGGGATCGCCGAGGGCGGACCGGCCGTCCTTGCCGTTGGTGGCATTGGCCAGGATATGGTTATTGGACAGGATGAGCGGTTCTCCGGTGCTTCGGTCACGCACCACCGCCCCAAAGGTACCCGCCGTTACCCGGTAATGGCCGATGCTAATGCCCGGTTGGGCCGGCCTGACGTGCTTGGTTCTTTCTTCGCCCAACAGGCGCACTTCACCAATTTCAATGACATCGGTTTCCAACTCGTTGATTCTGTAGGGAACCATATGCTCCCTGCTGAGGTTCTCGGGGGTCTCTTTCTTTTTCACAAAAATAATAATGGCCAGCCTTTCGGTCCGCTCCATGCCCACATGCTTGTGGCCAACTCCTACCCCCACAACGTTTTTCATGCCAAGCAAGCGCCACTTGGCCTTTTCCAGGGTCTTGAAAAACTTATCCATAAAGGAAATCCCTCCCTAAAATGTCCTAGACCATCATATGCGGTACAGCAGGAAGGGGTACTACAGTTTTAGCAATCTGTTCTGGGAACTCCCAGGCGGTGTTTCCCCCTGGTTTCTACACCGCCGATACCGTCAAAACCTGTGATGGTGCTCTTAATGATATCCCGAATGGCGATGGGGTCATGGATAGACGTGTAGGCAATCTTTTCTACCACAAACACCGGGTCATAGGCGTGAATTAAAACTCTCTTGGGTGAACTGGCGAAGTTGGCGCCGTAACTCAAAATGGCTTCATAGCAGGACTGGCAGGCCCCGGCGAAAATCACCAGGTCATCCCGGCTCTTTTCAAAGGAGCGGGCAATCTTTACCGCTTCAATAAAATACTTGCTGTTGTGGTAATTGTTTACGTCGGATAAATCTTTGGCACCTTTTTTTAGGCCGTCATGCCCGGTCAGTACGAGGATATCCGGGTAGTGTTTTTCCAGCAGCGCTAAAACTCTCTTTGGCTGATCTTCCTCATGAATGGCGTAGCGAAGGCGGGGATGGAGAGGTTGCGGTAGGTGGTCATGCATAAATCCAAATAATCCTTATCCCCGTCTAGGTGCAGTACTGAACCGGGCACATCAAAACCCTCTATTTCATCATCACACTTCTCTCCATCTGTCGAGCGACTCACAGAGCAGAGACCGTCGGTACACCTTTTAAGCCTGTCTTTACGTTCTTCTGAACGTCTTTTCATGACACGGTCCATAACTTCCGCATTTTTTCTTAATGTCTGGGTCCAATATTTGGCAACATCTTTAGGGTCGATTTTTACCAGGTCATCAACTACCGAACTGGCAACCAACCGTATGTCCAAACCTTTGAGAACAGCATAGTCCTTGCCGTCATCGCCACGGTGAAGGCTGGTGACTTTAAAAA
The DNA here is from genome assembly GCF_002607855.1 of Desulforamulus profundi. The sequence goes on from NZ_AWQQ01000046.1 coordinate 11,678, forward strand.
AAACATCATTGCCGTAGGATTTGCGGGCAACCATGTCGCCCTCCTGTATTTTTGACACGGTCCTACCCCCCTTTCATGTTTTACTGCATCTTATGTTAAGTATCTTAGGGTTGTGAATGTCTGCGGTGATTCTTTGGGATATAATAGAAATCGAAAAAGATTTTTTAAAGGGAGGAGATCCAGGATGTTTTCGGGTAAGGTAAACTGGCACGGGGGTATGTGCTTTGAGGGGACCAGTGGTTCCAACCACAAAATTATGATGGATACCGGCAAAGAGATGGGCGGCACAGACCGGGGGGCCCGGCCTACGGAAATCTTGCTGATGTCCCTGGCCGGCTGCAGCGGCATTGATGTGGTTCACATTTTGGAAAAGATGCACCTAACCATCGATGAGTTTGCCATCTCGGTGGAGGGAGACCGGGCTGCCACAGAGCCGAAATTCTTTACGGAGATTCGCCTGCTTTATTCTCTCAAGGGCGCGGCCTTAACCCAGGAAAAGGTAGAACGCGCCATCCGCCTCTCCCAGGAGAAATACTGCTCCATCGCCAATAACCTGAACAAGGTGAGCAGAATTGTGTTTGCTTACGAGCTGAATGGGGAGAGATATCCAAAAGAGGGGTGGATGGCCTAACGGCCGGTCGTCGGCATGTCGCAGTTCGCTTTTGGCTGTTGGCCGTGGCCCCAAAGCCTTGAAAATAAAGACTTTAATCACATCTAAAAGTCTACACTGCAAATGGCATTTTTTAGTACAAATCCAGTAAAATCAAGGCTTTAAGGAATATTTATGGTTGAACATCGTTGTCAGACAAAAAATCCCTACCTTTTTGGTAGGGGGTTTTACTTGGTGTACCGATCTGCCACGCTGGAAGCAGCAAAGGAGTCCGGTTTAATTTTTGCCTCGAAGCCGCTGCCGGTGACCATGCCCACCACTTCCCGGATTAACTCCTTTGTCTCACCCTGGTGGCCAACGTCGATATGGATTTCCACATTGGTGTCCTCAACGCCGCCCAGCGCCAACAGGTTGGTGATTTTGGCGCCCAGTTCAAGGCTCATGCTGGTTTCGTAAAAGATTTTCTGGCGTAAACTCTTAATTTTTCTCTGTGTGTTTTTCCGGTAGTAAAAGCGGGCACCCTTTCCTTTGCGATGAACGATAACCGCCGTAACAAAGCAAGTCTCACGCCGCACCTGGGAGTCCGTCCCCACCACGATCTTATAGGAAGAGCAGGGAAGACCTTTAATATAAGCCAGGATGTCATCCATCATCTCTTCAAAGTTCATTTTTCCTTTGGAAGGGCTGATAAAACTCATTATTGCCTCCCTGTGCTATTAGGCATTTTTACCGCGTTCCGCTGTACGCTGACCAAAAGGTATTGGCCAGATCGGCAAACTCCTGCAAAGACAAGGTTTCGCCCCTTCTGGCAGGGTCGATGCCTGTTTTCGAAAGCACTTCAAGCCATGTTTCCCTGGCGGCCAGTCCTGAGCCGGTCAGGGAATTGAGCAGGGTCTTGCGCCGCTGCCCGAAGGCGGCCCTGACCACCTTGAAAAACAGCTCTTCACTGGTCACATCAACGGGAGGGGCCTCTCTTTTTGTTAACCGGACCACCGCCGAATCCACATCCGGGGCAGGGTAAAAGACGGTTTTGGGGACCCTGACCACAATCTCCGGCACGGTATAATACTGTACCGCCACACTGAGGCTGCCGTAGTCCTTCCCCCCCGGGGAGGCCTGCAGACGGTCCGCCACTTCCCTTTGCATCATAACCACCAACCGCTCCAGATTGAAGCCGTTGGTCAGCAGGTGCATAAGAAGAGGCGTAGTGATGTAATAGGCAGATTCGCCACCAGTTTGTATTTTTTACCCTGACGTCCAAATACGCCTGCGGTGCGCTCCTCAGCCAGCCGGTCAAAATCAACCTTTAAGGCATCCCCGTGAACCACCTCGGCATTGGGAAAATCCGCCAGGGTTTCCTGCAGGATTGGCAGCAGGTTCTGGTCCAATTCCACCGCGATCACTCTACCGGCGGAACGGGCCAACCTTCTGGTCAGCACCCCCAGGCCCGGCCCGATTTCAAAGGTTAAATCCTGTTCGGTCAAGTCCGCAAAACGCACAATCTTTTCGATGATATTGGCATCCATTAAAAAATTCTGCCCAGCGCCTTGCGCACCTTGAAACCATGTGCCTGGATGATTTTTCTGACAGCCGACGGCGAAGTCAATTCCCGCAATGTAGGATCCGATCCTTCCTAATAAATATTGTATAATTCTATTATATCCTGTATGTCAACCCTACTACCAATTAAATTCAAATTAGGGCAGTGTTAATAAATTGTTGGGGTACCACTTACGCCTTTGCCATTTCCTGCCGCAAGGCCGCCACCTTGGCCCCGATGTCCGCCGCCCCGACGATTTCTGTCACCAGGGCGATGCACAGGGCGCCCCGGGCGGCCACTTGCCGGATGTTGTGCTCCTTGATGCCGCCAATGGCCACAAAGGGCAAATTCACCTGCTTCACTACATACTCCAGGTACTCCAATCCCACCGGGTCGCAGACATCTTTCTTGGTGCGGGTGGCAAAAATGGGGCCAACGCCGATATAATCCACGCCCGCTGCCAGGGCTGCCCGGGCCTGATCCGGCGAGTGGGTGGACAGGCCGATCAGCCGCTCCTCTCCTACCAACCGGCGCACCTTCTCCGGGGGCAGGTCATCCTGGCCGATATGGACCCCGTCGGCATCCACCAGCAGGGCCAGGTCGATGTCGTCATTCACAATAAAGGTGACACCGGCCGGGCGGGTCAGTTCTCGGATGACGGTGCACTCCTCATATTTCTCCCGAGCCTTTTTTTCCTTTTCCCGGTATTGAATAATTTTAATGCCGGCGGCGATCATCTGGCGCACCACCTGGATGTTGTCTCGGCCCCGGGAATATTCCTCGGCAGTGATGCCGTAAATGCCGCTGTTAAAAAATTCGGTCAGACCCCTTTTAACGGTCATTTTCTTTCACCTCACACTTTCCTAAAAAGTAACTCAGCACCACATCGGCCTGTTTGGCCGCTGTAATAACCACCGCCGGGGCCACCGGCGGGCAATGGGGCTGCACTTCCGACACCAGGTCCCCCACCAGGTAAAAATGCTCCTTGACCTTGCGAATTTTGATGGCATCGGTGTTTCCCCAGCCGGCCAGCCCGGAAGCCGCCACCAGAAGCTTGCCGGACAAAAGGTAAGACTCCACCACCAGTTTTTTGTATTCAGGCCGGTCCAGGGCCTCAATAACTGCATGGCTGTCCTCAAACAGGGTGCCGATATTGTCCGGTTCAATTTTTACCTGCAGCGTATCCACCGGATGTCGGGGTTAATTTGCAGGAGATTCTTTTTGAGGGCCGCCACCTTGGTTTCCCCCACCTGGTGGAAAAAGAAAAACTGCCGGTTCAGGTTGCTGTATTCCACTTCGTCAAAGTCCACGATTTTAAAATTCCTGAAGCCGCTGCGGGCCAGGAACTGGGCGCAGTTGGAACCCAGCCCCCCTGCCCCGGCAATCCCCACCCGGACCTGTTGGATTTTGGCCAGGGCTGCCGGCCCAAAGACTCCACGCAGCGCTTTTTCAAACTCATTCATGACATACCCCTCATTCTAACATCTGCCAATCCTTAAAGACCGGCTGGTAGCCCTGGCTGTAGAGCATGCTGACCATCGCCCGGACATCCCGCTCATCGGAAATATCAAACTGGCCCGCAGGCTCTTCCCCCTTGACCCGGCCGCCCACCGCCGTGCAGGACCCGGCGGACATTTTGGTGATCCCCAGTTTTAGCAGCCGGTCCCTCAGGGCTGCAGATTCCCGGGTGGAAAGGGTGATGCCCCCCCGGGGCATAAACAAACGGAAAGCCAGGATGTACTGCACCAGGTTTTTATCGCTGACCACGACCCTGGGGGGAAATCCCCCTGCATGGGGCCGCATGCGGGGTGGCGATATGCTGACCTCCACGTCGGTGTAGCGGTTTTGCAAGTAATTGGCATGCAGGCCTGTAAAAAAGGCCTCGCTCCGCCAGTCATGGAGGCCCAGCAGGCTCCCACATTGACGGTCCGCATGCCGGCCCGGCAGGCCCGCTCCGGGGCCTCTAGGCGCCAGTAATAATCCCGCTTGGGACCGGCCAGGTGCAGTTGGCCATAGACGGCCTCATCGTAGACCTCCTGGTAAAGAGTCAACCCGTCGACGCCGGCGGCAATGAGTTCCGCATATTCCGCTTCCTCCAGGGGGTAAATTTCGATGCTGATGGAGGTAAAGTAGTTTTTCAACACCTTTACGCAGTCCCGGATGTAGGACACCGGGGAATGCTGCCGGGATTCGCCGGTAAGGATTAGGATGTGCTTCAATCCGGTGGCGGCAATGATGGCTGCCTCGGCTTCCACTTCCCGGGTGGTCAGCTTTTCCCGCTTGATGTGATTCTGCACGCCGAAGCCACAGTAAACGCATTTGTTGACACAATAATTGGCCAGGTACATCGGCGTGTAGAGAAGAATGACCCGCCCGAAATGCTGCACCGTCAGGCGGTGTGCCCGCTGGGCCATTTCTTCCAGGTGCTCTTCGGCAACCGGTGACAGCAAAGCCAGGTAGTCCAACTCCGACAGCCGGTCTTTGTAAATAATGCTCCGGATATCCTCACAGGTTATACCGTTAAAAAAACCGTCATAATCAAAATCCCTGTAGCGCAGGGTTTCCTGGTAAAAACTCACGGCCCCCACTCCTTAGTCTTCTCTTAAAAATCCTGTCAGCGGCGAGGAGGCGCTGGCATATTGACGGGCAGCCCCCGGGCCCGCCAAGAAAGCTGCCCGGCCCGCTTGCACAGCCAGGCCGAAGGCCCTGGCCATAATGACGGGCTCCCGGGCGGTGGCCACGGCGGTGTTGACCAGGACCGCGGCGGCCCCCATCTCCATGGCATCGGCAGCCTCGGAGGGTCTGCCGATGCCTGCGTCCACGATGATGGGCAGGGGAATTTCTTCAATTAGGATGCGGACCAGTTCCTTTGTCTTGAGACCCCGGTTGCTGCCGATGGGCGCCCCCAGGGGCATGACGGCGGCGGCGCCAACCTTTGCCAGTTCTTTGGCCACCATCAAATCCGGGCTCATGTAGGGAAACACCTGGAACCCATCGGCGGCCAGCACCTCCGTGGCCTTGATGGTTTCGTAGTTGTCCGGCAGCAGGTACCGGTTGTCGGAGATCACTTCGATTTTTACCCAGTCCCCGCAGCCCGCCGCCCTGGCCAGCCGGGCAATGCGAATGGCCTCCCGGGCGTTTCTGGCCCCCGAGGTGTTGGGCATGATGACGCAATTGGCAGGGATGTGGTTTAAAATGTTTTCTTCTGCAAAATCCGTGTCTACCCGCCGCATGGCCAGGGTGACCACCTGCGAACCTGAAGCCTCCATAATTTTGGGAATCATTTGATTGGTGGAATACTTACCGGTGCCAAGGAACAACCGGCTTGTTAACTCTTTTCCCCCGATATGAAAAACATCTTGCATGATTTAACCCCCTCCCACAAATCTTAACACTTCGATGACGTCGTTTTCTTTTAACGTAATGTTGGACCACGTTTCCTTCATCACCAGTTGGTAGTTATACTCAACGATGACGGTGTCCGGTTTCAGCCCTCGCTGGTTCAGTAGCCGGGCGATGGTGATACCGTCCTCCACAAGGAGTTCCTTGCCGTTATAAAGAATCTTCAAAAGAATTCACCTCCTGCGGGTTACCCGGGTTTAGTCGTCATTCAGCCCCGCCTTCTTATATAACGCATAGAAATGATGGGTGGGCCCCACCCCGCGGCCCAATGCCAGGGAATGGGCAATGGCGGTGCTGATGTATTCTTTGGCCGCGCCGATGGCCTCTGTCATGGCATAGCCCCGGGCTAAATAGGCTGCGATGGCGGAAGAAAAGGTGCAGCCGGTGCCATGGGTATTTTGGGTGGCGATCCTGGGTCCTTCAAATAAGAGCATCCGGTCCCCGTCATACAGCACATCCACCGCTTCTCCAGCCAGGTGTCCCCCTTTGACAAGGACATGTCTCGCCCCCAACCCGTAAATCTCCCTGGCCGCCTGTTTCATTTCTTCCACAGTCTTAATGGTGCCCTTGACGAGTTCCTCCGCTTCGGGAATGTTGGGGGTTACCACATCCGCCAGGGGCAGCAGCACCCTGACCAGGGCTTTGCAGGCTTCGGGACGCAGCAGTTTGTATTTGCTTTTGGATACCATCACCGGGTCCACCACGATGTTTCGGGCCCGGTTCTCCAGTAAACACTTGCTAATAGTTTCAATGATCTCACTGCCGGAGACCATGCCGATTTTTACGGCATGCACCTCGATGTCTTCAAAAATACAGTTGATTTGGGCGGCTACCATCTCCACTTCCAGTTCCCTCACCCCGAATACCCCGGTGGTGTTTTGGGCTGTGACCGCCGTGATGGCGCTCATACCATAGGTCCCCAGGGCACTGAAGGTTTTTAAATCCGCCTGAATACCAGCTCCGCCGCAGGAATCGGAACCAGCAATGGTCAATACATTTTTCATCGGCATCACTCCCTGTGAAAGTCTAAAAAATCATGAAAACGACAAAAGGTGCGCTCCGCAACCCACAGGAAAGCACACCGAATGAAACCATGAATCACTCCCTTCGCTGGTATTACCCAGATCAGGTATTGAGGGTCAGGTCTTAACCTTTCTCAGCTTTCGCTCCCCTGTGGCGTATGAAGTTATACCTATCATACCGCATTTTAAAGGAAATGCAAGATGTTATCCATCTTTTGTAAAAATTCCCTCCACAACCGAACAAAAAAAGGAGGTCCCCCTCCTATTCCAGCACATATACCTTTGTTTTCCTTACCCCCCACTGGAGGGCTTCATCTCTGGTCTCGTAAAACAAATCAATGCGGTTTCCTTTGATGTCTCCCCCGGTATCCAGCGCAGTGGCTTTCCCGTAGCCGTCAACATACAGCAGGGTGCCCAGGGGGATGATCTGCGGGTCGACCGCCGCCACCCCCGGTCCGGGTGCGACACCAGAAGCTGTATTATACCCGGTATAAGTATACGCTGTGGCCAGCATGTCCAGCGCCTGGGAGACGCGTAACGGCTGCCCGCCGCGGCTGATGGTGCTGAGGGTGCCGTGTTGAACCAGGGCGTTCACCGGCTCCTGGATAATTTCCCTGGCCACGCAAGCACGGGAAACCTCCGTACCGTCTTCATAACGAATCTGCCAGGTTTCCTTTTGCAGGCCCGGTTTTCCCTTTTTTACCAGCCGGGCAAATCCCCTGGGCATCTCCGGGTTGGCAATCCGCTCGGTAACAAATGGTACGGCCACTTGTTTGGTGACGGTCTTCACTTCGACCTGGACGACCCTGATGGCCATGTCTTTTTTCAACAGGGCAGTCATGGCCGGCAGCACTTGATCTGCCGGTTTTATCGTGATTCCCCGCTCCGCCAACAGTTCCTGGACATTTTGCGCCTTTGTTTGGATTACAGTGGTTTGCCCATCCACCGTTAAATTGACGGGGATTTCGACGGAAATCATTTCTTTCAGGAAAGCCTCTGCCCGGGTCAGGGTGTCCGGCAAGACAATCTTGTCGGACCACAGGGCATAGCCCAGCGCCACGACTGCCATGAGGAATAAAATTAGAATTCCCAAAAGACCGGCCATGGTCGCTTTTTTCCCGGACTGTTTCATTCTTGCCGTCGTAACTGCCTGGGACCGAGTTGGCCATTCCACCGGGCACCAATCCATAGAAAAACCTCCTTAGATTTATGGGTATTTCATAATGCCCATATTCCCCCAGGAGGTATGGTAAACCTTCCCAAAAATTCATACAAATTCCTTTCTGCAACAACAAGGAACGGCAGGGATTTTAGCTGTTTTTAAGGATCTTGTTGTGCAATTATTCCAGGATATGGACCTTGACCGTACGCCTGCCCCAGCTTATGGCCTGTTGATAGGTGTTGAAAAAAACGTCGATACGGTTGCCTTTTATGCCGCCGCCGGTATCCGCAGCCACCGCATAACCGTAGTTTTCGACATAAAGTTTTGTGCTCAGGGGAATCACCCGGGGATCCACGGATACCACACCCTCATAGGGGTAAATCCCTGTGGCCGTGCGATGACCGGTATGGGTATACGCCGTGGACACAGCGGTCAGGATTTTGCCACCCTTTTCCGGTATAGAATTGCTGCGAATGGCTCCCCCTATCACAGGACGCTGGCTGCTTCGGGACACTGCATAATTCGGGCCATAGGCCACCACCATGGGCTGCGGTTTTCGGATCAGCACTTTACGCAGGGTCTCTCGCTTTACCTCCTTACCATCTTGGTAGGTGACCTGGACATAATTACGACTGAGCCCGTAGCTGCCGTACCGGAGAACCTTTTGTTGACCGGGAGCCAGTTTGCGGTCCGGTTTCTTCTCCACTCCGAACGGAACAAATTGCTGATCGGTGATTTCCTCCGTTGTCACCCGGGTTACCTGAATCCTTTCAGCGTCTGCCACCCGGGAATACAGGGAAGGCTCCACAATGTCGGCTTCTCTTAAAGTTACCCGGGCCTTCGCCAGTGCATCCGCTACCGTCCCCCGGAATTGAATGACCGGGATTTCCTGACCGTCCACGGAGACCACCAGGTGCTTGCCCCAAATGAGGCAGCAAAAAAGAAGGGCCGCAAAACTTAAAAATACCCCTAAGAGGAGCCGGCATGCCTTGTCCCGCCACAGTAAGCAAATCCGTGTATCGATGGTAGTTCCCCCTCCACACAATTTGGCAATTCCCTACCATCATGTATATTCAGAGTACCGGAAAATCATGCCAACTTTTTCGGGGGATAAGCCGGAAGGTTATTCCTGTGTTTAATTCATTGGGACACGCCTCATTTTGATAACCTGTGAATATAATGTACCACCCGGTCATGCTTGCCTGTATACCGAGCTTGACCACAAACAAAGGATGAGGAGGTATTGGTTTATGCCTAACGGCACTGTCTGCCAACTGGTCAAACTGCCGGTGGTAGTGGGCGAAGTGGTTGATTCCGTTACCGTTGAAAGCGTCACTTGCCCCCCTGAACCTGCAAAAAAGGTAGACCATATCGACGTGGTGGTTCGGGACCTGGAAGCTGACCCGGTATTTACCGCCCCAACCCGGGAGGGGGTCTGCAACAGTCCCAAAGCCACCGTCCATTTTGGCGACCCCCAGTGTGAAAATCAACCCAGGGAAATTCGTAAAATAAATGTCCACGGCACCGTTCACAAGCAAATTTTCTATGTGGATAAAGAGGATAATGTCCGACACTTCAGCGAGGACATTAACTTTACCAAAACCGTCACGCTGTCCCCGCCCCTGATCGTATTGGAACCTCAGAACGTGGAAATTACCTTCCGCAATGTGGATGTGGACGTCAGTTTTGAACTGCCCCGGCCCAACAGAATTCAGCAGGTGGTGGGTGTATCCTTCACGCTGAAAATAATTGAGCAGACCCAGCTGTTTGTTTCCATCTTCCCCAAAGGCTGCGAACCCACCGCCACCCTGGGAATTCAGGATGAAGTCTTTGAAGACTGGATCGGCAACTGCCCGGCCCAGTGGCAGTGCGTAAATGTCTGCCCCAACCCCAACGGCCGGACCGGTCAGGCGCCCAACTAGGCTGCTGCCCGACCCTGCCCGCCAGCATGTCCCGCAATGTCCCGGATGTGCTGCCCGGCACCGCCTATGAACTGACCTTCTGGGCCCGCTCCATAGAAGTTCCCAGGGATCCCTGCGACTTTACCCTGGTAGCGCAAATTCTGTACCTGGATGCTGCCGGCAACCCCACGGGAACCGTCCAGCAGACCATTACATCCCAGCAGCTCAATGACACCTACCGGCAGTTCCGGGTCAACGGCACCCCTGTTCCCGAAGCACCGTCTCCGCCACCGTCGGCTTTATCTTTACACCCCAGCCCTGGAATACCTGCGCTGCATTGATCGATGACGTCACTTTCGGCCAGGTGGGTGTATCGTAAATATAAGAGGAGGAACCAGAACATTACATGGTTCCTCTTTTTTATGCTTGTTTTTATGCTTGCACCAAGGCTACCGCTCTGGCCGGGGCGCCATCCGCCCGGCAGGTCTTTAACGGCAGGCAGCAGAGGGTAAAGTTTTGGCCAGTCAATGGTTGGATGTTACAGAGGTTTTCAATCAGCAGGATATCTTTACCCAGGAAAATTTTATGGATCGTCAGCGGGGATGTCGCTTCCACTGTGTCAACGGAGATGGCGTCCACCCCGACGGCCTTTAGTTTAAACTGGATTAACCATTGGGCCGCTGCCGGGGATAAAACCGGGAACCCGTGATAGTATTCCTTCCGGCCCCACAAATGCTCCCAACCGGTATAAAGGATAAGAAAATTAACTTCCTGCAACGCCTGTTGATATGGGAGCAGGTCTTCAGGTTCTATAACCCCTTTAACGGCGGATACATCCACTGCCATGGCCGTGCCGTAAAAGGAATTCGGGGAAAACCGGTCCAGGGTCTTTCCTGCGGGAAAAAGGTGGGCAGGACTATCCATGTGGGTGCCGGTATGGGAATACATTCTTAGTTCGGTTTCCCGGAAGCCTTCTGTTTCCAGCCTGCAGGTCTCAATCATCTGCGGCAGTTTGGTTCCGGGATAGACCGGCATATCCGGGGTGATGGTGCGGGTAAGGTCAAGTATGTTCAGAGGAATCACCTCCTGGTCTTAGGGGTATTGCTTTTAGTTTGGCTGTTCACTGCTAGCCATTCGCTTTTACCTATGGGGTATTCCTTTTGGGTCTAGTTGCTGGACTTATAAGCATTTCTCCGGAGTCCTGTTTACTAGACCCGAAAGGAATACCTTCAAGTCCAACAACAGGACCCGAAAGTACGACCCGTAATGCTAATATTCTATCCCCTTCTGCGCAGGGATTCCCTGTTGGTAAGGGTGTTTGATTTCCTTCATTTCCGTGACCAGGTGGGCCCGGTCAATGATTTCCGGAGGAGCGTCACGGCCGGTAAGCACCAGGTGCAGGGCATCCGGCTTCCTGTCAATAAGCGCCAGCACGCCCGGCAGATCAATAAGGCCATACTTTAAGGCGTAGAGAATTTCATCCAGGATCAGCACCTGGTATTGTCCGGACAGCATGGCGTCTTCCACTTGCTGCAGCGCTTCCCTGGCGGCCTGCTGCTGCCGGGCCACATCTTCCGCATTGTTGAAGTTAATAAAACCCCGCCCCAGGGGCCGGATTTCAAATCCCGGCTGCATGCGCTGCGCCGCCAGGTGCTCCCCGCACTGCCGGTTCTTGATGAACTGCAGCATTAAGACGTTCATGTCATGGCCCCAGGACCTCAGGGCCAGCCCCAGTGCAGCGGTGGTTTTCCCTTTGCCGTTTCCCGTAAAGACCAGGACCAATCCTTTTTCCTTCTCCAAAAGACTCCCTCATTTCCACTCAACTCAAGTTGGGGACGGTTCTTGACTTGAATTGAAAATTCTGGAATTCAAGTCAAGAACCGTCCCCAACTTGACTAACTTGACAACTTGAATTCACAGCCTCTTACATTCACTTCTCAATGGGTAGGTTGAACAAGTTGATGGTGTTGGCTGCGGTGATCGGTGCCAGTTCTTTGGGACTCATCGCTCGTAACTGTGCAATATGTTCAACCACATGGCGTACATAGGCCGGTTCGTTGCGCTTGCCCCGGTGCGGTGCCGGGGTTAAATAGGGGCAATCGGTCTCCACCAGCAGCCGGTCCAGGGGCATTTTAACGGCAATGTCCTTTAGTTTGCCGGCATTGGCAAAGGTGACCGGACCGGCCAGGGAGATATACAGCCCCAGTTTCATGCATTCCCGGGCCACTTCCCAGCTGGCGGAGAAACAGTGCATGACCCTGATGCGGGGTAGGGGCCTCTTCCCGCAGCACCTGCAGGATGTCCCCGTGGGCGTCCCGGTTGTGGATCACAAAGGGGAGGTTCAGTTCCTTGGCCAGCAGCAGTTGTTCCCGGAAGACCCTTTGTTGAACTTCCCTGGGCGATAGGTCGTAGTAGTAATCCAGGCCGATTTCGCCGATGGCCACCACCCCGGGGTGGGCAGCCATTTCTTTCAGCTGTTGTAAATAGTCCTCCGGTGCGTCCTTGGCGTCGTGGGGGTGGACGCCGATGGCTGCATAGATAAAGGGGTATTTTTCTGCCAGTTCGATGGATCTGCGGGAGGATGCCAGGTCGTAACCCACGTTGACCAGGGCGGTTAATTCCTCTTTACAGCGGGCAATCACTTCGGCGCGGTCTTGGTTGAAACGCTCGTTGTCAAGGTGGGCGTGGGAGTCGATCAGCATAGTAAACCTCCTGTTGGGTCGGTGGTGAACTTTATTTCAAAGGTTTGTTTGTGTTGGGTGCATATATGAAGGGTTGTCGCGACATAGTGTTATCCCCGTTCACTCCGCTCGTTAAGTACCGTTCCGGTGCGGAGCTGGAGTGAACGGGGATCATGACGTGTCTCGCTAACCTTTCGGATATGCAACCTTACGCCTGCTCCAAACTCTTTAAATCAATCCTCGGGAACAGCACTTCGCCCCGCTTAACAGTGGTTCCTCCAGGCAACTTGCCCCAGCGGAGGCTTTCCCATGTGTGCAGTTCCGGTTTGTCTTCGATGCCCAGCTGCGGCCAGACGCGGGCGGGCAGGTTGGGCATGAAGGGTGTGGCCATGATGGTGGCGAAGCGCAGGACTTCGGCCACGTTATATAAAACGGTGTTCAGCCTTTCGGTCTGGCCGTTTTTGGCCAGGGTCCAGGGGGCGGTTTCTTCCAGGTATTTGTTGGCCCGGCCCACCATCTGCCAGATGGCTGCCAGGGCGTTGGAAATCTCGCTCTTGTCCATGTACTCTTCCACCAGTTTGGGGGTGCCGGCGGCCAGGTCAATCAGCTCGGTGTCCGGTCCTTCGGGGGCGCCGGGGGACTGCAGAACGCCCTGCTGGTATTTTTCCATCATGGTGGCGGAGCGGGACAGCAGGTTGCCGTAATCGTTGGCGAGGTCGGTGTTAATGCGCTTCACCATGGACTCTTCAGAGTAAAGGCCGTCGGAACCAAAGGGCAGTTCCCGCAGCAGGAAATAACGGACGGCGTCCACACCGTATTTGTCTGCCAGGACGTAAGGATCCACCACATTGCCTTTGGATTTTGACATCTTGCCGCTGTCCAGCAGCAGCCAGCCGTGGCCGATCACCCTTTTGGGCAGGGGCAGGTTGAGGGCCATCAGCATGATGGGCCAAATGATGGTGTGGAAGCGCACGATGTCTTTCCCCACCAGGTGGATGTCGGCGGGCCAGAATTTTTGATACAGGCTGTCGTCTTCGGTGCCGTAGCCCAGGGCGGAGATGTAGTTGGTGAGGGCGTCCACCCAGACATAGACCACGTGCTTGGGATCAAAGGGGACGGGAATGCCCCAGTCAAAGGTGGTTCTGGAAACGCACAGGTCCTCTAAACCCTGCTTGACAAAGCTGACCATTTCGTTGCGGCGGGAGATCGGCTGGATGAAGTCGGGGTTCTCATCAACAAACTTTAACCAGCGTTCGGCATAGTTGGACTGGCGGAAGAAATAGCTTTCCTCCCGCACTTTTTCCACATCCCGCTGGCAGTCCGGGCACTTGCCTTCCGCCAACTGGTATTCGGTAAAAAAGGTTTCGCAGGGAGTGCAGTACCAACCCTCGTATTCGGATTTGTAAATGTCCCCCTGCTCATAGAGCTGCTGGAAGAATTGCTGCACCACTTTGCGGTGACGCTCGTCGGTGGTGCGGATAAAGTCGTTGTAGCTGACGTCCAGACGCTCCCACAGTTTCTTAAAGCCCTCCACAATGTGATCCACATATTCCTTGGGGGTTTGGTTCTTGGCTTTGGCCGCCCGTTCAATTTTTGCCCGTGCTCATCCGAACCGGTCAAAAACCAAACATTATGTCCGGTGAGCCGCTTGTAACGGGCTATGGCATCCGCTGCCACGGTGGTGTAAGCATGCCCGATGTGCAGGTTGTCGCTGGGATAATAAATGGGTGTTGTAATGTAAAAACTGGGTTTTGACAAAGTGTTCCCTTCCCTTCCTGGCTAAATTTTTAAAGGAAAATAAAATAGAAAAACCCCGCCCCATGCAGGGGCGAGGTATTTACCCGCGGTACCACCCTGATTCACCGTCACCTTGCGGTAACAGCCTCAGTGGCGCAAAAAGCGCCTTGATAAGCAAATAACGGTGCTCCACCGACCGGCCCTACTGATACTTTCGAACCGGCAGCTCCGGGGCCATGTTCGACCGGTTTTCCCTGCGGGCTTGCACCATCCCCCGCTCTCTGTAAGGGTCCTCCGATTTACTCATCCCCATTATCGCCTTTACATCTCGATTTTAACCAACAAAAACTGCCATGTCAAGTTTTCCCTGAACTTGGGGTTTTTATACCATATTATTACAAAAAATAAAAGTAAAATATTGACTATAACGGTTAACACTGGTATGATTAGTTGTAGTAAAATCTGGTATATTGTCGAATGTAAAATTTAGGGAGGGGAAGCGGATTGAAATCCACAGGTATTGTTCGTAAGGTGGACGAGCTGGGTCGGGTAGTTATCCCTATCGAGTTACGCCGCACACTGGGCATAGACGAAAAAGACGCCCTGGAAATTTACGTGGACAATGAAAAAATCATTCTGCGTAAATACGAACCGGCTTGTGTTTTCTGTGGCAATGCCTCGGACGTGCAGCATTACAAAGGCAAAATGGTTTGTCGCGAGTGCGCCACCGCCATGGGAGAAAGCGTAAAACAGGAAGTTGTATAGGTACATAAAAGTGGGAGACAGAGATGTCTCCCATTTTTGTTGTGCTGGCTGTTCGCTTTTAGCCTTAAGGGTTGTACTCTCGGGTCCTGTTGTTAGACTTTAAGGTATTCCTTGCGGGTCCAGTAAACAGGACCCCAGAGGAATGCTTGTAAGTCTAGCAACTAGACCCTAAAGGAATACCCGTTAGGCTAAAAGCCAAAGCGAATAGCCAGACCCCAGAGAAATACCCCACAAGACTACCTAAGCTTCCCCATGCACCGCCGCATAAACGTCCCGCTTAGGCACTCCCCTGAGCCGGGCCACCTGTTTGATGGCCTCTTTCTTCTCATACCCTTGGGCCACCAGTGTTTCCACGTGTTCTGTCAACGAAAGGTCGGCCCATTGGTCCTGCTGCCGGGCTGCGGCTTCTTCCTGGGGCAGTCCCGCCAGGATCAGGGTGATCTCCCCCCTGGGGTGGTTCTCGCTGTAGTATGCCACCAGTTCCGAGAGGGTGCCCCGTTTAAACTCCTCATGAAGTTTGGTTAATTCTCTGGCCACCGTGCAGGGCCGGTCCCCAAACTCGGCCAGCATATCCTTCAGGGTGTCCGCCAGCCGGTGGGGGGACTCGTAAAACACCATGGTCCGCTGTTCCGACTGCAGGGCCTGCAGCTGCTTGCGCCGGGTTTTGCGCTGGTTGGAAAGGAACCCTTCAAAAACAAATTTGTTGGTAGGCAATCCCGAGGCCACCAGTGCCGCGATGCCGGCGGAAGGGCCGGGGACGGGCACCACTTCAAGGCCGTGCTGCAGCACCTGGCGCACCATGTCTGCCCCGGGGTCCGATATGCCCGGCATGCCGGCATCGGAAACCAGGGCAATGGTTTCTCCCTGCAGCAAGCGGTGAATCAAGTGTTCTTCTTTACTCTCACCGCTGTGGGCGTGGTAGCTGACCAGGGGGGTGTGGATCCCATAGTGGCTTAACAGTTTTCTGGTATGGCGGGTATCCTCCGCCGCGATGCAGTCCGCCTCTTTAAGGATGCGCAACGCCCGCAGGGTGATATCTTCCAAATTGCCGATGGGGGTGGCGCAGAGATACAGCACGCCCGGGACTTTACGCTCCATCCCGCTGTTCTCCTCGATTCATCAGGGCGTAGCAGAAAATGCATTCTCCCTCCCGGCCCTTGCCAAAGTACAAGTTGCAGATGTGAAACCCTTTATCGTATAAATTCCACAAGTTCTTTGCCCCGGGCTTATTCTGCACGCCGCCTGCCTGGCCGTCTTCCAGGTAAAGGCCCGCCACTTCCTGCCTTAACCGGGCGTTTTCATCTTCCAATTCTTTTACTTCTTGTTTCAGTCGGTCCACTTCGTCACAGATCTGGCGAAGGGCCTGTTCCAAACGATTAATCCTGCCGGGCAGGGCAGCCACAGTTGCATTCACCTCGGCCTTTTTTAAATTTTAATTCCTGCAAGGGGTATTCCCGGATGGCTTTGCTTTCCTGTAGTTCAACGCTCAGGGTCTTGCGGAAGATATTGATAGCAACAATCTTGCCTTCTCCTTCCGGGGCCAGCACCGGGGTGCCGATTTCGGGATACCCTGCCTTGGCTTCCTCGTATACGTCGTTCTCGTATTTCAGGCAGCACATCAGCCGGCCGCAAATGCCGGAAATTTTGGTGGGGTTCAGGGATAAGTTCTGCTCCTTGGCCATGCGGATGGAGACCGGGGCAAAATCCGCCAGCAGGAGGCGCAGCACAACTCCCGGCCGCAGCATCCCAAACCGCCCACCATTTTGGCCTCATCCCGGACCCCGATCTGGCGCAGCTCGATGCGGGTGCGGAAGACGGCCGCCAGGTCCTTCACCAGTTCCCGGAAATCAATCCTACCGTCGGCGGTAAAATAAAAGATAATTTTATTTCCGTCAAAGGTCTGCTCCACACTGATCAGTTTCATGGGCAGATCGTGGGCGGCAATCTTTTCCAACGCCACCTGAAAGGCTTTCTTTTCCTTCTCCCGGTTGGCTTCCACCTGCTGGTGGTCTTCCGGGGTGGCCTTGCGCAGCACCTGCTTCAGTGGTGCGACCACCTCTTCGTCCGGAACTTCCCGGGGCGCCACCACCACTTCCCCGTATTCGATTCCCCGGGTGGTTTCCACCACCACGTGGTTCCCCTTATCCATGGCGATTTCTCCGGGGTCAAAATAGTATACCTTGCCTGCTTTTTTAAAGCGTATTCCAACCACTTTAACCGGCATGATCGTTTCCTCCGTAGGAGTATATTTTCAACATGAGAACCTCCAGGGTCATGCGTGTATTGGCATTGGCCAGAATTCTTTCCCTGGCCAGTTTGATCTCTTCAATTATTGCCGAAAGCACCGGGGCCTCATACCAGGCTGACTGTTCAAGTATGCTGTCTGCCCGGTCCTGGTTGATTAAAATCTCCGGTTTTCCGGTGTAATGGAAAACCAGCAGATCACGAAACCACAACAGCAGTATTTCCAGGCATTCCGCTGCTTCATGGCGATCGGCGGCCAGTTCCTCGGCCACTGCCAGAGCCCGGATTTTATTTATTTCCGGGAACAGCCGGGCCATTTCCAGGGCTTTGGCCCGCAGGGGCCATTGTTCGCTGCCGCTGGCCAGCCGTACCGCCCTGCCCAGGCTGCCCCCGGCCAGGGGAGCCAGCTTGAGGGCAGCGTCCTGCTCCATGGCACAAATGCTCATCAAACCTGCGGCCACTTCCTGGCTGCTCAAGGGTCGGAATTGAAACTGCTGGCAGCGGGAGAGAATGGTGGGCAGCAGCGCATAGGGCTGGTCGCTCAGCAGAAGGAATACGGTCTGGCCGGTGGGTTCTTCCAATGTCTTTAAAAAGCAATTGGCTGCTTCCTGGGTCATGGCTTCCACCTTTTCGATCAAAAAGACCTGACGGCCGGCCTGATAGGGTTTGTACTGCACCTGCCGCTGCAGCTCCCTGACCTGTTCAATTTTTATTGATGCCCCGGTTGGCTGCAATAGATGCAAATCCGGGTGATTTCCCCCTTCGACCTGGCGGCAGGAGCGGCAGTGCCCGCACACATTGCCCTCCTCGGGGGCTTCGCACAGCAGCACTCCGGCAAAGGCCCGGGCCAAGGTTTCCTTGCCAACCCCGGGCGGCCCCATGAACAGATAGGCATGGGCAACCCGGCCCCTTTGTACGGAATTTTTCAAGGTCTGGCGTATCTGGTGATGCCCGATGATGTTCTTTAGTTTATACACCGGCCAGTTCCCCCACCGCCGAACAAATAAGCTTGTGCAGCTCTTCTACGGGATGCCGTGCATCCAGCACCAGGTAACCCCGGGGATTTTGTTTGGCCAATGCCAGGTAACCTCTGCGAACCCGCCCGTAAAAGTCCAGAGATTCCTTTTCCAGGCGGTCCGCCGGCCGGTCCTTTCTGGAACGGACCAAGCCCTCCTCCGGAGGGATATCCAGTAAAATAGTCAAACGGGGAGACAGACCACCGGTGCCCAGGGCATTGATACTGGCCAGGAATTCAATGTCCATTCCCCTGCCGTAGCCCTGGTAAGCTAGGGTGGAATCAATGTAGCGGTCGCACAGCACCACCGCTCCCTGTTCCAACTGCGGCCGGATCACCTGGGCCACAAGCTGTGCCCGGGCGGCGGCATAAAGCAGCGCCTCGGTGCGCCCCTGGATTTCAGAAAAATTGGGATCCAGTAGCAGTTCCCGTATTTTCTCCCCCACCGGTGTGCCTCCCGGTTCCCGGGTGGTGCAGGTGGGTATTTGTTTGGCGGTTAAAAATTTATTTAAAAGGTTGAGCTGGGTACTCTTTCCCGACCCATCCACACCTTCAAATACGATAAACAAGGGCCTCAAACCTCCTTGCAGCTGTGAGGTAATTCTTGGGTTTTGGCTGTTCGCTGTTCGCTTTTAGCTTTTCGCCTTACGGGTATTCCTTTAGGGTCTAGTTGCTTAGACTTACAAGCATTTCTCCTGGGTCCTGTTTACCGGACCCGAAAGGAATGTCCTAAAGTCTAACAACAGGACCCCAGAGTACGACCCTTAAGGCTAAAGGCCAATGGCTAATGGCCTGTTATTAAAAGGCAGTATCATCTACACAATTACTCTTAACTTTCGTAAAGACGCATCCCCGGGCCCCTGCACATGCAGGCCCCGCTGCCGGACTTCCAGGAGATAGTCCAGGACCGGTTGGGTGATTGCTTCGCCGGGGCAAATCACCGGGATTCCCGGCGGGTAAACGGCCACGGTCTCGCCGCAGATACAGTCCAGGGAATTTTCCAGCGATACGTCCTTGCCAGGTTTTTGCCAGGCCTCCCGAGGACTGACCACCACCATGGGGCGGGGCAACTTCAGGGTTTCCGGAAAGTGCAGGGGGTCCCCTGCTTCTGTGGCTGCAATTTCTTGAATGGCTTCCACCAGCCGCCGGCAATCCTCAGTGGTGGTTCCCAGGGAGATGACCGCCACCACGCCGGCATCATCGGCCATTTCCACAAAGATCCGGTGTCTGCGATGGAGAAGCTCGGCGGTTCTATGGCCGGTCAGTCCCAACGGCAGTAACGACAGGGTTAAACGGGTGGGGTCCAGGTGTTCGGCGCCGGCCGCACCCAGATGCTCCTGACCTAAAATCTTGACTCCTGGCACTCCGGACAGCTTGTCCCTGCACCAGCGGGCCAATTGCAGGGTTTTTTCCAGCAGTTCCCCTCCCCTGAGGGCCAGCTGACGGCGGGCTAAATCCAGGGAAACCATCAGCAGGTAGGAGGGGCTGGTGCTCTGGACCATGCGCAGGGCCTCTGCCACCCGCTCAGGATCGACCCGTTTCCCTTTCAGGTGAAGCATGGATGACTGGGTTAGGGACCCGCCGGTCTTATGGGTGCTTTGCACCACGGCGTCTGCCCCACAACTCAGGGCATCCGGCGGCAGTTCCCGGTGGAACCGCAGGTGGGCCCCGTGGGCCTCATCCACCACAAGGGGAACGCCGGCCCCGTGGCAAACGCCTGCCAGGGCGGATATGTCTCCGGCGATACCATAATAGGTGGGGTTGACGGCCAGCACCGCTTTAACGTTTTTATTTTCATTCAGTAATTTTTTAATTTGAAAATAATCAGGCCCGACCAGGCAGCCAAAATTGCCAAGGGCAGCAGTTGGTAATAAACAGGAGACGCTCCGGATAATACCAGGCCGGATACCACGGACCGGTGTGCGTTTCTGGGAACAATAATTTTATCTCCCGGACCGCAACAAGTCAGAATTAAAGCCATTAACCCGCAGCTGGTACCGTTGACAAGAAAAAAACTTTTGTCTGCTCCGTATGCCTCGGCCGCCAGTCTCATAGCATCGGCAATGGCTTCTTGCGGGTTATGCAAATCATCCAGGCCGGGTATTTCCGTCAAATCCAGTTGAAAAACGCCTGTCCCGGCGAATTGTAAAAATTCAGCAGGTATCGCTTTCCCGCTCCCGTGCCCCGGAATGTGAAACTGAGCTCCTGTAACAGCCGCCTGTTTCATCAGAGCATCCCAGAGAGGGGCTTTTTCTTGTGTCATACCAATAACCTCTGACGATATCTTAATAATTTATTTTATCACATACAAATTTTAACTGCTAATTTAGTTTCTAATTTATTTGCCATTAGTTTAACCTTATAGCTGTGTGTCGTGAGGGAAAACTATGCTTAAAGGTATTTCTTTCGGGTCTGCTTTCAGCTGTCAGTCTTCAGTTTTATTAAAAATTTAAAAGCCGATGGCTGAGGGCTGATGGCTTGACCCAAAGAAATGCAGTATAAGCAGAAAGGAGCACAATTATGCGGCAATCAAAGTCTCCGCAGATTGATGAAAATGCTCTGTCAAAAAAATACCGTACCAGTGTCACCAGGCTTATTAAGTTATGGAAAGACGGTCGCAGCGATGTTGAGGTGGCCACCCAAACGGGCATTGATTTGATGACACTGCGCCAGATAAAATCTGACATTGAATTGGCCCACCGGAGAATTCGCCTGAAAAAAAAGAAAGAGGCCTTCGCCAAAAGTCAGGCCTCGTTGCAGCACCAAATTTTTTTAAGACCGCTTTTATAAACATCGTAGTCCGGGTCGTCCCAGGCCAGGTTGGTGATCTTCTCTTCACAACCGGCACAAATGCACTTGCCCAGAATAACAATGCCAATGGTGCTTTCCTGAATAACGTTCCGGCATAATATGCATCTCGGTTTTTCCTGCATGGTCACCAACCCTCCTAATGTAATGTATGCTCCTGCTTTAAAAATGGTCAGCTTGAAAAAATGCCGGTTGTGGTTTAGCCGGTATTTTTAAGGGGACCCACAAACATAATCCCGGTGATTAACTATTTTCCCAGTATTTATGGTATTTATCTGTATAAACTAAACATTTATATCTCTTGAGCCGTATATTAACAATATTATACAAGTATTTTACAAACTAAGCATGGCGATTATTAGAAAACAAAAAGTAGGTAAGTACATGCTGGCAAATCATCGAATCTAAAAGGGTTGACGGTAAACCAAGACCTGTTGTTCTTATGCACTTGGGAACGGCTGAACAGTTATTGTATAAACTAAAGGAGGAGCCTCTACAAAAGAAATCCGTTCAGC
The DNA here is from genome assembly GCF_002607855.1 of Desulforamulus profundi. Next base: position 33,080 of record NZ_AWQQ01000046.1, read on the forward strand.
TTCCCACGGGTCTGTTCACTTTTATGGCAAATTGTTCAGGAAATGGACTTTGTCAATATTTTTAACCGATATTTCTCACCACAGATTCGAGACGGATTGCCGATTGGTAAATCTCTTTTGCTTGCTGCTGTCCATCGGGCTATTAAACCTGGCAGCAAGAATACTTTTGCTGCCAGGGCTAAACAAACCACACTGCCTGAAATTGCCGGATTTGATCCCGATAAGCTTGATAGCCGGCATTTCTGGGAGCAAATGGATACCGTTAATGACGAGCAATTTGTTGATCGCCTTTACCTTAACGGGCTGCTGGACCAGCGGGAGACTGAAGAAACGGGTATTGTGGTAGGGATGGGTCAATGTGCCAATGCCTAAAAAGGAAAAAACATTCCCATGTGTCGGGGAATGCTTTTTCCTTTTATGCTCTCTTTTATGGTCTATACCTTACGCTTCTTTGACTACTTTCTTTTTATCCACCGGATGGCCGGCTCGGGGCAAACCATTGAGCAGATGCCACAGCCGATGCACTCGTCATTGGCCTCTACGGTAGGGGTACCATATACACCAGCACCTTGGACCAGGAGATGCATTTCTTGGGGCACTTTTGAATGCACAGTCCACAGCCCTTGCACAGACCGGGGTACAGGATCCAGTCAGCTTTGGTAAGTTCCAGGATACGACCTTTGAATTCCATGATATCCCCCCCTATTTCATCAGTTCTATGCCGCGGTCAATGGCCTTGAAGTTCAGTTCGCGCAGCTGTGGATTTTGCTCGAATTTATAACCCAGTTTCTTTTCAATGGCTGCCTTGGCGGCATCCACGGGAATCACATCGGTGGCTCCGATAACGGCACCCATAATCAGAATATTGAATACCCGGGGGTGCAACTCGTTCTTGGAAATTTCCAGTGCGGGAATGGACAGTACCTTCTTGGCTTCGCTTCCTGGGGTAAATCGGCTTCCACACCCTCAATATTGGCATCGTACACATAGACTGTGTTTTCGTCTACGTATTGCTTGCAGCGGCGTACAGCACGGTCGCTCAGGGCAATCAGAATGTCCGCCTTATCAAACTTGGGAGCACCGATGGGTTGATCGGCAATTTGCAGGTAGGCGATGGAAACACCACCCCGCTGCTCTACACCGAAGTTAGGAATATAAAGCGCCTCGCGGCCCTCTGCGTTAGCGGCATCAGCAATAATTTCCGCTACCGATTGAACACCCTGGCCGCCTTCACCGGCCAAGCAGATCTTTACAGCTTTAGCCATTCTGCTGAGCCTCCTTCTTAGCCTCGAAGGGGTTTTTCTTTTCCCCGACCTTATAGTACTGAGGCATTTCTTTTTCTACAAAGGCCCAGGTCTTCTCGGCATTGGTCCGCCAGTTGGTAGGGCAGGCAGCCAGCGCTTCGACAAAGGAGAAGCCTTTACCTTCCATTTGGGTTTGCAGTGCTTTTTTGATATAGCTCTTCAGCTGTTTTAAATTGGCAGTGGTGCCGCGGGCCACGTAGGCGCCGTCGCCGGTGATGGCTGCAATCATTTCCGGACCCTGGGTGGGCATACCGGTTGCTTCGGGGTCACGTCCGTAGGGAGCGGTTTCTACCTTTTGTCCGGGCATGGTACAGGGGGACATTTGACCGCCGGTCATGGCGTATACGGTGTTGTTGGCCAGCAGTACGGTTACTTTTTCGTTACGGGTAGCAGCGTTTACAATACCGCCTACACCGATGGCATAACCGCCGCCGTCACCCATGTAAGCGATGCAGATGAGGTCGGGGTTGGCCCGCTTGATACCGGTCATCACCGGGGTGGTGCGGCCGTGGTGGGTTTGCACGCTGTCGCAGTTGAAGAAATCCCAAGACAGCAGGGAACAGCCGATGTCACAGCCAAAGACAACTCTATCCTGAATACCCAGTTCATCAATGGCCTCGCCCAGGCACTTCAGCACCAGACCGTGGCCGCAACCGGGGCAGAATTTATGGGGTTTGCTTTCTACACGCCAGCTTTTCGGCATGGTAGGTTGTGGAGACACAGACATGTTGGAACCTCCCTCCTTATTTAGAAGAAAATTTCTAGAGCACCTCTTTAACTTTCGCCACGATTTGTTCGGTGGTAATCCCTAAACCGGGACGATACATGGGAACGATCTCAGCGGAAGCGCCGTAAATGGCGTCTTTCACCAGTCTGGCCAGCTGACCCTGGGCAGATTCGGTAATTAACAGCTTTTTGGCTTTGTTGGCCACGGCCTTGAGTTGCTCAGCCGGGAAGGGACGGAGGGTAATGGGACGGAAATAACCAACCTTCAGGCCCTCTGCTCTCAGTTCTTTAACGGCATCCCGGACGCCACGGAAAACAACGCCATGGCCGATGATGACAACCTCTGCATCCTCGACAGCTTCCTGGGCGTATTCCACAACTTCCGGCGTCATTTTTTCAAAATCCACAAAGTGCTGCTGCAGTACTTCAAATAATTCTTCTTCGGTGTTGTAGGTATTGCGATAGAGGTCGGGTTCGCGGTCTACGCCGGGAGTGCCGGGCTTACCCACATACTTCTCGGCAGGCACGAATTCGATGCCTTTTTCCGCAGGATCGTACAGGGTTACCGATTCACGCATTTTGGCTTGGTAGCCGTCACCCAGCACGAAGGTGGGGAAACGATATTTCCAGGCAGTGTTGAAGGCCTTGATGGTGTAGTCAAACAATTCCTGGTGGTTGCTGGGGGAGTAAACGATACGCATCCCTTCACCGTTACCGCCCATGGTGGTCAGGGTCACTTCCTGCTGGGAGTAGATAACGGTGGCCGTGGACGGACCGCCACGCTGCTGCACAACGGTAACGGTTGGAAGTCTCATCATTTCGGCCATGGACATGGGTTCCTGCATCAGGGTATTGCCGGGGCCTGCGGTGGCGGTGAAGGCCTTGAGGCCTGCTAAAACGCCGCCTACTGTGGTGAAGCCCGCAGACAGTTCGTCTTCAGTTTGCAGGAATTTGCGGCCATACTTGGGGATTTGACGGGTCCAGTAGTGCATGATTTCGTTCTGAGGGGTAATGGGATAGCCGTACATAATTTCGGCACCGGCAGCCAGGGCTGCCCAGGCAACTACCTCGTTCCCGGTCATGAACGCCCGTTTTTCACCTGTAATGGGTTTTTCGGACATGAGAGATACCACACCTCCTGAATTAATAAAGATCCTTGGGGACTTGAGAAGCTTGTGAAATTTTTAGTATGATGGTCTGGTTGTCCTACCAGAAAGTATGCGGCATGTATCGGACCAGGGGGCGTACGGGATTGCCCATACAATCCTTGGAACCAATTTGTTTCGCTACTTCCTGGTCCGCAGCGGTGGCCACCGCGGGGATTCCCAGAATGTTGGAAACTTCACTGACAATCCGGGCACCCTCTTGCACAGTGTCCGGTGTTGTTTCATCGCCCAAATGTGTATTGTTGATCAAACCGTCCACCGGCCCCAGTTCCTTTATGTAGTCTAAGATCTCCGGCACAGTGGATGTCATGGGTCGTTTGGCATTAATGACAGCAAAAATCTGCAGTTCCGGGGTTTCCTCCACCCCTTCCAGCAGGTTGAGGGTCTTTGCCCCTTCGACACCGTACCCGATGTCAAGGATCACATCCCCCTCACGGTATAATGCCCATCTGCATTCGGGTTTTATGATATTGCCTGCTTCACCTAAACCCACGGTGTCCCTGGTTTCCCAGGCAAGCACGGTCATCCCTGCTTGTTCCAGTTCTTTTTTAATGGGTCGCAGGGTATAGCAGGGCTCTACGATGTCAAGATCCACCAGATTTACTTTGCGGCCCTCTCTGGCCAGTTCCAGTGCCCGGTTTACCGCCACTTCGCTTTTGCCGCTGGCATACTCGCCAACATAGGCTTCAACAATTCTTTTCGAGATGGTACAGCTACCTCCAGTCGTTTTTGTTGACTTAGTTTACCCATTTCAGAAAATTCCTAAAAGGCCTATAAATAGCAAGAATCTGGATAGTCAGACATATCCCGAGTTCCTTTTTTCAGTATAAGCTGTAATTTTTAATAAATCAACAAATTTTAACCAATTTAACAGGCCCCTCCAACCACTTAAGTCGTTTTTTCGACAGTTCGTTAAAAGGTTGCTAAAGCTCACCGAACGGCTTACTGCAAGGATTTAGCCTCTGGCGGAAAGGCAATTTATGGCACCCCAACGTGTAAATCAGGCCCCCGAGCGGTCGAAGGTTCTAATTGGTAGAATGTTAAATCTTTTTAAAGTTAGTACGCAAAATAAGACTCCCGTAGCTTTCCCGGTTACAGGATAAGATAATTGGCCAGCACCAAAAGGACGACGCCCGGAATCTGCAGGATTCCCGCCGTAAGCAGGGTAAAGGGGTTAATGGCAATATGAATCCCCAACCCGCCACAGACCACATTGACCAGGACCAGCAAAATCCCCCCCAGCACCAGGGACAAGCCCAATTTGCCGATCAAAACCAGCGGCCGGGCAAAGATTGTCCCAAACAAGTACAAGCCGAACAGGCCGAGCAAGCTTAGTATGATAGTTTTCCATTCCAAAGTGGATTACCCCCCTTTTTAAATATGGGGGTTCTATGTTAAACCGGCCATCGGCCCTCAGCCTCAGCTTAATAACTTAGGTACCTGGTACCTAAGTTATTAAGCTGAGGCTGAGGGCCAGACCCCATAGAAATACCCCCTAGGCTAAATATAGGGGGCTTGGACAAACTTTATGACTGTGTTTTTTGGATTATGCAAAAATTTTTAACCAAATTCGCCGCGGCCCTCCAGGGCTTTATTCAGTGTCATGGCATCGGCATATTCTAGGTCTGAACCCACAGGGATGCCATGGGCGATGCGGGTTACCTTCATGCCCAAGGGTTTTAACAGCCGGGCCAGGTAAAGGGCGGTGGTTTCCCCCTCCACATCGGAATTGGCCGCCAGGATGACCTCCTCCACCGGGTTGTTATGCAAGTTTCTTAGCAATTCTTTGATGGTCAGGTCGTCCGGGCCGATGCCCTCCATGGGTGAAATGGCCCCGTGCAGCACATGGTACAGGCCCCGGTACCCCCGGGCCTTTTCCATGGCCACCACATCCCGGGGCTCTTCCACCACACACAGCAGCCGGGCATTCCGGGTGGTGTCCCGGCAGATGGCGCAGGGATCTTCGTCCGTCAGGTTGCAGCACCGGGAACAGCGTTTGACAGATTGCCGGACCTCGATGAGCGCCCGGGCCAAACTTTGGGCCGACTCCGGCGGAGCGTTCAGGATATGAAAAGCCAACCGCTGGGCCGTCTTCGGCCCAATGCCCGGCAGCTTGGCAAATTCGTCCACCAGCCTGGCCACCGGACCAGAGAAATATAGCATGGGGATAGCCTCCTAGCCGTCAGTACTAGCTAAGTATGGAGCGGCAGTAGTCGATATAAGCTGTTCGCTGTTAGACTAAAGGGTATTCCTTTGGGGTCCTGTTGTTAGACGCACGGGCATTTCTTTTGGGTCCAGTTATTGAGAAACCTGCAACAGGACCCAAGAGAAATACCCTTTAGTCTAAGGACCGGACCCGAAAGCACTACCCGTAAGGCGAATGGCGAACAGCCAGACCCTCAAAGGAATATCTACAAGCCTAGAACAGCCCCGGTATATTCAGCCCGCCGGTCAGTTTGCCCATTTCTTTGGCCACCATTTCCTGGGACTGGCGCAGGGCGTCATTGACAGCGGTCAGGAGCAGGTCCTGCAGCATTTCTACATCTTCGGGGTCTACGGCTTCGGGTTTGATGGTAATGCTGACAATCTCCTGTTTGCCGCTGGCCACCACTTTTACGGCGCCGCCGCCGGCAGTGGTTTCCACCGTACGGTTGCCCAGTTCCTCCTGCATTTTAGCCATTTCCTGCTGCATCTTTTGCACTTGCTTCATCATTTTGTTCATATTTCCACCCATCATAACGTGTAAATCCTCCTTTTATGTTCATCCCCGGGTTGTTTCGTCGGGGTCATTCTCCAGAACCACAATGTCTTTGCCAAAGATACGGACCGCCTCGGTATAGAGCGGATCTTCTTCGGGTCTAGGGGCGGGCCCGGGCACCGGCTTTTTTGCGTGCACACAGCGTACCTCCCACTGCCCGCCGAAGTGTTTACTCACCAGCCACTCCATGTATTTTCGGTATTCCGGTTTGTCGGCTGTTTTTAAGTCAAACTCGTCTTCAAAGTAAAGGGTTAAAAGATGGTCATGCACTTCCAGGGGCGGTTGGCTGCTGCTTAACAGGGACCAGAGAGGCATTTTTTGCCCTCTTTGATTCCCTTTAACAGGGCCGGCCAGGCCTTGCGCACCTGCTCGGCATTCACGCCGCCGCTCTCCGGGACAAGGTGATTTTCCGCAGCCCTTTGGGCCTCCGGGGCTTTTTCCGCAACCGGGGGTGCCTTGGGTTTCTCCGGAGCGGCTGGTTCAGCGGCCACCGGTTTTGCTTCCCGGGGCGGTGCTGGCGGGATATCTTGTCTCGGTACAACCGGCGGTCCCTGTTCAATTCGCCGCTCCAGTTCCGCCACCCTTCTGGCCAGCCCTTCCAACGACCCGGCGATTTCCGGGCGGGAAGCCTTTACCAGAGCCAGTTCCAGAACCAGGGCCGGCTGGGAACTCCACTTCATCTCCTGTTCGGCCTGAACAAGGGTCTGTAAAAGCGTAAACAGGGTTTCGTTCCCTGCCTGCAGACCGGTGTTTCGTCCCTCAATCCCCTCCACCAGCAGTCCTCTTAAATAGGAAGTCATTTCCCGGGTAAACAGCCGGAGGTCCTTCCCACGGTCGGCGATTTCGGCCACCAGCTGCAGTGCCTCCCCGGTTTTCCCCTCTGCCAGGCAGCGGGTCATGGCTGCCAGAATGTCCTGCTGCACGGTGCCCAAAATACTGTGAATATCTTCCTCGGTAACTTCTTTTTCCGCAAAGGCGGCACCCTGGTCCAGAATGCTCAAGGCATCCCGCAGGCCCCCTTCGGCGGCCCTGGCGATCAGCTGCAGAGCCTCTTCTGTGGCTGCGATGCCCGCCCCTGCGGCCACTTCCTTTAACCGGATCACCATCTCTTCGGGTTTAATCCGGCGAAAATCAAAGCGCTGGCAGCGGGAAAGAATGGTCACCGGAACCTTATGGGCCTCGGTGGTGGCCAGCACAAAGACCACGTGGGCCGGCGGTTCCTCCAGGGTTTTTAACAGGGCGTTAAAGGCCTGGTCGGTGAGCATGTGAACTTCATCTATAATATATACTTTCTCCGGCCGGTAGAAGGCGCAAATTTTACTTTTTCCCGTAAATCCCGAATTTCATCAATACCGCGGTTGGAGGCTGCGTCGATTTCCACCACGTCCACGGAATTCCCCTCATTGACCCCCGTGCAATTGTCGCACCGATTGCAGGGCTCGCCGCCGGCAGGGTCCAGGCAGTTTAAGGCTTTGGCCAGCACCTTTGCCGTTGTAGTTTTACCCGTACCCCGGGGGCCGCAGAACAGGTAAGCATGGGCCACTTTTTCCTGAAGCAGGGCGTTTTGCAACGTCCGGGTAATGTGCTGCTGCCCGACAATGTCTTTGAAATTTTGGGGGCGCCAGGTTCGGTACAATGCTTTATAAGCCAAAACACACACACCTCATAGATATTCTTCCATATTGTTTCGCCCTTTAATACGCTTTTCCTTTTCGGGAGGTTATTTCCTTACAATTAAAAAACAGGAAATCATGAAAGACTAGCGAATGGTATCAGGTATTGACATCTGCCAATTCACATGCGGAGGTATTTTATTGTCTGCGGAAAAAGTCTTAGCCACCCCGACCATGCGCACCAAGGTGCTGGTCCTGCTTTCCCTGGGCCACCTGGTAACGGACCTGGCGGCCGGCGCTTGGCCGGTTCTGCTCCCCATTTTGCAGGCCAGCCTGCATCTTTCCTACAGTGCCGCCGGGGTCATCGCCCTGGTCTTTAATGTCAGTTCCTCGGTCATCCAACCCCTGCTGGGCTACTGGAGCGACCGGGTAAAAAGCCGCTGGCTGCTGCCCGCGGGCGTCCTGTTGTCCACCGCAGGGCTGGCCCTGGCGGGGTTTGTCTCTACCTACTGGTTGATCCTGGCGGTGGTCTTCATGAGCGGCCTGGGTTCTGCCGCATACCACCCTGAGGCGTCCAAGGTAAGCCGGCTGGCCAGCGGTTCCCGTCTGGCCACCGGCATGTCGCTGTTTATTGTGGGGGGCGCGCTGGGGGCAGCGCTGGGCTCGCTGGTGATGGCTCAACTGCTGCTGCATTATAGCCGGTCTGCCAGTCTTTATTTTATTTTGCCGGGCCTGTTGATGGTTGTCTTATTTTTTGCCTTCAAAAATAAATTGCCGGAGGACTCCCCGGTCATACTAACCGGTAAACCTGATTTTTCAATCAGTGTTCCCCGGCGGGTGCTTTTTCCGCTATCCGTCTTAATTCTGTTTATCGTCCTTCGTTCCTGGCTCCAGTCGGGTTTGACCCATTTTATGCCCCTTTATTTCGTCAACTATCTTGGCAAAAGTCCTGCCTATGCCGGGTCTTTCCTGGTTGCTTTCATGCTGGCCGGGTCTGTGGGCACCGTTGCAGGGGGGCCGCTGGCCGACCGCTTGGGCCGGAGAACCAGCCTGCTGGGGTCCACCGCTGTGCTGATCCCTTTAATGCTGCTGTTTAAGTACAGTACGGGAATTTGGACACTGGTTTTGGTCTTTATCACCGGCATGGTGATGGTTTCCACCATGGCCACTACCGTTGTTATGGGGCAGGAACTGCTGCCTCACCGGGTGGGGGTGGCCTCGGGCTTGATGACCGGTTTTGCCATCGGGATGGGGGCCTCGGGGTAACCCTGCTGGGGGCCATTGCCGACCATTTTGGCGCCCCGGTGGCAGTATGGGCCATGACGTTCCTGCCGGTGCCGGCTTTTCTTTTTAGTTTACTGCTGCCAAAGGATGACCTTGTGAAGGGAGACTGAACCGTGCCGGAGAATAATACCGTCGCTGTATCCCGTTGTTCCGGCTATGACCGGCAGCAGGTAGTCGCCTCGCTGGACAAGCTGGTAGAACATTTGGGGGGCATGGAGAGATTTATCCGCCCCGGGCAAATTGTAGCGGTCAAGCCCAACCTGATTGCCAGAAAGAAGCCCGAGGAGGCTGTCACCACCCACCCCACGGTGGTGGAGGCGGTGGTGAGGCTGGTCCAAAAGGCCGGCGGCAAACCCTTTATCGTAGATTCCCCGGGGGCCCCGGCAGCAAAGGACTGCTCAATGCCGTTTACCGAACCACCGGCATGGCGGGAGTGGCAGAGCGGACAGGCTGCGGGCTGAGCCTTGATACGACGGAGATGGTGCTGGCCCACCCTCGGGGGAAAGCGGTAAAGCAGTTGACCGTCCTCAAGGTGCTGGCCGAGGCGGATGTCATCATTGGCCTGCCAAAGTTAAAAACCCACTGCATGACCCGCTACACCGGCGCCGTTAAGTTGATGTACGGCGCCATTCCCGGACTGAAAAAGGCGGAGTATCATTTCAACATGCAGCAGTTAGAGCAATTCAGCAGCCTTTTAATCGATATCAATACGTTACTCCCCACCTCCCTGACCATCATGGATGCCGTGGTGGGTATGGAGGGGGATGGTCCCACCGCCGGTTTCCCCAGGGAGGTTGGCCTGTTGCTGGCAAGTCCAAGCCCCTACGCCATGGATGTTGTCTGTTCCAACTTAATTGGCATCAACCCAACAGGTCTCCCTTTTATCCGCTTGTCCATGGAAAGGAGACTTTGCCCGGAACCTTCTCACATCCAGTTAACCGGCGACCCTCTTCCAGAGATAAAACCGCCCTTTCAATTACCGTCCCACAGGCAGGTGGATTTTGATATTCCCGGCCCTTTCAAAGGATTAATCAGCAAACTGCAGCCCAAGCCTGTCTTCAGCCCGGAATTATGCGTCGGGTGCGGGGAATGCCACCGCTGCTGCCCGGCCGGTGCCATTGATATGGTGGACGGCCGGCCCCGGCTTAAACTGAATTCCTGTATTCGCTGTTTCTGCTGCCAGGAACTATGCCCCCACCGGGCTGTTAGCGTGCACCAGAACTGGCTGGGAAAAAGACTTCTTCGCTAATGTGTATTTCTCTGGGGTCAGCTATTGGCCTTTCTGGTAGTCTTATGGGTCTAGTCATTAGACTAAAGGGTATTTCCCTTGGTCCTGTCGCTGGTCCTTCTTTGGTTCTATCAGGACCCAAAAGGAGTACCCCATAGTCTAATAGCGAATAGCCGGACCTCAAATTTAACACCCTCAAGGGCAATCTCCCCGAGGGTGTTTTTCTTCAACCTATCTGACCGGTCCAACGAAGCAGATGCCGCCCGCAAACTCCCTGACAATGGAGTTTAACGGCACGTCATCCAGCTCCAGGGGGGCAAAATAACTGAGGAATCTTAACAATCTTTGGGCCTCGGCATACTCCGGGTGCTCCGGCAAAATTTCCTTGAGATGCGGTTCCACAACCCGCTTTAACACAGCCAGTTCATAGGGCAAAGCAGAGTTAAACATGACATCGGCGCTTTCCTGGAAGGGGAAAATATTTTTCTCCTCGCCCCGGCGCACGGAGGGCCACACGGCTATGGTTTCCCTGGCCGAACGCCCCCGGCAGCGCTGGTCCCGGACAATCCGCCGCAACAGTCTTACATCGGCGGTGGGGATGCGGTTCTGGTTATCCAGATTAATTTGCGTCAGGGCACTGACATAGATTTTAAACTTCCTGCCTTTGGGAATGGAACTGGTTAGTTGATCGTTCAGGGCATGTATTCCCTCCACCACCAGCAGGTCAGCCGGGCCCAGTTTTAATCTTTCGCCATGATATTCCCGCTTGCCGGTCTTGAAGTTAAAATAAGGAAGCTTAATCTCTTCGCCCTGGATCAATTTAATCAGGTGATCATTGAACAACCCTATGTCAATGGCATGAATACTCTCAAAATCGTAGTTACCCTTTTCATCCCGGGGGGTATGTTCCCTGTCCACAAAGTAATCGTCCAGGGAAATGGCCACCGGGCGGATGCCATTCACCTGCAACTGGATGGACAGCCTCTGGGCAAAGGAGGTTTTCCCGGAGGAAGAGGGTCCGGCGATCAAGACAATCCTGATCCGGTCGATATTCTCAGCAATCTCATCGGCGATATAGGCAATTTTCTTTTCATGGAAGGCCTCGGAAACCCGGATTAACCGTATTAAATTGGTAGCATCCCCTTTTGTTATCACATCATTCAGAGACACTACGTTGCTCACTTTTAAAATATTGGCCCATTTTTTGGCCTCAAAATGAATATTGGCCAGTTTACCATGTTCCACGTAGGGGGGAATTTCCGTGGGACTTTCCGCCCTGGGCAACTCTAAAATAAATCCGGGCAGGTAAAAACGCAGACGAAAGTTCCTCAAATATCCTGTGCCGGGGACCATGGGCCCGTGACAGAAATCATAAAAGCCGCCGCAGACATAAAGCTCCACTTGCTCATTTGATATATATTTTAATAGTTGAATTTTTTCCGTTTGCCCCGCTTCGGTAAACAACCTCTCTGCATCTTCCTTGTTCAGGACGGTGTGCAGGAAGGGTTCATCGGCTTCAATAATATAGCGCATCTGCCGCTCAATTCTGGTAATGTCCCGGTCCCGCAAGGGCCGGTCGTAATGAATTTCTCCATACAGGCCATTGCCCAGAGCGTGCTGGATCACCGCATTGCTGCCGGGCATCACTTCCGTAATGGCCTTCATTAAGAGCATGGTAACACTGCGATGATAAATGCGAATGCCTTCCGGCGAGGCCAAATCCACAAAACTCACCTGGCAGGGGGTGTCCAACGGTGTCCATAGATCCTTGAGCCTGTTGTTGATGTTGGCGGCCACAACCGGAATCTGCCGCTCTTCCATGTAATTCTTCAGAAACTCCAGCACCGGTGTACCCTGGGCAATCTCGAAGGTTTGCTCTCCCTCTACTTGAACCTTGATTAAGTTTTCCATTTGTACACCTCCCAAACAATTAGTTAACTAAGTAAAACTATTATATCGAGATTTCACAAATCAGGCTACTATTTCTCGAATATTGTGGTTTTTTAATTGATGTAACCATTTTCCCAGTACCTTCATAGTATGGTAATAAAAGCGAGGTGCTGTATATATGAACAACACATCTTACATGAGGCCTCCTTACCCCAGCTACCCCAACACAACTTACAAGTATTACCCAACCTATATGTATGTTCCTGCCTACGCCTACCCGGAAGCATTGCAACTTATCGTACAGTCCGTAAGCAATGAGAGGGAAGACGAATTGTTTTATAATTACATGGTTAGCATGGCTCCCCCTGATCAAAAAGACATCGTGGCTTCCATCCGGGATGACGAAAGGAAGCACAACAAGATGCTGCGGGAAATATACTGGGAGTTGACCGGACAGGACATACCCCCGGTGCCGGAGACAGCCTTTCAGCCTCCCAGAAGTTATTGTGAAGGCATAACAAATGCCCTTTTTGGGGAACTGGCTGCCGTGGAAAGATACCGTAAAATTTTGTTTGGTTTAGAGTTCTTACCCTACCGGAACATGATAACTGAAATTTATACCGATGAACTGAAGCATGGTTCTAAATGGAACTACTTATTTGCATTAAATTGTCGCTAGTATCAAATCGGCAGGAACTGAACCTGCCGCTTCATTTTGGGTGCTATAAAACAGAATGGTGCCGGTTGTTGAATTCAACCGTCGAATTCAACAACCGGCACCTCTTTTACTTTCAAGCATAATAATTATATACTTTATGATAGTGAAACTAAAAACTGCCTGTTTATTATACAGGCAGTTTACCCTACTTAATAAATAAGGAGACCGTGCACCCACCGTCGAGTAATGGCTTCCGAGCGAACCAACGCAGGTTGCTCAGACCAGGCTGCCTCGCGGCACCCGCAGGGTTTCCCTTAGTGCTGCTTCCGTCAGGACCTGACACGGTTCGAGAGCCTACGCTGCGCAAGACCCGGTCGTCAACGCCCCTTACGCTGACCAGTCCTCACAAACCAAACCCTATGGCAGGAATTCAACCCAGCTACAGCGGATTGCTGGTTCAGGGCACCGCTACCTCCCCGTCTAGCACGGTCATAGACTAACATTTAAAATGGCGGAGAGGGCGGGATTCGAACCCGCGAATGAGTTACCCCATTACATGATTTCCAGTCATGCGCCTTCGACCGGACTCGGCCACCTCTCCAGAGAATTTATTAAGTTATGCTAACAGACTACATGTTAGATTATATTAATTTCTCCCAGGCAAGTCAAGAGCCAATTATAGACAAGCCAGACAAATCTTAAGGCTGAAAAACAAGGGAAAATAAAAGCCCGCCGGGTTAGTATACATTAAATGAACAGTTTAGGCAACCGTTTTTTTGCATGCGGCGAAGGTTGTTATTCGTCCTCCAAAATCCTTCCAATGGATCCGTCTTCCCTGATTAAATTGCGGATCCGGGAATAGGGAATGACAAACTCCGGAATACCGACATAATACGGCGTATATTCATAAAGTTGAAAGCAAATCACCAGGCATTGTCTGTGAGGTAAAAATCTTCGTTGTCGCTGATGCGATTAAATTTTTTCAAAAACAACGGCCCTTTCTATCCTTATCAGCATATGCCGTAAGACGCCCGGCTGTTCATGATGCCTCCCCGGAAGGAGCTGAACAGAGAAACAAAAAACCACCTCCGGGAGGTGGCATGGTTTACTGAAGGGTAATTGTAATGGTTGAATCACTGCATTGTTCTTCTATTTGTTGAATCAGTTTAATTTGCTGGGTCATGGCGGCAGTAATGCTCGCCAGTTGATCTTCCAGCGCCGGGTCCTCTTTCTCTGCCAGTTTGTTGGCCAGCTTGGTCTGTTCGGCCTTCAGTTGTTCCAGCACATCCACAGCATGTCTGTGCTGACTGCTCAAGTCTCTTACTGTGGGCATGTCTGTAACGACTTCACCTAGGGCTTTTAACTGGTTTTCTACCGCCCTAGACTGGTGGGCCGGCACTTTAATGCCTACCGTACCGGAGCCGCTGTTTTCCGTATAGGGCACCACAATAGAACCGCCAGCCTTTTGGCTGATGGCACCAATGAACTTCAGCGCCGCTCCGGCATCCTGGACATCCAGTTTTAGGACAACCGTGCGCACGGTCATTCCCTCGCTGGGCTGATAATGGTAGTTTTCAAAAACCAACTGTCTTTCAGACGGACCGGCTGTCTTGGGGGCACCCGCTTTGTCCGCCGGTTTGGTTGTTTCTTTACCTGCCTGGACCGAAGCGTGGGGCTTCTCGCCCTCTACGCCGGGTACCGTATTGTCTGCTGGCTTAGACGGGTTATTTTCCCGGTTTTCCTGCCTGTCCCCGGCTGTTAACTGCTCAACCGAAGCCATCTCCTGGGCGGTGGGCTGAACGGGAATGAATTGATGTCCTTCCTTTTCCCACAGGGCGGTGAGCCCCAGGGTCATGGCCATAACGGCGGCCACAGCAGCGGTCCGGTACCACCCTTTACGGCTGACCCCGTTCACATGTTCAAACCAACTTTTACGCTGGGGTGCCTGTGTCGGCAAAGACAATGTATCAATCTTTTCCATTAACCCGGCCCGGAAGCCGGCTGGAGGAGCTACATCAGGAAGTTCCTGCAGCAGGGAAAGACATGACCGTAGTTCTTCCAATTCAGCGCTGCATGAGGGACAACATGCCAAATGGTCTTGAACTGCTGCATGTTCGGCAGGATCAAGGACTCCGTCCAGGTACGGTGACAGCATCTCCAATGCTTCCTGGCAATGCACGGAACATCCCTCCTTCTATTTCGGTAGACGTACTTCTTGACATAATTGTTCCGACTCTTAGTTATTTTTTCCTGTACAGGTTTTTTAACTTTCTGTCATCATAGCACTTGGCAAAAAATCAAATTCACAAGCGATTAAGAAGTGGTTTGTCTCCTTATTATTTTAGGCCACCGGGGAGTAAACAGAAAGTTGTAATATTCGAATGTTTTGCAAATAACTGGAAGCTTTCCTTGACATAAAAAGGGGCTATAAACGCTAAAATAAATTGGTATACGGTTGCTAAAAGTGCCTTTAGTTTCTCTTTATGTGGCAGAGGGCAAGAAATTGTTCTCTGAAAAACGGTTTTTGTTTTTTAACGTTCTTTGATAATTTTGACACCGATATCGCCCGGGGTGCAAGGCACTGCGATGCCGACGGGTTTGGTGCCCGTGCTCACGCCGGTGTACCTGACCACAAAAGGTCTGCAAGTGGAGCTGGGTCACTACCAACTTAGAAATATTCCTATATGGCAGTGGTTCACCGCCACCCGAGAGGTTGTTTGTGGTTCGGGGAACCACCCTCGCTCCGGAGGGGGTAATGGTGTGGAGTGAGCCTTGTCGGCTGTGGCAAAAAACGCAGTGGGAACCAGAGGCGGGGTAGGCAAGCGCCAAGACCAAGGATTAAATTACTATGTATTTCACAGAGATACCCTACCCAAAACTCAGCCCCGTTATTTGACTAAAGTTGATCAAATTCCTCCTGAAGTAGTGGACAAGCTCATTGATATGTACCAAAAAGACAGACTGACATTAATGCAAATTGCTGAAAAGATGGGTATGGAGTGGTGGACGGTTAAAGAGGTATTTAAAAAGCATGGGATTGAAAGAATCAGTCTTACTGAAAGAGCTAAAATGAAACGAGCCAAAGATTTTGATCTAATATACCGATTACACTTTGTTGAGGAAGTGAGCGTACAAGAAATTTATCAGAAATACGGTTTTTCACCACCCTATGTCAGAAGTGTGCTAAAGGAAGGGCCTGAAACCTATAAATCGAGGTCAGTTCCGATAAAAATGAAGCAAGATAAGAGCGGCAGTTGAGAGTTGATTTATGGTATAATCTTACAAAGGTCATTGGACCATCAGGGAGGATAAAAAAATGTCGGGTGAAACCATAAAAATAGAATTTGAATTACCAAAAGAGTTGTTCTTTAAAGGTCGAGTCATCACGCAAACACTAATCAAAGCTGAGGCTTTGAAAATGCTGGCTGCAACCTTTTATGCGGACGGCAGTCTATCTTTGGGCAAGGCAGCCCAAATAGCCAATGTATCCAAGCAAGATTTCTTGGGCTTTTTGGCAAATCACAATATACCCCTGAACTACGATGTTCATGAGTTAGAGGAAGATTTATCAACAGTTAATAAATCCACATTTATTCAACTGTTTCAACCTATAAGTAACGGAGAATTTTTGAAAAAAGTTCAAGTTTAGGTCTTGACAAATACACTAAGAAATTGACCGTTAGTAAAACCATCCAAATAATGGCTTATGCTCAAATGGAGCAACAGCTTAAACAATGAGAGTTTCAGTACGGCAGTAGGTCTTCAATCTATTAGTGCTTCCCCGCTTTCACGGAAGACAAGGAAAATACCCTCTTCATTAATCCAGTTACTATTTAGCGACATAATACGGCAGGTTGTAAAGGTGGAGTAAAACTACACCTTCGTATCAGACTATTTGAGCAAGGTGCTCTACCGGACTCAGCTGTTATTACACCGGCCAAACCTGGACAAAACACAGATGGATGCCCCGGTTATAGAGGAAAACGATGTCCTAAATGTCTTTGACCGGGGTTATGTAGATTACAAGAAATTGATCAATACTGTGAAAATGGTGCCCGTTTTGTTAGCCGCTTAAAAAGTAATGCTTTATCTTTATTTTCAAGGCTTTGGGGTCTGGAAAAAATGTTGGTTGAAAATCAGATTAAAAAAAGCCCCTGCTGCCTTAAATAATAAAGCACCAGTGAGCCTGATATCATCCTTCGGCAGCCCGGCGGTCATCGCGATCCTGGTGCTCGCATTAGATCCGTGGCTTTGCGTCCCTGTCTTTCGAGCAGGTTTGCCTTTTCGGTAAAAATATTTAACTCTTCTGCCTAAGTGAACCTTTTATATCTGTTATATACCATTTACTACCATAAATATGTTGGGTTCTGTCGTACTAGAAACTATTGCCTAAAACAAATGTATACCCTTTTGATTCCTTAAGCCGGAATCCCCCTTTTGGAAACACGATTTTAATACTTATCCAGAGTATCAACATAACAAACTAACCAGCTAATTTGATCCAGCGTGACAGTTCACGCAGAGCCTGGCTGAGTAGCCGGTACAATTTCTCCTCCGTCCGGCCAATTACCGGTCCAGCTCAGCTACTCGGAGGCCTGTTACAAACCGCCGTACGACGTTTGCTCGCTCTAAAGGCTTGAGCGTCAGGAGACTTGTAACAGTTCTTGTTAATGGCGCCTTCTGCTAACTTTTTACATTCATAGTCTCCGGTTGTGCATTAGCTTGCCTGGTTATTCTATTTCTTTCGTAGTAAAGGAGAGGTTATCACTCGATACCTCTTTCTTACGGTGATTTTAACGCATTTGCTAAAACCTTCAGCACTATATCAGGTCGAAAAGGTTTTACTATAAAATCTTTAGCTCCTGCTTCATAAGCCTCCATGACAAAGGCTTTTTGACCCATGGAACTACAAATAATGATTCGAGCATCACTGTCGTATTTTCTAATCTCTTTTAAAGCAGTAAGGCCATCCATATCTGGCATGGTAATATCCATGGTTACTATGTCCGGGTTAAGTTCTTTATACTTTTTGATTGCCTCAAGTCCATTTTTTGCTTCCCCAGCAATTACATAATTGCTATCCTTAGATATTACATTCTTCAAGACATTTCTCATAAAAGAAGAATCGTCAACTATTAAAACGCGATATACCATTCAACTTTCCCTTTCCGAAGAAGTTTTGTAAACATGGAAAATCATCCGTCCCAGGAATCATAAGCAAAACCTGCAGATTACAATCAATATATAGAGGTTTATAGAATTGTTTCCCCGTTGTTGGTAATGCTTTCATGAAACTTTAGACAGGAAGCCCTTACAAATAGAAAAGATAAAAAAGCATCTCCTTCGGCAACCGGCTGCCATAGCTCCATAATAAAGCCTTAGGCCCTTGGTTTTGTGCCCCTACCTTTCGATAGGTTTACCTTTACCGGTTTATGCTTGAAATAAACTTAAAATCCCTACTCACTACTGTTCTATCTTTACTGGTTTTTACTAGAGGTGATTTTATGACTGGCTTTGGATAAATTAGTTCTTATTTCTTGCATAAATCTTTCACCCAATACCCCGGTCATAACGTTATGATATAGGTCAATATTGCTTTTAACAGCTTCCACTCCCATGTTCATCATAAATTTCTTGATTTGTTCCGGTGGACAAGGGATATTTTCAGTAATTGTACTTCGCCCTAAATCAGTTAAATAAACCCGAGACCCTTTTCCTTTTTCTAAGGCTTGCAAAGTAATTAACTTCTTTCAAGTAAACGGTCAATAAAATTCATTGCTGTAGAGATATGCCATGACCCTGCTTTAGCGATTCAAGAAATTAATAAACCTTCGTTATGGTTTATAAAAAGCAAAGCCAGAAATTGCGGATATGTTAGATCTACAGATTTGGCTATTTTGGAAATATCCTCCTCAAAAATTTTATTTATCAAACGGATTAAGGTATGATACTCAAACATAAAGCTCTTAAATTCTTTTTCGATATGAGTCTCAACGTTTGTTTTTAACATATTTGCAATCCATTTCATCATGCTTTAGCTGGATTTGCAAGTAGTAATATCAATAGATTAAAGTAGAAGTTTCAAACTATCAATAGCAAGTATAAATAGTTCGATCTCTAAGTTGCTTATAAACAATATTCCACAAGAATTTATCTTTCCTTTTTTTCAAAAGAAGGGTATAAATGGGCTTTCCCAAAAGATGTGCTTGGGCAAAGCCCGTTATTCTGGCTTAGCCAATTCTAAAGTTCTTAATGTTAGAACATCATCTCGAATAGCTACCCAGTTAAGCCTTCCATTACCGTCAATACTGAAGATACTGCCGAAGGAAGCACATTGGTAAAACAGGAAAAAAGCCAACAAGATTGCGTTTCTCATATTCTCCTCAGTTGATCCCTGAGATGCTATTTTAATAAAACGCACCAGCCATTTAAATTGCTAGATCCTTAAGCTGGAATTGCTCGGGACTGGAGATTCCCTTCCTTATCCAACCAAAGACAGACATCTTTTTCCTTCCTATCAAAACGATAAGCTCGGGCACCCACCAATACTAAAGCATTCTCATAGGCAAACTTTATGGTAACCGTAGCTCTTGCGCCAGCCATCACCCTGGTGGCAGACCCGCCTCTGGATCCCAGTTCTCCTACATGCACATCTCCCCCGGCCTGAATCTCTCCCCCGCGAAATACCCCTGTTACAGTCACCTTTTTATCAGCCTGAATTCGCGAATTATAACAACCGCCACCCACTACCCTGATATCGCCGCTCGCTATAACGGTGGAATTGAGGATGTTAGCAGCTACTACATCACTTTCCGCAGAGGGCGGAGACGCAAGGGCTTGTTCCCATTCCGAAGCTAGTTGGGCTAGTTTTTCTACCTCCTGGAGGTCACGTACCACCAGAGGGGAGCGAACCACTACCCGTTCGACTTCGTCAATAAACTCATCCAGGCCTTCACCGGCTAATCCCGATGGAAGAGTTTCAACTTGCTTCCTGAATGCTTCAGCAGCAGTAGGAAGATGACGAAACTTCCCCTCCAATAGCAATCTTAATAAAGGACCTATACCGCGTTTAAGATCACCTTGCTTGAACGATGGGTGACCAAGTAACTGATAGATAGCCCTGATCATCTCTCGCAAACCAATTGCTAAGGCGCGAACCTGTGGAAGCATTTCTTTCATAAAGGTAGGAATTCCGCCTGCGATTACTACTGATGTCAAAATATTTCCCCTGATCAGGATAGATCCCGTTGCTTGAATTCTCGCCCCAGAGACCAAACCTCCTATCCTGATATTTCCGCCGGCCTCTACCTTCATCCCTTCTTCCACATTACCGGCAATCACCACATCACCTTTGAAGGAAATGTTTCCGTAAGCAAGGTCTACGTCACCTGTATGCATAAGTTCAGGCAGTACACTTACCCTCACCGAATTACGACGGTGGGTGGCCACAGGACGCCCAACCCGAGCCGCAACCGCCCGTTCACCATCCTTAGTAAGAACCACGCCTTCACCTGCAACAAGGATGCAGTCCCGGGGTGACGGCGGTATAATTATGTCACCTTTGACGCTGGTACCAGGATGCCCTGGCTCAGGCGGATACTTTACAGCCAAGATTTTACCTGCCTCCACTGAAGTAAAAACATACCGTTCCCGGAAATCTACCGTTTCCTCTTCCTCCACCGGTACCGGCAATTTGGAATCGGTGGGAAAAAGAAATTCCACTCGACTGTCTTTTCCTGGTTTAGCCGGAATACCTTGGGCAATAACCACCTCTTCTTCAGTGCACGATGCAACGCCGCGAGAGCATGCTTGCCAGTCTACGCCATAGTTAATACCCAGCTGGGACAATTCCTCCAATAACTGGTCCCATGTGAGGGGTGGAAGGAGTTCTTCCCGCTCAACTACCGCAAGTTGTAGTTTGCTGGCAGGCGGGAGATCCGCTAGCTCCCGGTATAGTACCACCGTAGGGCTTACCCGCAATTTCGCTTGTAAACCATCGGCAGAAATGCTTATAGACCATTCCCCTTCTCTTCGTTCATTCACCACCTCTACCAGTACTGTATCTTGCATGGATACCGGAGTGGCTTGAGTGCGCTCCTGGCCGTTAACAATCAATCTCACTCCTGGGCAAGGTATCACTAAGGGGTAGGGTCCTTCCGGTGGGTGCCGGACAACAAGGCACCCCTCTTTCATAAATGCATACGAACTGTCAGCTTCCCTGTTCGGACAAGTATTGTCTGCTTCAATCGCTGTTGTGGCCAGAGATTCCTGGGTTATGTCAGCCTTCATTAGCACCCCACCTTCTTTTAATCGTTGGGCTTTGTCTCCAGGACTTCAAGCACTCGGAAAAAACCTATCACTTCCAGGTCTTCTTGAATAAAATTGGGTATGCGGACAAATCTTAGGATCCGCCCCTGCCTGTAGAAAAGTCTGGCCTGACTCAGAAGCATACCCATCCCGGAGGAGTCTATAAAGCGAAGTTCCTGCAGATCTACTTCCACTACTTCCTCCGGCCGGCGCTGAATTTCCCGTTGCAATTGTTCCACGTTGCTAAAATCCAGTTCACCCTCCACTTCGAGAGTTGCCATTCCCTTCTGCTGTCGGACTCTAATCTCCACCCATATCACCCGCCTTTCCCGTTACCTTCATAACAACCAGGGTCACATCATCCTTTTGAGATATACCGCGAGTAAATGTATCTAAATCAGCCAAAATATTTCCTTTCATACACTCGGCACCAAAGCCATTTTGTAAACGAACTACTTCTTTCAATCGTTCTTGCCCGTACCTCCGCTCGCTAGGACCAGATGCTTCCACTAGTCCATCGGTGTACAGCACTACCGCATCTCCGGCGGCAAGAAAAAATTCCTCCTCCCCTGACCCAAGATAATCTTCCAAAAGGCCTACGGCAACTCCCCGGGACTGAGCTACCCTCACCCGACCATTTGATAAAAGGAGGGAGGGTGGTGACCTGCATTGACGCAAGCAAGGCGGCCAGTTATTCCGTCATAACATAACAAGCATAGGGTGGCAAAAGAGCCACGTTTTCTTAGCTCATATCCTCCTAGCTTGTTTAATCTGCGTACTACCTCCAGGGGATGGGGGTCAATCCTAATACACTCCCGGAGCAATTGGCGGATTGTTTCCATTAGCCGTGCCGCCTGGAATCCTTTACCCATTACATCCCCGATAACGGCAAAGACGCTTCTTTCGTTGCAGGAGATAAATTCAAAAAAATCGCCACCTTCTTGTCCAGCTGGCAAGCTACAGCCACTACCTTCCAATCCGTAACCCCTTAGGATTTTCCCATTCCCTTCCACCATTTCTCTCATCCCATTTCTACCTCTCTTCTCCATCCAAAGCACCGATTTGTGGCAGGAGTTTGTCCAGCCCTACCAGTCGCATCACTTCTGCTACATCGGGTTGCGGCTGCAAAATTAACACCTGGCCACCTCTTTGCTGCCAGTTGTTGTTGATGTCCAGCAAACCTTTCAGACCAGTTGAATCAACGAAAGACACCCCGGAGAGGTCAAGTTCCAGTGTGTGTTCATCCTCTTTCTTAACAACCTCTTGCAAAAGCGCTACTGTTACCATATCTAATTCACCGTTTAGCACTACCCGGCGTATTCCTGGAACAGCATTTACCTCTACTTTCAGCAATAACATCACCTTCTTTCAGTCATTTTTTCACTGTTTAACTTATCTGTGAGCACATTGCTAAAATCAAGGGCTAAGGTGGTACCTAACGGCCCTGTATTAAGGTAAAGGTAGTCCGCGTAGTAGAGCATCAAATTAAATCCACACCCCATGGAATTTTTGGTAGAATAATGTTGCATCAGCGTGGCCCTGGCCAATTCAGAGGTTTTGATTCCCGGCCCCCGGTCCTGCACGATAATCCTGACGATGTCCCCCACCCGTCTAACTTGCCAGCAACCACCCCCTGCATGTTTGAGAACGTTGGCCAGTGCTTCTGACAAGCATAGGGCAATCGCGTGCTGCCTCCGGCTGGCTATACCGGGCAGAGATTCACGCAATACCTGGCGAGCTTCCGGAATGTCATGGGCTTGCCTGGCCTCACCTTTTACCATTTCCACTCCTTCCGATAACAACCTTTTCGCCTCTTCACCGTTCACCAGGTGTAGCCGGCCTCCTGTGACCGCCGACATAGCCTCTCGGTAAGCCTCCATCTCCTGACGATGAATCTTTCTTTCCTTTTCAATAACCTCTGTAATATCGAGGGCTAATAGCCCACCGCTCCTGTGGTCAAACGGTACCCCATGAAGATCGAATACCTTTTGCCCGTTAGCGCTAATGATTACCTCGCGCTGGTGTTCGCCCTGGCGGGTGGCCTGCCGCATCAACTTCTCGACTTCTTCCATAGGTAGGTCTAGATCCGCCTGGCCTGAAATGTAGCGGAAGCGCCCTCTTTCATATTTCAGCACCTTGCCAACCCGGAGAGCACTAATTAGTTCAGATTTTTCCAATTCAGCTAATAGTTTCTCCTTGACCAAGTCCTGAAGATGCTCCGGTAAGTGCCGAGAAATCTCAGCCACTAGTTCGCCATTGCTTCCTGTCAGTAATTGGTACTCGTCTTTGTTAAGCCGGCGGTCAGTCCCCTGCCTCCGATGTACACATAAGATGTCAAACACGTGGACGTTATTTTTCCCCTTGAATGGTACGCCGGCAACTTCGAGGCATAAGCTTTCATGCAACCTAATTAGATACTGACCCGGTACCGGAGCTGCCGTTTCTATACCAAATTCTGTGGTACTTAACACCAGGATATTGGCTGGGTATTTTTGTCCTTGCTCCTCTTCCAGCACTACCTGAATAGGCTTCGGAGGTACCCGGCGAACTGGACTCGTTTGAACGAAGTCTGAGCACTCCACACAAGGACGGTCTGGTTCTTTTTTTACGCATTCAAAGCACCGGCGCATTTTTTCACCGCCCTTCTACTTATCAGCCCCTGCCGGCTGCATGTCCTTTAAATTGAGCACTAGTAAGCGATCCAACCATTGGCTTTGGGCGTATACTAATGGATGAGATAAAGTAGCATATGAATCCACCAATTGATCAAGCCATTTTTTTTCTTCATCGATTTGTCTCTCAAGCCTACCCGGGTCGCGGTATGTAACGATTTGCCAAAAGGGTTTTTCCGCCAAAGCCCTAATTAATTGTGGGTCAAACTGCGAACCGGCACCATTGTAAACTTCTTCAAGTGCGTCATACATTTTAGAAGGCTGACGGTAAGGCCTTAGGGAAGTCATGGCATCTAGGGCATCGGCCAACGCAATGACTCGGGCAGACCAGGGTATCATTTGCCCCCTCAGTCCCTCGTATCCCTTCCCATTCCACCGCTCGTGGTGATAGCGGATTATTTCCACCAAGGAATTGTCTCCTCCCCTTGCCGCTACTATGGAGGCACCCCGTCGGGGGTGTTCTTTTAATTCAGCCCATTCTTCATCTGAAAGCGGTCCCGGCTTTTCGATAATTTCACGCCTAACAAACATCTTTCCTATATCGTGGAGGAATGCTCCGGCTATTATAGTTTCCTGCTCCACTTCGCTAAGACGGAGAAAAGTGCATATTCTCAAGGCCAGATTGGCAACATTAGCACTGTGAAGATATAATGTGGGCCAGGCTTCTTTCATCGTCCTTAACAAGTCACTCATGCTCGTTAGATCCACAAGTGTCCCTTTTAACTTTTTTCCCATCATGCTATTGTCGACCACCTTCTACGAGTATTTGCGGGTATAATTACATATAAGCAAAAACGGCAGCTTAATTAGCTGCCGTAATAGAGAACACTATTTAAAACAAACAGTGAAGCTTTATAGCGGCAGCCTGGCAGTCATACCCACAAGGGCTACAGACCCATGGCTTTGCGTCCCAACCTTTCGGATGGTTTGCCTTTATCACAATAAATTTTAATATAATAATTAAAAGTTAAAGGCTGATTTAACACCACTGGATTTTACATAATTTTCCAGCCGGTGAAAAGTTCAGCCCTTTAAATATCTTTTTATCCAGGAGAATGGTTATGATGCCCTTCGCAAGCAACCGGAAAGAGCGAAGGGAAAATCTGGTTAGGTAATTTGAAAGAGAAAGCAAAAAGTGGTAGCTATCTACATAACCAAGGGGGAAATAATAAACTACCAAATATTGGAAGTTATTACATATAATCCCCCCCCCCCCCCCAGGGGGAACATATGTTCTGGTTATTCTATTGGCGTGTTCCCACGTTTTCATCTCTTGATCATTCCTTTGATTTGCCATATTGTGTTTTTCTAAAACTAATGGCTTCCAAAATGACAATACGTTGCCACAGCCTTACTTTAGCAAGCTCTTGGATGAATTAAACTCTCGTTATGTTGTATTTCCAACTGGTAATTCCTGTTAACGATTTATAATCTTAAGGTATTCGTAGTTTGTTTAAGATAAATTACTAGTTTTATTTCCAAGTTATCATAAACACGTTTTCTACGCAAACTTACTTTTTCCTGCTTTTATCTGCAATGCTAGCAGAAATAATGGAAATAACTCTTTCCGGAAAAGGGATTCTTTTTTGTTTTAGGAAATTGGGTAATAGATCAGTTAACATCTGTGTTTGTTAAAACCCAAACTGCATTGGGTGTAATATTATGTCAAGACCGGTTTTTGCCATGTATCATGTTGATCTACGTTTAAATGGTCATAAAATCAAAAACCCTCCGAAGAACTGCGTTTACCGGTTAGGGCTAACGTTGGATAAACAGGGTAAAACATCTTGAACATTGCTACTGGGTAGGCAGGGCCAGGCTTGTATCGCATTAATATAAGTTGGCTGATAAAATGCAATAATGCAAACCTGACCCCACCCCCTGGCCTATAAGGTATTTTGGCGGAGAGTTGGGGATTCAACCATGGAAGTGCTGTTCGTCTGATTTCTACTCCATTACGAATACTTTTAAATCGTAATAACACAAATGATGGCGGCCAAATGGACACCATCGTCTGCTACACCGTACGACCGCAGGCCAAAATTTGACACAAAAGGTAAAAGGGATTCTCACCTCAAACCAGTGAGAATCCCTTTATTTATACGCAATCCGGCGGAAAGTCAGGGTTTCGAACCCTAGAGGCGGCTCAGCACAATCTACAACATCAGAACGACATGATGGACCTGCCCGTCGTCGTACAATTCAACGAAAGGACCCTCCTTGACGTCTTGCTCCATAAGAGTAACTTCCCGCCCATCAATTTGTAAAGCGGTCGCTCCGCCTGACTTGCGCGACGGATTTTTGACCGTAATAAGGTAGCGTGCGCTGCCAAAACGGTAGCTGACGGAAAACTCCGGCCATTCACAAGGGATGCACGGGCGAATGTACAGCCGTTTGCCACGGCGGCGCAGGCCGAGTATACACTCAATTCCTGCCTGATACATCCATCCCGCAGCGCCGGTGTACCACGTCCAGCCGGCGCGTCCTTGGTGCGGATCCACCGTGTAAACGTCTGCCGCCATGACGTAGGGTTCACCGGCATACTGCCGCACTTCATTGGGCGTGCGCGTGTGATTCAGAGGATTTAACATATGAAACAATTCAAAGGCCTTATCTCCGTTGCCAAGCCGGCACCAGGCGACAATGCTCCATATGACACCATGGGTATACTGGGCTCCGTTCTCACGAATGCCGGGCGGATAGCCTGAATGTAGCCGGGACTCGGATCCGTGCGGTCAAAAGGCGGCGTCAAAAGACGTGCAACGGAAAGATCCCGGTCCACAAGTTCGCGGTCGAATGACTGCATCGCCTGCAGTGCCTTCTCTTGCGGCGCCGCTCCGGAGATGACTGACCACGACTGGGCGATGGCATCGATACGGCATTCCTCATTGCAAATAGAACCTAGCCAAAGGCCTTCGTCGGTGAAGGCCCGCCGGTACCACTGCCCATCCCAGGCGTGCTCTTCAAGGGAGGAGGCCAACTTCACGCTTACATCCCGGTAGCGTCCCGCCCGCTCAACATCACCGCGCTGACGGCATAAATCCGTGAACCGGTTCAACACATCACAGAGGAACCAGCCGAGCCACACACTTTCACCGCGGCCTTCAGCGCCGACACGGCTCATACCGTCGTTCCAGTCGCCGATGCCGATCAGCGGCAGCCCGTGTTCACCGAAGCGCTGTAAAGCCCTGTCGATGGCTCGCAAGCAGTGCTCGAAAACGGTGCCGCTCCGGTTAGAGATTTGGGTCGGCTCGTATCGTTCATGTTCACCCTCCCGTAAAGGTTCACTATGCAGAAACGGCGCCACCTCGTCAAGTATACTGTTGTCCCCCGTATGATCGACATACCGTCCGACGGCATAGGGCAGCCAGAGCAAATCGTCGGAGAAATGCGTGCGGATGCCGCGCTGCGTCTCTTCATGCCACCAATGCTGCACGTCGCCCTCCTCATATTGATGTGCGGCGTGCAGCATAATTTGCGCCCGCGTAAGGTCGGGACGGGCGTGCAGGAGCGCCAGAGAATCCTGTAGTTGATCCCGAAAGCCGTATGCGCCTCCCGCCTGGTAAAAAGCGGATCGCGCCCACATTCTGCAGCCAAGGGCCTGGTAAAGCAACCAGCCGTTTAATAGTAAATCCATCTCCGGGCAGGGTGTGGAAACCGAGACCTGATCCAAAACACCCTCCCAGAATTCTCGAACAAGTTCAAATGCCTGGTCGTAGACATGGGTTTGGCAGTATTTTTGCGCCAATTTCACGGCGGCGTCCCGGGAATGTTCGCAACCTAGCAGGATGTAGACGGTCCGTTCGGCTCCAGGCTCCAGTGTGAGCTTAGTCTGCACCGCGCCGCAAGCGTCATAAAGAGGCCCTGTTTTACCTGACAGGCGCTCCCGGCCCATGGCGGCGGGATTTTCCGGTGTGCCGTTACGGCCGAGAAATTCGTTGCGGTCTGACGTCCAAGACAGATCGTCCGCCTCGGCGGCGTTCCCCTTCGCTTCGAATTCTGCCGCAGCCGGCGGCTCGACAGATGGATCCGGTTGCAAATACACGCCTAAAAAGGCTGTAGCATCGCGAAATGCCTCCTGATACGCGTTGCGTGCCAGCATGATTTGGGCAGACTCGTCCCACTCCGTGATGATGAAAGAGGCGTTCGCCTGGCGCCGTACACCCAACACCCATTCCGTGTAATATGTGACGGAAAGGCGCCGCCGCCCGGCACTTCTGTTCTGCAACCGCAATTTGACCACCTTGACCGGATCATCCAACGGAACAAAAACGGTCATTTCCTGCCTGACGCCGTGTCTCTCGTGGTGAAAACGTGTGAACCCCCGGCCGTGCGTAACGGTGTAAGGCGGGTCTGCTTGTGCGGTAGACGGCGTGGCAGACCATCGTTCGCCGCTCTCTTCGTCCCGTAGATAACACACTTCACCCGGTGGGTCGAGCACAGGATCGTTAGACCATGGGGTCAATTTGCACTCACGGCTGTTGCGCCACCAGGTGTAACCCGTGCCGAGCTCGGAGACAAGGCAGCCGAAGCGCGGATTGGCCATTACATTGATCCATGGCGCCGGCAGATGATTGCCGTTTTTGAGCATAATCTGATACTCCCGGCCATCCGGCGAAAATCCTCCCCAACCGTTGAAGAACATCAGCTGGCGCACATCGTCCGGCGCAAGCGTAGCGAACCTGTTTAACGGCGCTGCCGGCTTGAGGGGTGCCGGGCAGACGGTATCCCGCCAAGGCAGTTTGGTTTGCGCCTTGAGGCTGGGACCGCCTGCCCGCAGCGCAACACGGGCTGCGGCGAACAGCAGTGTCCTGTCCTCGTCCGGCAGCTGATTGGCATTTATGATAAAGACGCCGCCGGGCCCTGCACCATGTCGGTCAACGACCTGTTCCACCGCCCGCCGCAACATTTCACTTAGAACCTGCTGGTACCCTCCCGCCGATTCGTTCAGAATGACCAGGTCGAAAAGCAGCCCCATGCGGCGTAAATACTCGTACCCGGTTAGCAGTTTGACGACAAACTGCAGATTGGCCCGATTCTCGATCCGTACAAGGATCATCGGCAAGTCTCCGGAAACTCCGTACGACCAGAGGCCGGACTGGCCTTTTTCGTTCGCAACGATACTTTTTGCCGTTCCTGCCGCAGCGGCGGAGTATACAACACCTGGCCCGCAAAAGTTTGCCAGTCCATGGCCTCGGCGGCAGTCATGTGCAAGTGCCGAAGTTCGATTTGACTGCGATTCCAGGCCAGTTGAAATGTTCGTTCCACCACCAGGTCCCCCGAGAAACGGCTAACAATGTCCATCGCCTCCTCCTTCGTGCCTGCCACAGCAGTGACAGCAAACAACTGCACCTGTTCACCGGGCTGGATGCTTAATCGCCGCCGCATGATAAAGGCGGGGTCGGCCACAGAGCCCACCGTTCCACGCAGGCGGGAACGGATTCCCTGCGGCCGGAAGAGAGTATGGCCCCGGCCAATAAAGCCGGCCCGATCGGTCTCGTATTCCACCGGTCCAAGCGTTCGTCCCGTGACCATAAGCGAATGCGCCGCCCATAACGGTTTCTCGCCTTCCTGGCGAGGTCTTCGCCGGGCCAGCAGGCACTGGGCCTCCTCCGCATATTCGGTATTAATGAATAATTTGCTGAAGGCCGGGTGCGCATCGTCGGCGATGGGAGGCGCCAGGGCCAGTTCAAGAAATGTTGTGACTTCGATGATTCGCATTTCATTGCCTGCGTTGGTGAGCGTCAACCGGCGGACTTCCGCATTCCATTCCGGAGACACGCAAATTTCAA
The DNA here is from genome assembly GCF_002607855.1 of Desulforamulus profundi. Next base: position 62,478 of record NZ_AWQQ01000046.1, read on the forward strand.
GGCTCGTCTGCATGTCTCCGTCCACGCGCATAAAGGTGGCCCGGTCAAGGGAGAATTGCGCGCGTTGTTCAGAAGACGGGACACGGCAAGGCTGAAACGCCGGCGACCATACCATGTCGCGGGTAACGTCACGGATATACAGGTAGCTGCCCCAATTGTCCAACACCGGATCCTCCCGCCAACGGGAGACGGCCAGACCTTGGTACCGGCTGAACCCGCTGCCGCTGTTGGTTACCATGGTCATAAAGGCCCCGTTTGAAAGGATACACACCTCGGGGGTCAGCGTATCCGCAGAGAGGTATTCACGCAGCGCGCCAGTCTCTGCCGGCCTGGCATCAGGCACAGGCACACATGCCAAGGCGGGATGTTTAATAATTTTAGGCCGCGCGGGAATACGTTCCTGCAGCAGCAGTTCCGCCGCCCGCACGCGCTTGTCACGGTGAAAACGCTCGTATATTTTCTTTGGCAACAGCAAGTTGGCCAGGGTGAGCAGGCTCATTCCCTGATGATGTGCCATAAAACTGCGGATGACCATACTGGTCCGGTCCTTTGGCAGCCGCTCGGACGTAAAATCGATGGCTTCGTAGTAGCCGTATTTTCCAAGGGCGCCAAGCTCCTCCATTTTGCGCAAATCCGCCAGCCCCTGATGCTTGGCAAAGGGTAAGGCAAGGATTGTTGCGTACGGCGCCACAACCAAATCTTGTTCGAGACCGCGCTTAAATCCGAGACCGGGAACACCAAAGGCCCTGTATTGATAGTTCATCTGATAATCAAAAGCGTAGTAGCCGGATTCGGAGATCCCGAAGGGGACTCCCCGTTGATGCGCGTACTCGATTTGCCGTCTGACAACCGCACGGTAAGTGCTGTCCCAGATGGTGTTCCAATAGGTTCGCGTAAAGAGCCAGGGCATCAAATATTCAAACATCGTCCCGGACCACGAGAGCAGGGTGACCCGCCGCCCAACCCTGGTCATTGTCCGCCCGAGCGCATGCCAGTGCGCCACAGACACATGGCCGAGGGCGATGGCAATAAAGCTTGCCAGCCTTGCCTCCGATGCCAGCAGGTCATAGAGGATCTGATCCGGTTCACGCAGTGCGGCGTGGTAGCCCAGGGTGAACAATTTCGTCTTTTGATCGTAAAGCTGGCGAAAGTCTGTCCCGTTAATCAGCGCCTCTAAGCGGGCGATCAGATTTTGCCCGCGTGCCGGCCAATCCTCCCGGACCCCCTTTGGCGATGTTCTGCAGTCTGCCGACCTCTCTTCAGTCCGGACTCCAGCGGCCGCCGCTTTCCCTCGATCCGGATCAGAACCTGGCTGTTGGTCCCCTTCAATGTCCACCTTGAGCCACTCCGCCAACCCCTCTCTGACCGTCATTAAGCAGCCGACGAAGTTGCCGGAATCCACCGTTGACACGTACATTGGAGGTAGTGGTTCGAGAGTCACCGTATCGTACCAGTTGTAGAGATGGCCTTTCCATTTATCCAGGCGCTCAACCGTACTGATTGTGCGTTCCAAACGCTCAATCAGCCCGGGCGTATCGATGAACCCGAAATCCCGCGCAGCCAGCGCACATGCAAGATAAAGCCCGATGTTGGTGGGCGAAGTGCGGTGCGCGATCCCGTTGGGCGGATCCATTTGAACGTTATCAGGCGGCAGCCAATGATCTGTCTCAGTAACGTAGTCCTCGAAAAAAGCCCAAATCTGTTCCGACAACTTTCGCAGTTCTGCCTCCTCGGCCGCCGTAAGCGGGTACTCGGGCTGCTGCACGGGCCTGTCCAACCAGCGGACCGCAAGCGGAGCGAAAACCCAAATAGCTAAAAGCACCACGCCTGTCCACTGCAGCGCCGGAACGGTAATGGCCGCCGCTGCCAGCCCAAAAAGGAACACCAGCGCGTAACCTCCGTACATACCCAGCAGTGCCGGATAGCGCCCGCTCCGGTTGCGGCGTTCAATTTCCGCGGCGCTGACCCATTCGAGCAAATGACGTTTAGACACTAATAAGCGATATAGGGTTCTGGCAATTGCGTCAAGCAACAGCGCGCTTTGAAACGGCATTGTCATAACGGTTACCAAAACCTGACCTACTGTGGCCAGTATGCTCCGTGGCCGCCAAATTGTCCGTCGAATCGCCACCAGTTGGCGGAGCAACGGCAAAAACAATGTAGCGAAAACAAAAGCAAGCCATCGCCCGGGTGAGCCGGGCAAGACGGTCAGGCCGAGCAGCAGTACTGCAAACAGCGCCGGCGGCAGCAAACTGCGCCGCAGATTGTCGATCATCTGCCAGCGGCTGAGGGGGGATAAATCAACCGGTAAAAGCTTTCCCCACCGGTCGCGGGCACAGTGAAACAGCCATGGGAGCAATTGCCAATCGCCACGCACCCAGCGGTGCATTCTCTTCTGATAAGCGCTGAAGGTAGCTGGGTGTTCATCGATTAATTCGATGTCCGACAGCAGGCCGGCGCGTAAAAATCCACCTTCCAATAAATCGTGACTAAGCACCCGGTTTTCCGGAATTCGTTCACACAGTACCTGAGCAAAGGCGTCAACATCGAATATACCCTTCCCTGTAAAAATGCCCTGCTCTAACCCGTCCTGGTATGGATCGGAGACGGCAAAGGCGTACGGATCGATTCCCGGATCCGCTGACCATAAATAAGCAAAGCGCGAACGCAAGGCCGCCCCGTGGCTAATGCCGATACGCGGCTGCAGCACCCCGTATCCCTCGATGACCCGTGTCCGCGTACTGTTTAACCGCGGCCGGTTATAGGCAGATGCAGGGTGCCGATCATCCGCTGCGCGCTTCCCATCGGCAGTTGCGTATCCGCGTCAAGGGTGATGATGTAACGGATACGCGGAAGAATAGCTGTGTCCCCCACTACCAAGTCATAAGTTGTATCAGTCCGTCCTTTAAGCAGTTCGACAAATTCCACCAATGCGCCTCGCTTGCGCTCCCAACCCATCCATACGCCCTGGGACGGGTTCCACAACCTGCGGCGCTGAAAGAGGTGAAATGTACTTTCGCCCGGGCGGGAGTACTTGCGGTTTAACTCCTCAATGCTTGCGCGGGCGGCAGCAAGGACGGCAGCATCCTGTGGAAACCTCTCCGCAGCTGCGTCAACAAGATCACCCAGGAGAGCAAAGTGGATATTTGAGTCGCGGTTGGCCAGGTAATGCAGTTCCAACCGATCCGCTAATTCCTGCACCTCTTTGACTGTCGACCAGATTACGGGAATGACGACCATCGTGGTCGCTTCAGGTGGAATCCCGTGCGAGAAATCGTATCTCAACAGCGGCCGCGGCCGCCTGGCGCACTCTATAAGCCAGTGTGCCGCGGTGACGGCCCATTCGCTGGCGGGCAACGACAGCGCAATCAGAATCATCACCCACTGGGCAGCGGTGAGGCTCGCGCCCCCTCCGATCCACAGGGCGAATCCGAGCAGAAAGGCCGTGAACAATCCTGTAAGGGCGGTGAAATAGGCGCCGGTGGCACGACGCAAAATTCCTATTTCCGGCAAATACCGGGGAGTGCTGCACATTTTCAGCGCGCGCCGCAGTTCCTTGACGCCATCCGGTTCAAATAGGTAGTATGCAGCAAATGCTTGGCGCGGCAGTTCTTCTAAATCTGCCGGACTGCCGGCAACCTCATCCGCCTGTGCCCGCTCCACGCACGCCTGCTCGTGTTCTTTCGCCGCAAGCTCGACGGCCTGCTTCGCGACCAGGTTTTCCGGCACACGCAAGCGGCGGGCCAATTGCTCAACGCGCTTTCGCAACACGTCGCGGCTTGAAAAATCAAGAAGCCGGTAGACGCCTGCGCTCTCTTCGCGCAGAGTTTGCTCAGCCATGCAAATCCGCTCGAACCGATTGCGCCAGTGCATGCGCGAAATTTTGCGCAGACTTCCGATAAGGTTGCCTGTTGTCACTTGATAGGCGGCCTGAAGCTGATACTCGTAGGAGACGATTTGATCAAGGCTGTCAGGGCCATTTTCCAGTTTGCACAGCAGCCATTCCCGTACGGTTGCCGAATCGTCCGCCCATTCACGCAGATGCCTGACCAATTGGACGATTAGCGGCCCGGAGAGCGGCATATCTTGACCCGCTTCTTCAAGGGCAGCCTTAAGAACATCCGGACTCAACTTTGACGACTCTATTCGCGACAGCAACCGTTCGACTAACGTACACACCTCTCGTCGTTCGCGAACCAGTTCCATAACCTCGGCCAGGCGCCGGATCAAGGCGATGCGCAGGATAAGCGGCACCGCCCACGCCTCAGCAATGGTCAAAACCGATACTTCCTGGTAAAAATTGATGTATGAAACGAACGAGTCCTCGTCCAGATTCCCGTCCACATGTTCCAGATAATCAGCACAGATAGACAGTACTCTTTTTTCGCCCGTCTTGCGCAGATTCGGCAAATCCCGCAAGAAGGCATCGGAAAACTGGTGCCGGACAACCAACACCTGTTCTTCGATGAGCTCAGCATGATCGAGCAGCCATTCTTCAGCGGGCTGCAAACAGCTTGCGTGGCCGTCCTGCAGGGAGCGGATAAACGTGCGTAAATTCTCGACGTCCGCATAAAACTCCCGCCACAGGCGCTTTGGAGGCCTGCGCCTCACGTAAGGGTCGTGTGTCAGTGCAGTTTCATGAGCTTTTTGACGGAGTTGTTCAGTATTTAGAATCATAGGTTCTCCTGAAGAAAATCAGAAATTAAAAAGTGATTAAGGCTTCATTACCATACGATGCTACGGAAGCGGAAACATTTAAAATATTCCCCTTTAGGGTATTAATTATTAACTGGAATTTGTCCTAACAAAAAACAGCCAGAAAGGTGGAACTCCTCGGCTGCGGCTCAAATCGGCTCACAAAACAACAAGAGCCTCCACCGATAGCGGTAGAAGCCATTGTCTTTCATTAATATATAATATCTGGCGGAGAGTTAGGGATTCGAACCCTAGAGACCGCTCAGCACCGCCTAGTCGATTTCGAGTTTTGTGAGGCTTATTGGTGCTTTCAATTACCTTCCAGAATTATTCTTTTATTATTGGTTTTGTACCACTCAAGAACCTTGGCATTTGAACAGTTTGTCGGTTTTTGCAAGTATTTTTTCACTATATCGGCGACGATTCGGCGACCTCTTGGATGTTATTCTGTTGCCTATCCTTCCCTCGCCGGTGCCGGTGTACGGCAGGCTGGCCCCATTTCTTCAACCCAATTGGTAGCCTTTAGACGGGCGGGAATCCTTTCCCAACCGGCTCTTTCACTGTGCGAGATGAATAAAGTTCACATCAACGAAAAGTTCTGTTCATATTCCCTCTTTTTGGGGTTTTTTAGTAATCATTCTCAATTTACGGAACGTAACGGGGTTTGGAAAACCAAGGGGTTTCGCAATTTTGCGAAACCCTTAATACTACCTGCATAGAGCCATTATCTCAGATACTATTTGTGTATTGGAGAAGCCCTTTAGATCTGCGGCACCACAGCGACAGGACGAGGAACAGGCTCCGCAGCCCTGGCAAAGGCTGGTGTTCACTGCCGCCACGGTCCTTTGGGTTCTCTCATCAAACTTTGCCTCAATGGCCTTAAAGGGACAGACTGCGCGACATACCATGCACCCGGTACAAAGCCTTTCGTTAATTTGGGAAACCATGGGTTCAGTGGCCAGTTCCTTTTTGGCCAGCAACCCCATGACTTTGGCCGCCGCGGCACTGGCCTGGGCAACCGTGTCCGGAATATCCTTAGGCCCCTGGCAGCACCCTGCCAGAAAAATCCCACCCGTATTGGTTTCTACGGGTTTTAACTTAGGATGCGCCTCCAGGTAAAAACCGTCTTTGTCAGTGGAAAATCCTACCGTCTGGGCCAGGATGCCGGCTCCCTCACTGGGTACCATGGCAGTTGCCAGTACCACCAGGTCGGCTTCAATTTCCACTGGTCGTCCCAACAGTGTGTCCGCACCCATCACTACCAGCTTATCATCCCGGGGGTATATTTTAGATACCCTGCCCCTGATATACCGGACACCCTCGTCTACGGAACGCTGGTAAAACTCCTCATAGCCCTTTCCCGGGGTACGTACATCCATATAGAAAACAAAGGCATTTGCCCCTTCAATCTTCTCCAGTACCTGGTGGGCATGCTTAGCCGTGTACATACAGCAAGCCCGGGAGCAATAGGATTTCCCTTTAGAGTCATCCCTGGAGCCCACACATTTTATAAAAACCACGTTCTTGGGCTCTTTCCCGTCGGAGGGCCGAAAAATCTTGCCGCCGGAAGGCCGGAGGTGCTCAACATACGTTCAAACTGCAACCCGCTGATGACGTCGGGATATTTTCCGTACCCATATTCACCGTAGGCACTTTCCCATTTAAATAAATCATAACCCGTAGCCATTACGATTGCGCCAACCTGCAGTTCCACGATCTGGTCGGAATCTTTGTAATTAATGGCCCCGGCTTGACACACTTTCTGGCATACCCCGCACTTGCCGCTCAGGAGCATCCGGCAGCCTTCGGGTCAATGACCGGTTTATTGGGGACTGCCTGGGGAGAATTAATATAAATTGCCTTTCTTTTTCCCAGGTTTAAGTTATATTCACTGGTTACCCGGGCGGGGCATTTTTCCCAGCAGGAACCGCACCCGGTACATTTTTCATGATCTACATATTTGGCCCGTTGTTTAATCTTTATATTAAAATTACCGATATAGCCACCTACCTCAATAACTTCCGAGTAGGTAAACAGCTTAATATGGGGATGCTGTACCACAGCAACCATCTTGGGGGTAACAATTCAGCCAGCGCAATCAAGAGTAGGAAAGGTTTTATCAAGCATGGCCAGTTTTCCGCCAATGGATGGTTCCCGCTCCACCAGAACCACCTCGTGGCCGGCTTCAGCAATATCTAAAGCGGCCTGCATTCCGGCAATGCCACCGCCAATCACCAGTGCCCGCCTGGTAACCGGAATTTTGGTTTCATACATTGGTTCCATATAGGTAGCCTTGGCCACCGCCCGGCGAACCAGGGCAAATGCCTTCTCGGTAGCTTCATCCTTCATTTTGGGGTGTACCCAGGCACACTGTTCCCTGATATTTGCTATTTCCAACATATACGGGTTAAGACCCGCGCGCTCCAAAGTTTTTCTAAATGTTGTTTCATGTAACCGGGGCGAACAGGAGGCCAGTACCACCTTATCCAGCCGGTGTTCACCAATCATTTTTATAATCAAATCCTGCCCGGGTACAGAACACATGTATTTATAATCAGTGCTAAAGACCACTCCCGGCAGCTTGGCCGCTTCTTCAGCCAGCAACGAAACATCAACTGCACTGCTGATGTTAGAACCACACCAGCAGACAAAAACGCCAATACGGTTCATAAAAGTTCCCCCCTTTCTGTCACTGGTATCACCCTACCAGGGATACTACTGACCCGGTACTGACGAAGTGGGAATCCATGCTTAAATGAATAGGTTTAATGCCCAGGGCCAAACCCAGTAATTGGGTAAAGTAAAGAATCGGAATATTGAAGTCTGTGTTATATATTTTGTTTATTTTTTTCTGCCTCATATCCAGATTAAGGTGACACTGCGGGCAAGCGTCAATAATACAATTTGCGCCGGCCCTGGTAGCGCTGGCTAAAATGTCCTTGACCATCTTTAGTGAAACTTCCTCATTTGTTACAGACAGGGAACCACCACAGCACTCCACCTTATGGGACCAATCCACGGGTTCAGCTCCGGTAGCCCTAATCAGGTTATCCAGAGCCTGGGGGTTTTCGGAATCATCTATACTTACCACTTTAGGCGGCCTCACCAGCAGACAGCCGTAATAAACTGCAACCTTTAACCCTTTCAGGGACTGCACCACTTGAGACTGAATTTTATCTATACCTGCTCCGGTAAACACATCAATGATGGAAAGGACCTTAACACCCCCTTGATAGGGTTGTCCAACTGCCTCATTAATCTTTTCCCGCAGTTTTTCGTTCCCGGTCATCTTCCAGTTTGCTTGCGCAAGGGACTGGTAGCAGGCGGCACAGGGAGACGTTACGTTCAATCCCATTTTTTCAGCCAGGTGTAAATTCCGTGCAGCAAGGGCCGTGGGCAGATATTCACTGGAGGCGTGGGCGGCACTGGCCCCACAGCAATTCCAGTCAGGTATTTCCACTAATTCAATACCCAGAGCCTGGCATACTGCCCTGGTGGAGGAATCATACTCTCTGGCAACAGAGTGCAAAGAGCAGCCGGGGTAGTACGCCACTTTCATACCTTGTCTCCCTCCAATCTCTTAATATTTTCCATAATCCGGATCATCTCCTTAGTCCCCTTAATCCGATGGGGTCCGATTTTCAATTTGCCCCGGGAAAATAAGGTTAACCCTACCAGGGCATCCTTAAAGGGGTTCATTAAATTTACGTTATACCTTACCATTAAGCCCATCTCATAAGCACGCCCGTATTTCTTCAAGGCGTCTAAGAAAAGCCGGTTAAAAAGGGATACCTTTTTACCCCGTCCGCCAGGGTTAATGCCTTGCTCACAGGCAAGCTGCCGCAGGTTGTCCATTAATTTAGCCAGGTCAAAACCTTTGGGACAACGGGTAGAGCAGGTGGAACAAGACGCACAGAGCCATATGGTTTCTGTTTGGAATGTTTCATTTAGCAAACCTAATTGCAGCATCCTGACAATTTGGTTCGGAGCAACATCCATGGTAAAGGCTACGGGGCACCCGGCAGTACACTTACCGCACTGGTAACAATGTTGTAGGTTTTGGTCTGTTTGGTTAGCTAATTGTTCAAACCCATTCCCATTTTGGGTAAGGTTAATCGGTTGCATAAGGTGGAGACACCTCCTAAAAATAGAAAAACCTCTTTTAATAAGTTTAAGTTTTATTCGCACTAATTACTATTTCTAATTATAGTGTAATAATGCCCCTGCGGAAGATATGAGGCTAAAAATTATATTTACCTTGCCTTTATCTTATTTTTTCTTGCTTTTGATCTTGTTTTCATAAATACTATATTTGCTTGTCGATATAAATAAGGATTATTGCGTCATTGCATCGGTTTTGTCCGAATTAAGCGGCTTGACATACTTTTCGCATTTTTCTGTTTCGTAAAAATCATTCTATTTAGAGTTGTGAAATGTTTCGCAATATTTAAGTATTTGTTGGTAGTGGAGTAATCCTTTCTTTAACCCCCAAATATTTACCGACAGTTTTCGGGAAATGTCCCTGTTTTCCCGGAAATTTAAAGGGGCATCGCCAATGCGAAACCCCTTTCTTTTTTTAAGATGGTGTTTCAGTGGCATATATGTTATGATAGCGCAAAATTTCTGCTAAATGCCAATACAGGTTTGCGCCTGTCTGGTTGCGCAGCCCTTGTGGTGGCTGATTTAGCGGCCTTATCATCTTCTTTACGGTATTCCTATTATATTTTTATTGTGATAGAAGTTTGAGCATTTATTGAATAAAGGATCAACGTTTTTCAAACTTTTATCACAATTAGAGTTTATAATAATTTGAAAACGCTCACAAAAGAAGGTGGCCGGCATGGAAAAAGTAAGAATTCTTTTAGTGGATGATGAGGAACGGATCAGGGAAATGATCAGGGAATATACCAGTCTGGAGGGATATGATATTGATGAAGCCTCAGACGGAATTGAAGCTATAAATCTTTTTAAACAACAGAAATATTCATTGGTTATTCTCGATGTCATGATGCCTAAAATGGATGGCTGGAGCGTATGCAGGGAGATTAGAAAGACCTCCCAGGTTCCTGTAATAATGCTGACTGCTAGAGGAGAAGAGTATGACAAACTCTTTGGTTTTGAACTGGGCGTGGACGACTATATTGTAAAGCCTTTCAGCCCCAAAGAACTTCTTGCCCGTATGAAGGCGATTATTAGAAGAGGCTCATCGGCAGCCGAAAATACCGCAAAAGGTGACAGGATCAGTTTTGAAGGCCTTGTGATTGAATTCAATTCAAGGAATGTTTATGTGGATGGCAATAAAGTAAACCTTACACCAAAAGAATACGAACTGCTAAACTTCTTCGTTCAGAATCCGAACAGGGTGTTTTCCAGGGAGCAGCTTCTGAATTCGGTATGGGGGTATGATTTTGCAGGCGACAACAGAACAGTAGATACCCATGTAAAAATGCTCCGGGAAAGCCTGGCGGATTACAGAAAGTTTATTGTGACAGTATGGGGAACAGGCTACAAGTTTGAAGCAGGAGTTAAAAAATGAAAAGTATAGGCTTAAAGCTATGGGCTGGCATGATGGCCCTTGTTATGATCGTATTAATACTCCTATGGCTTTTCCAGATTGTATTCCTTGAAAGCTTTTATACCCGCATGCGAATATCAGATATAAAAAATGAAGGTGCTTCCATTGTCAAATTACTTGATGACGGTAGTAAAACCGAGTTTGAAAACAGGCTGGATGCCTTTGCATTTAATAACAACCTGAGTATCGAGATGGTGGACTCAGGTGGAAACTCCATCTACATAACCGGTGCAACCGGTTCCAGCGGACACATGCCCATGATAAGAAACAGCGCAAGGGTTGAGGCATTTCAGGAGGTTATGGCTGGTAAGGAGATAACTGTTCCGTTAGTACATCCCCGTTTCGGGAACAAGTTCATGCTGATCGGTCTTCCGGTAAAAATATCCGGAGAATTAACCGGTGTGCTTTTTATAAACATGCCTTTGGCACCGGTTGAGGATACTGCTTCAATATTAAAAAAACAGCTTCTATTTATAACATTGATCCTGCTGACTGCATCAGTTATTATTTCCTTTATCATTTCCAGAACATTTACAAAACCCATACTGGAAATTAAGCAGGTGGCGGAGAAAATAGCTTCCGGTGATTTTTCCGACAGGATAACATCCAGTAACAAGGATGAGATTGGCAAATTAGCAGAAACAATTAATTATATGGGACAGCAGCTTTCAAAAATTGAGCAGCTCAGGAAAGATTTGATTGCCAATGTATCCCATGAACTTCGAACTCCGTTAAGTCTTATCAGAGGGTATGCAGAAACCATCAGGGATGTAACCGGGAATGTTCCGGATAAAAGGGAAAAGCAGCTTGGAATTATTATTGAAGAGACAGAGCGTCTCGGCAAAATAGTGGACGATATTCTTAACCTTTCACAGCTCCAGACCGGCTATTTAAGTCTCAATAAAAGCCGTTTCCCGATAATGAAGACTCTTGCTGCCGTTGTAAAACGCTATGATGTTTTAAGCCAGAAAACCGGTGTGCAAATTGTACTGCAGGGTTCAAGTGACGGGCTTGTGGAAGCAGATGAAGCAAGAATCGAGCAGGTACTTTATAATTTGATCAATAATGGATTCAATCATACACCCAGAGGCGGAACAATCACAGTCAATGCTATTGACGGTCTGAAGGCCGTCCGGGTCGAGGTTTCGGACACAGGCAGCGGCATACCGGAGGAGGATCTTCCTCATATTTGGGACAGGTACTATAAAGCGGAAAAAGCAAGCGGAAAAAGAAGAGCCGCGGGAACAGGACTGGGGCTTGCCATTGTCAAGAGCGTACTGGAAGCCCATCAGGCTGCTTATGGTGTGGAAAGCAAAAGGGAGGTTGGCACAACCTTCTGGTTTGAGCTGAAAAAATAATATTCATTAATTAACTTTCATCCTTCTTTCAGTCTTCTATCATACTTCTATCACAATTGCTCCTTATGATGTAAATATAAGCTAAACAAACAAAACCAAATGATAAGGAGCGTGTATTTTATGAAAAACCTAAAGAAACTTCTAGCAACAGTAACAGTAGTAGGTATGCTTGGAGTAGCAGGTTCTGCCTTTGCAGCAACAGCAATGACTCCTGCAGAAGTTGTATCCGGATTGACAGGAAAAACCGTTGAGGACCTCTACAAGGAGCGTTCTGCGGGAAAGACCTATGGCACCATCGCAAATGAGGCCGGAAAGCTGGAAGAATTTAAAGCACAAATCTTGGAGCAGAAGAAAACCGTTCTTGACCAACGTGTAAAGGACGGTAGGCTCACACAGGAGCAGGCAGACCAAATTTACAATTCAATTAAGAACAACCAGGCTACCTGCGATGGAACCGGCAGTGCTGGAATAGGCAAAAAATATGGTGCAGGCTTTGGCCAGGGAAGTGGTATGGGCCTTGGACAAGGTGCCGGCAGAGGTGCAGGAATGCGTAATGGTGGTGGATTTGGTCAAGGAATGGGAGCCGGCAGAGGCATGAACAGGTAGGCACCCCTCTAAAAAGTACCCATTACCAGGAGTATTGGTTGATGCTCCCTTGGTAATGGGTATTAAAACTATTTAAACAGCCTCTATAAGACCACGATAAATCAAGGAAAATTAGTGGCCTGCTTGTTTTAACATTTATAACTACTCAGGTATCCCTTGAGTAGTTATAAACATTTTAGATAAAGGGGTGTTCTATATAAATTGGAATAAGGCCTCCAAATGGTTAAGACTTTTAACATTGTTAGGATTATTAGCATTTGTAACATATGCATCTTATATGCATCAGCTTCTTGGAGGAAGGAAAGCTCCTTCTATACATGCACTATGTCCTTTTGGTGCACTTGAAAGTTTGTATACATTGCTTTTTATGGGAAGCTTTATTAAGAAAATTTATTTAGGAACTTTCGTTTTGCTGATATTGACAGTTGTCTTGGCAATTCTTTTCCGTCGAAGCTTTTGCGGCTTACTTTGTCCTTTCGGATCGTTGCAGGAGGCATTTTCCCTTCTTGGACGAAAAATATTCAAAAAGCGGTTTATTGTACCGCAGAAAATTGATAAACCTTTGCGTTACTTAAAATATGTCATACTATTGCTTACTGTCGCAATGGCATGGTATTATGGGAAACTCTGGATGGCTCCTTATGATCCATATTCAGCCTATTCACACATATGGACTGTTTCTGAGTCCATTAAAGAAGATCCCCATGCCATCGTAGGGTTTATCCTGTTGGCAGTTACGCTATTGGGCTCCTTCCTGTATGATCGTTTCTTCTGTAAATATCTTTGCCCTGTGGGAGCATTCTACGGAATTATTGGTAAGATAAGTCCTACAAGAGTTGAACGGAATGACAATCTATGCATTCATTGTAAAGCATGCAACAAAGCTTGTCCTGTCAATATTGATATAGCTAAAGCAGTCAAAGTTACCAGTGCAGAATGTATTAACTGTAATGAGTGTGTTTTGGCCTGCTCTAAAACAGGAGCACTGGAGGTAAAGACAGCAAGAAAGGCATTTCATCCTATTGCAATGCTTCTTATAGTAGTAGGTTTGTTTTTTAGCACCATACTAATAGCTCAAGCAACTGGAAATTTTCAAACTATTCCTTCAGCGCTGAAGGAGGGTCAGATTGTGCCGATATCTGAAGTAAAAGGTTATTATACGATTGAAGAAACAGCCATTGCAACCGGCTTTTCATTGAAAGAAGTATATGAAAAGCTAGGTATCCCGGAAAATGTTTCAAAGAATACGAAAATGAAAGAAATATCGAATGAAGTACCCGGCTATAATTTTGACGAAGCTAAGGCAAAAGCCGGAGGGTCGGAAAATACCGCTAATAATATAGAAAAACCAGAAAACTACAACAAGGTGGATATAAGTGGTATTAAAGGCTCTATGACAATCAGGGAAGCATCTGAATCTCTAAATATGGAATTGATGGAATTCTATAAGTTGTTCAAGATTCCTGACGATGTCCCGGCTCAAACACAGATGAATAAGATTGGAAGTGTATCACCGGGGTATGATTTTGAAAAGATAAAAGAATGAGGTACCGCACAGAAACCAGCGATGTGTGGGTGGATGCGCTCAGCCTAACGGGGACCGGAAGTAGGGATGGAACAAACCCTTCATGCTCAGTAAAAGTATACCACACTTGAGTCTTAGAGAAATCTGGGTCTGATAATGAGGTGGTTTTGGGCAGGCTGTGAACAATATTTTCCTCTACAAAATTCACTGTGCAAAGCGGCAAATTACCGGGGTGTTTGCTAATGCGGCCGGCCTGAAGATATTCCAGGAATTAAAACACCGGTGCGGGAGAACGGGTAATTCATTCTCTTCCTGCACCGGTGTTTGTATAGATGGCCTGTCACAGGATTTAGGTTTGGTTAGATTTGGTAGAAGTTAGCTGCCGATCTCCCCTTTAGCATCTTTGAGCCTGTAGCTTTTGTCGTTCATGTTAAGGATTTCCCCGCCGGTGTATGAGCCGGTCCACCAAGGCTGCGGACATAGCCTGGTCATTGCCAAGAAATGCGGGCCATTTGGAAAATTCCAGGTTGGTGGTAATCATGGTGCTGCTAACCTCATACCTGGCGGCAAAAACCGGTGATCTTGGAAACTAAATCACCATTGAAGAAGACAAAGACTACCTGCATGATTGGGCCAACGACGAAACCATCCGTGTGGTACTTCTTGCTGGCGTTGAGTGGAAAACTACTGTTACTGGTGATGTATATACTGGTACCGGTTATGCCGGTGGTTATAAGATTGTAAATGATCAAACCATCGAAATTATTACTGCTACTGCTGATAACACTAAAGATTCTATAGTTATTACGGAACTTAATCTTTGGAGCACCCCGTTCCCATTTCTAGCAATTTATGGGAGAATGCTTTAGCCGATAGCTTGGACCAGTAAACACTAGCAAATGACTGTGGTGGATTAACCGATCTATAATTGCCGCAGTCATTTTTTCATCTGCATCCCGGTGCAGGCATGGCCTGTCGGGGGGTGTCACCGGTGTTTTCAACCGGCTTACTACCGTGTTGCTCACCGATTTCTATATTAAAATAAAAAGTATCTCTGAGCCAGAGAAAGTGTTTGCAAAGGTTCACAGGTTAAATGTTCCCCGTCAACTCTCACTTCGTATGTTTCAGGATCTACTTCAATATTAGGCGTGGCGTTATTTAATACCATGTCTTTCTTAGATACATTTCTGCAGCCAACAACAGGCACAACTTGCTTTTGAAGTTTTAATTTATCAAGGGCTCCCGATTCCAGTGCCGCCTTGGATACAAAGGTCAAACATGTATTGTACTTTGCCCGGCCAAAAGCGCCAAACATGTTTCTATAAATCACTGGTTGCGGAGTAGGTATTGATGCATTAGCTTCACCCATTTTACTTGCGACAATAAAGCCTCCCTTGATAATCATCTCTGGCTTAACTCCAAACATAGCCGGTTTCCACAAAACAACATCAGCAACTTTACCTTTTGCCAAAGAACCTACATAATTAGCTACACCATGTGTTAATGCAGGATTAATCGTATATTTGGCTACGTATCTCTTCACACGGAAATTATCATTCTGATCACTATCTTCTGGTAACGGACCTCTTTGTTTTTTCATTTTATCAGCCGTCTGCCAGGTTCTGATAATAACTTCACCAACTCTGCCCATTGCCTGTGAATCAGAAGCCATCATGCTGAAGATGCCCAAATCATGCAGAATATCTTCTGCCGCAATGGTCTCCGGCCGTATTCTTGACTTGGCAAAAGCAACATCCTCGGGCACCTTGCTATCCATGTGGTGACAAACCATCAGCATATCTAAATGTTCGTCAACTGTGTTGATCGTAAAAGGCATGGTCGGAGTCGTGGAAGATGGCAGTACATTTGGCAGCGCAGCCAACTTGATGATATCAGGTGCATGGCCACCGCCGGCTCCTTCTATATGATAAGTATGAATTACCCTGCCATCAATGGCTCGCATCGTGTCTTCAACAAAACCTGCTTCATTTAACGTATCAGTATGGATAGCAACTTGTACATCATACATATCCGCTACCTGCAAGCATGTATCGATAACTTTCGGTGTTGATCCCCAGTCTTCATGTAATTTTAGTCCGATGGCTCCCGCTTCAATTTGCTCAACAATCGGCCCTTTAAAGGATGCATTGCCCTTGCCAAAAAACCAAGGTTCATGGGAAAGCTTTCAGCAGCTTCCAGCATTCTATGGATATGAAAACTACCAGGTGTGCAATTGGTAGCGTTAGTCCCGTCTGCCGGTCCCGTTCCTCCACCGATCATTGTTGTAATACCGCTGTACAACGCCGTTTCAACCTGCTGGGGACAAATAAAATGAACATGTGTGTCAATGCCACCTGGCGTAGCTATGAGCCTTCACCGGCAATCACCTCTGTTGAGACGCCAATGACTAAATCCGGCACTACACCATCCATGACATCGGGATTTCCCGCCTTGCCGATACCAACAATCTTGCCATCCCGGATGCCTATATCGCCTTTCACAATCCCCCAGGAATCAACTACGATGGCATTGGTGATCACCACATCCAAAACACCATCCTGCCTGGTGGCTGATGGCGATTGACCCATGCCATCTCGAATTGATTTACCGCCCCCAAACTTGCATTCATCTCCGTAAACTGTAAAATCATCTTCAATCTCAATGATCAAATCCGTATCAGCAAGTCTTATCCGATCTCCCTTGGTTGGACCGTACATGCCTGCATAATCCTTGCCCGGTATTTTATAGCTCACTTAGCCTTCAACTCCTTTAAAGCCCAGATTTTTTGCTTTTACAAGAGCACTCTGCAAAGTATCTGCATCCTTGACGCTGCCGCTTGTCAGACCATGCAAACCATGGATAATGGCGTTGCCGCCAATGGCGACCAACTCAACTTCCTTCTCTTCTCCAGGCTCAAATCTCACTGTTGTCCCGGATGGAATGTTCAACCTCATGCCAAAAGCTTGACCTCTTGGAAAAGCCAGACATTTATTAACTTCAAAAAAGTGATAATGCGATCCCACCTGAACAGATCTATCGCCGGTATTTGAAACTTTGAGTACAATTTTCTTTCGACCGCCATTCAAAGTTATATATTCATTACTAATGAAATATTCCCCGGGTATCATCAATCTACGCCCCCTTTACATTAACGGATTGGATTATGCACGGTAACAAGTTTCGTACCATCGGGAAAGGTTGCTTCAATTTGAATCTCATGTATCATGTCAGCTACCCCTTCCATGACATCATCCTTCGTTAGGATATTGGCACCAAACCGCATCAATTCAGTAACAGTTTTACCGTCCCTAGCAGCTTCGAGTAATTCTGCACTGATCAAGCAACCGCCTCAGGATAGTTTAGTTTAAGTCCCCTTGCTTTTCTTTTGCTGGCCAGCTCCCCTGCTAAATGCAGCATTAATTTTTCTGTTTCTTTTGGTGTTAAATGCATTAGCCATCACCTCCCCGTGCCGGATTAAATAGATATTAAATTGCTATTTTTGCCTGAATTTTTTCGGGCTCAACACCTTTTGTACTTCCTTCCATAACAATGGAACCTTTATCCATCACGTAAAAATAATCTGAAGTTTCTAAAACAAAATCCAGATATTGCTCTACTATTAGCATCGTGATATTGCCCTTGCTTTTAAGCTTCTTGATGACTCTGGCAATTTCTTGTATGATCGAAGGCTGAATACCTTCTGTTGGTTCATCAAGTAAAAGCAGCTTTGGGTTTGACACCAGGGCCCGGGCAATTGCTAATTGCTGCTGCTGTCCACCGCTTAAATCACCACCTTTTCTTTTCAGCATCGTTTTTAAGACAGGAAAGAGTTCGTAAATGCTTTCGTCTAAAGCACTGTTATTTTTATTTCTTTCCAGCCCCAGCAGCAAGTTCTCATAAACACTTAGATTAGAGAAAATATCCCTTCCTTGCGGGACATAGCCGATTCCTTGTAAGGCCCTGTTATAAGTAGGCATTTTGATGATTTCTGTCCCATTAAGCGAAATGCTGCCGTTAGGGGTTTTTACGAGACCCATAATGCTTTTCAGAAATGTTGTTTTGCCAACACCGTTTCTTCCCAGCAGGCAAACAACTTGCCCTTGTTTAATTCTCAAGCAGATATTTTTCAGAATAATACTGTCGCCATAATAGGCATCTAAGCCGCTAACATCCAGCACCTTCACTCACCACCTCTGCCTAAATAAACTTCAATTACGCGCGGATGTTTTTGCACTTCGTCCATATCGCCTTCAACCAAAAGTGTTCCTTCATGCAGAACCGTAACGGTACTTGCGCACTCTCTGACAAATTCCATGTCATGTTCAACAACAACCACGGAACAGTCTTTGGCCATTTCTTTAAGGAGTTCGCCGGTCTTATCCGTTTCCTTTCTACCCATGCCGGCCACAGGTTCATCTAAAAGCATAATTTCTGGTTCTTGGACGAAAAGCATGCCTATTTCTAACCATTGTTTTTCTCCATGCGACAAAGCTGCCGGCTTCTCGAACCTCTTTTCATATAAACCAATTGTATTGAGTACATATTCGATTCTTTCCCGTTGCTCATGACTCAGCTTTGAAAAAAGAGTAGAATAAATAGTTCTTTTCTTTTCAACTGCCAGCTCCATATTTTCAAAAACTGTAATGCTGTTAAACACAGATGGAACCTGAAATTTTCTACTAATACCACGTTCAACAATTTCATGTTCAGCCAACTTTGTCACATCACTGCTGTCTTTGAAAATTATCGAACCGGCAGCAGGCTTAACACGTCCGCAGATGGCATCAAGCAAAGTAGTCTTACCGGCGCCGTTTGGTCCAATAAAAAAATGGATATCCCCTTTCTTTACAGTAGTACTTACATTATTGACTGCTTTAAATCCATCAAAACTAACTGTTAAATCTTTAATCTCCAAAACTCTATCCATCAAAAACACACCTTTAAGATTGTTTTAAGAAATTAATATCTAATTCTTTTTGGTTACAACTTTTGCGACGGTGGTCAATGTTTCATGGCTGCTTCCTTTCTCTTGAACACCAAAGAATTGCGCCAGACTTTTTTATTTGATGATAAATGCCAACCAATCCCGAAGGCATGAAAATAACAACTGCTATGAAGGCAATGCCGATAAAATATGACCATATATCAGGGAAATTTTCGCTAACTACACTTTTTAATGAATTAACCAGCACTGCTCCGATTATGGCGCCGGTTAATGTACCACGTCCGCCTATTGCAACCCAACTTACCATTTCAATGGAAAGTACAATGCCCATTTCTGCAGGAGATATTATCCCAACCTGTGGAACATAGATGGCACCTGCCAAGCCAGCCAGGCCGGCAGAAATAGCGTAAACAAATACTTTATAAACTGTTGGGTTGTATCCTGAAAAACGAATCCTGTTTTCCCCGTCTCGAATAGCGACCAATACTCGACCAATACGCCTGTCGATAATAAATTTGCAAAACACATATGCTGCCAACAACAACAAAACAGCAATATAATAAAGGCCAAGTTTAGTTGATGGGTTGGAAAGCGAGAAACCAAAAATAGTTTTAAAATTGGTTATACCGTTTGTACCACCCGTGTAAGCTTGTTGACCAACAAATAGAACTACAAAGATAATCGACAGAGCTTGTGTTAAAATGGAGAAATATACGCCGCGAATGCGATTTTTAAAGGTTAAGTAGCCAATAATTGAAGCTAACAGCACAGGAATGAGAATTGCCATTGTCAACGCAAAGGGTGCAGAAGCGAATGGCTTCCAAAACCAGGGCAACACTTCCTGTCCGCTCCAGGACATGAAGTCCGGCACCTTACCTCCGCTTGATTCCAGCTTGAGGTACATGGCCATACAATAGGCTCCTAAGCCAAAAAATACACCATGTCCAAGGCTTAATATCCCCGTATAACCCCAAATAAGATCAATGCCAAGAGCAAGTATGGCAAAGGCCACAAATTTACCAAGCAAATTTATTCTAAAGTCTGATAAAAATAACGGCGCCAGACATAATAAAATAAATATTATGGAGATGACTACATTCCGTTTTATAATGTGTTCTTTAATTTGCGTAACTTTCTCGATCAAATCAGTACACCTCCAATTACTCATCTAAGGCGCGACTACTGATTGTAAAGAAGCCCTGCGGCTTCCATTGCAGGAATAAGATGACCGCTAAAAACACAAGTACCTTGCCAAGGGATGCATCAGTTAAAAACTCAAAAGTTGTATTCCCCAGACCAATTGCCCCGGCGCCCGCGACAGTGCCGATAATTCTGCCCACACCGCCAAGAACTACAACCATAAATGTATCAACTATGTAATTTGTGCCAAGGGTTGGTCCTATGGAACCAAGCAGCGTAAGGGCACAGCCTGCAATACCTGCCAGGCCGGAGCCAATTGCAAAAGTCATGGCATCAACCTTCCGCGTATTAATCCCGAGGCTTTGTGCCATGCTACGGTTTTGCATAACTGCCCGGATCCTACGCCCACTGGTTGTTTTGTAGAGAAAATAATAAACTGCGAATATGCAAAGTGCAACAAGCAACATGATAAACAGTCTCTTATATGGCAGTTGCAAATTCCCCCAAATAAGAATACCGCCATCGAGCCATTTAGGACTTTTGACATCAACATTAGGCCCCAAAAATATTTCTTGCCAGTTGCTGCAATACGAGGCTTACCCCCCAGGTAGCTAACAGACTGTCCAGCGGTCGACCATAAAGATGCCTGACGATGGTAATTTCCAGCAAATAGCCGACAAATGCAGTAACAACAAAAGCAACGGGTAAAGCAAAAATAAAATAGATGTCAAAAAACTTTTATCTACATATGACATAAAGATATTTTGTGTTACAAAGGTCACATAAGCGCCGATCATGATCAATTCACCATGGGCCATATTAATAATCTTCATTAAACCAAATGTAATGGCAAGGCCCAAAGCAGCAAGCATCAAAATCGAACTTACGCTGATCCCGTTGAATATTTGCAGAACATATGTTTCCACAGCCCCATTCACTCTCCGATTTTTTAGCCTGTGCAGGATGATTGTTTCATCCTGCACAGTCAAAGCTACTTTATGCTGGTTAGTTACTTAAGTCTTTAGCCCAAGCATAGGATTTCAGATATGGATCTGGTTTTACAGCTTCTTTTGTACTCCAGATCTCCTTGATCAAGCCATCTTCCTGCACCTCACCGATTCTGACAGGTTTCCACAGGTGCTGGTTCTCTGCCTCAATCTTGACCAATCCTTCAGGAGCTCTATACTCAAGCCCTTTAGCGGCCTCTCTAACTTTATCCACATCAGTAGTTCCTGCTTTTTTCACTGCTTCAGCCCAGAGATAAACTTGGATATATGCTGCTTCAATAGGATCGGCAGTTACACGATTTATGGTGGCTAAAGATGTCAAGACATTTTTTTGAACTTGTTTAAGGTGGTTTTTCTCCCTCCTTTGTGTATTTTATAAGAAAAATATTACCATTAAAACCATTTATTAACTGGTAATTAAGTAAATTTTTCCCATGCAATACTACTGCAAAAGAAAGTTGACCATAAATGTTGATAACTTTTCCTTCCACCACTA
>NZ_AWQQ01000047.1:0-10000 GCF_002607855.1 Desulforamulus profundi
GAACTTCTGCCAGAGATCTTATTGCCTCTTTTTTCCATTTAAGCAATTGATTTGGATGAATCCCATACTCTGAAGCAATCTGGGATATGGTTTTCTCTTCCTTGAGAATTTCCAGTACAACCTTGGCTTTGAACTCCCCAGAATATGATTTTCTCACGGCAACGATCCACCTTAAATAAAGCTGTTTTTTTGTCTAGTTTTCTTTATCCATTATAGCTTGCCTGCATGTTCGATATACTTTTTATAGGTTTCTCCGCATTCACCACACTTGATTTTCCCACTGAAAATGCTTTGATTTTTCATCGCATTAAATTGCTGTGTTCTGCCAAGCTTTATCTCTACAGATGCTCTAAGTTCCCGGGCTTTTTTAAAGGTATCCTCATCAATAAGCCTTGGATAAAACTCATCCCCTTTATATTTGACATTTTGAAGTATCTTTCCTACAGGGCCGTGATTCCAATTTGGTTTCTTATTGGCATTGAGGATCCCTCGCTCTGTCAGTTCTTTTGCAATGGCTTTTAATGATTTCCCTTTGATATAGTCTATGAAAATCGATTTAACTATTTGTGCTTGCTCTTCATTTATTTCTATTTGTCCATTTACCATTTTGTATCCCATGGGCATATGCCGCTGCATCATGTATCCTCACCACCTTTACTGATACGCTCTGCTAATTTAAGTCCATTGATCAGCTTAAAAGTGATGGTTCCACTTTGTCCTATGATCACATGATCTACCGTATGGGCAAGTAGGTTCTCGTCATAGGTATCCATGATTTCAGGATTGTATTTGATAATTTCAAGGAGCCTTATGGTCCCTTCAATCTCTTTTGTAAATCCGTTTGAATCCAGCAGACTATTTCTCTTTTTCTTTGTTTCTTCAATCTCGATATTAAGTGCATTTTGCTTTTGTATAAAAAGAGCAGAGTCCATATATCCCTTTTGCACCACTCGGCTCAGGATATGGCTCTGCTCAGTCAGTTCCATAATTTTATGATTTAAGTTTTCGATATCGTCTTCTTGTGATTTACAGGTTCTCAGATTTTTTAGGGAGTCTAACAGTGGTATTAGGATATAGGTATAATTGCTGACCAGCTTATTCCACATGGTAAGATAGGCACTTTTGATGATATCTTCTCTGATGGCCTTCATCTTGCAATTTTCTTTACTGTTTAGATGGTTTTTACAACTCCACTGAATTTTTTCATAAGGTTTCCCGATGTATATCTTTTGTCTTCTGAAGGTTCCACCACATTCTTCACAGATGATCTTACTGCTTAACTCATATCGATTCTGATACTTTCCGCTATCATCGATGCCCATCTGCTTTCTGCGGTATTCATAGATTTCACGAACCATCTGTCCTTGTTCTCTGGTGATAATCGGTTCATGATTGTCTTTAATAAAAAACTGAGGCATCTCTCCACGATTTATTTTCTTCGTGTAAGGGAGCACCTCAGTAGTGTAGGTTTTCTGTAAAATCAGATCACCTTCGTATATTGGATTTTGTAGAATACCTTTTACCACACTGTCATTCCATGTTTCGGCAGTCCTAACGGGTGGCACATTATCATTGGTCAAATCTCTTGCAATTACATATGATCCTTTTCCGTTTAGATAATCTTGAAATATCCTTCGTACTGTTGCAGCTTCATCTTCATTGATTATTAGCTCACCATCTTCATCTTTCGTATAGCCATAAGCCACACAGCCGAGATTATAGCTGCCATCTCTGAATCTTTTTTGTATTCCCCAGCGATTGTTTGTGGAGATACTTTCTGATTCACCTTGAGCAATTGAGCTTAGAATTGTCAGCATCTGTTCACTTTGCTCGGACATGGTGTTGATGTTTTCTTTTTCGAAGTATATGGTGACACCAAGTGCCTTTAGCTTTCTTATAGCTTCAATGCTGTCTATGGTATTTCTAGCGAACCTAGTGACTGACTTAGTGACGATGATATCAATATTCCCATTTTCACATTCCTTCATCATTCGGATGAATTCGTCACGGCTTTTGACCTGTGTACCGCTTTTTGCTTCATCTGCAAAGATACCGGCAAATTCCCACTCTTCACGTTTGCCAATATAGCTCTTATAATACTCTACTTGGGCAACATAGGACGTGTGTTGCTTGGTGGAATCCGTACTGACCCTGCAGTATGCACAAACACGCTTTTTAGGTCTTAATTCGTGCATCACCTTATGCCTGACTGGTTCAATCTTAGTGACCTTTTTTGTCATATGCGTTTTCCTCCTTTCTGGGACTATCATCCCCTGTTAGCAACACACATTACTCCAACACACTGTACAAAGCAAGTGTTTTTACACATATACTTTGGCAAGCTGTGGTGAGAAGGATTGGCGGTTCAATTCATCTATTTCTTTTCGTTCTTCCTCGGTTACAATCCCTCTTCGGAGCAGGATGTCCAACATCTTTTGCGCCATCTTATATTGAACTTCACACTTGGATTGTTCTTTTGTCATGCCATGTAGTTTTGCTGAATCGGTGGCTATTTTCTTCATTTCACTTTCCATATTTCTGCTCCTTTCGCCCTTCAATTTTTCTTAATATCACAATAATAGGGATTGCTTTTCTCCTGGCATTAGTAATACAAACACCAGAAGAAAAGTGAGTCAATAGACTCCTGTAATCCCCATGGGTTCTGACATTAAGTCAGTTTTCTTTGATTCATGCGCACTGTATTTTACACAAATTCCCCAGTGCTACTGTCTTTTACGACATTTGGGCGATTTCATAAACTGAGATCAGTTCATCTCATCATAGGATTCTCACCTCCTCCGGGATCTCCGCAGGCTGCCCCCATTGCGATGTCTGTGGCTGGGCAGAAGTATCATTATAGGCTGATGAGGTTATGGCGAAACAGTTGAACTGTCTGGAACATTTGCTCCACTTCTCTGTTTCTGGATCAGATGGACCCGCTCGCACCTTTATTGTTGGCCGCATTTATAAAATCAGAGAAAAATTCTCCCAAGAGAAAAAATCCATTTGCATGGATCTGTTCTGACCTTACAGGTGGTCTTCGCGCATCTAACCGTGTCGCTTTTCCTTTTCGGGCTCATCAGCTAACGTATTTATGAAATCGGATATGAAATTTTCAAGGTGCATTTGAGAGAATAAAAAGACCCCCTCACTTACTTCCACGATGAGAAAGGGGGTTGAGCGGATTTATTTTTGATTTTCTAAAAGTTTTTTTAGTTTGTGGAGTATTCTCATCTTCCTGTCATTAATCGTTTTCTGAGGAATACCAACTTTTCTGGCATATTCTCGTTCTGAAAAACCTTGATAAAACAGAGCATTGATCATTTCTACTTCATCAGCACTCAAAAGTGCCATGGTTTCTTTGAGCTGTTCCACCATAACGGTCTTGATTGCCATTTCTTCTATATTGGTTTCTTCATCTACAAATTGTTCTTCTGCTTCAATCAAGCGCTCTAGCGAATCCTCCCTACTTGGAATAAAAAAAGCGACTTGCTTGGTTTCATCCAAAACAAATCGCTCAACTTTAATGTCATATTCTAAATATCTGAGTCTTCTCTCACCTTGCCTTAACACTTCTATCACCTCTTCACTTGCCGTTGGATACATTTTTCTGTAATTTGGAATTCTTTTCATTGTTGCCATCTGGATTTCCTCCTTTTCTGGTTTCTGATTGGCTGCATCAACATCAGAAAATGGAGGAGCTCGGCATCTTATCTGCGAACCTTGCAGTGACTTTTTCATGTGACCTCCTAAAAATGGGCAGAAAAAAAGCCGAGAATAACATTTCTGTTAGACTCGGCTCTTCTAGCCTCAGTATAGTAAACAAGCACAAAAATGAGTAATAATCACCTCCAACTGTGCTTGTCTCTTTGCTACTAAAACTTTGCATTAAAAAACCCCAAAACCAAATTGGCTTTGAGGTATTCTCAGATCAATATTCAATTATTTTATGCCATAATTCACCAGCATAGTCAGTGTAACATGTCCAGTGTCGGAATACAGTAGGGATTTAGTCGGAACTTTATCGGGTTATAGTCGGGAATTAGTCGGGTCATTTATGATTTGAAAGAAATCTGGTATTTCAAGTGATCCCTCACCAATGCCAAGCAGACCTCTCATTGAAGGGATAGTATAACCCCATAGGCAAATTGCAAATAAATCAAGAGCCTCTTTCTTTTTGTCATAATATGTACTGCGCTCAAGCCCCAATAACTCCAACATTTCAAACTCTGTGTATTTATAGACGGTCAAGTATTGCTTACTAAGTATTTCATGATACAGTTGACCGTTATCAGGATACTCATAAATTTTATTCATTGTGTTGTCTATTAGCAAAATCAGCCACTGTGTTTCAAAAAGCGATTTCACACGCTCTGAAAATCTTTCCTGTTCGTTATCTGGAGCGTAATTCGCCAGATACTCAAGTGCTTCCTCCATTGTTCTACTACAGTACATTTCAGCACTCTCACAAACTTCAAAAACACGGTTTGACGTTGACCAAACAACGGGTCTATATATCTTGAGTAGCAATTTTGTTTTATGCAGAACAGAATTACGATCAATGTTCAATCCCTTAAACATTAACCCACATTGCTTCATTACTCTGCTTTCCTTTCTCATGGCATCAATCCTTCCTTATATTTCATGTTGACTCTTGGCAACAAGTAGTGGTATATTTATTACGAACGAAGTTGCATATTCGATAATCAAATTATACTCGAACGTATGTTCTGTGTCAATCAGAATATTATGAACATTATTGCATGCTAAATGCAAAAAACTGGAAGGAGTCATAGTCATGTTGTTTGGTGATAAAATTAAGGAACTCAGGAATTTGGCAGAAATGAGTCAGCAGGAGTTAGCTAATCAAACCGGACTTTCATTGCGTTCTATTCAGAACTATGAGAGCAATCAACGTTATCCAAAAGATGTGGCTATTCTAAACAAGCTATGCGTTGCTTTAAGCACCACAATCGAAGAACTCATGAAAGAAGAAGACAATTTTATTGTAGAAGCAGCATCTAAGTATGGCGTACGTGGGAAAAAAGATGCTAAATTGCTTGTTGAAGAACTCGGCGGACTATTTGCAGGCGGCGAACTGGGCGAAGAAGACAAGGACAAAGTATTTAGAGCCATTACAGAGATGTATTGGAAGGCAAAAGATAACAATAAAAAATACACCCCCAAAAAATACAAAAAAAACAGCGAGCCTAATGAATAGTCACTGTCCGTTTTTCGGGATAGTTCATTTGTTATACTTGTTATACTGGGGGAGGTGAATTTATCATGCCAAATAGAGATTATATTCAGACAGTCGTTCATGAGCTTATTAAAAAATATGATACACGGGATCCGTTTGAATTGTGCAAAGCCATTGGAGTTGAGGTCTTTTATGCAGACCTCGGAAGTTTGAAAGGAATGTATAAATATCTTAAGAAAAACCGTTTTGCTGTCATAAATGAGAAACTTGACTCTTACTCCAAAACTCTTGTATGTGCTCACGAGCTTGGGCATGATATACTACATCAAGATTTAGCCAAAAGGGTCTGTTTACAGGAATTCATGCTCTATGATATGAAAAGTCGTCCGGAGTATGAAGCCAATCTTTTTGCTTCAGAGATTCTCTTGCCAGATGATAAGATTTTGACTTTGGCTCATGATGGGTATGACATTGAG
The DNA here is from genome assembly GCF_002607855.1 of Desulforamulus profundi. The sequence continues at coordinate 5,677 of NZ_AWQQ01000047.1, forward strand.
CAAATTGCTAAAGCTTTATCGATCGATATAAATCTGGTGGCCATTAAGATATCTTCATTGAATACTCGAGGGTATCAATTCAATAATGTGATTGATGTGAAATCAGATTTTTTGCGAAAATAAAGAGCCTTCATATTCGCTGGCTCTTTTTTGCTGTGTAGAAACCAATTTAATTAACTATAAGTCTGAATAGACTTAACCAATTCCTTGTTTGTTTCTTGTGCGATCTCCTCATACCTATTTCTATGCCTAAAGTACAATTTGTTTGGTATGAGTGGACTTGATGACCTATTGTCAAATATCATATCTTGCAAGCATCTTAAATCATTAGTCAATTGTCCATCTGAATATGAATTGCCAGACTTAATTCTTATTATGATTTCATCAAGCTTTCCTTTCATATGGTTTAAATTGCTTATTGCTTTACAGTTATCTCTATTTGTTTTATAAACCAAGACACAAGCTGGCAGTATAGGTGAAAAAACTGACATAATAAATACCGCTACTGTAATCCCTTTGATAATAGCTATAAATAATAATGCCAGGAATACCGCCGAGAGAGTTATTGATAAAAATTCCGAGTATTTTTTTCTTAAAGTCTGATTCCACCAACAATTAGTAGCTTGACAAATCAAACCGTAATATCTGTTATCCGCTTCATCAATTCCAGGATACCAATTTAACAAAGTATCATAATTATTGTGTTTTGAAATATATAGTTTGGACTTTTCTTGTATTATTTCCAACATTGAGGTATTTATAAACTTGATATCATTATGCGGCAACTGCAATACATCACAATCAAACTCTTCTTGAATTTTAGCAGCTTCTTCCTTTATTTTGTCAATTCTCTTTGATAAAAGAAGCTCATCAAGAACAATAATGATGCTTGCAGCAAACACAGTATAAACAAGATACTTTTCATCAATTATATTCCCTAAAATCGCTAATGATACCGTGAAAATTCCACTTAAAACAAATTGAATTATCATTACTTGCTTTGCTTCTGAATATAATTGCCTTTGTGCCGCGAGGCGTTTAAGATTCCACTCACTATTCTGTCTTAAATTAATACTCAATCACTCATCCCCCTAATTATATTTGGGGAATTCACTCCCAAATACATCTCCCCATTTACCGATTGAAGATTTCATGTCCTTGTTTTGTTCTAATTCGCTTGCAGCTATGGCTACATTGTAGTCTATCGCTGTTTTGTTCTTAATTCTAGTCCTTTCATCATAAGTCAAACTGTTGATGTTTCCTTGTATGCCCTTTGGATCATCAACGTTCCCCGTAATGTTATTGTATATATAGGCCATTACTTTTGGAAATTCAACATCTACAAATTGGCTAGCCTTTGAGCTTTGCCCTCATAATAGTTTAGTATCATTGTCTCAAGCAAATATGATGACATAGTCGGCATTGTTGCTCTTCTATTCCAATACTTTAGCATCCTAATTATTTGAAGAATGTTACCATCATGATTTCGATTTATCCGAGTCGTTCTTTCCTTATCAATCCTCGGATCTGTTTTCTTCCAATAACCATTACCGTCAGGTATCAAGTAATAACTCTTTCCATAACAATCTTCAGAAGTAATAAAGCACGGTACTATATCAAAACTCCATGGATAAGAACTCAAATTTAAAACTGCTGCTTCTTGATTTCGCTTAATCTCGGCGTTGCTATATTGAGGTACATTTGAGCAGGCAGAAACAAATTTATTAATGACCCTTTTTGAGTTAAGCGATGTAGAATTTGAATGACACAATTTTAATAAATCTGTAGCATCACTTGAAACTGCGATCTCAATTCTATCAGAATATGTCATATATGTTGACTTTTGAGCATTTAGCCCTATCATAATATCAATGTCATCCAATTCTCTTATCTTTGTTTTCCTTGCAAATGAGCCAAAATTGATGTTTATATCTTCGTACAACGTTGGGAAATCACTATCCTTTGTCTTGAAATTGGCAATCTGATTCATTAACCAATCACGACTACTAATAGCTCTTTTTGTTATATCTGAATCCAAATTAACAGTATCCTTCAAGAATTCATTAAATGCTTGTATTACAGTTGATGCCATTTCTTACCCCTTTCGTCTCTCAACTCATTATAGTTATTTACATTTCCACCACAAACCCACTCCAGCTATCTGCATATTGTAGCAACAGTGTCAATGGTTCTTCGTGTGTTGCGACTGATCGATTATCATCTACATACTGCCCATCATGATAAACGATGGCTTGTACCTCTTGTTCTGTGAGTTCAACATGTTTCGAAGCAAGATAGAGACTTCTCACAGGAACACTCAAATATGTGAGGTCCTTATTGAATCTGTACGGTGGATCCGGCTTATGTCCACTCTTGTTCTGATTTTCAGCGGTTTCGTTTATTAGATATTGAGGTTTACCCGGCATTCCGACTTTTCCAAAATCATGAATTAACGAAACGATTACGCAGCTTTCCTCGCTGATTTCTGGAGCTAGCACTGCCCGGATTTTCAACATACATTCTGCTACGTTAACAGAATGCTCGAGCAGTCCACCTTCTGTGCAAAGATGGTATTTGGTGCTCGCTGGTGATGTCAGCCAAGTAGTCTCATCCTCCATAAAAGTCACAAGTGCGTCAAACTGTACCTTTCTATTAACCACCAGTGATTTCAATTTGTCATATCTTTTAGCAACTGTGTTTTCCATATCTCTATCACCTACTTCTTTACAACGACTTCGGTACGTCTATCAATTTTGTATTCGATTCGTACCAATGTTTCATTGTTAGCTGCCACATTTACTCGATATTCCAGTTGAGTAGCTGTTCTTTTTGTATACTCATGAGAAGACTCTACCATTTCCCAAACACCCCATATAAATGGTTCAAAGATGATATCAACTGCTTCCTCTTTATGATTTCGAATAATACACTCATATTTGTAATGTTCAAATCCACCAGTCTTCTTGCGATCCAATTCATTGTACTCATAAGTAATATCAAACGCTTTACCAATGGACAATTTTATTGACTCGTCCTTCGGTGTATGATCGATTTGATCTTCACCGATAAACTCGAGAGAGTGATCTGCATCATCTTCTTTATAAAGCTTAATTTTACCCTTTGGCATCGCTATTCCAAGACCATCTTCTTTGCAGTTTTGGAGTTCTATAATAGGCTGTGGTTACATTGAGTGTTGAATGACCAAGTATGTTGGATATAGTAGTGATTGGAATATTTTGCTCAAGCAAATCGCTCGCTAGGCTATAACGTAACATGTGAAAACTTGCTCTTCCTGATTTTCTTTTGGTAATTCCAGCAGCCTGAGCGTATTTCCCTATAATATAGGCTACGTTGTCAGTCTTTGCAAATGGAATGTGCGGTACCGTATGTCTTAAAAAATAGTAGCTAAATCAGATTGGGGGCGACCATTTTTCAAATAATCAATAATAGCCCACCCTACATCAGGCAGTAGGTCAAGAGTTAAAGGCTTTTCAGTTTTTTGCTGAACGATGCTGATTCTGTTATTTATAAAATCAATGTTATTCAGCTCCAGCGCTTTAATATCACTTATTCTCAGCCCGTAACGCACACCTAGAATTAACATGGCATAATCTCTTTTTCCACGAGCATTTGCACGATCTACTGCTTTTAAGATTTGATTAACTTCTTCGGCAGAGTAGTATTCAGGAATTTTTCTATTCTTGTAAACCGAGATTTCCGGGAACTCAAATGATGTGTGAGTATAGCCTTCGTTGTAAGCATATTCAAACATATGGGCTATAACCCGTGTCGAATTATCAATATAACTTTTGGAACAACCGGCAAACGTCTTTAGGTACGTGTTAATGTACTGAATATCCACATTGCAGATATCCTTGACTTCATGAGCAGCTAAAAAACTGAACAAATACCTAAGTACTTGACGATAGTTTCGCAGAGTTCCTGTCTTTAAGAATTTATGTTCACTTAAATGGGATAAAAATTTCTCGCCGATTTCTGAAAACTGTTCTGGAAAGGCTCCATCACTCTTAGGCATGCGTTTAGCAATGCTTCCAGATATCTGATACTCCAGTAAGAGCATCACAGATCTTCTAACAACAGATTTGTATTCGCTTAGTCTTGAAGCGTACGGGTCGACTTTGTAATGCTCTTGGAGCAATTCAAATCCAAGATTTTTTGTAAAATAGACTTCTCCTTTGGCAATAGCCAGATTCTTTAATGCGTTCCATGCTTGTCGATGATGCCTTAGCGTAGAAATTGTGTAACCCAAACTAACCATATAGGCATCTGTTTCAGCAATCAGTTCGGCAATTGGTAAATGTTT
>NZ_AWQQ01000047.1:15000-156883 GCF_002607855.1 Desulforamulus profundi
GTCAGCTTCTTAGATACAAAATCAACGGTCGCACTGTTTACACCTTCAAGGCTTTGTGTTTGAGCTTCAATCTTTGCAGCACAATTCGCACAGTCAAGTCCTTCAAGTATTAATACTTTTTTATTGCTCTTGTTAACGGATTTTTCTTTCACTACCACATCCGGTTCGTGCTTGTGCACTATGGTTTCAACTTGCTGTAGTGTATTCTTATACTCTTGCTCTGATTCAGTTTCTAAAGTCAATGTCTTGTTCATGAAGTTCATATAGGCTTTGACTCCATTTAATTTATTAACCTCATCTTCAATTTTAGCTGCACAATTTGCGCAATCTAAACCTTCTAAAATTACTTCCTTCTTTAACATTACTGGCCCTCCTTTACTTTCTTTCTTCTAAAATATGAATTAATCCCTGGTCAAATATTTGCTTTACATGTTCATCTTCAATAGAGTAGAATACAATCTTTCCTTCTCTTCTGCTCTTTACTAGTTCAGCCTGCTTTAAGACTCTTAGCTGATGAGAAATTGCTGATTGGGTCATATTTAATAAGAATGCAATATCGCAAACGCACATCTCTGCTTCATCTAACGCCCAGAGTATCTTAATTCTTGTTGAATCCCCAAAGACCTTAAATAGCTCCGCAAGATCATATAGAGTTTCTTCTTGAGGCATTTTTTCTCGAACTTGATTAACAGTATCCTCATGTATAACATCACAGTCGCATCTTTCAGCTGGTTGAATTTTCCTTGCCACATTCTCACCTCCGATATTATTTCAATTGTATACTTGAACAGTTGCTCATATGTTTATATTACTACCGCAATAATAAGATGTCAATAGATACTTGAACAATCATTCAAGTGAATGAGCAATTTATTGTCTATTTATACTTGATGAGGGTTTTAACAATTAAAACACCGCCAGATAAAGGATAATTCTCCTCGACTGGCGGTTAGTTATATGCATTATATTTCTACATCAATTTCAACGCTGGACCTGAACTCAACAGTCATTATCATCTAAGACTGTTAACTTCTCAATAAGCCGTCTCACCAATAGATCATCATATTCTGCGAGTTGACATGACTGCGTTTTCAACCAATGCATTTTGCCTCAGTTCACTGTATATATTAAAATAGAAGTGTAGCAAATATAAGTAAAAAAGTGTAGCAGCAATGGACAAAAAGAAGCTCCATTGCAGTCGACCTGAAAATTCGGTATCCTTGGAGTTTGAGACTAACAAGGAAGGTGAATTGAAAGGATGATAGCAATGGAGAGAATTCAGTATATCACAGCGCTGCGAGAATATGAAGACCTGTCGCTTAGAGCAATCTCAGAAAAAACCGGCCATCATTTTGACACAGTCAAAAATATGTGGAGAAAGATGATTGGAATGCAGAAACCAAGCCTCGCAAGATGCGTGAAAGCAGACTTGACGCATTAAAACCTGTCATAGATGAATGGCTTGAAAGCGATTTAAAAATGCCCCGAAAACAGCGGCATACCGCCACTAAAGTATATGATCGGTTAAGCACAGAAGCTGAATTTAAGGACAAGCTGCTGGTTGGAAAACAAACTGTCATCAACTATGTTTCTAAAGCAAAAAAAGAACTTGGCAAGAGCGTTTACGATACTGCAATTTTAGGGTACCACGTATTCGGAGAGGCGCAGCTGGATTTTGGTGAAGTTTATGCTTTTGACGCCGTGGGAACACTGACCAAATATTATGAACTCGTCATCTCATTTCCAGCTTCAAACGGCGGATATGTGCAGCTATGCAAATCACAGAACACGGAATGTCTTCTTGAAGGAATGCAACGCATATTCGAGTATATGGCAAAGTGCCGACACGGATACTGTTTGACAATATGAGCAGTGCAGTCGTAAAAATCCTACCCAAAAGAGGAAGGCAGTTGACAGATACATTTACCAGGTTTGTGTTGCATCATAAGTTCAACGCTATTTTCTGTAATCCGAACAAAGGTCAGGAAAAAGGTAGCGTGGAAAACAAGGTTGGTTACCAACGTCGCAATTTCTTTGTTCCTGTGCCAACGGTTACAGATTTAATCCAGTTCAACAAAGATATTTTAACACGCTGTGATGAAGATATGAATCGGGAACATTTGTAGCCGCTCAAAATTTTTGGCAAAAATTCTCATGATTTTTGGCAAAAATAACGCTGGTTTTTAGAACTATTTCTGAGGGTCTTTGGCTTTACTCTTGCCAATTATTTTGAGAATAACGCTCCTGGACGTGCTGGTCTTCGCCCCGTTGAAATACGCACTCGTTCAGGAGTTTTGTTTTGAAGTTATAGCTGTTGAAGTGCCTCATGATGCCGAAATAGGACTGCATTGAGGCATTCACCTTATCGAAGGCAATCAACCCCTTTTCATAGGCTTTTTGAAGCGTTTTGACCCTCCTCTTAATCTTCTTCAGAGTCTTTTTCTTTAGCTTCCTATGGGTAGGCCATATCTTAAAGCCCACGAACTCAACACCTAAAGATATGGGTCTGATAGCAGTCTTGTTGTTTAGGTCAAGCGCAAGAGCCGATTTCAGGAATGTTCCAATGTCTTCCTTGACCTTGTGTAAGTATTTCTTATCATCCGACAGGATTATTATATCATCCATATACCTGATGTAGTAATGTATCCTCAATTTGTGCTTTACATACTGGTCAAGCTCGTTTAAGTAGACATTTGCAAAGAGTTGTGAGGTAAGGTTTCCTATTGGCATCCCTGTATCAAACAGTCTCTCTTCTTCCGGGCAGTCATCGGCTTCCATTCCGGCAGGGAGCCCAAAGGCCACGTCCTCACTGTTGACTATGGTCTCAAGCAGCCACATCAAGTCATTATCAACAATCTTCTTTCTTAGGATGTCAAGTAATATCGCATGGTTGACTCTATAAAAATACTTCGAGATATCAAGCTTAAGGTAATAGTATTTTTGACTCTTGCGGTCTACCTGCCGCAACCAGTATTGAAGCCTGTCTGCCGCTTTATGAGTGCCTTTTCCGACTCTGCAACCATAACTATCAAAAATAAACTGTTTGTCATAGAGCGGGTATAAAATCCTGTATACGGCCCATTGAACAACTCTATCTTTGAAAGGCAGTGCATGATTAATCTCTTTTTAGGGTCATGTATAAAGAACTGCCTATATTTGCCTACTTCATAGGTTTTATATAAAAGCTCATTTTGAATAATAATCAAGTTTTCCTCAAGCTGGCTGTTAAATTTTAATATTTCATCCCTAAAACGTTTCCCTTTTCTCGCTTCAAGGGCCGCTATGTACAAGTTTTCAAAATCAATGATTTTCGGAAAAAGGTTCTTTAATTTCTGAGACAATTTTTGCATCCCCTTGTTTTTATTAGTACTATATGTAGCATCTTTCATTACTTACTCGATGCTTCTATAGCAATTCAATATTTTGCTTTTTCAGCAGGGGAATGAGCCCCTTTGTTCTCTCTGTGCTATCTATAACCCCATGAGGTTATAGCCATTGACTATGAGAGCAGAGCGGAGCGGAAACCGATATTCGTACTGACGTTCGCACGAGAGTTGTTCAGGTTGACGTTGAACACGCCCGCATTGGAAGTGTTACCCCAATTGCCGCCACGAATCGGGAGCTCAATAGACTCATCCCCCATAGTTTTTGTTTATTTATTTACTGCTTTACTGCCTTCATCCATCCTCCCAACATGCGCCCGATTTCGCTGAGCATCTTGCTCCAATTTTCATATTGCTTCAGTCCCAAGTATTTGAATTTAGGGTCTGCCGCAACCCTTATAAAGGTTTTTAATGTTTCCAGCTCAACATCCATTTCCTGAAGAGTTGTCTTTTTATAATACTTCTTGTTTGCCACTATCGCCAACCTCAGCAGCGTATACATGCTTTTCTTAATCTCCGTTGCAAGCGCATATCTTTCTGACCTGGGAAACTGAAGTAGGCAGTTGTTTCCGTAGACTATCATGTCATAGATTTTTTGGTATATCTTTAATTGCTCCATCTAAAACTCCTCTCTTACTTCAGGGTGGGGGGAGAGCTATCGCTCTCCCCGACAGATATTCAGAAAACAGATTACAGAGTAACAAAAGCGGAGCGGAAACCGAGACGCGTACTGACGCTCGCACGAGAGTGGGCCAGGGAGACGTAGAACACGCCCGCATGGGAAGTGCGACCCCAATAGCCGCCACGAAACGGGAGCCTTTCTCCATAGTTACGAGCATAAAAACCGTCTGCCCCATGCGCCGCATCAATCGGAAACATTCCTAAAGCTTTGAGGAGATTCGGGATTGTTACTCCTGCTTCAGCAGCCAGTGTTTCGAAGGTTGTGTATGAATATCCGTAATCATACTGGCCTCCCGGTGTATACATCTGGTTTTCAACCGCCGTGTTTATCCTCGGGTCTCCACCAACATCATGAGAGGTAGCGGTTGCATCGCCTGCCGTGGTATTGTCCACCTTTAGAGTGTTGGCCGTGCCGGGGGCCACAAGGCTTCCGTCCTGCAACATGGCCTTCCACAACGCACTTGTCGCCGTTTGGTCAACAGCAGCAGCGGCATCGTTGTTAGGGATAATTTGTATCTCCCCGTTGTTAAGCCTCAAGCCTCCGACCCATTCCCACACGTTGCCGTTGAGGTCAAATATGCCCTCGTTGGTGTTGTCGTGAGCCCAACTTGCCGGGCCACTTCCGGTTGCAACCCTGCCGGTCTTCCCGGCTCCACTGTCAAAGTAGGTTCCCACACCCTTCTCATGGGGAGCGGAATGGTCAGCTCCATAGTTATTGTTCCCCCTGGGCATAAAGCCGTTTTTCTTACACCAAAGCGCAATCCCGGCCCATTCAGCATTCGTCATCAGATGCCATCCTAAGCCCTTATTTTCACAGTAGGCTTTTACTGTATCGAAGTTCACGCTTGTTTTCGGGTCTTTAAAGGGCAGGCTGTAGGCTCGGTCATACATGACAATATTTTGATACTTGGAGACCATCACTTCAGATTTCTGAACTCCATTCACAACAAACATTGGATGAGCCGCATCTTCTCCACCGGTCATCACGTCAATGCTTTTGAATAGCGGTATCCTCACCATGATTGAAGGGAGCCCCATATCATCAAACAAGACCGTATTTTTCCCGCCCGACAACGCTTCAACCGCTAATTTCATGTCATCAAAATTACTCATTGGTTGCTCCTCCTTTAGCCCATAATGTTATTGTCACCTTGCCCATATCAAATGGGATGGGGAATTGCTTTTCCATTGGATTGCCATTCTCATCCTCACCGTCAATGACGGTATCGTATGCCCTTGCCGGTATGTCTATCTGTGCAACATACCATTTATTGAGCCCGAAGGTCAGGAACCCGAACTCATTAGTGCAAATGTTAATATGAACATCAAAGTCCCTTTCGTACTTCTCAAGGTCAAGGGTCATGATTTCATCCAGGATGACCTTTGTCCCGTCCTGCACGATGTTGATTTTTGGCCCTTCGTTCTTTTCAACGATATTTACCTGACCGTTCATCTTTTCAATCCCTCCGCTTTCTTAATCACTTCATGACTCCTCTGAGCAATGCACTCAGCGTATTCCCTTGTTTGCTTGTTGGCCGTTGAGCTGTTGTGTCCAAAGTCCCTCAAGACCCTGTTCGTCCTTTCTTGCCTCTCGCTGCTCTTAATTATCACGTTCGCCATTATTGAAACATACCCCCTTGGATAAAACATTTGATTGTTGCACTCGTTGCGCTGCCTGTGTACCGGATTTTAAAGCCGTTCAGGGCCTTGTCGTACACCTCAATGTCTCCGACAAACCCGTTGGAGCTTAGAACCTCAGTGAGCACCCTGTAATTCAAGGTGTCCCTTGCCTTTTGGAGGGCAACGGTTGTCTCTGAGTTGTTAAAGGGATAGCTCATTGTATTGCTCAATGACACTTCCACAAGCTCTCCTTCCAGGTCAGCTATGCTTCTTTTGGACTGCATTGCCTGTTGAATCAGAACCGAGGCAAAACCGTCAGCTCCAAGAATACCGGTCTCCATATTGTTTAAGTTTGTCGCACTGACGGGAGTCCCTTCCTGAATCACCTCTCCCGTTAGTTCGTCAACAATATGGTCTTGCCATTGCTTGAGATTGTAAGGCTTCATTTTAGCTCACCTCCACTTCCACGAATTTATAAGCAAAGACCGAATACAGCCCTTTGGATTGAGGTTTTATAAACTCTCTGGTTGCAAGAGCCACCACATCACCGTCCCTGTCAACTAAACTGATATTGCTGACCGTTCCCGAAACAGTGTCATCCAGGTAGACGAATATCCTTATAAAGTCCTGGTTTATCTCCGTTTTAAAGATATCAGTCTGTCTTTGCTGCCCGTTCAGCAGATAGGTTGCATGTGACAATGAGTCTTTCAGCCTTGTGAGCTGTTTGGTAATACCCGTTGCAGTTAATGTCTTCATCCATCAAACCTCCTTTAGTTTGGATATTCTCCCGCCCTTATTTGATTACAGAGAGGATAGTTGAATGTATTACCCTCATACTCCGTTTCTGCCTCTATTGTTGAGCTCTCATGGTTGCACTGCACAAAGTCCGTTTCTTGATACAGTCTTTCGGATGCAGCAATCGTCCCGGCCAGGGGATAGGAGAAGTTGCCTTCTCTGTACGTCGATTCATGACTCAAGTCAGTCCTGAGCAGATAGCCCACATTATCATTGTTGTAGGGCCACACCCCGCAAAGGAAGGTGTTGCATAATGGATACCGGTAAAGGCCGCCCTTAAACTCCGACCTGGCTTCAACCTGCGTATATTCCTCTATCCCATAACTGGGCTTTCCACTTGCAGGCTTGACCTTCATGACTTCCTTGTCGATAACCGCCATGTCATTGATGCCGACTTGCTGCTTTGACGAGAGATAGACCAGGAACTCAGCCCACCTTTCAGGGTCATGGATGTAAAATGGCTCAATTCGTGATTGTTCATATCCAAGAGCCTTGAGTGCAAGGAGGATACCTTCATTCGTTCCGGCTTTCTCAGCAATAATATTTTTCATTGAAAGCCTCATTCTATAGTTTTCAACGCTTTCCCCTTTGAGTCTCTTCATGCGACGGTCACGCCCATGCTCTTCAAGCATAAGACTGCTTGCACTGATTACCATCGACTCCGCTCTGACCCGGAAGATATCTTGTTTTGTCTGGTCAAACAGCTTCCCGAGCACCTTGAAGAGTATATAAAACTGGTTTTTTGCCTTGGCGACTTTTTTGAGAGGGCCAAAGAGCAGGTAATACATATAGTCCTGAAACTTTTCAAACATACCTTTACACCCTCTCAACGGTTATATTGAGCAGACCGAGCACAATCACTTTATCATTGCTCAGGATTACGTCATCGGCAGGGGAGATAATGTCTGACTTCTTGTAAACCTGGATGCCGCTTTTCAGGGCATACCTGATGTCATCTAAGTAAAGCCGGTTGAGCTCCCTGTCTTTCCTGATTTTCATCAAATCGGTGATAATTGCTTCACCTTTCTCCTGAACGCCCTCGTCGCTTGCATCCTCCGCAATATAGATGATGATATCAAAATCCTGTTCCACAATCTCCGAAGACTTCACCAGCAGGTTGTCATATGGCCCCTTTATGGTGACGGCCTGGGCCTCAACCTTGTCAAGCAGGTCTTGAGTTGCGGCTCCCGCCGTCGAGGTCACTATGATGTCAATAGTCCCCTGGCCTCGTGGATGCATATCGTCAACCCTTACAAAAAGAACGCCCTCGACTCCTTCACAAACATTCTTGTATTTGTCAGCTATGGGCATGGTGGAGAGCTCTGCCCATGATTTCAGGGTTCTATCTCTCAGGCTCTCGATATCCTCAAGGTCACTCCCTTCCTGAACAAGCCAGTCAGAATCATTGAATATCCTGTCAATGCCCTCAATGTGAGTGAGCGACTTGTTTATCTGTCCCGGTGGAACGTTGTATTTTGCACCTTCGTTCTCAGCCAGGACAAGAACCTTTTGGCTCAAGGAGTCCTTTTGTAGAACCGTGTCCTCGACCGCCAGAAATCGGAGCTCCTCTCCGTTGATATCCTGCTCCGTCTTGAATATGTCCCCCTTGGCTATCTTGACCGCATCTCCAGGAGCGTCCCTTTCAAGGGTTACATATCCTTTTGTCTTTGTCGGCTGCTTTCTCTTCTTGGAGAAGTCTGCCGCCTTCAGCTCCAACCACACGTCTTCAGCATGGGACAGGAACATATTGTTTAGAACCTTTCTCAGGAGCTTCACCAGCTCGATTCTAATCTGGATGACTATCATCAGCAGGGTATAGAAGATTCCCCCTGAGCTGAAGTTTGATATCTTAAAGCCCTCGTCCTTAAGTTCCTGCACGATCGAGTTTTTCATTTCCTCTCTGTCCGGCACCGGAAGGATTTCATCCAATATTTTCTCGTCAATCATTACACCATCACCACCTCGACCCTGACCCTATCCAGTACAATATCTAAGATGTACTGCTTTGAGTCATTAGTAAACTTCAACGCCACCTTGACGGATATCTTATCATCCTCAAAACTTAGCTTTGTTTGTATTGTCTCGCTATCGATTTCTTCACGCCTTGAGAGCTTCGTCCGAATCCTTTGCTCGATTTCCAGCCTTACCAGCTCGTCATCATCCGCTTGAATGAAGTCAAGAAGCGACCATCCCCATGTCTCGTCATAGAAGAGCTCTCCCTCCTGGGACAGTGCCTCAAGCCTGATATCCTGAATAAAGCAGTCCGTATCAGAGGAGAGGGGAGCGTCACCATTGGCAGCAGCCGTCAATTGCCAATCTTCATCAAGCTTTACGTCCGTATCATATAGACCCGCCATCAAACCACCTTCCCCACGATATAAACATTTAGTTGGCCGTAGAGGAGGAGCACCGCCGCCACATCCCCGCTTTCAAGCACAACCTTTGACTTTACTTCAGGAATCTCAGGAAATTCAGCATTGACCGCCTTGTTTTCGTCAAGTATTTTGAGATTGTAAAGATAATAGTCCGGGTATTGCTGAACCTTTGTAACCTTTGCGTACACGGCAGAGGAGAGCTTAATGTGTGCATACTTCGTCTTTATAAGCTTTTCAATGACGTTTTGAATCATCTGCTCCAACATTTCTCTCCCTCCCTAAAATAGATGTACGTCCTTATAAACCCCGCATCATTGGTAGTAAAGACAACTTTCTTTGTCTCGAACTCCCCGGATATCTTCGGATGCCTTACAATAATTTTCTGTGAGTGCTTGATGAAAGGCGTTGACACCGTTTCAAGCACCCAAACCCCGCCCGGCCTCTCAAGGGAAATAATGTTCACGCCATACTCAAACTCATATACCTTCTTTTGCTCCGGCTTTTCTCCCCAGTAAAACACCCCTCCCGAGAAGAAGAACGCCTCTTTGATCTTCCAAATAGAGTGAATCTCCTCAATGACCGCTATAACGTTTTTCCTGAAGACAGGAACAACTTTCTTCTTTTGGTAGACCTTCGAGGATATTCTCATATTCGTGATTCCAGCTTTGTTCAGGCAGAACCTTAATATCTCTTGAGGAGTTGCGTCCAGGAAAGTGTTTGTGATGTACGTCTCTTCAAGGCGTATCATGTCATCCTTGAGCACAACCTCATTTGAGTAGCTGCCCTCACTCATGGGATTGACCACGTATCCCTCAAATACCTCATCGAAAACCCCGTTATAACCGAGCTGAATCAGGGCCTTGTCCTTTTTGCTGAGGGTTATTTTCTCGTTAAACTGCTGGGTAAACCTGACTTTTGCCCAGTCAAAGTATGAATCTTTCGAGGAGAAAACCTCTATCTCAACGCCCTTTTGAAAGCCATAGCCCCCGATGTTGATATTGGTTTCGGGATAAAAAAGCTCACTTGTTTCCACTTTCTCACCTCACTAATAAGGCATTGCAGCAAGCTTGCTTTTGTATGCCTGGGTCTCTGCGTTGTCTGTCGCCGCTGTTTTTGCGGTCTTGTCATGAAGCTTCGGAGCCGTCCCACGGCTGCTCAAATATCCCTGGTATTCGGAAGTCAGATTCGCCTTTGCCGTGCTTGCCGCCGAAGTGCCGGAAGTACTTCCCGCCTTCGTTGCAGTGATGGTCATCGGGATATACTCCCAAAATTCAATCATGACTGTGAGCTCGTCGTTTTTGCTTTGTTCTTTTGTTGTCAGGTTCTTAAACAGAATCTGTGTGATGCCCCTGGCCGCCGTGTGCTCGTTGACTATCTCGTATATGATGGGCTTTACCTGCCCCTTTTTCTTGAAGAGGTTCTGGATTGCTTCAAGCTTTTGGAGCTTTGTCAGAACCGGCCCGTCATGGAGAATCAGTTCCAAGTTAATCTTTGCGTCCTCATATCCCGTTGCCTGCTTCGGTTTCGTGCTCCTGCCTTCAACTTCTTGCTCCTCAATTAGCGCATCACCTTTTATCTCGATACTCTTGAAGAGGCCGGGGAGGACAACCCCTCCAACTTTAACGATACTGTCATCAATGTATATCAAGATTATCCCTCCCCGACCGGTGTTGGCTCTCCTCCGTTGCTGTTTATATAGTCCTCAATCTCTTTCAGCAACCTAAACAGCATTTGAAGGTCTTTGAGTTTACTGATATCTGTCTGGACAATGAGCCTTTGGATGACGGTTCCATTCTCTTTCTCCTTGGAGCTTTCACTGCTTTCCGATTTCTCCCTGGTTATTTCCTTCAGGTTGACCTTTTTAATGCCTTCCTGGGCCGTCAGGTCAACATGGGAGAAGGCGTTCTCAGTTGCTTCAGCGGGAAGGTTTTGAGTCTGCACCATACCGCTTGTGATTGTCTCAAACACCCTTCTCCCGACAGGGTAAGGGAGGAGAGAGGGCCTTCTTTAGCATCCGAGAAGGGGAGCAGGTTTCTGATTTTGGCAAGGCCGCCCTTGACAGCCTCAACGGGGGCCGATATTGCGCTCTTAATCCCTTCCGTGAACGTTGTCAGTATCTTTGAGCCCGATTCCCTGAACCAGGCCAAAGACCCGGTTATGAAGTCTTTAATCCACTGAATACCGCTTGCGAATATTTCCCTAATCCTGTTAAACCCGTTGACAACGCCGGTGACAGCGGAGTTCCAAGCACCCTGAAGGAAGTTAATAACCGTGTCCCAGTTTCTCCATAGGAGCACCAGGGCCGCAATCAACGCCACAATCCCAATGATAATCCAGGTGATAGGGTTAGCCAGTAAAGCAGCGGTGAAAGACCATACTGAAGCTATCAGGCCGGGCATGGCCGTGGCCGCCGTGACAACCGCCTGTCTTGCCATCGACACCAGACTGAGCACAAAGTTTTTGACCGCCGCCGTTCCATTGACAACGGCAGCTCTCCCCATGCTGACGATGGATGTCGCCACGTTCCTGATGCTCGTCGCCGCCGTTGAAGCAAAGGTCTTGGCTGAGGCAAACCCGTTCCTTATGGCATCACCGGCATACATGGCCTGTATCCTGATAGTGGTTAGCGTGTCCGGTATTTTCCTAAGAGTAGACCAAAAGCCGGTTGCCATCTGAGCCGTTTTTGTGAACGCAAGGCCCACGCCGCCGACAACTGTAATGAAAGTCCCCAAGGCCGTCAGGGTCAGCCCTATCATCATCACAATAATGGCAAGCACCTTGACGAGCTGCTGATTCCGGCTAATCCATCCGCTTATCTTGTCGAGAACCGCTTCACCCTTGCCTAGCAGCATGTTCACCGTTGGGAGCAGTTGATTCCCGATTTCTTCTGTGACGTTGTGGATTCTCTGCGTCAGCCTGACATATTTCTCTCCTTCGGTTTCGTTGATAGCGTTCGCCATGCCCCGAGCGACCTCAATCCCTTTGCCCAGTTCACCATACATGCCGACAATATTGTTTTGCAGGTCTCCCGTTTTGTTATAGAGCAGGTCAATCAAGGCAACCGCTTCATCCGTGCCGAAGGCTTTTTGTATCTGCATCTTTTCTGCGGCATCCAACGTGCTTCCGAACTTGGCCCTGAGCGTTTCAAGGATTTCCGGCATGGACAGGAGTTGATTATTCGCATCGGTGAACCTGAGCCCCAATTCGTCCCCGGCTCTGGCCGCCGATGCCAGGAAAGCCTTGTATTTTGTTCCCGCCTCACCGCCGCTCATAGTTGCTTGCAACATACCAAGGATGGAGAGCTGCTCTTCAAGGGGCACGTTTGCCGTGGTTGCCGATGCCCCCAAGGTCTGAATGGCCTGGGCCATGCCTGAGCCGGTTGTTTTGAACTGCTGCACTGATTTTGCTATCCCGGCAGAGAACATCTCCCCAAACTCGATGTCGCTCATGTCCTTGTAAAAGTCCTTGTATATCCCGTACCCGGTTGCGAACAGGCTCGTCATTTCGGCAATGGTTGACTTTGTGCCCTTGGCCGTGATACCGGCAAACTCCGTGTATTTTGCAACCCCTTCATCAGTCAGGAGGATATACCGGACTTGATGTCATAGGCCGCCGAAACGAACTGCGCCTTTGTTGTCCCGGCCCAAGTGTCCGAAAAGTCTTTGGCTGCTTTTTTAAGGGCTACAAGGTCTTTAACGCCGACCGAGGACAGTTCCCCGAGGGCTCTCCGTGTTTCAAAGGTTGCTGCCACAGGGGAGAGCACTGCGCCTGTTATCTGAGCCCCTACCGCCGCCATTGCAATCCCGGTCTTGGTCATTTCGCCAAAGGACTGATTGAGCCTGTCTATTCTGCTTACCGAGTTGCTGACCGAGCTGTTGACCCTTGCCATTGGGCCGGTCAAGTGGTCAATCATCCCGACGATTACACTTAGTTTAAAAATTGTATCTAAACTCACGCTGTCTCTCACCCCCTGTTAAAAATTTCTAACCTGTGCTATAGTAAAGAAAAAAGGAGGTTGATGTCATGTTGCTGGTAGGTCTTCTGTTCGTCCTAAAACTCATCGTCTTCGCCCTCTGCGCCGGAGTTGTCATATCCTTTATTGTCTTTGTGCCCCTGACCATTTACGTTGCCCCATATTGCTTGTGGGTAGGTCATCAACACACTCTTGGCAGGCATAAGGACAAGATGAAGGAGGGCGTTTTTAAGACCGCAAAGCACGCCACAATCCTATATAAGAGCTGGATTTTAAGGAAAGAACCGACCTTTTAAAGAGGCCGGTTTTCTTTATTCTGAGAAGACTTCCGAGACGGCCCTTGCGACCACGTTTTTCTCAAGCTCCTGGATATATCTAGCTTGAGCAAGGGCTCTCAAAAACTCCTCAATATCCATCTCTCCCACAGGTTTCTTTAGAAGAGCAGGAGGTAGATACCTGTAAATTTCAAGCGAACCGGCTTCGATGAAATTACCCTTTACCTCCTGGAGTTGCTCTTCTAAAGCAGCTTTAAATTTATGTCTTTAGACAACCCCAGCATGTTCAGCAGTTTCTCACCGACACTGAGAGCAAGGGCCGGGTATTCCTCAAGGTCAGCCTCAAGCTTTTGATGCTGCTCTTCGATGACGTTATCCAGGACAAACGCCCTGAGTGCCTTTGTCGGGCTCTGCGCCGTGCTCTTGACATACCTGTCATAGGATGCCGTTGCGGGCTTTTGGAATAAATACACCAGTTCGACCGTTGTCGAATCGTCCGGCTCAACGGTTGCGTTTACCCGGTAAAGCTTCCCGTATTTGGCTTTATAGGCTTCAAAATCGTCCTTGGCTTTCGTGGTTTCTGCCGCCGTTTTGTTCTTGTCTTCCACGTTCCTCATCCTCCTATTTGTCAATTATTTTGAGATTAACGCTCATTAAACGGGCTTCAAGCCGTCTCTGATGATGCCGTTGACGATGATAAAGTCCATGTCCACCTTCAGGGACTTGTCGCCCTGGGCATTCTTCTGGCTGGTCTTGGTGAAAGTAACCGTGTCCAGCTCGTCCGTCTTGGTCTTTGAGGTCTGGTTGGCATAGCTCACAATGATTTTGGGGATGACGAGCTTGTACAACGAAACCCCTTTCCGCTTGCAGTAAGCAACCAGGTCATCAAAGTCATCCTTGAGCAGGCTCAACTTACCCTCCGACTTATAGTTGCCCGTGCCGTAACCCCTGGGCCTGCTGCCCTTCCCATAGGCAGCCTCTTTTTCCAGCTCATCATCATAAGAGATTTCCTGGACTTCAATCTCAAGGCCCGGAAGCTTGACCGACACGTCAGACCAGTCATAAACCTTGCCGTTTATAATAGCCACTTTTCATCCCTCCTTACTGTTGTGTCCTGAATGGGTTCTCCATTCCAAGGTCAATCTCGATTTCCCTCACATGGCCGATGGGGACAAACCTGATAATGACGTTGAGCTTTTCGGTCACAAGGATGTCCTGGCTTCGGGGACAATAATTCTTGCAGAAGAGATTTCCTTGTTTCTTACCATCGTGTCAACCGGAGCCAGGATGAACTTGGCTATCGTTTCAAGGCTGCCCTGGACATCTTCCATGTCGATGTCGCTTTGCAACTCCTGGAGGGCCTGCTTCCTTGTTTCCCTGATAATCTTGTTTTTGACCCTGACATCTTCAGCATATCTGTAGTCAGAACCGTCAGGACACATCATCCTTGCGTTGGTGACGTAAAAGCCCTCAATTCCTTCGTACTTCCTGAATGTCAGGTACTTCGTTTCATCCAGCAGGGAGAGGTAGTCCTCAATTCCCCTGGGAAGCAGTTCAAGCATTTTGTTCTCCGCTATGCTGAAGCTCTTCACTTCGCCAATGGACTGCTGGATTTTTGCCCTGGAATACAGGCCGCACACAATCCCGGCGTTGTTGATGTCCTTGACCGTGCCGTCCATCCTTGTATAGAGCGACCGGGCCGTTACAATCTGGATGTCGGTGTTTTGGAGCCCAACCCTCTCATTGACGAGATACTGAGCGTATTCGTCAAGGGTTTCCCCTTCCTGGATGTTCCTTGCTTCAAGCACGAAAAACATCGGCTTTTTGTATATCCCGAAGAGTCTTCCCAGCTCCGTGGAGATTGCCGCCCAAAGAGCCTTTGTTGACTCTCCCACGACATGCACGTACTCAAATGAATAGTTGACAGTCCTCAACTTATCTATTGCCGTGAGCACGTCATCATTGGTCATCTGCGGAGCTTCGGTCTTCACGGTGTAGGTGTCGCCTATCTTGTAGGAGTCTGCCGGAGTTGCCGCATCCTCCGTGAAGACAAACTTCAAGCCGGTGGATGGAATGTCAAGCTCTCCGTTGACTGCAAGGGTAATCTCTTCAGAGAAGGAATATCCTCCGTCCACCGAGTACCTGAGCACCGCCTGATTGAACCCGCCTGCCCCGGTAAACTTCACGATGATTTCATAGGCGTTGTTCGGTGTCCCCTGCACCGTGCATGTCCCGAGCCCCGTCCCGGCCTTCACGACTTCCCCGACCGTGCCGGGGATGGATGCAGCCACCGGCAGACAATAAATCATGCTTGACCCGTTTTCCACACTGTCCATGCAGGCATCGGCAAGGGGGGAGAGCCCCAGCTTTTCCTTGATTTTTTTGGCGTTCATACTGCCGGTTATGACAATCGGCGCATCGGACACAACGGGGGAGACCCCTATCTTGAAGTGAATCCCTTCGCCCTTGGCGGTATCCACCCCAAGCCCGCCGTCTGTGATGATGGTATTAACGTCCCTTAGCATCTTTCTTCACCTTCTTTCCTCCCATTGGGGACTCTAAGAATCCCTTCAATGCCTTCTCATAATCCGCTTGAGTCACCGACTTCCCGGTCTTCCAATTCTCAGCGGCCTTCATGCTTCAAACACCCGGTCAGGCGTTTTGTTTATCCTCTTCAGCTCCTCTATGGTGAGGAGCTCAGGAGGAGTTTCGGCTGCGGTTTATTCGTCGCCATTGTCTCACTCCTTTTCAAGTGTTTGCTCTAACTCGCTCATTGTGCCGAGTGCAGAGTCTTTGTATATGCCGCCGTCAAAGGTGATTTTAACCTGGACGGCTATTTTTGCTTTTAAGATGCTGTCGTTTTCGTCCACCCAGTCAGCATCCTCGACCTCAATCCCCGTAAAATTCCCGTCAATCTCAATTCCTCTATCCAGCAGGGCAACGAAACTCTCAAAGATGCTCTCGCACTTGCTCTCTTCATACTCTCCGATGACAACCATAAAGCTTGTTTTCCGGTTGAATACCTTGACCCTCTTTCGCTTGACGCCCTCTTGGTCTACATAGATGGTTTTTGAGCCGCTTCGGGTATAGCTGTCACCTTCAAACAACACAGCTCCGACATGGCTTTCATTGGATTTCTCAAGAGTCTTCATGCTGGTATGCACTTTTGACTTAATGCCTGCATCTTTGAGCTTTTGTATCAGATACTCTTTGCATTGTCCAATCATCTCTTATGCCTCCGCTATGATATCTTCGAGGGTTTCCTTGATTTCCAGCATGTCCTCCTCAGAGATGCCCAAGAAAGGACGGGCAGGGATTTTGATGTTGACGGTTACTTGCTTCTTGCGAATCCATCTGCCGCCTACCTGGAAGATGAGGCCCTTAGATGTCTTGGCCCTGATCGTGACCTTTCGGCCCTTCTCTCCAAACTGGTGAGTCCTGGCATAGACCTTGTTTGTGCCTACCGCAAAACCCGTGCTGTCAGCAGTGGACTTGATGGAGTTTTTCAGCCCTGCGCTGTCCGTCAGCGTTGCGCCGCCTTCCCGGATAGCCCGGATTGATTTCTTCCAGGGCTTCCCCTCCGGGCTCTTTTGCTGCTGAAACCTTTCTCTCGTGGAAGTTCTGAGCACCTCTGCCAACGTCAGGCTTGCGCCTCTCAAGTCAACGTCTTCCAGGCCCCTCAGCTTCTTCATGAGTTTTCTTACGTCTCCCTCAAGTCTAATACTGTACATGGGTTACATCCCTTTCATGCTGTCCCTTGAAAACAGCCTTGTGTTTGAGTTTGCGGAGAATCCGTTGTTTGCCTTTTTGGTGTTGTCGGTGATGCCGATATCGACAACGCCCTTCGCCACATTCTCCAGGAACTTCACTGCGGCTTTGTACCTGTTTAAGAAGTTCTTTTCTTTCTCTCCTTCATCAATTCCGGCTCTTGAAAAGAGGTTGTAAACTGCAATGTCCTTGCTGAATTTATTGATTACCTTCGGGGTAGGGGAGAGGGGGACGGAGTACCTTTTGACAAGATACCCGTCAATCTCCCGTCTGCGTCCTTGATTGCCTCCTCGATAATAGGGATGATTCTGGCTTCTCTTTCCGCCTCGTCCTCAATGTACTCATCACCGATTATCATGTTGAGGGCATCGGCCTTTATCATTCCCCTGACTTCTTCAACCGTGCAGTAAGGCATTCCGCATCATCCCTTTACGCAACTTCGCCAGTGCTGCCAAAGGCCATCTGCCAAAAGCCGTAACCGGCGTTAGCCTGGAATGCACTCCATAGAGGTACTGTTTCCTCATGAAGACATTCTCGTCCTTATCGTCAATCAGGGCATCGAACTTCGGAGCCTTTCTCTCCTGGAAGATGAGCGGCTTCAGGGGCTTTGTGGTACAAAGCAGGAACCATGCGTCATCACTTCCGGCCAGGTCAGGAACAACAAGCAGCTCAGCCGTGCCTTTGTAAATGTTTGTCGAGCCGTCAATCTGCTCAGCCAGGAGGATTTTTCTCCCCATTTCTTCATTGCCAGGGGCAACGACAAGCAGGTTGGGAATGAGCTTCAGGCTCCGTCCGTGTTCGTCGGTCAATGACATCATGCCGCTTCTTGCTGCCGCATAGGAGGTAGGAGAGAGCTTATTTGTGCCCTTGTTGCTGACCGTCTTTTTACCTACCTTGTGAGTGGTAGAGAAGAACGGCTGCCCGTCATAGCACTTGTTTTCAAAGCCGCCTTTCAGGAGCTCAAAAACAAGGTCATCCGGGAATGTTGCCGTGCTTTGAGCTATATCTTGGATAACCGGATTGTAGACACCAATCTTGTCATCCTCGATGTCGTTCCGGTCAACGCCGATGGTGAGCTCAAAGTCCTTGTTCTTGATGGTGTAATCGGAGGCAGCAAGGTTTTGAATCTCCCTGTCTCCAATCCATTCCCTCATCCGGGGAATCTTTCCGAGCCATTTGTAATTCTCTTCCCCGGTCTCGCTGGGGACTTTGGTTGCAATCTTGTCCCAAAGGACTTTTGTCTCGCTAAAGACCTTGTTGAAGATGGTCTTAAAGCCTGTCGTAATTCCGTGTAACGCCTGTTGGTTAACTATCATAGCCTTTTTAGCCTCCTTCAGAATTAAAATGTTTTGGCATTAAAGCGTTTCAACAATGACCTCACCGTTGTCAAGCCTAATCACCTTACCGGCGACGGACGTTCCCACCGCCAGCATGGTGACGGTTTCGTCATCCTTGATGTAGCAGTCTTTCATTAAGTCCGCTTCGGTCACAGGATTGGCATCGTCATTATTCCACTTGAAAACGCCCCGCCTGACTCTGACCGTCTTGGCCCCGTCTGCGCCCCCGGTGTTGTCAACAAACTCCTCAGCTCTCCCGGCAGCCTTCAGTCCTTCAGCCGTACTCCCCGGAACGGCGTACCCCGTTGCATCAAGCACAACCAGGGAGCCTTCAAAAATCTTGGCGTTGGCCTTTACCGGGAGCACCAGGGTTTTCCCGTCCTGGACTTCAACGGTGTTCCTTCCTGCTGTCAGTGCCATGTTACTTCACATCCTTTCCGTATTTCTCAACGTCTTCCTTGGACACCCCGAGCATCTTGCACACGGCCATTGTGGTTTCCTCAAGCCTGCCGTCGCTCTGTTTGGTGTCTTCCATTCCCAACTCTCCCATCGGGACGGCTTGAGGGGCCTTTTCAACAAACTTCTTGAAGCCTTCAGGGTCTTTCAAGCGTACTCCTCAGCCCATTCTTTTTGAGCCGCCGAGATTTTGCCCGCCTTTAACGCCTTGGTCACAAGCTCCTCACTGTCCTTTTTGTCCAGCCTCTCTTTGAGCTTGTTGAACTCTGCCACCGGCACAAAGTTTGCCGGGTTCTTCAGGGCCATGATAGCGGCAGCCACGTCCTCAGTCTTTGCATCCTTACTGTCGAGCCCCAGCAGGCCGCAAATGACTTTGTTGGCAACCGGCTCCGTGCCTTCTTCCTGCTTCTTGGCTTCCTCTTTCAGCTTCTCGACTTCGCCAACGGCTGTCTTGATAGCCTGAATTACTTGCTCCTCTGTAGCGTCTTCAGCCAGGCCGAGGAGAGCCGCCAGTTTCTTTAATAAATCCATGTCCTTTCCTCCTTCTTCAAAATCATCAAGGTTTATTGAGTTTACTATCGCAAACATACCGTCTATCGCCGGTGTGTTTGTCAACGCCACGGAATGGAGAACAACCGCCTTTTGGTCACTCTTTCTCACCAGGACAACAGGGGAGAGGTACTTGTATTCCTTGTTCTTGATGTACTCCTGGGCCTTGGGAGTCCACTCCACTTTTGCCGCAATCGCTCCGTCCCGGATGAACAAATCCTTTATCCATCCACCGGCAGGAGCCTGAACATCCTCAAGGGTCTGGTGTTCATAGTCAATAACAATGTCGATACCCCTTTCCTTGAAGGTGTTCCTGATTCGCTCAAAGCTCTCTTTGTCAACAATGAAGTCTCCCTTTTGCGACTTGACCTTCCCGAGCGGCAGGAGGTTGACCACATCGGGGACTCCTTCTATTGTCGAAGAGCTCATACTCAAAACTAATCCCTTTACCATGCACCCACCTCTCAATATCGTTTCTAACGCCGTTAGCACGCGTTATAACGGGGGTTAAATTTGTTTCAGGTATAAATACCTTACCGAGTGGAAAAACTATTAAATTTGGGCTTTTATTTGCTCGTCTTTTTCTTTGATGCCTCTCTCCTTTCAAACGCTTTTTTGAGCGGCTCAGGATAGTCCTTCAGGTCAGGCTTAAACGGCACCTTTGCCGGATTGTTTGCGAAGTTCGGGTCAGGAAGTATGTTCACAAACTTCCCGTCAACCTCAGCGGCCTGGGGAGCCCCCGTCTCCACCTTGAGACCTCTTTCTCTGACCTGCCTTTCCGATAAGGTCTTCACCCCGCACCGGCACCGGAAGCCGTTCGGGGGATACCAGGTATCCCAAACAGGGTCATCCGCTCTGAAAACCCTGCCGTCCATCGCCAAATGAGAGGGCCTTGTGTGCGTGTCGCCTACTGCGTCATACTCCCAATAGGCCGGAGCCTCAAAACCTCCGGTGAGGTCATCTGCCTGTAGTGGCCGACCTGGTAGGATGTTTGAATGTTCGTCCTAAAGATGTTGTCGGCCTGAAAGTTTGTGATGCCCTTATAACCCTTGTTTTCCAGGAACTCATTCATGCTGTCCTTGAAGTCCCTCAAGGTTGTGCCTTCCTTGATTGCCTTCAAGAGCTCGTCATGGAATTTGTTGAGCACCTGGATTTTGGAGTATCCCGAAACCGTGAAAGCCTTGTTCCTGTACTCGTCAGCCAGCTTGTAAAACTCCGAGGGCTTCAGCGGGAGCTTATCCCCGAAGTAGCTCACCGCTTCTTCAAAGACAATTTCTTTGGTCAATAGCTCAAACAGGTCTTTCATTTTCCTTCATCCTTCCGAGCATATCAGCGTAGAACATTGCCTTTTGAAGGAGCTCATCAAGGTCTTTGATGTCCATCTTTTTATAAAGGGCCTCGACAAAGTTTTCATCTTCAAGCTGCTTTTTGAGTTCTTCCAGGCTTTCCGAATCGTTGAGCAGCTCCATCACCGGCTCAAAAATTTTGGCAAAAACACTTGAGCTTTGGGCAACGGCCACGTCAGCCAGCTTGTCAATTTGCACCTGGTACTCTTTATCAATCCGCTCAAGCTCCCTGTCGCTTTTATTCCTCATAAACTTCAGTGCCTCTCTAAGGGGCACACCGGACGCTCCTCCTGGAGGAGTTGCCACTTCTTCTCCTTCCTCCGGTTTTGGAATACTGAATTTCTTGTACAGGTGAGCCGTTGGTATCTTTAAGCCTATCTTGCAAATGAGCTTTTCGTAGATGTCAACCGTTTCCTTTTGGTCATCGGCCTCCTCAGAATCAAACCTGAGATACGGGATTCTCTTGTCTTCCCCGTAGTTGAAGAGCACGAGAGGACGGATTAAATCTCTTCTGAGAGTAGCGGCCAGGGCCTTGCAGTCCGCAACCGTCAAATCATGCCTTACCTCGTTATGGGTTTTTGACTGGGCATAGGAGCCGCTTCCCGAATCAGAGGTAAGGGTCTGACCGAGCACAGCCTTTGATATCTGCTCGTCACAGAACCGGGCCAGGGACTCATAGACATTGATTGAGGTTGTCTTTGCGCTTTCCTTGAACTCAATCTCCGTCCCGTCCGGGATGATACCGGCTGCATCCGTCCCAATCTGTACCAGTGCCCTCATGAGGGCCAGCTTGTCTTCTTCGCTTGCCGAGGGATTGTATTTCCCTAGCCTCAAAGGCATCCCGAAGACTTCACAAAAGCTTACCCAGTCCTTGAGGTCATAGTTCTTGAAGAGGTACATCCAGGCTACCACACGGAGCACGCCAGCCCTTGCGGGATGACCGGACTTCGCTTTGTACCGGTGGATAATAAACTTGTTTTCAGGAATCTCAATCCCGGAAGGGAAGTCCTTCGTTGTGATTTTCAGGATGTCGTTTTCGTCCCAAAACAGCCTCTTTTGATGCCGCCACTTGATATCCTGGATGGTGACTTTGCCCTCGTCATAGGCCCAAATGATTTCACTTATGGCAATCCCTTTGCCTATGGCATCCAGCAAGTCCATGAGGACATCCTCAAGGTTCTCCAGGCTCTCAATCTCCTGCTTGACAAACTCAGCAATCTCCTTGTCGGCCTCATCGTCAGAGAAGGGGATAATCTCATAATCCAGTCCGGTGACTGCGTTCTTCCTGGTCTGAAGCTGGGAGAACAAATGAGGGTCTTTCTCTTCCATCTCCTCAAAGAGCTCCATCTGCCTCAGAACGTCCCCGGCATCGGCTTCTCTGAATATCTGCGCCAACCTGACCGGTGTCAGCCCGTTAGAGGGGTAGGTTGAATATTTGTCCTGAACCTGAGCCACCGCAATTTCAAAGAGCTCAGGTTTCTTGGTTACTGCCTTGTCTTTTGCTTTATTGCGTTTCTTCGCCAACGTTTCTCACCCTCCTTAATAAGCCCCTCTTTTGAACTTCAACATCCTGCCGAGCACAGATTTATAGTCAACCTTGGTGTTGCCTTTGATGCCGAGGGCCAGCCTGACCGCCATTTCAACACCGTCCGGGCCGTCGTCGTTTTTACCCATTGGATACTCTTTAAACTGCTGCAAAAGGGTCTTGTGCTTTGCATTAAACTTCAGGTATTTGTTTTTAATAAACGGCTGCAAGGATTCAATCCTCACATGCTTGTTTTGCACGTTCGGGATTTCCTCAATGGGGAGGTACTCTCCAACCTCCACGCTTTTCTTGACCATGATGTCCTTGAAGTAATACTGGAATTGAACCGTCTCCACCCCGAACTTATAGAACGGCTTTTTGAGGTCTCGCTTCATCCGTTTGGACATCTCAATGGCATCATCAATAATTACATCCGGTTTCCTCTTCTCGATGGAAGCCTCCACAATGTACATGTAGCCAGTCCTCAGACTTTTAGCCAGCGCAATAATGGAGGACGTGTCACTCTTTTTGTTCTTGCCGAGAGACGGGTCATTTGCGCCTACAATGATAAACTCCGGGTCTGAGAAGTTGATTGAGCTCTCATCATAGAAGTCAAACCACTCCTCGTTAAAGGTACATGAGTCCGGGTCAATCGGGTCATTCTGAATCTCGCTGTTAAAGGCCGCTTCGCCTTCTGATATCCTGACTATCATCAGGTCATAGTAAGAGAGCTTCGCCTCCCACAAGACCTCAGTTCCTTCAAGCATTTCCTCCTTGTTTGCTTCAAAGAACTCCCGTGCGTCCTCTTGTCTCCGCTCGTTTTCAAGGTCTGTGTATATAGCCTCCCAAGCGGCCCACAGTTCTTGATTGCTTGCAAAGCTGATAACGCCCCGGTATTTGACGCAATGATACTCAGGATTCTTGAGAACCTTGGAAAGCAGGGAGTCATAGTGGAGGATAGTCCCGATGTAAACAATGTCCGTATAGGTGTCCCCGGCCTTCGATACCGCTTTATAAAACCAGTTCTCAAGCTTCTTCCGCTGCTCCGGCGTGTTGACATTCTCATCGTTTTCAATATCGTCAAGGACGATGAGGTCAGGTCTCCAATTCCGGTGTCTCCGGCCACGGATTTTCTTGCCTGAGCCTATGGCCTCAACCTTGATGTCCGTCGAGGTCAGGATGACGCTGCTTTTCCAGACCCTGCCCTTGAGGTTTCCAAAGTCCTCAATGATGTTTCTGTTTTCTTCAAGCTCCGTCTTGATGTCCGTCAGGAAGACTTCCGCTTGCTCCGAGCTGTCGGAAAGGATGATGGGGTAATGCTTGTACTGGTAGAGGATAGCGTGCAGCGTGTCTTTGAAAGTGAAGTTTGTTGACTTTGCGTGTCCACGGGGAGCGGCAGTTCCTCTCCTGCATCCCTTGTCCCTGGCAATTTCCTTGTGCTGGGTGAGGGGATTCTTGCCCTTCATGACTCCCTGAGTCCATATATCATCCAGCCGCTCATGGAAGGGAGGGGATTCCCGGACAAAGTAATGGGGGAGATAAGCCCTTCCGAAATATCCGAGGTCTATAGCGGCAAGTTTTTTCCTGAGACCCTTCTGGCCTGTCAGTTCTGCCCCGGCCCTGTACTCCTTCAGGAGCTTCTCTCTGACCTCAAGGTGTTGGCTGTTTCGCATCACATAGTCTTCAAATAACCGCTTTTGGTATTCCATGTTTTGTATGAGTTCGGTGTCTTGCTCCTCTAACCGCTGGATATATTCATCAAGCTTAATCATCCTGCATCATCTTTTCTTTGGCTCTTTCAAGCACTGATTTCAATTCCTTGGCAAGTTCCGGGTCTGACTTGATAGCGGCCATCAGCTCACTTTCCATACCCTGAAAGGCAAGCTCGACTTTCTTTTTCATGTCCTGCTTAACCCTGTCTTTATAGACCTTCGTCCGGCTGATTGCCGTTATCAGCCTCCCGGCCTTGTCGAGGGGCATCCGGTCAAACTCTTCCTCTGCGGTTGTCAGCTTCTTGACCAGGCCGTCCATCAGCATCATGAGCCCTGCATCCGTGTAGTCAATGTCAGGGTTTCTTTTGACCACGCTGACAAGGGCCTCCGTCTGCTTTTGGGCTTCAATCAGCCTTTGTGTTGCCGCCGTTGTCCTCATGGCATACCTGCCGACACTGCTCTTGCTGACCTCGTATCCCTGGGACTTTACCCAGTCAGCAATCTCCTGGTAGGTGTTGCTTGTGTCAACAATCATTTCGTCCACTTTGGCCCGGATTTCGTCCGGCAGGGAGTCAATTTTGGAGTTGATTCTTGTCCTTGCTCTTTCCTTGCCCATCAGACATCAACTCCCGGGTCATCAAGCGTCCCCTCAACCAGGTCAACACCTTTCCTCGTGAGCTTAATTACTGCATCTTTTCTGTATGCGTTATAGGCATTGACCGTCTTGTCGGTAAAGCTGATGTACCCGGCTTCCAAGAGATAATCCAGGTGTTTCGATATGTCGGGAGATACGATTAAACCGTCTGCCACAAGTGCATTGGTTATCTGTCTGAGCAATAAAGAGTTTTGATGTCCTTTGACTAATGAGCGGATGATATAACCCCTTATCGCCTTATTTTGCTTGACCTCCCGTTCTGTACGTTCATCCATGCATCATTCCCCCTTACTATTGCCCTTGAAGTGCAGCAGCTTGTCAATCTTGCTGTCTATATTACCCATCTTGGTGTCCACGTTGTTGAGGGAGCGGATGAAGTCCTCTCTCAAAACGTAAACAAAGGGCAAATCGCTTTTTAAGTCATGGAGCTCGTCCTTGACTCCGGCAATGTCCTTTGATAGTCTCGCCTCGATTTCTTTGACCTTCATGTCGTTTTCTTTGATGCCTTCTTTGATTTCAGCCATCGTGTTCCTGAGAAAATAACCGATGACACCAATCGCAATGGCCGTGATTGTTTGTAGAATCCAACTTAATTCCATACGTCGTTATCCCCTTACAGACCGTTCTTGACTTCAAACACTTTTGTCTCAATCGCTTTTGTCAGATATTTTGAGAAATTCCCGAAATGCTTTTCAATCAGAGCCTTAGCCTCCGGCTTTAACGCATCGGCAATCTCGTCGAAAGCCTTCTTGGATAACGCTTCAAGCTCCGCTCTGTCCCTGACTCCGCTTTTGACCGCTTCTCTCAGGGCCTGCGCTGTTGTCTGCTCAATCTCCGTCACCGTCTTTGTTGTCAGGATTTCGATGTCTTCCAGTGCGTCAATCAAGAGTTTCCTTTGCTCCTCGTCTTTGAGCCGCTTTGTCTCAAGCTTTGCCTTTTCCGTCAGCTTGTGCAGAGCGTTAATGGCATAAGCCGCCAGCAAAGCAAGAGCCGCCATTGCAATGTCAATGACCACCTGGTTGAAGAGCTGCTGCATTGTTTCCACACTTTCTCCCTCCTTTGAAAAAATAAGTGTTAAGAACTATGTTCTTAACACTTATCATGTTAGCAGGCTTTTTCAGTACCTTATATTCAAAGTACTTCTGAAAATTGCTTCTAAGCTGTTGCCGATTCCTTGATTTCTTCTGTATTCTCCTCCTGGCTGTAATCGAAGTCAAACAAACTTATCTGACCTTCGGCGTGACCCTCTCCGCATATCGCCCTTATCCAACGTTCACTCAGGTTGTATCTTTTTGCAAGCTCCGCGTGGTTGTAGCCGTTGAACTCTTGCTTGATACGGAGGTCTCTTGCCGGACGGAGGAAAGATTCTGCCTTCGGTATGTAGATTGTCGCTCCCCCCACGAGCTCAGCAAGCTTGATAAAATTGGCGACTCCAATCTTTTCGACAATATCACGATAGATGCCTTGAGGAATCATTTCCGGTGTCAGCTCATCAATTAAGCCGTCCACAGCGGCCACCCCCTTTCCTGAGCTGTTTTGCTTAAAGCGTGTTCGCCAGGATACCCATGACCTCACCGATGGTAATTGTCTCCCCAAGCCTGCCCTCCCAAAACTCAGGGGAGTTGATAATCTTCCTCTCGACGAGCTTCTTAAAAGCGTCCTTCTGCCACTGGGGAACGTTTCCGGTATCCGTTGCCTCTTTGCTTTCCTTCGGTTCCTGGAGGATTCCCTTCAGGATGCCGACGATGCTGTAACCGTATCCCTTGCCGGGCCAGGCCCAGCCCGTACCGTTGGGATTGTCCTCGTATCCGAGCCATTCAACATATTTTGCAGAGCCTCTCTTGACTAGGTGGAACCGTGGGTCAGCACACGGTTGCTTAAGGGCCTCAGTGCTTGCGTAGGCTTTCAGGTGTTGTATTTGCGCCCTTACCCCTATCCGTGGGCTTTCAAAGACGGCTGCCTCACCCTTGGCGTTATTGTTGAGTGCTCCGATGCCGCTGTAATTGTTCTGCTCAGGAAGGACGATACCGCCATATTTGAAATACCCTGTTTCTTTCAGGGCCTGAGCCCAAGCAACGTCAGCCCTCACGCCTTCAACCTCTGCCTCCTCAATGAATACCTGTGCAAGCTCTTCAATTGTGCAGTTCGGCAGAAGAGGCTTTGCATTGCTCTTCAGGCATAGGAGGCCATCTGAGCCGCCGTTGCCTCCGTCTTGCCCATGATGAGAGTGAGCTGTTGCTCCGGCTGCGTCTCTCCCGGCTGCTCAGGAGCAGAGGAGGGAAGGGGATATACCTTGTTTCCTTTTTCGTCAAAGACGCTGTATCCTGGATTCTTGTCACATTCTGCCTTAGCGTTCTCAAGGACTTTGTAGGCCCCTACCTGAGACTTTGCGTCATCCCAAGACTTTCTCACCCTGTAGAGCCCCGAAGCAGGAGCGGCCTCCTCTTTAAGCTGACCCTTAAACCAGTTCCATTTCTCCCAGTTGTTTGAGCTCATAGTCCCCGGACAATTCTTCCGGCTTGCGTCGTAGTGCCTTACAACCTTGTCCAGGGGGATGTTATGCTTCTTCATCAGGAACTTGACAAGCTCAATAGCATTTTGGACGGCCTTGTTATAATCCCCGTCACTGTTGATGCAAATCTCAATCCCTATGGAGTTATAGTTGGTGATGCCGTACTGGCCTTTGCCATCCCCGCAATGCCAGGAGGCATTTATATCCTCCACAGTTTGGATGATTGAATGGTCATCTACAAAGTAATGGGCCGAGGCATTTCGGTTGCCACCGTTAAAATACCTGTAGTGAGCGTCAGCATCCGCACCCTTGCCGGGATTGCCTGTGTCATGAACGACGATATACTTCGGTTCATTGCCGGTTGAAAAATTGTATTTTATAAGCTTTTTTTTGATTGTCGTCATTTTAATGCCCCCTTTTAATCCTGCTCATTAAATCTTCCATAATTTCTCCGCTTTCCCTTAGTTTGAGCTTATCTCTCTCCCTGTCTTCATAGCTGACATTGAGCATCCTGTTTATATGCCATAATCCTATATCCTTTGTGATTTCGGCAATCTGCCAGTTGCTTAGGCACCTAATCTTTTTCTCAAATTCCTCAGAATCCATAAAATTAGCAGTATTATTCATTTTGATTGCTTCTGATATCAGATTCTCTCTGATAAGGGAGCTCATCTCTTTAAAGATTTCAAAATCATTCAGCGTCTTATTGTTTTTACTCAACTCAATTACCTCCCTTAAAGGTTTACTATCGGAGCAATAATCTTCTCGTATAACTCTCCGACACTATATTTCGTTTCACCCTTTGCTATAATGTCTTTTTCAAACTTCTTGATTTCCATTGCAAGCTTCATTACCTTTATGACCCCGACCTGCTCAGGAGTTATTTTGGGTCTGGGCTTTAAATTCATATCCACATCAGGAGTCATGCAGCTAATTGCTTTAAATAGATAAACACCGTCGCCAAAGGCTCCAAAACTCTCTCTAAACTCGTTAACAACTTCAATAGCGAATTTGTTCCTGTTGAGTTTAGGCTTTACCGGAGGGAGAATTCCTTTCTCTCTCAGTTCAGTCCTTAACTCTTTGAGAGCTCGTTTCTCCTTGTTTGTGAGCTTTTTTTGCCATTTCTTTGTTGCCATTTTCATTCCCTCCTCTTAAAAGATATCCCTGAACCGGTAGTCAAGGGCCAGTGGGTCTTCGTTCTCAGCTAAGAGCATCTTGGCTAAGTACATCTTTCCGGTTTCTGGATTCTTGGTTTTTTCAAAGAGCCTTCCGGCTGTGGCCTTGGATAAGAAGCCGACCAGTTGATAAAAATATTCGCTCGTGTAAATGATGGGCAGTTGCTTCCGGTATCGGTAATCAACAATGCCGTAGAACTCTTTAATCCAAGTGTCTTTCTGGCTTTCCTTGCAGATATCGTCCACAATCAGGATGTCACAGTTGTAAATCCGCTGCCGGATTTCGTCCACTTTGTAAGCCTCTTCCGGCTTATTGTAGTAGGCGAACCACTCCGTAAAGCTCTGCACCCAGTTGAAGAACATAGGGAGCACCCCAAGCTCTATGAGCGGATACGCTGCCGCCGTGACCAGGTGAGTTTTGCCGCATCCCGATGTCCCCAGTAGGCCCATCCACGGCGCACCCCTCAGACCTTCTCCCCGCTTAACCCTGTCCACCAGGCCGTCAGAATACTCCTTTGCAATCATGTAAGCGTTGACCACTCGCTTGTCCATGCCTTTAAGGGTAAAGTTGCCAAAATTCTTGTGAACAAACTCGTCGCTGATGTTGTAGGATTTTAAAAGCCTTTTCAGCTTCTTCCGCTCCTGGCAGCTACACACATAACCAACGTTTTTCTCAAGGTTGAAGATAACGCCTGAGTCCCGGCATAACTCACATTCATAGACCCGCAAGTCTTCTCCTGAAGGCCTCTTCGGCCCGTTCATCCCTCTTTGTTCCGCTTGTGTTCTGAGCCGTTCCATGTTTTGGGTTAATACTTTTGCCGTTACTTCCAAGAGATGCACCCCCTTTTAGATTCCGCAATATTCCACGGGTATAACTCTCCCGAATATTCGGGTATTTCCTGATATGGATTGTCAGGGCCTCAATGACCAGGGCCGGGTCAAACCGTTCCCAGTATTCATATTCCCGCTCTTTGATGCCGTCAGCTATTTGCCCCGTCTTCCTGGTAAAACGCAAGGTGTCCCAGTACTGCTCAATGACCTTTATCTGCTCCGGCGTGTACCGGCGAAGCTTTTCCTTCAACACCATCACCGTCCTTCTTGGCAGTTTCCCTTTCCACCATTTTCTTGAGCATTTCAATGAGCTTGCTGCACTGCTCGTTGTTCAGCCACTCAAGCCGTTCAACCCCGAACATCTTTTTGACAAAACCGTTGATTCTTGCGTTGTTGTTGTTCCACCCGAGCTCACCAGTGAGCCGGTATATCTTTTGTCTTTTCGCCTTGGTGAGCTTGTTGCCCCCGGTGTCAGTCCTGCCGCTGCCGCCCTTGCCCTTGGCCGAGTCCTTCAGGGCAGAGAGGGCATGGCAAACCTTGTTGATTTCCTTCTGGCTGAGCTGCCTCATGCTGTCCTTGCCGGTCTCCCGGTATATGATGGAGTAGAGGGTATCATCGTCAAGAGCCAGCTCCGGCGACTTCGCCAGCCCCCATATGGTCTTAATAGTAAAAGTAGGGGCATAAGACCGCCCCTTGTTGTATCCCATCACGCCACCCCCTTATTGATGCATATCCTTGAGCTTCTCCCGAGCCGTCTCGTACCAAAAGACATCCTCTTTTTTGAGCCTTGCCCCGACCTTGATGATTTCCTCCTCACCGTACTTCTTGAGGACTTCCTTGTTGACTGTCTCCACAACGTTGATGCAGTCCGTCATCCTGCGGATTTTTAGGCTCTTGATGATTTCAGCAACCTTCTCCTTGGCCTTGGGGATGATGACCGACGTACTCAGCCGGAAGCCGACACTCCCAAAATTAAGAGTCATTGTCTTGCCGTCCAGCTCCTCTTTGTGTTCCGTGACAAACTCCTTGACATCCTTGCCCAGCTTGTCAATCCTGTCCTGAAGCGGCTTTGCCTCAAGCCCTGCGGATATCTTTATGCCGTTTATTTGCCTGTTCATTTCGCCCTCGATTTCCTCAATCTGGATTTCCTTTTCAGCTATCTCTCTGAGGGCCGCATCCACTTCAGCC
Source organism: Desulforamulus profundi (assembly GCF_002607855.1). The sequence goes on from NZ_AWQQ01000047.1 coordinate 45,157, forward strand.
CAGCTCCTCAGAACCGGCTGATTCTTGATTCGCTTTCTTGCCATCTACATCAAACCTCCCTCGACGTTGACCCCCGAGACCTTCCCGTCGTGTATCTCAAAGGTCATTCCAAAGGCTTCATGCAGTGCCTGGAATACACTGACGGGAAGCTCCTCGCTAATCCTGAAGTAGTTCTTATTCACAAATCCGGTGATTGACTCTTTAACCTCTTCCTTGCTGAATACCCCGGCTGTCAGGCCGTTCACCGCACAAGCGACCGTTTCATTTAAACCCATCATTGTTCACGCCTCCTTAAAGCATCATCATTTTGCTTGCCTGGTTGATTATTTTGAGAGTAATGACTTCCTGACCGGTGTCATTCATAATCCTGATAACGTTGTCCAGTGTCCTCCCCAGCAGCCGGAAACATCCCGTCTGATGGTTGCAGGCCCTGGAGACCAGCTCATTCATTGCGTCCGGCTCGACCTTGTACCCCTCAAGGTATTTCTCCACTTCCTGCCGGGTCAGCCCCTTCAGGGAAGTGTAGAAGTCAATCCTGTTGGCAAACCGTGTGAGATAACTCTTTATCTGAGCTTCAAGCTTCGGTTCACCGGCAATGACAATCCCGACATCGGCCTGGTCAAAAATACCCCGGAGGATTTCCATTTTCTTCTGAGTGTACTTGCTGATGAGCTTGTCAGCCTCGTCGATGATGAGCAAATACCCGTGATTCACGTTGAAAAACTCCCGGATGCCGTTGACCCTTTTCCAAATCGTCCCGTACGTCTGAGGAATGCCGAGGGCCTTCTCGATGGCCTCGACCAAATCCCGGCTTGACATGATATCGTCACACTCGACATAGGCCACACGGGGCAGTTTGGCGTAGTGCTTCAGAGCGTGGGTCTTGCCGAACCCCGACTTGCCGACCACAATCCCGAGGCCCATGTCTTCCTGGCAGGAGCTGCAAAGTCCAATCACGCTCTCCGCATCCCGGCCCTCAAAGAACCCTCTCTTTTTCGGCAGCCTCAAAACCGGTGTTTCGGTTGCTGCCGGAGTGTCTTCTTTTTGTCCGGCCTTGCTCTTGAGGTAGTCCTCAAGCCTTGCCTCAAGCTCCGTCGTGTCGCTGTCATACTTGCCTGACAAATACCTCGATATGGTTGTCCTCGAATAGTTCAGCTCGTTTGCCAGTTCCGCTTTGGTCTTCTTGTTTACCGCCAGGTACTCATTGACCCTTTGGGCCAGTGACCTCATTTCACCTGTGTAAATCGTCGCTACAGCTTCCATCACTTTATCCCTCGCTTTCTAATTTTTACCCAAGCTGCCTCAGCTTAGAGAGCGCATCCTGGGCCTTCCTGCTGAAGAACTCGTCTTCAGCGTCTTGTTTCTGCCTGTTCTTTTTATCCCTGAGCTCTGAGGCAAACTGCTTGTCCTGCGGGAGAGCAACCACCTTGTCGCCCTTACCCTTAACCACCAGGTCAAGAGCCCCGACAACATCACCCGGAACGTTACCCCTTTGCTCATACGGCGTTCTAAACTCCTCAAGGAGTTCCTTATCGTTTCTAAGCTGCGTATTCTGCATTTTCTTGTGTTCCTCAAGGGCCTTTTGGGAGACCCTTGGAGCTATCAGTAAGAGCTCCTGGGATACCGCTTCACAAATCTTCTTGCCTTCCCTGGTGTAGACGTAGAGCCTTGTCACGTCTTCAGGGTCATACTTGATATCAACCTTTTCCCCGTGGTAGTTGCAAAGCTCCTGAGCCCTGTACTCGTAACCGAATTTCCTGATTCCGATGTTGTAAACCGTGACCCTCTCAGCCTTCATCATCAGGATTGAAGCGTATGACTTCGGGGGAGCAGGCTTATAATACTTGTCCTCAGCCTTCATGAAGAGCTCTATCGGAACCGTGTACTTCTCACCCTGACGCTTGAGGCCGGAGTGTTCACGTTTGTGGTAAACTTCGTTCAACCACTTTGTCCAAAGCTCGTAAAACTCTTCCATCGTGAGGAGCTCCCCACGCTCCAACATCTTAGGGATGTCCTTCTTGATTTTGGCTGCCGTCTTGGAGCCGGTCAGAGTGCCGGTGTAGGAGAACATCCATTTGGTGAAGCTTGAGCATATCGTCCCGAAGAACCGCTCAATCTGCGCCTTTGACCAAGGCTGAAACGGCAGGCTGTTTATTTCGTCCTGAATCCCTATGCTCCGGTAAAAGCCTTTAGTCTCTTCGTCGAATTGGAGCTCCTTCTTCTGCTTCCGCTCACTCCGCTTGATGCCAGTCAAGTCCTTGGCGTTGTAGTCCTTGCCGTTGTCGATTAAGAGCCACTGGGGTACTCCCCCGGCGTGCCGTAAATCACTTTGAGCAAGGACAATTTCAAAATCTGAGAGTTGGCGTGTCGGCAGATGATGTCACCGAGGAATACCCTGCTTCTTGTGTCCACCCAGCCCACGAGCCGGGGTTTTATGGCCGTAACCTTGCCGTTTGGATGGGTAAAGGCGACCCAGCAGTCAAATGTATGTTCGTCACCTTGCAGGAGGCCCAAGACCGGGAGGGATTTGGTGTCCCGTGAACCCTTCACCATCACCTTGTTTTTATACTCCCTCATGCCTTTGGCCGCCAGAAAATGAGCGTTCTTGGCCCGTCTTTCCTCCATCAGATAGTTGATATACCTCGTAACCGTCTGATATGATGGGTATTCCCATCCTTGGAGTTCGGCCACCTGCCCAAGCTTCATGTACAGCATTTCAACCGTCCCGTCGTTGGCCGCAAAGTCCTTGTCAAACCACACGTTTTCAATATAGGCCCTGACTTTATCGTCCAGGGACGGGAACGTGAATTTCTCCTTTGGCTTCCTGCACAAGGAGAGCACCTTCAGAAAATCGTAGTTATGGCCGTTTTCCTTATGGAGCCTCATGGCCCAGGCTGACGCTTCAAGGTAGTCCTTGGCGTACCGGTATAGAGTCCGCTGGCTGATGCCCAGCTCCTCCGCAAACTCCTCAGCGAAAGCCGTCCGCTCACCGTCGTTGTAATTCAAAAACTCCTGTATCCGCTTGCCCAGTTCGACCGCCTGATAATATTGTTTTGAGAAGTTCTCAAGATACCAATTCAGGTCAACGCCTACATACCAGGGAGCTTCTTGGCCTGTCCTCTGTTCAACCACTACATCACTCCCGCTAATGCTTACCTTTTCCTTATAGCCCCGTCTTGCTTTCTTGGAGAGGGAGGAGAGGGCAACCAAAACCCTGTCCTTGCCTCCGTCCCTCTCTTCAGTCCGGGTCTTAAAACTTCCCGGATTCCTTTGAATCCTTCGATAAAGCGTGTAATAATTTAACCCTTCTAGTTCAGCCGCTTCTTCGAGCGTGACAAATGTTTCAGCCAAATCCTTCCCCCTTTACCCTTGGCCTAAAATCTGATAAAATGGAGGGGATGAGGCTTTCCTTCATCAACGGCTTTTGAAAAGAGCGTCGCTTCTTACCGGTTGGACGCTCTTTTCTTCTGCCATTGTTGAACATCCCCATCCCTCCGGTCATGCGCCTTTTGTCACCTTTTCCTTGATTTTGCCCATGCTCTCCTCAACTTTCCTGAGTTCCTCCTGGAGGTATGTGTCAATGTTGTTGAGGGTCTCAATGTTGGCCTGCTTCAGGCTGATGCAATCAAACAAGTCCTCAATGCCCTTCTGGATTTCCTTTTGTACCTGCTCGATTTGCCGTTTGAGCTCGTTTTGTTTTGTTCTCAGGATAATGAGCATGATTTCCGGAATTACTCCTTCGCTCATTCCCATCCCGACCTTGAGGCTGTCCAACTCAAGAAGAAAATCCTTGACATTCTTCAAAGCTATTCCTCCTTCACGCTATTTTTTTGACCTCTCCCAGGTCTAAGCCAAGTTCCTCCGCTATGCTGGCAAGGTACTTCTCGCCCGACCTCTCCCCGTAGAGGATGAGGTTTAAGTATTTGTTGCTGGTTCCGACCTTCTCTGCAAGCTGGACTTGCGTCATCCGTCTTTCAATCAGTGCTTTTTTGACCAGCACGCCGAAGGCCGTCAGTTGTCTTTTGTTGCGTTGCATCCAGCATCCTCCTTCCGTTGTGATTACTCTTGTGTCTGCTCCCTGATTAACTCCTCAAGGATTTCAACCTCTTGCCGTGCCTCGTTCCATTCCTTCTTATAACCTTCCTTTGGCTTTTCCATCAGGTAATTGGCTGAGCAGCAAAGAAGATTATGGCACGCCATGTCATGATACTTTTTAAATAAATCTAACCTTGTCACGCTGCACCTCCTCTTATTTAACCTCCCGTGATATAATGGAGTTGCGACACATTTTATATCACGGGAGGTGATTATATGTCTAAGTTTCCATTCGATGAAGACCAGCTTTACGATTTTTTAAATGAGCTAAATTCTAATATTGGTGAGATATCTTTATCAATCTCCGTAGACTTAGAAAACAATATCCAAGATTACGCTGAGCGTCACTGTTCGAGTATCAATAAAGATACTCTTCGTTTTGTAACTCTTTGTGTTCAAGATTCTTATTTCCTTGCTCTCAAGACCATCGAAAAAGCCATTAAAAAGACTTTGTTGCCTGAGCTTGATTCATCTGACGATGATTCTTGAACTGCTTTTTAGTCTTGGCAATTACTGTCATAAAGACTCGTTCAAGATGAGCGTAACTCAGTATGCTGTTTTGATTTTGATACTCTAAAATTAAATCTGATAACAAGACTCCTTTTAAATCGAGCTTTGAAATTTTTTCATCGCTGAGTTTCTTTCTTAATACTCCATTATTAAACATTACGCTTGACCTCCTATCTTTCTTGTTTTACCTGACACTTTGTGAACTACCTGAAAGCATTCTCTACAGTCTTTCACTACCAACCAATTATCAGGATTGAGTCCAAGAGATTTAATCCTGATTTTTGCGCCCTGGTGGGCCTCTTGCCGTGCTTCAATCTCCCATCTCCCTCCGTTTGGATTAGGAATAAATTTCCTGTCAACCCCTAAACTTCTTTCATCCTCCTCTCATATGTGGTATTATTTTTTGATATATTTCTCTATCAAACTAATTTTATACAACAAGTGAGAGGTTGTCAATAAAAAATCTCTCACTTGTTGTAAATAATGAAAGGAGGAGCTACATGATTGAAATTAAAAACGTAGGGGAAAGGATAATTGCTCGCCTCACTGAGTTAAATCAAAAACAGGCTGACCTTTGCCGAGCAACTGGACTATCCAATAATGCTATCAGCCAGTACGTTACAGGAAAGCGCACGCCTGATACACTCTCGCTTTATAAAATAGCCACTGCTTTGGATGTTCCGATGGAATGGATTCTAACAGGTGAGAATAAATACAGGAAGATTGATACAACAACTGAGAAAACTGAGAAAGTGGGGCCTTTATCAGAACAGGAAAAAGAAATGCTCTGGAAGTTCCGACAATTGGACACAAGAGACCAGGAGTATGCAAAGGCTAATATTGATATGCTGTATGATAGAACGGTTAAAAAGGGAACGTTATCCGACTCGATGAATGGAGGAACAGGGGAAGAGGCAGCCGCAAGTGAAACGGCTTAATTTTTATCGTTTTATGATAGATTTATCTATCCTTTTTTGTTCAATTGCTTTGGGCTAAATTATTGACTTTGCAAATCCTCTAACCCCTTGTAAATACTGCATTTGAACACGTTTTTTCTCAAGTGTGTATTTTGTTCAATTGTTTTGACCGGAAACGGCCCCGACTTTTTTAATTTCGCACGCCGTCCGAACGCTGGCGTTAGATTTTATGAGAGCCGCAAACGCTTATTTTACCTGCATTTTACCCGCATTCATCTCCGACTTCGCACGCCCCGCACGCCTAGTAACGCCCCCGTTCGCACGCCCGGCCTGTTTTCTTTCTGCCGACCGGTTGTTATAATTAAAAGAGAGCAGCAAAAAAGCACCTTATCCCCTTGCGCTACAAGGCTTCCAGTGCTTTCAGCCGCTCTCTTTTTTATATTTTCCACCGGTGAGGCCGTTCTCAACTTTTTTGTCAACCGTTTCCGGGCCTATCCCACGATAACCCCTTTTAAATCAAGGTTTCCCGAGGTTTCCCGGATAAACTTTTTCTATCCCTCTTTTGTCAATTATTTTGTTAATCCACAACATTATAGGAAGAAAGATTTGATCTGTGACCTTTTAGTGCAGGATCTAGAGGCAATGAAGCCATTGCCTAAACAGCGGTTCAAGGTGACAAGGCTTGCAAAGGTAAAAACAGATAAATACAGCTTTGTTCAGTTTGAAAACAACAAATATTCCACTGCGCCTCAATACAATCGGTGTGAGATGTGGCTGGAGATAAGCGCCGAAGAGCTACGAATACTTAATGACAAATATGAAGAAGTGGTGGTACATAAACGGCGGTACGGGCAAATGCCTGAACCAGTGGTGGACTGGATTAAATATTTGACTGCCATTAACCGAAAGCCGAATGCGTTCAAGTACACACAGTTTTTCAAGGAACTCCCCGTCGTCTGGCAGGAATATTTTAACCGCGCTGATTATGATGACAGCAAAAAGATGTTGTCGACTCTGACTCCAATCATACTTGACGGTAAACTTGATGAAGCTACGGTTGCGCTGGAAGTGCATGAAATTCAGAATGCCGATGAATTTTTGCTTATCTACCGAAATCTTACGGAATCCCCTCCGCCATCGGCTGTTAAGACGCAAAACACGCCTACTCAATTACCGTACAAAAACGATCTGTCGGTTTACGGCTCTTTGATTGGAGGTGAGAACTGATGGAAGATGCCCTTTACAAGTTGTGCCGAAGGCTGAAACTTGGCACCAACATAGTGGATAACGCAAAAGCCATTAAAAAAGAAAACAACATTGAATTTTTACTTGAGCTATTCACGATGGAGATTGAAAATAGAGAGCTGAAACGAAAAAACGTCTTCATTAAGCAGGCAAAATTTGATCTCATTAAGACCTTTGAGGACTACACCTTTGAAGACATCAAAATCCCTAAAAGCATTACCCCAAATGAGCTTATGGACTCATCTTTTGTAGGCAAGAAAGAAAATCTGATCCTTTACGGAAATGTCGGTTCCGGCAAAACACACCTTGCCATTGCTGCTGGAATCGCCGCCTGTAATAACGGCAAAAAGGTCAGGTTTTACCGCACGGCATCTCTTGTGAACGAACTGGTTGAGGCAAAAAAGCAAGGCAACATCGTCAAGCTTCTTAAAAGCATTGAAAAATGCGACCTGCTGATTTGTGACGAGTGGGGATATGTCCCGGTGGATACCAACGGCGCTAAACTGCTTTTCGGGGTAATTGCCGATTGTTACGAACGCAAAAGTCTCATCATCACCACGAATCTGGAGTTTACCAAATGGAATGAGGTTTTTTACGATGAAAAACTTACTGCAGCCATTATTGACCGCATTATTCACCATAGCCATTTACTCGATTTCACCGGCAGAGATTCTATGAGGCTCAAAAATTCTTTGATTAAACTAAAATAACTATGTTTTCACCTTTTCGGCTTTCAGGCCGCTACAAAAATATATTTATATTTGCTACAAATTTATCTTGATAAATACAGTTCACGCAAGCGGTATATCTCATCAGCCACTTCGTTATAGTGTTGTATCGATTACTCGTCAATTTGGATTTCAATTCCAGACTTAAATTCCACAATGAAATAGTCATCATAAACCGTTATCTTTTCCAAGAGAGTCCTTACATAATCTTCTTCATATTCAGTCAACTCGCAAGGCAGATCGTTAAGGAAACGCATCATCTCATCGAGTCGTGTTCTCAGATCCTGTCGGGATGCCTGCTCATTTTGAAGGGCCTGCTTCTCATCACGCAGCCTTCTAATCTCCATACCAAGCTCATCACCGGTATTCTTAGAATTAACGGTTGCCAATAGCTCAGATGCTTGACCAGTTACCTCACTCTTGATGAGATCCAGTTCTTTTTCCGTTAAGTCATCATTAAGTGTAAAAACTGCAACCCCCATCAGTTCACCGCCTACTTCTTCAACTGTGAACTCATATTTTGAAACCTTTGCGTTCAAGCTGTCACGTTCGCTATAGTATTTCATCATCCCCCTTTGTTCCTCGCCTGGCAATCTGCGTTTTTCAATTGCTTTTAGGATTTCCTCTTCGTATTTAGTGAGCTCATGCGAAGAGATTTCTTCAGAATCATATGATTTTTCCATGTAGCCATAGTCATTTTCAACATCATAAGTGACGGCTATCAGAGGCATATAGAGCTTCATTTGATGAACTCTGTCAGTGTTTTGAATTGTCATACCGAGATTCTCTAGTAGAACATCCTGCAGTTTCATACTCGAACCATAAAAAGTAATGTAACCGTTATGGGTCATAGCGCCACATTCATTATTCATTCTTTGCTCGCCATACCTTTTAAAATCAATGTAATCTTCAAGATTTTCATCGTATTCAAAATGGCCGGAGTCACATATCATAAATCGCCCATACTCTTCTGCACTTCTAATACCATCAAACAATTGAAATTCATGCATATGATCTAGTAAAGCGTTTATTTCATACAGGTTTCTTGGTCTGATGTACGCCATTAACTTTTCAAAATATTGAGATTCATGACCACCCATCTCTTTAAAGCGCTTTGAAAAATCATTTAGCCTGTTTACCTTGGCCGCCATCGATTCATCATTGCTAATGAACTCAATCAACCTATTAGGTAACATATCGCTTTCAAAGGAAAGTTTACATTCTTCGATGTCCTTAACTTCTAATCGAATCAACGCCTTTTCAATAGAGCTAGAAGGGCACGGCATGTAAATGAACTCCTGATCTCCATGAGCTTCAAAACATAATGTAGCTATTTCACTTTGCCAGTAATAACAAGGAAAGTGCCTGCCATCATAAACCTGTTCAGGTTGATTTCTATTTTGATAAAGGAATCCATAAGGTGTTACAACTTTCATTGGACTGAATTTCATAAGTTCATCAACCACGGCTCTTCCATCGATTGCTTCAAGTTCTTTTGTAGTCGCAGCACCGACCTCATTGAGATATACATCCCTTCCCACCGCATTCAGATTGCTAAAATCACTGATGACACTATAACAATGGGTATTGTATGTTAGGTTGATAAGATCTTTAAGTGACTGAGCATCAGTGGCAACAGCAGAAGCAAAGAAAGTATTTTTTTCTTTTGCATCAAAGCTATCTAGCCTCTTTACCAAAAAGTTCAGTTCATCAATATTGCAGTATCTTTCTTTAATGACACCAATCAAATCGCTGTCATTTGAATCGACAATATAACAATTGGCATTTGTTGAAACAATTATTCCAAGCTCCTCGCAGATTTTACTAAACTTTTCTTCTGCAACGGGAAACCAAGCTTCTATAGATTTCTCATCGATGTTGTTTGATTTCTTAATTGTAATGTACATTTCGTATCCCTCCATTTCATTTTGTGACAATAAAAAACCACATCCTACATTTTGATTTTGTAGAAGGTGGCTTAAGTGAACTTTACTTGGAGCGCTGTCGCTCCGTATTTGGCGATGAGTATTGAATGAATGATTGCTTTAAATGCCTGATCACCTATTAAAAACTTGTCAGCGATTTCATCCATTCTGATATATTCTCTTGCCGTATAGATGGTCTTTGCCATTTGATAGATGGCATAGCCATCAGTGTTGATGCCGCTTAAATTCATTTTCTTAAAATCAAAACTATCAGTATAAACATGATCCTTAGCTGCAGACCAGAGTTTATCATCAGCAGACAATAGAAATAAAACGGCCAGATGGATTGAACTTCTATTTTCAACTGGAATCTCTTGTAGGCGACAGACAGAACCGAATCTCCCTCTGTGTGATTGGCTTATGAAAAAATCACCTGCGCAGTTTCTAATCAAATACTCAAGACGACTTTGAAGCCGGTGCGACTTACACTCATGAAAGCAACTTGAAATGAATCGATCATAGGATGCACCTCTACCATTACTTTTCAGACATCCAATATCTAAATCAAATCTAAATTGCTCTGGTAAGGTTGGCAAGACCTCTTCTTCTTTTTCTTGTGCATCTACCTTTCCAAATCCGTGTACCACAATTATTCCTCTACCCCTTGGTGAGAAATTTGGAACCAACATCATCAACTGCTCTAGCTCTTGAAGTTCTGAATCATTCATAAAATACTTTGACATCTTTTTTCCCTCTCTTTCTGGATTTTGAACATAAAAAAGAGGCAATGCTCATTGGTCTCTTCTAATTGACCAGTAAACTTTGCCTCATAATTATTCATTACTTAAATATTCATTTGTGTTATCAAAACTAATGCAAAACCATCGGTTTTTTCGATTTTAACCAATGTCATCTATATTTTAGCCCTTTTTTAGGGGTCAAAAAAGGTCATTTTTTCGTCTGTTTTTTGCCCAAAATTCAGACCAAAACCACTATATGTTGTGGTCAAACTCTACTATTTATCGCCTGAACCACTACGTGTCATCAGAATTATCGCTTCTACGTGACTGGTCCAGGGAAACATATCCACCGGTTGGGCCAGTAAGGTTTGATATCCCGAGCTGTCAAAGATCCCCAGGTCCCGGGCCAGGGTTCCGGGATCGCAGGAGACATAGACCATCCTGGGCACCTGCGCTTCGGAGATGGCCTGCAATACTTCTTTTTCACAACCTTTTCTGGGCGGGTCCAGGACCACCAGGTGGGGTTTCAGGCCTTTGGCAACCATCTTCGGTAATAAACTTTCTACGGGGCCCGGGATAAATTCGGTATTGGACAGGCCGTTTAACAGGGCGTTTTCTTTAGCATCTTCCACCGCCTCCGGGACGATTTCCATGCCGATCACCCGGCCCGCATGGCGTGCCAGGAAGTTCGCAATGGTTCCGATGCCGCAATAGGCATCTACAACCGTTTCGTGCCCTTTCAGGTCAGCCAGTTCTAAAACCCTGTTATATAACACTTCAGTCTGCAGGGGATTCACTTGATAAAAGGAGGGAGCGGAAATTTTAAATTTCAATCCGTTTAAGTAATCCAAAATATACTCCCTGCCCGTTAATAAACGGTTTTCTGAACCCAGGACAACACGCCCGGGACTGGTGTTGATGTTGCGGATAACGGATACAATTTCCGTATGCCGGGTTACAATGGCCCTGTCAAATTCCTTTGCGGTGGACCATCTTTCGGCGGAGGTTACCAGGACTACCATGATCTCCCCGGTTCCGAAACCCCGGCGTATCATGACGTGGCGCAGCAGTCCTCTTTTTTCTGCCAGTGGTACGGAGAAACAGCATGTTTATTTATGAACTCCTCCAGGGTGGCTGCCACTTGGTTAATTTGTTTGTCCACCAGCAGGCAGGTTTGATGACCCAGACCGGTGGCCAGTTCGTAGGTTCCCTCGGCATAAAAGCCCAGTTTTACCCTGTGGCCCTCTTTCTTTACATGCAAGTGAATTTTATTCCGGTAGTGCCAGGGGTCTTCCATCCCCAGGGTCGGCCGGACCTCTACCTTATCCAGTCCCCCAAGCCTGGTTAATGCCCAGGACGATATAACCGGTCGTTGGCGCTACCATGGCCAGGCAGGCAAAGTCCCCTTCAATCCTGCTATAGAATCCCACCTCACCAATCTTTTGATACTTGCTGTATTCATTGGGACTGATGATCCCGTCGGCAGTCCATTTGATTAAGTTGGCTTCGTGGTTGCCAGTCACTGCGGTATGATCCACAGGGGGCTCAACCTTCTCTGTTCTTCCCTTGGCTGCACAACCGACCATGAGCAAAATAAGACTTAAGCAAATCACCCATCTCTTAATCCAAATTATGGGACATCCTCCTTCCTCCACACACTTTTTCCCAGGGCAATCTTTAAACCTATTACCATAATTGTCACCGAATAACCAAAAACGACATAAAGTAGTTTTAAGGAAACTTTTCCCTATTGGAGTGGCTGTTATGGCTCAGTATAAATTGATTCGAAAAAGCCGTCAACTTCAAGTATTTGACCCTTGTAACTGCTATCAAAATGACCATGTCGATCTGGTGGTGGAAGGGGCCGGGATTCGCTTGTGCCGACTGTCCAGTCTTAGTGTGCCCGCGGAGGTATCCGCCTTTATTCCACGGGTGGAAATCCGCCAGCGGCGGTATGAAAACGGGCAGTTGGTCTGTGAGGACGAGCGGATTTATAACAGTATCACCGTTGTGCATGCCCCCAGGCACCCGCCGGAAAACCCGCCCAACCAGTTGCCGGCCGTTCAACCTCCCCTGCTGCCCCAGGGGGGCAACAGTATGCCAGGCCCTCTGGCGGGCGCCGGCAGCCAGCCCACTACACCGGAGCCTCCAACGCCGGGGGAGCAGCCCCCTCCCCCGGAGGTACCCACAGCCCCCGGGCTGGAACAACCGGGGGCCGCACAGCCACCGTTCATTCCTTCTCAGCCGGAGCCACACCCGCCGCCAGTATCGCCCCGTGCAAGCAACATTCCTTTTCCGGACCGGCCCCATAGAAAAAACGACCGGGGCGGCCCGCCGGTAATCACCATTAATAAACGCCCCCTGGGTTAGAAAGACAGAATGAAATCCCACATTGGATGGGATTTCTTTTTTATAAAATTAGTTATAGTATAAAAGGTATCTACAACACCGCCTTTTCTTTGGGCTATCTCTTAGGTCCCCTGCTGGGAGGCGGCTGGTTGGAGTTTTTTTCTTTGCCAAGTTTGCTGGTAGCTTACAGTCTGTTCATTTTATTTGTGTGGCTCCCCGCTTTGGCGCCCGTGGGTAAAAGTAAATTGGCCAGGTAGAGTTAACTTGTCTTAATATTCTAAATTATCATCCTATTTTTGCTAGTTTTTCTTTGTCCCCCCACCTTGTGACCCTTCTCCGGGTGTGATACCCTTTTAAAAAGCAGTTAGGTTGGGCTCGTGAGGGGTTGGTGAAGTATGACCGATAAAGTGAAAAATGGCACTAGCTTGTTTCGTTTTTATGAACTGGTTGTGTTGCAGAAAATACACGATTCAAAGCCCAAGAAGAATCAGCCTGTTAAATCCGGTAAACCCGAACCGGAAATTCTTTGTGATTGTTTTGGCCAGATGATTTACGGCCTAACCGCAAAGTCAAGTCTGGAGTAATTAAGGTATTTTTAAAACTATAACATTATATATAAGTAAAAACCCAGGCTAGCCTGGGTTTTTACTTATTTCAATCTTTTTCCTATGTTATGCCAGGTGGGCACATTCGGGACATGTAGGATCCCGTTTAACTTCAACCTCTTGAAAGGTCATGGACAATGCTTCCATCGTCAGCATACGGCCCACCAGCAGGTCTCCCTGTCCAAGCAGGAATTTCACGACTTCGGTGGCCTGAATGCTGCCGATGATGCCCGCCACCGACCCTAAAATTCCTACCTCGGCAGTAGACTTAACAGCTTTGGCCGAAGGCTGCTCCCGGAAGATGCAGCGGAAGCAGGGACCCCGGCCCGGTAGAATGGTCATGACCTGACCTACCATTGACAATACGCCGCCATAGATAAAAGGTTTCCCCTCCAGGATACAGGCCCGGTTCAGGCAGTACCGGCTTTCCAGGTTATCCGTGGCATCCACGATGATGTCATATTGCCTGACCAACTCCGCAGCATTGACCTCATCGATACGATAGGGGTAGAGTTTAACCTCGATATCCGGGTTTATTGCCAGAAGCTTTTCCTGCGCAGATTCCACCTTAAGGCGCCCCACATCCACCGTGGCATGGAGAATCTGCCGCTGCAAATTGGAGAAATCCACCACATCTGCATCCGCCAGGCCCAACCGGCCGATGCCCGCCGCCGCCAGGTAGTAAGCCACCGGGGAACCCAATCCGCCGGTCCCCACCACCATTACCGAGGAGTTCAGCAGCTTGAGCTGCCCCTCTTCCCCGACCCCTGGCAGCATGATGTTTCGATGGTAACGTTTTTTCTGCCGGTCGTCTAATGCCAGCCTGTTCACATCCCCGGCTGGTTTAAGGTGCCGCTCCTCAATGAGATCTGCCACACCGGCAATATCATGCAAATCATAGCAGGGAATGCCCAGTTCCAGCGGCAGGTCGCTGACAACGGCCATTAGTTCATCAGCAGGGCAAACCGGGGAACTGGATACCTCGGAACGAACGAGCTCGATTTTAGGCTGGGGGCCCTTTTTAAAACCTTCTATGATCACGATGTCCACACCGGACATATAGTTGATAATCTCCGCCAACGACAGCTCCTGCTCCAGTTTTTTACCAGACCAAAGCCGGTGGGCGTGGCCAAGGCCACGGTGTCTGCCCCTGCCTGAGCATGCCGCCAGGTATCTTTACCCTCAATGTCAAGTTCAAAGGCCCCCCGGTGGTGCTTAACGGTACCGATACGATACCCCCGGGCCTTGACTTCCTTGATCAGTTTTTCTAAAAAAGTGGTCTTCCCCGAATTGGAACATCCCACCAGGGAAATAGCCGGTGGCGCTGCTTTATGCCGGTTGAATATCAATGGAGTCCCCTACCTTTACCGGTCCACCCTGCAGCACCCGGATAAAAATACCTTCCTTGGGCATTACGCAGTCCCCGGCCTGGTGATAAATGGCACAGCGGGTATGGCATTCCTTGCCGATTTGCGTCACTTCACCCAGCGCACTATCACCAATCTTCAGTTTTGTGCCAATGGGCAAGGAAACCAAATCAATGCCCTCGGTGGTCAAATTCTCGGCAAAATCGCCCGGTCCCACCTTTAGCCCCAGTTGGCGCATTTTTTCAATGCTTTCTAAAGCCAGCAAACTTACCTGGCGGTGCCAGCCACCCACATGGGCATCCCCTTCCAGCCCGTGTTCCACCACCAGAAGCCCTTCACCTACGTTTTTCTTCCGCATTCCCTTTTTAGGACTGGTGCAAACTGCCACTATTTTTCCCATGGTTCTTCTCCCTCCCGTAAAAAGTCGCCGCTTTTGCCGCCGCTTTTGTTAACCAACCGGATATTTTGGATTACCATCGACTTGTCCACCGCTTTACACATATCATAGATGGTTAATGCAGCCACACTGACGGCGGTAAGGGCCTCCATCTCCACCCCTGTTTTGCCGCCGGTCTTGACAATCCCCCGGATCTCCAGCATATTGGGCGGTGCAAATTTGAAGTCAATGTTCACCCCGGTAATCATAATGGGATGGGCCATGGGGATTAAATTGGGGGTGCTTTTGGCTGCCATAATCCCCGCTACCCTGGCTACACCCAGGACATCCCCCTTGGCCATACCGCCCTGTTGAATCAACTCCAGGGTGGCTGGGGACATGACCACTTCTCCCCGTACCTCGGCCACCCTGTGGGTTTCTTTTTTGTCTGTAATGTCCACCATGCGGGCATTGCCCCTGGCATCAAAATGTGTTAACTGGGACATGGTTCTTAACCTCCTATCTGGCTCATCACCCTGCGGTCGGTCCACCCGTCCTCCATATGGTGCTGGCCAGGCTTGTGCTGAATGGTTTTGGCAATAAACTCCGCCAATTCCTGCCTGCCCGCGCCGCTTCTTAATAAAGTCTTCAGGTCGAATTCCTGGTTGCCGTAAAGACAGGGTCGAAGCTGACCGTTAGCTGTCAGACGTAAGCGGTTGCAAGTGCTGCAAAAATGTTCACTGATGGCAGTAATAAAACCAATGGTTCCCCTGGCGCCGGGCAGTCGGTAATATTTTGCGGGTCCGCTGCCGGTCACCTTGATTTGTGTCTCCAGGGGGCCGAATTCCTGCTGCAGGTGCTGCATAATTTCTTCGGCGGAAATAAAATTCCCCACCGCCCAGGGGTTGCATTCCCCGATGGGCATTAGTTCAATAAAACGAATATGTAGCGGCAGTTCCCTGCTCAAGCGGGCAAAATCCCCAAACTCCCGGTCATTCACCCCGCGTACCGCCACAACGTTTAACTTAACCGGATGAAGCTCCAGTTCCAGGGCCTTCTGGATGCCCCGCCAAACATCATCAAACTTTCCCACCCGGGTTATATCCCTGAAATTTTCAGACGCTAGGCTGTCCAGACTGAAGTTAACCCGGTTTAACCCGGCTTTTTTCAAGTCCTCTGCCATATCCGCAAAAAGCACCCCGTTGGTGGTAACCGAGAGATCGTCAATGGCAGGGTTGGCGGAAATGGCCTGAAACAGCTCCAAAATATTTTTTCTCACCAGCGGTTCACCGCCGGTAATGCGTATTTTTCGAATGCCGACATTCGATGCCGCGTCCACCACCCGGCTGATTTCCTCCAGACTTAGTATTTCCCAGTGGGGGGTCTGTTTCACCCCTTCCGGGGGCATGCAGTAAACACAGCGTAAATTACACCGGTCGGTAACGGATATGCGAAGGTAGTTGATGTTCCTTTTAAAATTATCGATCATTCTAGAATGCCCCCTTTGCTTCCCGCATCTCACCTCTCATGGGTATCCACTGGAGCAGTTTTAGTACGGCCTGGTTTTTGGGACGCTGGTAGATTTCCTGGGGCGTGCCGGTTTGGATAATTCGGCCCTGGTCCAGCACGGACAGCCGGTGAGCCAGATAAGGGATCTCTGCATAATCATGGGTAACAAACAGCGTTGCAATTTTGGTCCCATGCAGCAGTTTGGCCATGTCCAACAGCAGTTGTCCCCGGGTGGGGCTATCGAGGCCCGTGAATGGTTCATCCAAAAACAGAACCTCCGGCTCCAGGGCCAGGGCCCGGGCAATACTGACCCGCTGGGCCTCCCCGCCGGACAGGAAACGAACAGGGCCGTCAGCCAGGTGCTGAATCCCCAGCCTTTCCAACCATAATTGCACTCGCTGATTGATTAAATGACTGGCAACTTTCCGTAATCGAAGGCCGGTTTCAATATTTTGTCTTACTGTCATGTCCAGTAAAAGGGGCTGTTGAAAAACAAAGGCCATTCTTTTCCGCAATTGCAGGAGGTTGTGCTTACCGGCCGGCTCCCCTTGAAACAGTACCTGCCCGGAGGTTGGCTGTTGCAGCAGGGCCAGGATTTGCATCAAAGAGGTTTTCCCCGCCCCGTTGACACCAATCAGGGCCGTCACTTCGCCTTGCCGTAAAGCGAACGCATCAATATCCAGGATCGTTCTGTTATTTTTGATAAACTTAATATCCCTTGCTTCTAAAATAACCACTATGGACACCTCCCCCGCTGCTGGGCCGTTGTCAGGATCACTGTAATGGTAAAAGCGACAAACAGCAGGATCAAACTTAATGCCATGCCCAGTTCCTGCTGGCCTTTATTAACCGCCAGTACCGTGGCGGTGGTCAGGGTCCTGGTAGATCCCACCAGGTTGCCACCTACCATCATGGAGGCTCCCACTTCGGAAACGGCCCCTCCAAAACCGGCCATCACCGCCGCCAACAGTCCCATCCGGGCTTCCCTGGCCATCAGCCAGAGAAGCTGCAGCCGGGAGGCTCCCAGGGACAGAATCTGCAACTTTAACTTGGGGTGCAGCTGCTGAAAGGCTGCCAGCGTAAAGCCTGTCACAATGGGAAAGGCAATGATGCCCTGGGCGACGATCATGGCTGCGGGCGTATACAGCAGTCCCAGCATGCCCAGGGGGCCGTAGCGGCTGAGCAGCAGCCATACCACCAGTCCCACCACCACTGGGGGCAGTCCCATGCCGTAATTTACGACACTTACCAGAAGGTTTCTACCGGGAAAGGAAGTCAGGGCCAGGAAAAAGCCCATAGGGACGCCAATTAAAACAGCAATGAAGGTGGCGGTACCGGAAACCTTTAACGTTAATAACGCGATTTCGATAATTTCTTTGTCCCCGGCCAGAAGAAGTTTAACTGCCATCATAAACCCATTCCAGAATACGTCCACGAACGAACCACCACCAATATGTTCTAGTAAGCATAACGACGTTCTGCACAAGGGCAGGGGAATTTTCCCCTGCCCCTGACTTCCTTGGTCGGTTTAACCGCCGCCAACCGGCGGAAAAAGGGCAACCCGGTCACCGTCTTGTAAAACAGTGTCAAAGGGCTTATGCAAGCCGTTTACCAATGCGCTGAATACTTCCTCCTCCGGAATGCCATACTTGCTGAAAATATCCCGCAGGGTGGTTCCCTCAGCCAATTGTAACGTGATTAACTCGCCGTAACGAGTTCCCGTGTATTTTTCCAGGCCTGTATATACCCTCAGCTCAATCACCATGTCCAGGTCACCTCAAAATTCATTATACTACAAATAGTCTGTCTATGGGCTAGAAATTAAATACAGAATCCAGCTCTTCATCTGTAACGTCGAACACGGTGTTGTGCGGAGCCAGTTTATCGGTGTAGAAGAACTCCGGCAGGCGGTCATCAGCGTTGGTGAAGCCGGCCTTGGCGTTAAATTCACGCTCGTTCTTCAGGATGCTCTGGCCAAGTTCAACCACGTTGTCAGTGGTCAGTTCCAGACCATACTGGGCATTGAGCATCTCAACGATGGTGGGCAGGCCTTCGGGATTATCCAGTACGGCAAAGGCTACAAACAGGCACAGACCGGTGGCATCCACAGCAGCGGTAGCGATCTGCAGGTTTCTGGACAGTTCTACCTGGCTTCCGGCTTCAGTGGATCTACAAAGCCGCCCACCTTCAAAATGTTGGCGGTTACAGCATAACCGGCAGTGTGGTCGCCGCCCATGGGGGATGTAGCATAGGTAACACCGTTGCCTTTGCAGGATCTGGGATCGTAAGCAGGTAAGCCCTGGCCCTTAACGGCGGGAACTCTGGTTACGCCGTAAGCTTTGCCCACAAATACAGAACCGTTGCCCAAGATACGTCCGGCAGGGGTTCCCTTGCCCACTTCTTCCAGTGTCTTGATGGCTGCTTCACCGTCACCGAAGGGAATGACGCCGGCATCCATTAATACGCCCAGAGCAACACCCATTTCGATGGTGTCCAGACCGATATCATTGCAGAGGTAGTTCAGTTTGGCAACAACATCCAGATCACTGATTTCCAGGTTGGGACCAAAGCACCAGGCGGTTTCATATTCGATGGGAGCACAAACTTTGCCGTCGGGCATGGGATATACGTTGGAGCAGCGCATGACGCAGCCGGGGTGACAAGAGTGAGTTGCTTTGCCGCCGCGGGCCTTGGCTACTTCTGCTAAGGTTTCGCCGCCAACGTTATTAGCTTTCTCAAAACGTCCAACGTTGCTGAAGTTCCGGACAGGCAGGGTGCCGGCTTCGCTGATGATGTTCATCAGCACGTTGGTGCCAAAGTTGGGCAGACCTTCACCGGTAACGGGGTGATCCATGAGGATCTTGGCAAATTTCTTGGCAGCAGCGGAGAAGCGCTCTTTGTCCTTGACGGGAACGTCAAAGGTCTTGGGAGCGTCTACGACGATGGCCTTGATGCCCTTGGAGCCCATTACAGCACCCAGGCCGCCGCGACCGGCATAACGGCTGGAGTTGCCGTCGCTGTCGTTATTGGTTACACCGGCACCCATGAGCATCATTTCACCGGCGGGGCCGATGCAAATGACGCCGACTTTGCTGCCGTAGCGCTCGCGCAGGATGGCGGTCACTTCATAGGTGCCCTTCATGGCCAGATCGTCCGCAGGCAGTAATTCTGCGCCTTCGGGAGAGATTTTTACCATCCAGGTGCCCTTGTCGGCAGGCTTGCCTTCAAGAATAACGGCTTTGATGTCAAGGTTGGCGAGTTTCTGGGAGCAAATACCACCCGCGTTGGATTCCTTGATGCCACCGGTCAACGGACTCTTGCCACCCACAGACAGGCGGCCGGAAGAAGGGGCGTTGGTACCGGATAATAAACCGGGTGCGATGACGAGTTTGTTGTACTCACCCAGGGGATGACAAGTTGGAGGTACTTCGTCCAATACCATTTGCGAAGTCAGTGCCCTGCCACCAAGACCTAAATACTTTTCGGGGCATTCTTCCCATTTGACTTGCTTTTTGCCCATATCAATGCGTAAAAATTTTGGCACAACATATCCCTCCTTGATTGGTAATCACTTAAATACTTCGATTCGTATTCGACTTTTCCTGCTTTTTTCTATATTCAAAAATTTGTCTGTATTTGCCCCCTTTCTACTAGGTATCATTGAATTCCATAATAAAATGCAAAGAATGTACCAAAGATTAAAAGCTTCTGAATCTTAAAAAATAACCAAAATGGTACATGTCTTCGTTCTAAAGTGAAACAGCTGTGTCAAAATACCACAGGAAAAGAGTGAATTTTCGTTATATAATGGGAGTAGAAATTGCGTATGTTTTACCTTAGAGCGACTCGGTTCAGGAGGTGTCTGCCATTGGGAGCGATTGAATTAAGGGGCTTTGCCAAACTCCGGGCGGTTATGCAGGAAAAGGGGTTTGGCTTTCCGGAAATGTACGAGGTGGGGGACGGTCTCACCGGTTACCAGCTGCTGGATAAGTTAACCATACAGCAAGAGGATGTGGAGGCAATCATGGTCAACGGCGCGGTTTGCAGTTTGTCTCACTGCATTAAACCCGGTGACAGGGTGGCCATCCTTCCTCCCGGCACACCGGCCCCTACAGGGTGATTTTAGGGATCGTCGGGAAAAAAGATCAGTAAAAATGAGGGGTAGCTCCCCTCATTTTTATTAACCTGTTATATTAATGTTGTATTCCTTGGCCTTACGATACAACGTGTTGCGGCCAATCCCCAGGGCCCGGCACTCATACTGACATTGCCGTTGAAAAATTCCAGCGTTTCTTCAATAGTGCGCGCTTCCATTTCTTGAAGGGAGACCGGAAAAACAGTTGTAATACCTTTTTTGCCCATAGTGCGGTGTAAAGCCCTGTGAAGGGTTTGCACCCTCCGGTATAAATTCAGCAAACTGTCCTCGTCCAGCTGCTCTAAATTTTCCGGTTGGCAGGACAACACCTGAGGAAAATCCTCGCTTCCCTTAGGCAGGTCCTTCGCATCGTACCTGCTGGCCTGCAGGAGTTGCCCGTTAATTTTTCCTGACAGGTGTTCCGGCAGCACCATGCTGCCATCGCACAGGGCCAGGGCTTGTTCTACGGCATTGGCCAGTTCCCGGATATTGCCGGGCCAGTGATAATTCAGCAGGGCCTCCATGCAGGAAGGGGAAAAGATCGGC
This sequence comes from Desulforamulus profundi, assembly GCF_002607855.1. Next base: position 66,204 of record NZ_AWQQ01000047.1, read on the forward strand.
ACCGGACCAGCGCTTTTTCCCCAGAACTTATGAATAAAATGTTCCACAAATTGCGGAATATCTTCTTTCCTTTCCCTGAGGGGCGGCAGTTCCAAACGGACCACGTCCAACCGGTAAAATAAATCCTCCCGGAAGTTTTTTTGACTGACCGCTTCCTCCAAATCCACGTTGGTGGCGGCAATAATCCGTACATTCGTTTTAACGGGTTTTTCGCCACCGACCCTTAAAAATTCCCCTGTTTCCAGGACTCTCAGAAGTTTTACCTGAATGGCCAGGCTGGCTTCCCCGATTTCATCCAGAAACAACGTGCCGTTGTTGGCTAATTCAAAGATCCCTTTCCGCTGGACGCTGGCCCCGGTGAAGGATCCCCTTTCGTGTCCAAACAATTCACTTTCCAACAGGTTCTCCGGCAGCGCTCCGCAGTTAATGGCTAAAAAGGGCTTATCCTCCCGGTGACTGGCGGCATGGATAAACCTGGCCAGCACTTCCTTACCGGTGCCAGTCTCGCCGTGAATCAAGACGTTGATGTCCTTGGTGGCAATGCGCTCGGCGATATTGACCAGTTTGATCATCTGGGGCGTTTTGCCCACCTGAAAACCGATCCTCTCCGTCACTTCGCTCCAGCTATAGGAACTCTTCCCCAATTGCCCTGCGGTTTTCCCAAAAAGAATGGCCTTTTCAATTAATTGTTCAACCAGGTCGATATCGTCAAAGGGTTTTTCAATATAATCAAAGGCCCCGAATTGAATGGCCTTCACCGCGGTACGCGTAGTGCTGTAACCGGTCATGATAATGACTTCACACCGGGGCTGTGCCGATTTAATATGCTGCAGCAGGCTCAGGCCATCGGCATCCGGCAGCTTCAGGTCCACCATGGCCACATCATAATTTTCCCGGGCAATGAGTTCATGGGCCTGAGCGCCCGAACTGGCCACACCGATCCGGTAGCCTTTGGTCCGCAGCAGCCTGGTAAAAAACGTTCCTACAGGTTGTTCATCGTCAATAATTAAGATACCTGGTACATTGACCACTTACGGTTCACCCCCTGTCTCATGTTTTAAAGGAAGCAGAAATCGAAAGGTACTCCCCAGACCCGGCTGGCTTTCTACCCGAATGGCGCCGCCGTGGGACTGGGCGATGCCCAAACTGACCGAAAGTCCCAGCCCGGTCCCTTTGCTGGCTTCTTTGCTGGTATAAAAGGGGTTAAATATTTTATTGAGGTTCTCCGGTTCAATGCCGCAGCCGTTATCCTGTACGTTAATGATCGCCCATTTTTTATCCTGTTCTGTCTCAATCCCAGTGGATATGGTGATGCATTTCTCACCCTCGGTTTCTTCCAGGGCATCCCGGGCATTCAGCAGCAAGTTAATGAGAACTTGCTGCAGTTGATGGCCGTTGGCCATTACATCGGGAACAGTTGGGTCCAATTTTTTCACAATTTCAATATTGTTGCGGTTAATCTGGTAATGGATGATGCTTAATACCTTTTCTACCTGTTCATTGACATTAGTTTCCACGAAAAAAAATTGTCCCTGCCGGGAGAAGGAAAGTAAATTCTGAATGATTTTTTACATCGCATGCCGCAGCTGATAATGTCATCCAGCCATTCAGCCCGGGGATCTTCGCTGCCCATGTCCCGCTGCATCATTTGAGCCGTGCCGATAATCACCGTCATGGGGCTGTTCAGCTCGTGGGCCACCCCGGCGGCCATTTCCCCAATGGCCACCAGTTTGGCCGAGTGGACCAACTGGGCCTCCATTTTTACCTTCTCGGTAACATCTTTCACATGAAGAATCACCGCATAGGTCTCTCCGAAGGAATCCATCATCGGGTAATAAAAGGCGTCAAAAATGGCCCCGTCGTATTGAATCTGCCGGTAAACTCCTTTGCCGTTCCGGTGAACATCCTCCAGGCTGCAGTTTTCACAGGGGGCGTTTCTTTTCCAAAGGACATTGTAACACTTGGGCGTTTCCTCCCTGTCATCAATGTGAGAAACGATTTTATTATTTCTATGGTTATGACGGAGCACATTATAATTTTTATCGATCAAAAAAAAGGGTCGGGAACCGCTTTAAAGGTGGCTTCCCATTCTTGTTTTCCCTTGGACACCTCTTCATACAACCTGGCGTTTTCAATACAAATGGCCAGCTGGTCCGCCAGTTGCTCAATAAAGGCCAGTTCGGAACTGCCGTAGGTAAATTCCTGGTTATCACCGACAACAAATACACCGATGACCTGATTTCTCACCAGCAGCGGCACAATGGTAGCAGACTTGAGGCCCCAGCTTTCCACCGGGTCCTGCCCGTCAACCGGTGAGCGCACAAGCTCCCTTTTACCGTTCAAATTGTAGAGAAGCCGCTGGCATTTGGTATAGGACTTCCAGAGTACCGATGTCCTGGGCACCGGTTGGCCCAGGTGCCGGTTGTCCGGTATGGCTGCTGTCATGATCAGCCGGTCTCCTTTGGCCAGGGCCAGTCCTAAAAAACAACAGGGCACGGCCCGGGGAAGTTTGTTATATACCCGTTCCACAATGTCCGCCAGGGACATGTCAATGTTAATATCCTTAATTAACTGGTGCAGCAGTTCCAGTCGGTTGATCTGTATTTTGATCTGCTCGTTGGAACGCTGAACCTCAAGATAATAGTTAAGTTTGGAAGAGTTGACCCCTGTTAAGTTTTGTATAATGGTTAATTTGTCGTCAAACACCAGGCACTCCCCCTTTAAAGGGCTCTTCTGTATAATCCTTCAAGCTCATCGGCGCTGCAATCCCTGGGGTTGGTTACCAAACAGGCGTCCTTGAGGGAATTTAAACTCAGCGTTTGAATATGTTCCTCTTTCATCCCTACTTCAGACAACCTTTCCGGTATGCCAATATCCCTGAACAGCCTGCGTACCGCGGCGATTCCCTTTTCGGCGGCTTTCCATTTGCCCAGCCCGGTGGTTTGCACACCCATGGCTGCCGCGATATTGGCAAACTTTTCGCCACAGGAAATCATGTTAAACTCCATGATATAGGGGAGTAAAATCCGTTGGTCTCACCATGATGCAGGTCCAGCAGGCCGTCCACCTGGTGTGTCATGGCATGGGTGGCACCCAAAATGGCATTGGAAAAGGCCAAACCTGCCTGCAAGCTGGCCATGGCCATGGCCGACTTGGCCTCCAGGTTGGTCCTGCAGGCTACGGATTCTCTCAGGTTGGCGGAGATAAGGCGAATGGACGCCAGTGCATGGACATCCGTCAGTGGTGTGGCAGCCAGGGAAACATAGGCCTCGATGGCATGGCTTAAGGCATCTACACCGGTGGCCGCCGTCAACCGCGCGCTCTTGGTCTGCAATAAAGACGGGTCCACAATGGCAATATCGGGAATAAGTGATTTTGAAATAATCGCCATTTTGACCTGCCGGCGTTTCTCAACGATCATGGAAAACTGGGATACCTCCGCGCCGGAACCGCCGGTGCTGGACACCATGACCATGGGCGGTAAAGGAGAGGAGATTCTGTTAACTCCTTCGTAGTCCTTGATTTGCCCGTCGTTGGTGGCCAAAATGGCAATGGCTTTGGCTACATCGATAGGACTGCCACCGCCCACCGCGACAATCCCGTCACAGCCGCTGGCCAGGTAATGGCTGGAGCCCTCTGCCACTTCACAATCCTTTGGGTTGGTGGTCAAACCGTACCAGACATAAGAACCAATGCCCACTTCCTTGAGAAAGGCCAGGGCTTTGTCAACCCAGCCGGCTTCCATGACCCCCTGGTCACTGACCAAAAAGGCCTTTTTAATTCCCAGCCGGGCAGCGCTTTCCCCCACCTGACTGAGCGCTCCCAGGCCGAAGATCACCTCGGGGGCAACAAATTTACTGATATTCAGCAGATTATTTTTGGGCATGGTCTTTTTCTTACCTCCAGAATATTCTAAAAAGCTTCATAATTCTGTCTTGGGGCCTTTGATTAAAAATATTCTGCAAAAAGTTTTTCATCCCTGCAACACGCGAAAAAACAGGTGGGCGAACACCCACCTGTGACTACAAAATATATATTTATGGGGTTTATGATGGCATTTTTAGAGGGCAGCCTTGAAGATGCCGATGACATCCTCCAGCGTAGCGACTCTCGGGTTGGTAAAGCTGCAAGCATCCTTCATAGCATTCTCAGCCATGATCTTCAGGTCTTCTTCCTTAACACCCAGTTCGGTTAATCCTGCAGGAATACCGATATCGGCAGACAGCTTCTTAATGGCAGCCAGGGCCTTGTCGGCAGCTTCACGAACAGACAGTCCTTCTACGTTCTCACCCATGGCCACGGCAATGTCAACGAAACGTGCGGGGCATGCGATCAGGTTGAAGGCTTCAACGTGAGGCAGCAGAATGGCGTTGCAGACGCCGTGGGGCAGGTTGTAGAAGCCGCCCAGTTGGTGAGCCATGGCGTGAACATAGCCCAGGGATGCGTTGTTAAAGGCCATACCGGCTAAGAACTCGGCATAAGCCATTTTATCACGGGCTTCCATGTTCTGGCCGTTGGCAACGGCTTGACGCAGGTTTTGAGAGATCAATTTGATGGCCATTAAAGCGGCGGAATCGGTAACCGGAGTGGCAATGGTGGACACATAGGCCTCAACGGCGTGGGTCAGGGCATCCATACCGGTGGCAGCGGTGAGAGCCGGGGGCATACCAACCATTAACAGCGGGTCGTTGATGGCTACGTTGGGAGTGCAGCGCCAGTCTACAATGGCCATTTTCACTTTATTGCTGGTGTTGGTAATGATGCAGAAACGGGTCATTTCGGAAGCGGTACCGGCGGTGGTGTTTACGGCAATGAACGGGGGCATCGGCTTGGTGCTCTTGTTGATGCCTTCAAAGTCACGGATGTGACCGCCGTTGGTGGCTACCATGCCAATCCCTTTGGCACAGTCGTGGGAGCTGCCGCCGCCCAGGGAGAGAATCATGTCAGCGCCGCAATCCTGATAGATTTTTAAACCGTCATGCACGTTAATATCGGTGGGGTTCGGCTCAGCGCCGGCGAAAACGGTAACCTTAATGCCTTCGGCTTCCAGCATGGCTTTGATGTCGTCGGCCATACCGCCGGGACGTCCCAGGAAAGCGTCGGTAACAATCAGAACGTTGCTGCCGCCAAGGGTCTTCACCTGATTGGGGATCTCCTTGTGAGCGCCTACGCCCATGAGGTTAACTGTGGGAATAAAATAACCGTAAACTTGTTCACCCAGTGCCATGAAAGAACTCCTCCTTAGATTAGAATTATTTTTATTGCGGGGGAATTTCCCCCTTGTTTACTTGCCAATTTATTAAAGCAAAGACCATGCCAAATGATTCAGTATTTAGTAAATTTTCTTACTATACTGTAAATTAAGGGTCGGATGAGAAAGACCGTTCGATGAAAACAGCTCTTGACTGTTCAGGATTCAATAATGTGCATTATCAGGACAAGGGGTGCGTACCAAATCGGAACAGTGCTCTAAGCTTGAACAAATTTTTTCCCCGGCAGGACTAATGGCCCAGACAGCGAATAGGTGATCAAAAGTACCTGGATGTGATGTTGGATTGATTAAATCCCTGCTGTTAACCCTTGGCCTTTCTCTTGCCCTTCTGGGATGTGGCTCTGTCACCACGAACACCCCTCGCGCCCAGGAATATACCGGGGGGGAAGTAAACTTTAAACCGCATACAAAAGGAGTCTGGTGCTAACTGCCAGGCTCCTTTTATGTTTAGCTACTCACACTTCACTTTGGTTTACATATTATGGAACAAACACAGAAAGAGAGGTGACCTAAATGGGCTTGCCAGAGCACACCCTGCAAAAGCTTCGCATGGCCAACCTGAGATTAAAAATATTGTTGGTGACGATCGTCTGCAGTTCCTTAATTATCGCAGTAAACTTTTTAGGATTAGATACTATATATTCCCCGGAGCTTTTTCTTCCCATTCATACCATCCTAGAGTTCTTTTGTGTTTTTGTGGCCTTGTGTACTTTTACGGTAACCTGGTACTCCTATTTAAATAATTGCTCTTATTACAGTTACTTTATTGGGCTGGGGCTGCTGGCAGTGGTTTTATCGATTTGTTTCACTTTTACTCCTATGAAGGGATGCCCAATATTTTTTCCAAGGCCTGCGCCAACAAAGCTACGCTCTACCACTTCTTCGGCAGGCTGATCATGGCTGTCACCTTCCTGGTCAGTGTTTTTTTGTATAAGAGAGAATTTTGCTTTATTGGGCGCTTTCGCTATCACCTGCTGGCGGCCACGCTGGCACTGGTGGGGTTTGTTTTGGCCACCGTGTCCTGGGATCCCGGCCTTTACCCGGCTATGTATGTTAAGGGTCAGGGCCTTACACAGGCCAAAGTGCTGCTGGAGTATCTGATCATTGCTGTTTTGCTGGCGGCTCTCATCGGCTATCTCAGGTTGTATAAAAAGCACATGGACGGCTACCTGCAGTTGATTATCAGCACGCTTTTGATCTCGGTTTTTAGTGAATTATGTTTTACTTCCTACCAAAGTGTATATGATACCACCAATTTGTTGGGTCATTTGTTTCGTTTCGCATCCTATGTCCTTATCTACGTGGCCATATTTTTAAATAATGTAAAACGCCCGTACCTGGCATTGGTGGCAGCAAGAGAAGAACTGGCCAAAGCAAATATCATTTTAGAAGAAAAGGTCCGTGAACGCACCCGGGATTTAGAGGAAGCCAACAAAAAACTGGCCCAGGCAGCCACCCACGATTATCTTACCGGGGCCATTAACCGCCTGGAATTTTCCAACCGGTTCAAGGCCGTGGTGGGGAATGCTCCAGAACAGGCGGTCCACTGCGTTATGGCCATTGATTTTGACTCCTTTAAAAAGATCAATGACACCTACGGCCACGCCGTGGGGGACGAATGCCTGAAGACATTTGTCAGAGCAGCCCGGGAAGTGCTGCGCCTGCGGACTCGGTGGCCCGCTTCGGCGGGGATGAGTTTATGCTTTTGCTGCCCAATACCCCCAGGGAAGGCGCCAGAGTGGCGGGGGAAAAGGTCAGGATCCATCTGGCCAAAATTGCTGATCCGTCCTTTACTGTTTCAATGGGCATCGCCGAGTGGCCAAAGGACGGTCGTAAGGAGAAAGAACTGTTGGCCCGGGCGGATGAAGCCCTTTATCTGGCCAAAGAAAAAGGGAAAAATAGAGTTGAGTAGGGGTTATTTCATAGACTCCGGAGAACGTCCTGTGCTATGCTGAAAAAAATTGTAGAGTGAGGTAATCCTTATGTCCGCTAACTTTAAGATAGGTCTCTGCCAACTCCCGGTAAGTGCCGATAAGGCCGCCAATCTTCACAATGCCCGTAAGGCCGTAAAGGAGACCGCCGGCAAGGGCTGCCGGTTGGTAGCCCTGCCGGAAATGTTTAACTGCCCCTACGGCAACGAATACTTCCCTGTATATGCCGAGGAGTTTCCCGGCGGAGAAACAATCAACACCCTTGCCGACCTGGCCCGGCAACATTCCATTTACCTGGTAGGCGGTTCCATTCCGGAAAAAGAGGACGGGAACCTCTACAACACATCCTTCGTGTTTGGACCCGACGGCAACCTGTTGACCCGCCACCGTAAAATACATCTGTTTGATATCGACATCCCGGGAGAGATTACATTTAAAGAATCCGATACCCTGTCACCCGGGGATACTGTCACCGTTTTTGATACCCCCTTTTGCCGGGTTGGCCTGGCTGTTTGTTACGACATACGGTTTCCTGAATTAACCCGCTCCATGGCTTTGCAGGGTATCCATCTCCTGGTTTTGCCCGCTGCCTTTAATATGACCACCGGCCCTGCTCACTGGGAACTGACCATGCGGGCCCGGGCCTGGACAATCAAATCTATGTGGCTGCCGTGTCGCCGGCCAGGGAGGAAAAGGCTGATTATGTGGCCTACGGTCACTCCATGGTAACAACCCCCTGGGGCGACGTGCTGGTCCAAGCGGACGAAAAACCCGCTATCCTGATGGCGGAGATCGACCTGGAGCGCCTGTTTCGCATCAGGCAGCAGTTGCCACTGTTGAAACACCGTCGGGAAACTGTTTACTAGGAATGAGCTTTAAGAAGCGATGGGTAGGAGGTACAGCATGGCTAAAAAGCTGGTTGTCTTAGACCCCGGCCACGGCGGGCGAGACCCGGGCGCCGTGGGCAATGGTTTACTGGAAAAGGAGATCACCTTAATGGTGGCCCGCAAGGTGGCCAAGAGGTTGGGATTCTACGATGTCACCGTCAGATTAACCCGGGACGACGATACGTATCTCTCTGCGGATGCCAGGGTAAACTTTGCCAACAACCTGGGAGCGGATTATTTTCTCTCCATTCATGTAAATGCAGGCAGCGGGACAGGATTTGAAAGTTTTGTTTACAACGGGCCGTTGGCCCCCAGCACCTCTTCCATCCGGACCATTATTCATAATAACATCGCCGCCTTCCTGAAAAATTACGGTGTGGTTGACAGGGGCAAAAAAGCAGCCAATTTTGCCGTGTTAAGAGAAACCAATATGCCTGCGGCGTTACTTGAAATTCTTTTTATCGATACAGCTAAGGATGCGGCATTGTTAAAGGATGACGAATTTATCAAAGGGCTGTGTGACGGGATCACCAGGGGGCTGGTGGAGGGTCTGAGATTGCCCCCGGCATCTCCGGCACCGAAGCCGACACCGGCGCCTGAACCCACTCCAACCCCACCGCCGGTTTGGGATCCCCAGCAGGAAATCCAGAAACTGAAGGAAGCGGGTTTACTGGCCAATGATCATCCAGCCGATGCCCCGGTTACCTGGGGTGAATTCGCCACTGTACTCAACCGGATCCTTGACCGGATCAAAAACGATGGATCGGTATCCAGGTGACATAAAATTCAGATTGTCCTGGTAAACAGATTCTTTTAAATGCTATAATAGGCCTGGTGATTGAAAATGAATTTAGCAACACTGCAAACTTTTATTGCTGTGGCCGAGAAGAAGAACTTATCCCTGGCCGCCCAGGATATTCACATCACCCAACCGGCGATCAGTAAACAGTTGAGTGTACTGGAGTCGCATTTTGGAACCGCCCTGGTGGAACGAAAGGGCCGCGGTGTGAGTCTCACCCCCGCCGGGGAGGTATTCTACCGCCATGCCAGGGAAATTGTGGACCTCATGAACCGGGCGGAAAGAGATATCCGGCAGATGTCCGGTGAAATTCGGGGCCGTATGATTATCTGGGCCAGCACCATTCCCGGTCATTATATTTTGCCGCCGATCATCGGGACCTTTAAAAAAGAGTACCCGGACGTGCAAACGGTATTGCATATCGGAGACTCCAAAGAAGCCATTCGCAAGCTGCTGGAAGAATCCGCTCACCTGGGTGCTGTGGGCATGCTGCCCAACAACAAGCGCATTGAGGGAGTTAAGTTTTTTTCAGACGAGTTGGTGGTCATTGTTCCCCCGGAACATCCCTTTGCCAATTACCCTGAAATTTCCCTGGATCAACTGGCCCGGGAGCCCCTGGTATGGCGTGAAACGGGTTCCGGGACCAGGTCGGTGGTGGAATCCCACTTGGCCCGGGGTGGCCTTACACCGGATAAACTAAACATTGCTTTGGAACTGGGAAGTACCGGTGCCGTGGTGACAGCCGTGGAAGCCGGCGCCGGCGTTTCGGTTGTCTCCCGCTGGGCCGTATTAAAAGAACAGGCCCTGGGAAAAATTATAACGGTAAAAGTAAAGGACTTGTCCATGCAGCGGGATTTGTATCTGGTTTATCCCGGTCGCAAAAACAAAAGCCCCATGGTGGAAGCCTTTATTCAGTTTGCCCTCAAGCAAAATCCCCCTGCCTAGCAGGGGGATTTGATTATGCCTGTACAACTTCTTTAACTTCAGGAACAGCCTGCTTGAGCGACCGCTCAATCCCGTTTTTCAGGGTATAAGTAGCGCCGGGTCAGCCACCGCAGGCCCCTTTTAGTTTTACTTTGACAACGCCGGTGGCCTCATTAACATCCACCAGTTCAACATCGCCACCGTCCCTTTGCAGAAACGGGCGGACCTTTTCTAAAGCCTCTTGAACCTTATCACGCATTTTTCTTTTCACCCCCTTGCTGCTGTATAACCTAAATATCTCCAGAACCGCTGTACTTTAGTACAGATTTAGCGTGCCCCGGTGAAAGGAATAAACCACAGACCCTGAAAGGACTGTGGTTTTATTTATTAATCCACCCGTACAACTTCTTTAACTTCAGGAATCTGTTGTTTTAATGTACGCTCGATACCATTTTTTAATGTATAAAGGGCTCCGGGGCAGCTGCCGCAAGCACCTCTCAGCCGTACTTTCACTACACCGTTTTCATCGCAATCCACAAATTCAACATCGCCACCGTCCCTTTGCAGAAAAGGCCGGACTTGCTCCAATACTTCTTTTACTTTCTCTTTCATGGCACAGCCTCCTTTTTATGATCACTGCTGGTTCTACTTACTATCGTCATGTCACAAAATAATTTTAACTATTTTTATACAGCATTACAAGAAATATTTGGTTAATTAATTAAAATGTAATACATAAAGAAACTTCATAAACAACAAGAAACCAGCGCATCCAAGTGCTCCGGTTTCTTGCTGTTTATGAAGTCTTTACATCAAGGTTATAGTAACAAGGCAGTAACTGCTGCGATCCTCTAATTGCTTTATGGCAGTTATTTTTTCTTCCAGGGAAGCCTTCACTTCCAGCAACCGACTCTGCAGTTCGGGGTTCGCTCCCTCGGTCAGCTTCTCCTCTAGTTCTGCCTGTCTCGACTGTAGTTGCTGCATTTTTTCCGTGGCTTCCTTGTGCTGGGCACTTAAATCCTTTTCGTTGGGTAAATAGGTGATAACAGTACCTAAGTTTTGTAAGGAACCAATAACGGAATGATAGCTGCTGCGGGAAATTTTTATGCCGATGGTGCCGGTTTCCTCCGAACCGGCGTAGGCTGGTAAACAGCTCCCCCTTTATTTTGGACAATGGTACCCACCGACTTCAAAGCTGATTCCAAATTCTCAACATCCAACTTCAGGACGGCGCTGCCGGCAACCATGCCTTCACTGGGCTGGGGTACAAACCCTTCTCCCTGCTTATCGTGGTGGTTTGGTACTGCGACAGTTGCATTGGGCTTGCCCGAAGCTGCATCCGACCTGGCGCCGTCATCCGGAGAAACGGTATCCGGTTTAGCGGTGGAGGTACCCGGTTCCTGGACAGGTGCGGACACATCATCCTTGGGAGCCGGCTGATCATTTCCGGGCTGCTTTGGTTCCTGAACCGCTACAACCGCATCATTGGGTTTAGTGTCTACAGGAAGAAACTGGTTGCCCTCTTTCTCCCACAGAGCAGTCAGTCCTAGCGTCATGGCCATAACAGCCGCCACTGCAGCCGTACGGTACCATGTGCTCCTGGCCACACCGGTGACCCGGTTCAACCAGCTTTTATGTTGAGGCGCCTGTTGGGGAGCAGCCTGTTGATCAATTTTTTCCATTACCCCAGCCCTGAAACCGGCTGGCGGGGTCAGTTCAGGAAGTTCCTGCAGCAGGCGAAGCGAAGCCCTGAGTTCTTCCAGCTCAGCACTGCAATTGGGGCAGCAGGCTAAGTGAACACGCACTGCCTCCCGCTCAGCGGGAGTAAGTACCCCGTCCAGGTAAGGTGACAGCATTTCTAAAGCATCCTGGCAACGCACGGAACATCCCTCCTTTACTTTGCTAGACGTTTGCAGGGGGATAAAAGTTCCATTTGCTTGCTGATTTTCTCCTTTAACGCCTGTCTGGCCCGGCTGAGACGGGATTTTACAGTTCCTAAGGAACAGCCCAGTATTTCAGCAATTTCTTCGTAAGCCAGTTCTTGAATCTCTCGCATGACCAGGATTGTCCGGTAATCCTCCGACAAATTATTGAGGCAGTGCTGAATCATGGCCTGGGTTTCACTGCGGTCCAACATTTCTTCCGGGCCGGGAGCCGTGCTGCGGATTTCATATGTACTGTTGTTCCCGTCGCCCGCAGGTTCATCCAGTGAAACCGTTGGTCTTCTCTGCCTCTTCCGCAATTCGTCACGGCAGACATTGACGGTAATGTGATAAATCCATGTACTAAAACTGGAGTCACCCCGGAAATTTGGCAGTGCCTGGTAGATCTTAATAAAAGATTCTTGGGCCAGGTCTGCTGCATCCGCATGATTTCCCATTAATCTGTAAGCAATGGTATAAACCTTATTTTCATATAATCGAACAAGATGTTCAAAGGCATCCCGATCGCCTTTTTTACTGCGCTCCACTAACAACTGATCTTCCAGGGGCAAGGGTCCCCCCTCCTTCTCCACCACAGGGTTTGCATTTCTTCCAGAATATTAAAAAACCAGCATAATGTTTCCAGTTAGTTGGTCAAAAAACCTCAAAGTACTCTGCTGAGTGAATCTTCTACATTCCCTTTGATAAATCCTTTAGCTAAAAAAACCATGTATGGTATTCGCTGCCCTCGCCAAGCCAAGAATACTACACTTGGAAAAAACAAATAACTATATATATATGACTTACGGCATCAACTTTTTGTAACAAAAAAATTTATTTTTTTCAATTATTTTCTACCTGTGGAATGCTAAAAAACTTTATTTAGCACTTGAAACTTTGGCTCCATTTTCGTATAATAAACAAGCAATTATTTTAAGCCGAAGTGGCGGAACTGGCAGACGCACCGGACTCAAAATCTACTGCGCGAAAGCCCCTTTTCGACCGGCCGGCGGCTCCCAAACCCGCGTGGCTGCTGGGTTCTTGACAATCGAATAGCCTTCATGGTTTTTCATATCCCTCCACCATATCCCTCCAAATTCCAAAGGCGGATTATGGAGAGGGAAATTGAAATAAACTTGCCGATGTGGCGGAATTGGCAGACGCGGCGGTCTCAAAAACCGTTGGATAACCTCCATGCCGGTTCGACTCCGGCCATCGGCACCAGAAACAATCGCTCTTAAAGCCGCGATACAAGCGGATTTGAGGGCTTTTTTCTTTTCTGGCGGCACCTTTTGTTTGCCGCCCGTCATACCGTCACATGACACGTTTTAGCGCATATTGGCAATGCTCTCATCGCCCTTTCCACCTGGCATTCCGCCCGATTTGGAGGGATGTCAGGAGGGATATACGCCGATGATGGCGTTGGCAGAAGCGACCTTGGAACTAAAATCCAGGTGGGTGTAGATGTTGGAGGTGGTGGAAATATCGCTGTGTCCCAACCACTCCTGGATCTCTTTCAAGCTGACTCCGTTGGCGTACAACAGGCTAGCGCAGCTATGCCGCAGGTCGTGGAAACGGATTTTTTTGAGGCCGTGGTTTTTCAGCGTGAGCGCGAAATTCTGGGTGATATAGCCCGGCTTGACCCGCTCTCCCAGTTCGTTCACGTAAATGTAGCCAAGATATTCCCAGCAATAGTCTTTCCCGCATACTTTTTGATTGCGCTCCTGCTCCGCCTTCATCCGCCGGAGAAGCTTTTCAAAGGGCTCTACCAGCGGCAGGGTGCGGTGGCTCGACTTGGTTTTGGCGCGGTCCTTTTCCACGATGATGGCTTTTCCGTCCACCCTTACCTCGGTTACGGTGTGCTTGATGGTCAGCGTCTTTTTTTGAAGTCAATGGCGTCCCATTTCAGCCCCACGATTTCACTGCGGCGCAAGCCGTAAAACGCGCCCAGGATAACGGCCAGCTCTATCGGCTTGTTTTTCACGACGGCGAACAAGGCTTCCAATTCGTTGGCATCGTAAATGCTGCCCACGAATTTTGCGGTTTTGGGCCGCTCGATCCGGTCGGCGGGGTTAAAGGCGATCAGGCCCACCTTGAACGCATACTGCAAAGCCTTGCGAATGTTGGCGTGGCGGTGGATCACCGTGCAGGCGCTTACGCCTTTCTCGTTCAGCTCGTACTGATAATAGTCCTGAATGTGCTTCGGCGTCACGTCCTTCAACGTAAGCTTGAACTCCTCAAAGTAAGGAATGACGCGGCTCTTGATGCACATAGCGTAAGAGGCGTAGGTGGTCATTTCCACATTGTGTTTGATCATCTCCAGCCATTCCAGCAGGAAGTCGGTGAACAGTATCCGCACCTCGCCGGAGATCGGGTTTACCTTGTCGGCCGGATTGTCCCGGATCAATTCAAGCTCCACGGCATAGGCCAAGGCTTCCTTGATGACCTCGTGATATTGGAGCAGGGCGGTATTCAATGCGCGATTTTCTGTTCTCTCATACTGATAGTAGCCTTCGATGTCCCCCGGCTTTATTTTCGCCACCGTAACGGCGGTATCCTTAAAGTAAGGGATGATGAAGGTTTTGGCATCATACGCATAAAGGGCGTAAGTGTCGGCGTCCACTCTGTTTATAACAGCCTGCAGCCATTTGTTCAGGAAGTCTGCAAACAAAGCGTTTTTGTCGCTCATCGCCGTGTCGGGATTAAACTCTTGCCTGGTTTTCCAGAGCATCGCTTCGGCGCGCTTTTTATTCCCCTTGACGGGAAGTCCCGTGCTGACAGACTTGGTTTGGCGCTTTCCGTTCATATCCTTGTAGGTGAGGATCATCTGGAAATAGCCGTTTTTTTCTCGCAGGTGTCCTGTTACCATGAATTCTTGCCTCCTTTAAATCAGTAACAGTCCATATTCACCTACCATTGACGGGTTTATTGTAGCAGGCTTCAAAGTATCTTGCAAAGGTGCGAGCGATGTTTTACGCATCGGATTCCTGCGCGACCGCCAGGTATTCGAAAATATGGAGCTTGGGGATTTTGTACGTTCGGCCTATTTTAAAGTGCTTGATCTGATTTTGCCGCAAAAGGCGATATGCGGTTTTTGCGCTGATACCGCCAAGCATTTCACACATTTGCTCCACACTGACCACGTCCGGGTATTCCCGAAAAATCAGCTTATATGCTTCATTGCTTTTCAGCAAGGTATCAGCCCCTTTCGGTTCGGAATTTAAATGCAGGCAGCAGGGGCACGCCATGATTGGATACGCATACATCTCGCACCAAGGTGTGCACCCCTGACCTGCATTTCTGTTTTGCTTCTATCGTTTTACGGGCTTATCCGGCGGACGTCGGCTGATCGTCCTCATAGGAATTTCACCTCCCCCCATACTGACGGGCCATCCCCATTGCCTGCGACGGTTTTATCACGCTCGGACTGTGGCTGGACGGAAGTATCATTATCCCTCCGTATGTTTCACCTTAAATGCAGCCGACATTTATTGTTGCACGGGTATTGATCGCTCGCACCTTACCTTTATTTAGTCCATGACGGCATGGATACCTTGGCTGTGATCCGGCTGATGCCGGACAGGTGGTCTTGGCGTACCTGCAAGCTGGCTTCCCTTTTTAGGGCATACGGGGAACGTACCGGAAAGACACCTATTCACTTATCAAAGACCGTGAGGGGAAAGCTGTCTTGTCCTCTCGCTCTATACATTGAAAAAAGTCTCGCAAAATACAGGGCAAAACAAGGCTTGCAGAGAAAATTTTCTGCAAGCCTTATGCTTTATTTTTCAAACCGCTTCAGGTCGAAGTTCTGTACCGCCAATATGAATTCCAGCGTCAAATGCTGGCGGCAATCCTCGTCCAGCTTGCCAAACAGGCAAGATTTTTGATAATCAGCGGTTCAAACTGCCGGATGAGGGTTTCCATCGCCCGCTCGTTACCATGCTGGGCTGCTTCGATTAAATCCAGTATTTCCGGCATGCCCTTTCCTCCTTTCCGTAAAAGTGGTTGGCTTTCACGGAAAGGGCGGGGCGCGGATTAGATAAAAAATGGCTGGTTCATATCTGAAACCGATTTTTCAGCTTTTTAAGAATCCGGTTTTTCCGCTCGGTGATGCTCTGCTGCGTTACGCCGAAAATGAGGGAAAGCTGATAGTCGGTTTTATTCTCATAATATTTTATGTAGAGCAGTTGCTTGTCCTTTGAATTGAGGGTGCTGATAACCGCAGAAAGGATTTCATTTTCGATGTATTCATCCAGCTTGTCCCCATTGAAAACAGGAATATTGATGTCTATGTCAGCTTCGGCGCATAAGTTGATTTCCTCCACTTCCTCCAAGGGGATGGTTCTGTTGAAATGCTTGTATTGGGCGCGGAAATATCCCCATGACGAGCGGGTTATTACGATTTTTATGTATGCGCAAAACGCTTTTTCTACAGCCTTATAGGTTTCAGCACTCCTTTTCATAGAACTTCCTCTCCTCTCGCCCTATACATTTAAATGAGAAGGATGAAATACAGGGTTTTGGAAAAATAATTTTTTAATGCTGTCTTTTCCCGATATTACGGCTTCCTTTTAACAACAAAAGCTGTTGTTTTTCCTTCACATCCAGCAAAAAGCGACAATGAAAAGGCGTAGGCTGCAAGGAAAACCTTGCAGCCTACGCCCATTTGACAAAAAATACAGACGACATAGCACTCCATATCATGCAATTATTCAGTTACCTGGCATAAAAGCTAATTATCGTAGTCCTGCAAGGACATAGAATTTTCCTCCATAAAATGATGTTTTATAAAGCCAAACAGCAAGGACGTTAGCACATTTGAAAAATGCGTCAAAGCCTGAGCCACTTGTCTAAGAGTTGCCTAGATAACATGATTGCATCAAGCATCTTTATGGCGATGCAATAGACTCTGCTCTGCCTAGATGGGTTATCAGGCAGGCTATAAATTTTTTACCTTTTCTTGATACAGTAGTTGTATATCAGTAAACGCCCTATGTTCAGCTTTCCTTTTGCTATAGTGCTGAATATTGGGCTGTTTTTCATGCTTGAATTTTTTGGCAGAAGTAATGTTTTATTTTTTATAATATAGTCAATTCCCGAATACAAGGTCATGCCTACAGCGAGCCAAAGCAAATAATCTCCGATAGGTAAATCGGTGAAAATTGAAAAAGGCCAATTGCGCAGCATAATAACCGACAGGGCCAACATTTGCAGTACTGTTTTGATTTTTCCCGATCTTTCTGCAACAATGATTATGCCTTCTCTAGCCGCAACAGATCTTAAGCTGGTAATTACAAATTCTCGCGCCAGAATTACTATGGCAAGCCATCCCGCAATACTGCCTAGTTGCACTAAACAAATCAAAGCTGATGTAATCAGAAGCTTATCAGCCAGAGGATCGATTATCTTGCCGAAATCCGTAATGAGGTTATATTTTCTTGCTAAATATCCATCCAGGGCATCTGTAATAGAAGCTGTGACAAAGAGGATTCCTGATATGTAATAGTACTCTTTTGTTAAAAAAATAATAAAAACTGGTATTAATATCACTCTTAATATTGTCAATTTGTTTGGTAAGTTCATACTATCTTCCCTCTTTGAGCGTATAGCTACTCGTTCGTTTAAGAATGCCTTATGTACAAAATGAAATAGAAAAAAGGCATTTCGACCGTAAATAGCATCAGACCTCTTCTGCCTGTATGCGGGATCGCGCTTTAACAGAAAGGCATAAAAACTACGTTCCAAGCAATCAATATCGCTGTGTTGTATATAATTGTTTATGTTTTTCCAAAGCACATCTATAAACGCAAGTTCTAATTTCTGCTATCAGAGCCTAACAGAATGCTTTTAAGCTTTTGCCATGCATCATCATAGTTGATGGATCGCAAGCTTGGGAACGCCTTAATAATTCTTATACTCTGAAACCGACTTAGACTAATTAAAGCTTTAATGCGTTCGTTATAAAATTCACTTTCTTCAAATTTGCTCATAAGAGACTCTTTAAGTTCTCCGGCCTGTTGTGCATACTGCTTCAAAAATTGATTTATTGCCAACTGCATCTTTTTCAGTCTGCTGTTCAGAACCAGAAGATGACGCACAGTTATATACAAATCAAGCATGAGAAAAATAAAAATAACGATTGATAAAACAATCTGCCACCAAGAAGGCAGTTGGCCAATTAAACCTCCCACAAACGGATGAATATACTTGATAAGCAGCACCGCGAGAACACCAAAAACTACGGCCCCTATAAGACAGACACGGCCTTGGATATTGAATCGGTAATTAGAATAATCCCACCATTTCGCATCAAACAGCTTTTCAAGCAAAACCGCGGTAATATATTCGACCGTACAGGTTATAAGCATGCCGGCAAAAAACAGAATAATAAGATTGTCTGTTCTCATATCCAAAATAAATATGGAAGCTAAAGCTCCAAAACCATATACCGGGCATAAGGGTCCATTCAAAAATCCACGATTTACAAGGCTTCGTTCACTTATTGAGCAAATTGCGGATTCATAGACCCATCCCAAAAAGCTATATGCAATAAACCATAAAAAGTATTTTGATAAAATAAACAATTGATTCATCCTCTTTTATTCAGGCTATTTTTCACTGCCAAAGAAGCACAAAGTCATCACATCAGGTCCGGTATGCGCTCCAATAATTGGTCCGATATAGCTGACAGCTATATTCTTTAGTGCAAATCTTTGCTCAACCATAGATACAAGGATACCTGCATCATCAATGCAGTCTCCATGGCCGATGAAGATCGTCTGTTTCTCCGGGCTAACACAGAATTTTTCCATATGGTCGGCAAGCTCTACTAGAGACTTACGGCGTCCTCGTACTTTCCCTCTCAGGATGAGATGACCATCTTTATCAACATGAAGAATTGGTTTCACTGAAAGCATAGTGCCGACGATAGCCGCTGAAGTACTTAACCTGCCGCCCCGTTTTAAGTAATTCAAGTCATTCACCGTAAACCAATGACACAGGTGATCACGATTTTGAACTACCCAATCCTTCAATTCGTCTATATCTAAACCCTCATACTTTTTTAACGCGGCGTGGTACACAAGCATACCCTGTCCTACGCTGGCGCAACGTGAGTCAACGCAGTATATTTTTCGTTCAGGATACCTTTCCATCAACTTTTTTGCGGCCATTGCTGAGGATTGATAAGTGCCGCTCAACCCTGAAGAAAGCGATATGTAGAGGATATCCAGACCGCTTTTTAATACAGGTTCAAAATAGTGCAGATACTCCAAATTGTTAACCTGCGATGTTTTGGCCATGATGCCGGAGCGAAGCATCTGATAGAATCTGGAATATCCAAGTTCTCTGCCGTCAGGATAATGACGATAGCTTTTACCGTCTATTTCAAAATACATAGGTAAAACAGAAACTCCATGGGTTTCAATCAACTCTGTCGGAAGGTCCGATGCGGCATCAGTGAAAATAATAAAATCATTTATCATAGTAAGCCCCCTGCACCACGGCAGCCGCTTTTATGGCAAGCGCACGCCAGAATGATTTTCCGAGACTTGAGAAAAGCGTCGGTTTCTTTCAACCGACGGCCTTTCGAGCCTTATCACCGCATTGCGCGCAACCGGCGCAGTTATGTGATTTACCCCATAGCCTTTCCGCAGTCACAGCCCATTTTTCAGCGGCATTTACACACTTACCGCTCAAGCTGCGCACGTCCTCCGGTTTGACGAAATCCGTCGAGGTCGCACCGGACGCCTCCACCATCGCCGCCAGTCTGCCCGGATTGTCCAGAAGAGGGCAGGGCCGCAGGTGGTTGTCGTTAAAGGGCTGGTTCTTGTGGTATTGTATGAACAGCGGAGACTGCAGCGCCTTAAGAAGCGTTTTTTCATGGATATTGGAGTCCGAATAATGGATGAACGCGCATGGCTCGATATCTCCGTTGGCGTTGATATGCAGATACCTGCGTCCGCCAGCGATGCAACCCTGCACATATTCTCCATCGTTCCAGAAATCCATGGTGAACAGCGGCTTTGTTTCGCGGAAGTGACGAATTTGGTGATACATATATTCACGTTGGTCGGCAGTTGCCATCAAGTCGGGCGCCGCATCCGCTCCCACCGGCATATAGGTGAAAAACCACGCAAATTTCACTCCTTTGTCAATCAAGAAATCAAAGAATTCTTCGCTGCCGATCACCTCGGTGTTATACCGCGTATAGCAGAGAGAAGCGCCGAAGATGAGTTTTTTCCGTTTGAGGATCTCCATAGCGCGGATAACCGCATGATAAGTGCCCTGGCCGCGGCGGAAATCCGTCGCGTCTTCAAAACCCTCAATGCTAATGGCAGGTATGAAATTTCTGACGCGCAGCATTTCGTCGGCAAACGTCTCATCAATCAGCGTGCCGTTCGTGAACGCAAGAAACTGGCAATCACCGTGCTTTTCACAAAGACGTATAATATCCGTTTTGCGGACAAGCGGCTCTCCGCCGGAATAGAGGAAGAAATATACCCCCAGTTCCTTACCCTGCTGAATGATGCTGTCCAGTGTTTCATAGCTCATGGACATCTTGTTTCCGTATTCAGCCGCCCAGCAGCCTGTGCATCTGAGGTTGCAGGCCGAGGTGGGGTCCATCAGGATGGCCCATGGTATGTTACAGCCATACTTTTCCCGGTTTTTCTCCTGTATGGACCATCCGATGAAGTTTTCATTCAATATGAAATTATTGAAAAACGCCCTCCGCACCCCGGGATCAACATCTGTCCACATACTGAGAATCAGCTTATACCAGTTGTTGTCCTTATCTTCGATGATCTTGCGGATCGCCTTGCGCTGACCTTCCATTGTATTGTTTATAGCAATACGATCCACCCAATCCATGAGTTTTGGAATATTCCTTTCGGGATTGGAATTTAAGTAGGCATATGCCAGCTTCATCCCTGTAGAACCGATAATTTTATTCATGATACCACACTCCTCCAATCAGATTTATCTATGGGAAAGTGTAGCATAGAGCATATTTTGAGTAATTAGACAAAAAAGCATGTGTAAAGAATCTTTACACATGCAGATGTCTGTCAATAGAGCACCTCCCCGCTTTGGGGTATATTAAATAATGTACTTGATTATGGAAGGGAGTTGTCGGTGTTGGAGTTGCAGCATAGGCTGATAAGGCGGACAATCAATATAGCGGTCAGCAAAGCTATGGAAGATATGAAAAGCAACACAAACCGCAGCATAAGGAATCTGATTGATTTGGGCCTGTTTTTTTCAACAAGTGAAAATCAGGAATGGTTTTTTAATGCCGCCAAAAAGGTCATTGCCAATCCAAAGAATCCTTATAATTCGCTGGTTAAAAGAATGATTTCTGATGTTAACAACGATACGATAAAAAAAGTCGGTCTGAATCTGGGATACAGCAGCCTGGTATATGGGGCCAACAAGCTGAAAAAAAAGCAGGATTATTTAGGGGTTCCTATTCCCTGGCTTCTGATTTTTGATATTGACGAATCCAGTTCAGATTTTTTTGATCAGATGGAGCATTTCATAGAGGAAGGGCGGGAGTTGGGCATTCACAGCTATATCGCTTGTCCGCACGAAAAGGATGATATACCAACCATATGTGAAATCGCCAAACGGTTTGATGAATGCCTGTTCATATTGAAAGTATCTCCCGGCTTAATTTCGGAGCAAACTGCCAAGTCTCTCGGCAAAATCCATAACACGATGATTTCTGTACAGATAATGGCTACGGATTTAAGCTGTGGAAGTGATAAAAACGCATTCCGGCTATTAAAACAGAACCACTGCTTATATGGCTTCCATGTAAATTATAACGAGGATACTATGAAGCAATTGACTACTCCGGAATATATCCACTCCGCGATCGGCCTCGGAAATCTGTTCGGTGTATATATCGCCGAAAACGGCGTTTCGGATGCGTGCAGGGACGCCGTATATACCTTTGCGTGCAATATAAGAGGAGAAAACGGCCAGCCTTTGATTACGCTGGAATGGTTCCGGGATATGCGGGTTATCAGTAAAAAATCCTCTCCGGCGACGGCTACCTGGCAATTAACCTGGCGGAAAGGGTTTATTGTGAATATATCAAAGCAAAAGATGAGCTTACAAAATCGCTTCTTGGAATACTTCAGAGCACACGGCCCTGTACAAGCTTCTGATCATGTTTTACGACGATAAAAGTATGACCATAGAAAAGAAAAAAAACTTTATTATTAATTTCATTTACTTTGCCTTGATTATCGCTATTGTATTTATTGTGATAAAATATGTACTTGGCTTATTGATGCCATTTATTATTGGTTTTATAGTGGCTTTGCTTTTGAAGCCGGTAATAAATTTTACATCAGAAAAATTGCATGTTCACAAAAAGGCTGTCGCGGTTGTCCTGATTCTGCTATTCTATGGTGCGGCGGGCTTTTTTGTATCCTGGATCGGTTTAAGGTTTCTTGCCGAGCTAAAAGATGGTATCATCAAGCTCCCAGAAATATATGCGATGGATATTGAGCCTGCAATTAATGAAATCTTTGATAATGCAGAAAGAATAACAGCCCAACTTGATCCTATGATGGTTCAGGCAATTCAAAATATGGCAGATTCTTTATCTCAATCTGTGGGATCGTTCATTTCCAGCATTTCCTCAAAGACGATTGGGTTCATAGCATCCTCGGCATCTTTTGTACCGGGGCTGTTCCTATCTATCATATTTGCGGTCATTTCATCCCTGTTTTTTGCTATGGATTACAATAAAATTACAGGGTATATTGCTAAGTTGTTTCCGTCTCAAAAACAAAACCTTTTAGCTGAGATAAAAGGTTTTGCCACCGGCATCGGCTTAAAGTATGTTAAAGCTTATGCGATTTTAATGGCCGTAACATTTATTGAGCTTGCAGTAGGGCTCTCTATCTTGAAGGTGGCCGGGGCGGTTACCATTGCCGCGCTGATTGCCGTCATCGACATACTGCCCGTGCTTGGCACGGGTGGCGTTGTCGTTCCATGGATCATTATTGAACTTATAAAAGGCAATATACCGCTTGCCATTGGGCTTGCGGTATTATACCTTATCATAATTATAGTCCGTAATATATTGGAACCCAAATTGGTAGGAAAACAAATAGGGCTGCATCCTCTTGTCATGTTAATATGCATATATATCGGATTAAAGGTCTTCGGATTAATCGGAATACTCGCTCTGCCTGTTGCCGTAGTCATAATAAAACATCTTTATGATAATGATTTTTTCAAGCAATAGCTGATAAAAACAGAATAAGTTTTGGATAATGTCTGGATTAAAAGGAAGAGAAGGGACGAATACAGATAGCATTCAATTTTGTGAGGCTATAATCATATGTATAACGAAATATTTGATATTGGTTTCATATCAATACACGGCTACGGGCTAATGATAGGGATCGGCATCTTATGCGCTTTGATAACAGCGGGTAAACGGGCAAAAAAAGAGGGCTTGATGCAGATTTCGTGTATAGTTTAGGAGTTGTAACCCTTATATTCGGATTTATTGGAGCAAAACTGCTTTATTGTGTAGTAGAAATAAACGCCTTTTTCAATGAACCTATGCGGATTGTATCCGGGAGCGGTTTCGTAGTATATGGAGGCATAATTGGCGGCATATT
This sequence comes from Desulforamulus profundi, assembly GCF_002607855.1. The sequence continues at coordinate 89,584 of NZ_AWQQ01000047.1, forward strand.
AGCGGCTATGATGTATTGTAGATCAAAAAGAGTTAATTTCTTTCAATACTTTGATTTAACAGTGCCATCCGTAGCACTGGCACAAGGGTTTGGTCGAATTGGTTGTTTTCTTGCCGGATGCTGCTATGGACGTGAAACAGATTCCGCCATTGGTATAGTTTTTCACAATTCATCTTTTGCACCTAATGGAGTTAAACTTATACCAACCCAGTTGTTTTCAAGCGCAGGAGACTTCTTGATCGCGATAGTATTGTTGTTTTATGCACAAAAAGACCGGAGAACAGGGAAGGTAGGGTCTTTATACCTTATTCTTTATAGTGTGGGAAGATTCATAATAGAATTCTTTAGAAACGATTACAGGGGCAGCGTCGGAATTCTGTCAACATCTCAGTTGATATCTGTAATAATTTTGGCAATTGGCATAGTGATGTTTTCTAGCAAAGAACTGCCTTGGGCTAACAAAGAGTGAATGTTCAGCGCATTTTTCAGCTTTACGGGTTTCAGGCTTATTGACTATTCTCCGAGCCTATTTCTCGTATATTTTTAACAGCCAAAGCAAACAGCGCCCTTATGGTTTGAAATACAAACTTCCTTGTCTCATCGTCAATATCTCTGATTGCGCCAAGCACGGCAACAGCCTTTTTGGGCCAATCACCGGTCAGATCATAAAATGTTGAGGCATTTGTTGCTTGGATAATCTGAAAAAGAGTATTGACAAACAACTCCCGTTTTTGGTCGTCAAAGGAGTTAACCCATTTGTTTAGCGTCCCGTTCATATAAAGCGCGCTTTTTTAACCGATTGAGCATATTGAAAATCACTGCCGTCAATTAGCCACGAAAAAGAATCATGCTGCATAAACCAGATGCGATTGCTTTTCACCACAGAATAATGTTCCTGATTCTGCAATAGCATTCCGATTATGGATGACTGAGGCAAGATTTTATTTATTCGGTCTTTTATAATTAAATACTCGTGGCATTGAAAAACTTCATCCCTGAATCCGGGTCCATCATGGCTAAAGACATGCGTGATCCTTTTTTGAACGGACTGGCGGCATTTTATCGAGGAATAGACCGCAATATTTCCTCCTTTTGAGTGTCCGCCAATTTTTAATTGGCATGAAATTCTATCGGCAACGGCATTCAGGTAGGCGACGCCTTCTTCCTGCGAGGGAATAGGCTGATGAATGCCATGTTAAAATCCTCTTTCCATCCAATAAAGGTTGAATCGGTTCCGCGATAAGCGATATAGGCTGAACAGTCGTCCAGTAAAAACGTAATGGCTGAGAACTGCTTCTCAGTCTTGTTGTCTATTTTATTGACATAAAAAACCATTTTCAAGTCACGGAACCTCGAACTGTTCGCCAGCGCAAAGAATAGACGCCGGTTGTTTTTGCTGTTCCATGTATCACGAAACAGCATATCCAGGTTTTCCTTACTTGCTATTTCTTTTATGCTCACCGGCATCGCGGTATCAGATAGACCGGGTACGAACTTATCAAAACGCAGATACGCCAATTGGGATAAAACCAGGCTGTCAACTGCGTTGAATTTTCTATTTTTAAAAGTATCATTTTCTTCTATTGTGTAATCAATAATGTTTTTCAAGCTACCTGCTCCAATTTCAGTTTGGAATGTTTTACACACATTGCTAAAAATCTGATTACTGACAAACAAAAAATAATGGGCTGCCATAATATTATTCCGGTTTGGTCGGATTTTCCGTGGATATCTCTTCGCTCTGGCTTTCCAGTTCACAAAGAATGCTTCCGTCAAATAAGCTGCGCATTTTCATTACATACTCTGCCGGATCATCTTTCATGCCATTGTCGGCCCACCGCACAATCAGACCGACAAAAGCGGTGGAAATAAATTCGACAATAAATCCCCATTTTTCTTCTTCAAATTCTGTGCTTTTGATGCTCTCTATTACAGATATCGAAATATCGCGGATGTAATCGTGCAGATATTCCTGAAAAGAATTTTGCCCGGTTGTGTTAAGAGCGTTGATATAAAACGTCTTATTTTGCCGCATATAATTACACAAATCCAACATCCCGTCCAGCCAATGCTCCACCTTGTTATAGGAGCTCATGAAACGGGCGGTCTCGGTATAATAAATCCAATTCATAAGATCATACTTATCCTTGAAATGATAATAAAATGCTTGCCTTGTTAGTCCGCAGTTATCCACAATATCGCTGACGCAAATCTTATTAAAAGCTTTCTTTGCCATTAGCCCTTTCAATGAATTGGCAAGGGCCAGTTTCGTTATATTCGAATCGGACATTATTGCCCCCTCCCTAATGCAATACAAAATCTTATTTAAGGCTCATATGTCTGGCATGATTTGCGCTATTTATTTTGGATTTCTTCTTTCTCCCGTCAGTATGCTTTTTCATCACAAATCTGTTTATAAACATTTGTTGCGCGATTTGATAGACATTTCCGGCAATCCAGTAAAGGCCCAGCCCGGCAGGCACGGTAAATGCAATAACACCACTCATAACTGTAGAGACTAAAGCCATATTATTTTGAATGGAGGTTTGCATCTGTGCTTCGTTTGTTTTCGGTGCGTCCTTCATAGAATATTTTACGGATATATAGGATGTGAGGGCCGACAGCAACGGAATCAACAGCAGAAGGTAGCTATGTATGCTTGTACCGCTGTTGATATAATTGCCGGTATTCCAGGCGGGCACTGCTCCAAGATTGATCCCTAAAAAATTCATATTGAGTAAATCTTCCGGTTTCAGCAAATGAGATACCGCCTGAAGCTGTTCTGAGTGGTCACTAAAATAAGCAATAATGCTCAGATCTTTCATATTCTCAATCTTTTCGGCACCCTGCGGTATCAGTTCATAGAGCCGCGCTATGATTTCAGGAGATTTCCCAGCCATGTATTTCAAAGGCTGGGAAATAACGTAATATAAAGAAAACAAAATCGGTATCTGTATCAGCAGGGGAAGGCAGCCTCCGGTCGGATTCACCTTATTTTCCTGATAGAGTTTCATCAGCTCCGTACTCTGCTTTTCCTTGTCGTCTTTATATTTCTTTTGAATTTCCTGCATCTGTGGCTGAAGCTCACCAATTTTTGAGGTCGATTGAACCTGTTTTATGGTCAGGGGAAGCATAAGTGATTTTATTCCTACCGTAAAAAGTATGATTGCGATCCCATAATTCTGGAACGCAATGTTATCATATATATATTTCAAGATGGCTCCCATCGGGATTGCTATAAAATCTAACATACTTTTTGATCCTTTCTAAGAAAGGTGCATTAACAGCACAATAGACTTTGCAACCTGCGCACATTTTTTCTTTCTCCAAAATTGAAAGTTTCCATAAATGCACAATATTTATCTATCGCGGCCACAATGTATGCTTCCTTATATTGAGGCGGTGTTACTGTCAAAGGCCACATGTGTTTTCGGATGATATCCTGTTCCAGTATGTTTAAATGGAAATATTTATTCGCATTCTGCAAGGCGACGTGAGGATGCGTCAAACCATGTAGCCCCTTGTACGGTTTTTCAAGATGCCAGTCGTACAGAAAAAAATCGTGTAGCAACCCTCCTCTGGCCGCCGAACGATAATCAAGCCCCATCCGCCTGCAAACAAGATAGCTGCTGTACGACACATAAAGGCTATGCTTTAAACAATTGATGTCGCTGTGTTGGATATAATTTCCCATCGACCGGACCATTTCATGGTTGATCAGCCCGCTTATACAGTCCAGGTATTCCGCATCAGCGAAGGAATCCGGTTCCAGTCTTAATTTTGAAATGATCCAGCCGATCATCTGTCATTGCTCCTTTTGCGCGTTATTTTTCAGTGCCTTGACCTGATCATGGAAATCACCAGTCCCAAAACAATAATCGCAGCCGATGCCAAACCGATTTTTAATACTGCGATATTAAAAAGATACATCTCGCTGCTTGTATTTGCATTAAGGCCGGAGCTTATCAGGACTCCGGCGATGATAATGCTTACGGCAAGCAAGATCACGCTGAAGGATATTCTGTTAAAAATTCGTTCCAATCGCCTTTGAAGCTTATCCATCTCTTTCATCTCAAATTGAACGGCAAAGTCTGTATCTGCCGCTTTATGCAGAAGGTTTTGCATTGCGGCCGGGAATTCGCTCAACAGATTCCAATAATCTAATAAGCTCTTTTTTATTCCGCTTCCCATTCTCTCGACTGAAAGCGACTGATAACGCAGCTTTTTAGCGATAGGTTCCGCAATAACAAGAGCGTTAAGATCCGGGGCCAGTTTTTCCAACAGTCCTTGAAGAGTTGTCAATGTTTTGGAAAGCAAAGCAAATTCACGGGGTGTTTTTACATGGTTCAAAAACGCAATATGAAAGATTTCCTGGAGCAGCTTATCAATTTTCATCTCGTTCATAGGCATCGTAAGGTACTTTTCGATCAACGCATCAACGTCTTTTTCAAAGCTTTTCGCATTGCTTCGAGCAGTTGCGGCCTCCATCGCAAAAATGGAGTTGACCACCATTCGACTGTCTTTGAAGGCAACCCCGATAAAAAAGTTTGAAATCGCTCTTTTCCGGGATTCGTTGAGGCAACCAACCATCCCCAAATCAAGAAATATGATGGTTCCGTCCGGCATGACCTGAATATTGCCCGGATGCGGGTCCGCATGAAAAAAACCATCTCTGAGTATTTGATTGCATATGGAGGCGGCAAGCCTTTCGGCGATCTTTCTCCGATTAATGCCCGCCAGATCCAAGGCAGCAGAATCGCTGATCTTGATGCCTTCAAAATACTCCATGGTGAGAACCCGCTTTGTCGTATATATCCACTTCACTTTCGGGACTGTTACGCCTTCGTCCCGGCTGAGATTAAGCCTGAAGGCATCCGCGTTTTCACCTTCTTTGGTAAAATCCAGTTCATTTTTAAGCGTGTTTTCAAAATCCGCCACCATACCGCTAAAATCATAAATCTCCCCGTATTTTGTGTGATGGTCGAGAAGATGCGCCATGTCTTTTAAAATGTTTAAGTCCAAATCTATGAGTCTTTCTATTTCCGGCCTTTGAACCTTTACGGCCACCTGCTTTCCTGAAATCAGTCTGGCGCGATGGACTTGGGATATGGATGCCGCGGCTACAGGTACCTCATCAAATTCTTTAAAGATATTTCCCAGCGTGTCATTAAATTCCGTTTCAATGAGCGTCTTTACCTCAGAAAAAGGAAACGGCTGCACCGAGTCTTGCAGCTTTTTAAGCTCTTCAATAATATCAGCCGGTAAAATATCCCGTCGTATGCTTAAAATTTGTCCCAGTTTAACAAACGTCGGCCCCAGTTCTTCCAAGGCCATCTTCAGCCTTTTTCCTGCCGAGCTCCAGCCGTGTCAGGCGCAGTTCCGGCGTCTAAAATTTTATTTTTGAACCTTAAAGAATAAGGGAGCCTAAGTCGCTTTACAAACAATCCAAAACCATGTTTTGTAAAAACAGCAATAATTTCTTTATATCTTCTGGCACGAATGCGCTTGTAATTCATCATATCAACTCTATCCCGCGATTCCGCAATATTTAAGCAGAGGGGAAAGGAAGCACTCCTATCGTTTCATCACATAGATTGATTTGCTCTCTTTCCCTGAGCCTGCTACTTTTCCGGCACTCTGAACATTTATCCCCTTTACTTGGTGCCCTCGCTTTTGAAAAATCCTTGTTCCCGGAGTACTTGCTGCATTTGTTCTCTAACAATTTCTCTGATTTCATCTTTTGTAACAAGGTCTTCTTTTCTCGCCACATTTACATGATCCAGCGCCTTGGTGACCTCACCCTGAATCAGCTTCTTCAGTTCTTCTCTCTGTTCTTCGCCTCTTTGCATAAGCTCGCTCGCAAACTGCCGGGCGTCTTTTTTGGCCACCTCGCCTCTGCCGACCAGTTCCTCAACCACTTCCTCCACTTTTTCCCGTGAATACAATAAAAACCCTAATCCTAAATTGATTGTCTTTTCAAATGCGTTTGACATAATATACACTCCCTCTTAATTTAATAGGCTTTCTGCCAAATTTAAGGATTCAAAGGCGCTGTCCCGGTCGGAACCGAGTATTATTTGAATAGATGTTCCGAGCAAAGCTCCAAGAACTAATTTAGCTACCGTTTGGGGAGAATATCCAAGATATCTTTTATTGATTTTCGTGTAGGTCAATAGGTTTCTTTCAATAATCTCCGTCAGCTCAGTAAATAAGCTGTCCAGTTGTTCTCTAAAAGACGGAATCCATAAAGCCTGTGCTATAAAATCAATAAAAAGTTTCAAAAGTTTTGGTTTATCCCTGATCAGTTCCTTAAAGAACCTCACAAGGGACGCGAGCTTTTCTTTCTCACCCGTGACAGATTCTAAATTTCCTTCTATTTCATGTAAATATTGGAGTGTCATCATATTGATAACTTCAATGAATAATTTTTCTTTATTCTTATAGTAGTATGTCAGTTGGCTTAACGCGACTCCGGCTTCCTCGGCAATATTTCGCATGGATACATTGGCATAGCCTCTTGTAGAAAGACATTCAAAGGCCGTTATAAGAATTTTCTCAGATGGGTTTGTTTTAACAGTCTTTTGTTGCATGTGGCACCTCCAAAATCTTGGTCGTACGTACGTCCTAATTTTATTAAATTATTTTAGCAATGTCAAGTAACCTGGCATTGATAATAACCGTACAGGGAGGAAACGTACCTCTTTGACATAACGCTGACGAAAATGATTGATAAAGTTTCTCTAAAAAAAGGCCGCTCGGCTATACCGTTTTTAGGTATTGTCGAGCGGTCTTTTTGGTATCGCACTATATTTAGAGTTCCGTCTTTAGCGGGTATTTTGAAATCTATTTCGCTTTTCTGCTATGGGTATTGCGCCTAATGCAACCGGTTCATAATTTGCTGGATCTTTGCAGTAGTCAGGCATGCTTCCTCTGTCTGCCATAGAAGAATAGTTTCCACCACCCACAATAATGTGATCCAAAACTTTGATCTCTAAAGGATGGAAAATATCCACAATTCTATGGGTCAACGCTTTATCTTCCGGGGAAAAATTCTGGGAGCCTCCGGGATGGTTGTGGGCCAGAATGACCGCATTGCAATCACAGGCCAAGGCGTACTTTAATATTTCTCTTGGATAAACGGCTGTCTGACCAACAGTTCCTTCTGACATGGTTTTTATTTCGATTACGTTATTGCTCCTATCTAAAAAAGCGACCATAAATCGTTCTCTATCCTTCATTCCGCTTAAGAGGGCGTAAAAATATTGGCCTGCCGCAGTTGATGAATTGAAGGTAATTTTTTCATTGTTCTCATAGATTTTTAAAAGGTTGTAGGAGGCAATGAACTCGTTGAGCAGTCCGATCTTTTCGAGTTGCTTTTCATTTGGGTCCATAATGCGGGGATGCTCTAAGATATTAAAGGGGTTATTTTGTTTTACATACTGCTGAACCTTTTGTAGGGCAGACCTGTTAAAGTTGTCAGCCCTTGTAGAAATTTCTCGGTATGCCGTGTGTCTGACCTCATATTATATCCGCCCCCTTTTGTTGTCCAATATTTCAATCAGGGCTTGTATACTTTGCAGCTTCCCGGAAGTCTCAGGGGCTAAGTCCGCCGATTCAAGATGCTGAAAAAAGTTTTTGATTCCCGTGCGTTGAAAGCATTTCAGAATTCTTTCTTTGGTATCCCAGTCCAAGCCAAGCAATTCAGCCAGTGCATCCGCGCACTTTTTATATTCCAACTCCCTTAATGCTTCTAAATTCATTCTTTCTTCCACCTTTCATATAATTTAGCACTAATAAAAAGCACGATGGCATGACAACCAATCAATCGGCTATCGCACCGTTATCTTTTAGATGGTCGTCAGCAACTTTTTAATCAGCCAATACTTACCATGCTGCCGTATAATTAGAGAAGTACAGCAGGGGGTCAACCCTTGTGCCGCCGACATAAACCTCAAAATGCAGATGCGGACCCGTGGACATTCCCGTGCTGCCCACGAAGCCGATGGTCTGGCCCTGCTTCACCGTTTGCCCGACACCGACGCTCATTTGGCTCATGTGGGCGTAAAGGGTCATGTTGCCGTTACCGTGGTCGATGATGATATAGTTTCCATAGCCGCCCGCATCGTAAGCTGCGGTTGCGACCGCGCCGTCCGCGGCGGCCAGTACCGCCGTTCCGTATCCCGCCCCGATGTCAATGCCGCTGTGGGTTTTGTAGACGCCCAGGATGGGGTGCAGCCTGGTGCCAAAAAATGAAGTTACATAGTCACTAGCGGCGCTGGGCCAGATATAAAGGCCCTCCGCAATAACCTCCGTTCCGTCCCCTAGGTGTCTCAAACCCGTGATCAGGGCAATAAAATACTGGTCGTATTCGCCGCTCAGAAGCTCATCCAGCACTTCCCTCTGGTCGTCGTTAAAGCGATAGATTTCCGCCTGCTCCTCTGCAGTTCGCTGGGTGATGACGATATGCAGAACGCGTTCGTACCATGTTCCCCCGTCGCTGTCGGTATGCTTCACGGTTTCTATCCAGTGGTCAATTTCCGTCATATCCCAAAATACTTCCCGGATAAGGTCAACACGGGTCTGGTCAATGGTGAAAACATCCATGCCGTCGTCGGTCAGTGCGGTTTTGACGGCAAACACGGCTAGAATGTCTATCCAGATATTGCCCCGGCTGCCTCCGGTGCCGACGTACTGAACATCCAGCGTGTCCCAGGTGTTGTCGTTCTTGATGTCCTCTATCCGTTGGTTGTATTCCTCATTCACTTCCTGTATCACCACGGAGACGGGCGTTATCCCCGCATTTTTGTTCTCGTCGGAAAAGAGAAGGCCAAAGGGAGACGATAACAAGGCGGCCACGGCGATAATAATCAGGAACAGGGCAAGGACGGCCCCGCTTGAGCCCACAAGAGCGATTAGTCCTTTGGTCAGCACGGCGGCGGCTTTGACGGTCAGTTTCATCATATGAATAGTAAATTTGGCTGTGGCCCTTGCCGTCTGCGCCGCTTTAGCGGTGGCCCGCGCGGTTTTGGGGGCGGCTTTAGCCGTCGTCTGAGAGGTTTTTGCACCGGTCTTTGCGGTTTGCCCGGCGGTCTTGACCGATTTCCGCGCCGTTTTAATGGTGCTCTTGACAGTTTCCTTTACCGCTTTGCTGCCGGACCGGGCGGATTGCCTGACGGTGCGGCCAATGCCGCCGATGCCGGTTTGGGCAGTATGCCGTGTCATATTTCCGTCTGATTTGAACACGGGACTTGGGATGGCCTGTGCGGTTTTGGCTTCCGCCGCCTGAATTTCTTTGTTTTGGGTAAACCGCGCCTTTGCCCGGCTCTGAACAAACCGGCGTTTAGCCAATTCGTTGGGCTTGGCCAGGGTATATTTTCGTTTACCTCTTTCCGTCACTTTGAATGGGACGCTTTTCGCCGGGCTGATGGCTTGGCCTGCGCGGGAGATTTGGACTGTGCAGGTGCTTTTCCGGCCTTGAGCGAGGCAGTTTGCTTTCCTTGAGGGGAAACGGCGCTCCGGCGCGCTTGGGGACGTCCGGTTTCGGAAGGGGAGGGCTGCTCCGCCGCATATCCGTCGGCAGCATCGGTGTGATAGCTGTCCGAAGGGGAATTGCGGCGTTCCTTGATTTTTTGAACCGCCTTTTGGCCTTTCCGCCCCATCGTGTGAACAGCTTCATTACCGACCGTTTCCACATTTTCCTTTACCTTATCCTCGGCATACGCCACATAGCTGTCGTGTTCCGGCCGCTGCGTCCGCTCGGCCTGATCCTTGGTACGAATGAAGGCGTTTTTCGCCCTGCGGGTCACATCGAGGCTTTTGTCCAGAGCCTTAATGTCCTTGACGGTGGCTTTGGTTTTGATGTCTTTCAACGCGCCCAACCTCCTTCCAGGATTTACTGACTGCTACCGTGCCTTTACGGAAAAATAGGGCGCGGGTCGCTCCAAACTCGGGCAATATTCGGGATAGCGCAGCCGGATTGCTTCAAAAAAGTAGGGGGCAAAGCCGCAGTCAAACAGCTCGTAGGGCGTGGAACGGTTTTCTTTTCCTTCCTCCGTCCAGCCGTTCCAGAGGTTGAAGGCCAGACGGCACAGGCGGCGGGTTCCGCCTGTCTGCCAGGCCGCCGTAAGGCCCTCCGGTTTGATGCCGTCCTCCTTGAAGTCAAAGAGGGCATGGATATTGCGCCTCGTTTCCGCGCAGATGCCCATTGCGTAAAAAAAGCCCGGTGATAGGCGTCGTTATTGCGGGTTTTGGTCAGCATTTGATTATAAAAAGCCTTGTGTTCCCTGTCTGCAAACCGGATGATTTCCATTGTGTTTTCCTCCTTCAAAGTAAATGAACGGCTGGCCGGAAAATTACGGCCAGCCGTTGGTGCTTGGCAGCTTCATTCAGCCTGGGCCTGTTCGCCCGGCTTGGTGGTCATCAGGTTGTAGAGCTTGGTGTTGCGCGGGAATTGGTCGGTGAAGGGCACCAGGGAACTGCCCACCTTGATCAGGCCGTTGCCTGCATCCACGTTGGTGATATAGCTTAATTGCAGGTCGGAAATGTTCAGCAGCTTGGCCAACTCCATTCTGTCCGTGGAAGCCTGGTTGAGCATGACAATGAATTCGCTGTTGGCCAGCATGGTCCGGGCCGTATGGCTCTGTAAAAGATCGTCCACGTTCTGGGTGATCCCTGTGCAAAATGCGCCGTACTTACGCACCCGCTTCCAGAGGGTAAACAGGAAGTTGGCGCTGTACTCATGCTGAAAGAGCAAGTAGATTTCATCAATAATAATGAAGGTGTTTTTTCCTTTGGCCCGGTTCTGGGTGATGCGGTTCAGAATGCTGTCCAATACGACCAGCATGCCGATGGGGAGAAGCTGCTTGCCTAAATCCAGAATGTCGTAGCAGATCAGGCGGCTGGTCACGTCCACGTTGGTGGCCTTGGCAAAGGTGTTCAGGCTGCCGGAAGTAAAAAGCTCGATGGCTAGGGCAATTTCTTGGGCCTCCGGCTCCGCCTGCTTTAAAAGCTCCCCATGGAAGTCCTGCAAGGTGGGCGTTTTCCCCTTGAAGTTGCTTTGCAGGTACTTCCGGTAGACATTGGCGGTGCAGCGGTCGATCAGGGATTTCTGCTTAGCACCCAGGTTCTGGCCGCCGATAAGCTGCTCGCACAGGGACAGGACAAATTCGGATTTCAGGATGACCGGGTTTGCGCCATCTCCGTAATCCTTGCTCATGTCCATCGCGTTGATGTGGTTTTTGGAGGTGGCGGAGATGTGGACGATCTCGCCGCCCAGCGCCTTGACCAGCGACGAATACTCGCGCTCCGGGTCGATGAGGATGATGTCGTCGTCGCTGGCCAGCATCTGGTTGACGATTTCCCGCTTGGCCGTGAAGGATTTGCCGGAGCCGGAAACGCCCAAGATGAAAGAATTGCCATTCAGCAATAATTTCCGGTTGGCGATAATCATATTTTTGCTGATAACGTTCTGGCCGTAGTAGATGCCGCCCTTGTGGGCGATTTCCTGCGCCCGGAAAGGGATGAACACCGCTGTGCTTTCGGTGGTCAGGGTCCGGATGGCGTGAATTTTGCGCAGGCCGTAGGGCAACACCGTGTTCAGGCCGTCCATTTGCTGCCAGGCCAGGGGAGAGAACTGGCACAGGTGCTTTCTGGCTGTGGTCAGCAAAGTTTCCGTGTCGCTGTCAAGCTGCTCTTTGCTGTCTGCGATATGCACCATTGTCAAAACGGCGAACATCATGCGCTGGTCGCGGGTGGTCAGGTCGTCCAGAAATTCTTTGCTCTCTTTTCTTTGCTGTTCCATGTCGTAAGGCACAACAGCGGAAAAATTATTATTTTGATTCTGTCTTCGTTGCCAGTTGGTGATGTTGGTTTCCACGCCCAGTAGCCGATTTTCCACCTCCCGCACGGCCTCGTCGGTGGGGATGGGGATGATGTCCAGGGACAGCATCATGCTGCGGTTTAAGTCGCACAGCTCGGCCACCATGCTGTCCTTGATGAAGCTGGCGTACTCTCGCAGAAAAATGACTCGTCCAAATCTGTTGCCCATGCGGAAATAATCGCGTTCAAACTCCAGGGTGTCGGGGCAGATGTAGTCCTTGAAGTCGTGTCCCTTGCGCATGGTTTCGGACAGGTCGAAACGGAAAAACGTTTCCTCGCCGGAGCGGAAAAAGTCGTGCAGGATTCTCAGGCGGTCGGTGGCGTCCAACTCCGCGCATTTGGAACCCAGGTGGGAAAAGTGGGTGATCAGGTCCGTGCCGACACGGGAAAAGTAGTTTTGTGCCTCCTCGATGCTTTTTTCGCTACCGATACGGTGACGTATTTGTCCTGCACGATGCTGTTCGCGCCGGTGGCCTTCTCCAAAAGCATCCGGTTGTATTCCCTGCGGTATTCGTCCAGGGGGTCCTCCCGGAGGGGGATCAGAATGGAGTTTTCAAAGTCCGTCTTGTTCAGGTGGCGGTTGTTGATGGTGATTTTGGTGGTCGCGCCGCTGTCAAAGGAATTCAAAAGCTCCGAATAGGACAGAAACATTGCTTCCTTGTCCTCCTTGGAGGCCACGGCGTAATTGATGTCCTCGAAGCGAAAGGTCCGGGAAAACTTGTTTCCTACCTGAAAAATACCGTCCGGCCAGATGGCGCGGATGGGGATGGCCTGCTGTACGCCTTTGGGGACGACAAACCTTTCCTTGTCCTGCTTCATGATTTTTTGCAGGGTTTTAATCATGGCCTTTCCATGCCTCCTTTTCACGTTTTTCCAGGGCGGGTTTCAGGGCTTCGTAATAGATGTTGGTCGGATGAAAGGTCAGGCGCTTGGGCAGGAGAAATTCCGACTTAAGGTAGGCCCAGAGAAATTGCTCCGCCGTCATGCCGTGGTATTGAATAAAACCGAGGGCGGCAAAGGGGGCGGCTCCCAGAATGCACATCCAGCTTACGGTTTCCGTCCCAAAAAACCTCCGCAAGCCAAAGTAGATGCCTATGGCCACTCCGATGGCCAGAACAGAAAAAATGAACTGCCGCATGGACAGTCCAAAAAACAGGCTCTCGGTATAGTCCCGGATTTCCCGATTGATCTTGACTTCCAAAATATCATCACCTCCACAAAAAATAGCGCCTCTTTAACAAAGCGCCATCGGATTATCGGTCTTATCGTTCCTGCCGATTTTTCCTGTGCCGTTCTTGCTCCTTAGTTACCTTAACTACCAAGGCGTCAACCTTGCGGTTCTGCGCCATAAATGCCTCATCCTGGGTGAGGGGGATACCGTTTTTCAAGGCTTCCTCCCCAAGTTTGCGCAGTTTTTCTTGCTCTTTTTCCAGCTTGTCATTGAGAGCCGCCTTTTTCATAGCCGAAATCTCCTTTGCCTGATTCATTTATCATTATCACCGTGCCCCGGTATCCCGCTGCGGAGCTTTCGGCTGCAATTCCGTCGGTCTCCTGCCGTCAAGGGGCTTGACAAAATCAACATAGTTCACGGCATAGATGGCATTGTCGTTTAGCTGCCGTTGCCATGCGCCCTCCCGCGGCGACCAGTGAAAGCCCTTGCGCTTCAAAACGGAACATCTTTCTTTGTCCGGCCTTTCGTCGAAAAAAAGCTGCAAGCGATTGATGTCATTGTTGACTACCGCCTCGCCGCCCGCAAACTTCCATCCCACAAAACCAACCTCCCGGTGTCTTTCAAGCTCATTGATCCGCTGCTTGATCCGTTTTATCTCGGAATTGTTGTTGGTCAGCTCATAGCTTGCAAACGGCTGCTTATCCCACGAATAAGACGAGCTTTCGATTTTCGCGTCAATTTTCGCGGCCATCTCGTCCGATACAGCGGGGCAGCCTGGCACGTGCCGAACTTTCGGTAATAGGCGTTGACCTCTTTCATATACGCCTGCCGTTTCTCGCAGGCTTCCAGCTTCGTGTTCAGCTTTTCCAGAGCGTTGGGATCGCTGCTTGAAATCGCTTTACTACTCATTTTGTTTTCCTCCCATCCAAAAATTATAATCCCATCATCTCTCGCACCACCCGGTCGGCCATCTTCACCGCACCGACCAATATCAGCATGTTGAAAACCAGCTCCCCGATATAGCTCCACACCATCGTCACGGCGCTGGCGCTGGCGTCCACCACCGGAGGGGCGGCCGCAAAGACGGAAAAGATAACGCAGGCCAGGACGATGATGACCCCCTCCAGGCAGACGGCGGCATAGCTTTTGAGAAAGGCTTTGCCGATGCTCTGGCTGGGCTCCCCGGCAAAGGAGGCCAAAGGTACGGGGGCAATGGCGGTATATAAGAATAATTTGAAAAAACGACCGTACACCGACAGGATCATAATGAAGGACAGCACCGTGATGAACAGGCTGCCGATGATCGTCACCGCCCACAGGGGGATGCTCGCCAAGAAGCTGCACTCCTCGACGGCCTGCACGATGGCCTGCGGCAAAACGGCTTGGCTGGTGGTGCCGAAACCCGCGCTGCTCATGATGGTGGAGATGATCCCCTGGGCAATGTTAAAGAGCGCCATCATCAGTTCCAATCCATAGGTCACCACGCCTTTCGCCAAAGCGAAGCGGATGAACAGCTTCAGGGCGTGTTCCGGCTTTTTCACCTCCGCAAAGCTGCCGCAGGTCTTGACCACGCCGATCACAAAAAACAATACCAGCAGTGCCAGGCCAATAGCCTGCAGCGCGCCGTGGATGTCGGCAATGACGTGCCAGATGCCGCCGCCCCGGAATTCCGTGGGGGACTGGGTGACAAGCTGCCAGATTTCCGCCAGCTTTTCGTTCCAGGTTCCCAGGGCGTTGTTCAGGTTCTCAATCACCCAGTTGCCGTTTTCCAAATAAACTCACCTCGTTCCCAAAGCAAAGCCCGCGTTTCATGCGCGGGCTTTGCTCCTGTGATCGTTACCGGCATGGCTCGTCCTGCCGGGCTTTTTGTCCTTGATGACGCCATACTTGTCGTCCACATAGAAATGATTGACAAAGGGGTTGTAGATCGCATGGCACTTGACGCCGTTATATTCGGCAAGATAATCGTTGTCGCCCAGCCGTCCCAGGATGGTGCTTCCCGCAGTTCGCCGTCCAGGGAATGAATGTGCATGTTTTCAATGATCGGGAATTTGTTAAACATGGCCATCAACCTCCTGTGATGAGATTAAGGATTTCCTTGGCAAAGGTGATGATGACGCCGCCCGCCAGGGTCAGAAAGCCGTTGGCCCGCTGGCTCGGGTCGTGGGATTTCAGCGACAGGCCGATTTGCACAATGCCGAAGCCCAGCAGGATCAGCCCGATGGCGCGGATTAGCCCGAAGATAAATTCGGACAGGTTGTTGACCACCTGAAGCGGATCGTTTGCCGCGTATGCGGGAACGGCGAAAAGGGTCAGCATCAGCGCCAGTACGCAGCAAACGGCAAAAACCCTTTTGATTTTTCCAAACATTTTCATAAGGATCATTCCTCCTGTTTTTATGATGGGGATAGCTTTCGAGTTCTTCCTCGGAAAGCAGCTCGTAATCGCCGTCTTCCTTTAAAGCCACGGCTTTCCAGTCCAGGGCGTGTTCCGTGGTGCCGTGCCGGTAGGGTTGGCCGCCCCCGTCAACGGTTAGCTTCAAATTCGGGTGCTTGAGAATATCGTACTTGTCGTCCATGACGGCGTGTTCGCCCCGGATGAACAGCAGGGCGTAGCGGTTGTCCAGCATGCGCACCTCGTCGGGGGTAAGAAGCTCCCGGCCCGACAACTGAAAATTGGTGGAGTAGCTGCCGTGAGCGCCCCTGCTCTGCCCGTAGGTGTTCAGGTCGATGGTTTCCTTGCCCAAAAGCTCGGACACATACTTGTGGGTGCTTTGCTCGTTGCCGCCTAGATAAAGGAATTCGTCGCAGTTGCCGACAATGGACTCCCAGGTGTCTTTAAACAATGCTTTGAGCTGGGCCAGGTTTTGCAGGATGATGGAGACGCTGACCTCCCGGCTGCGCATGGTGGAAAGAAGCTTGTCGAACTCATCCGGCAGGGCGACATTGCTGAATTCGTCCATCACGAAATGGACGTGCAGGGGCAGCCTGCCGCCGTAAACATGGTCGGCCAGGTAGTAAAGCTGCTGGAAAAGCTGGGTGTAGAGCATCCCCACAATGAAATTGAAGCTGCTGTCGTTGTCTGGGATGACGGCAAACAGGGCCGTCTTTTTCTCCCCGATGGCGGGCAGCGCCATTTCATCCACCGTGGTGATGCCCGCGATGGTGGACAGGTTGAACTTTTCCAGCCGGACGCCCAGGCTGATTAAAATGGACTTGGCGGTTTTACCCGCGGCTAGCTTGAAGATGTTGTACTGTTTGACCGCCAGATGCTCCGGCTCCCGCATGGCCAGCCGCTCAAACAGCTCGTCCAGGGGGCTTTGGTAGGTTTCGTCCTCTTCCCGCACCTCGGCGGCGGCGATCATCTCCATGACCATCGGGAAGTTTCGCTCATCCTCCGGCGCTTCGTAGAGCAGGTAGAGGATGAGGGCCTCCAGCAGGGCGGTTTCGGAGCGTTCCCAAAAGGGGTCGTTGGTGTTGGAGCCCTTGGGTGTGGTGTTGCGGATCAGGTTGGTGACCAGCTTCAGCACGTCCTTGTCGTCCTGCAAATAGGTAAAGGGATTGTAGCAGTGGGACAGATGAATGTTGATTAAATCCAGTACCTTGATGTCATAGCCCCTGGCTTTGAGCAGGTTTCCGGTATCCCGCAGGATTTCGCCCTTGGGGTCGAGGATCACAAAAGAGGTGTTGGCCTGCATGACGTTGGGTTTCGCGTAAAACCTGGTCTTGCCGGAGCCGGAACCGCCCACCACCAGAACGTTCAGATTGCGCCGGTGCTTCCTGCCGTCCAGTCCGATACGGACGTTCTGGGTCAGGATTTTGTTCTTCTGCGGATTCTTGTCCCGGTATTTCTTATCGACAGCCGCCGCGCCGCCCCAGCGGGCGCTGCCGTGTTCCTCCCTGGGCCGGTAATTGCGCTTGGTGGACAGGTATATCCCGATGCCCATGCCGTAGGCGGCGACAAAGAGCAAAACGCACTTGGGCGAATGATCCACCCATTGGATATGAAACGGATCGTTCATCGCCGCCGTGAGGTTTTCCAGGATTTCGGGCAGGCCGCCGGAAAGGGAGGGGGCGACCAGCAAGGCCGCCCACACCACCGGAATTAAAAAAACCGCCCAGAGGATGAGATTGCTCCTGGCGGTTTCAGCGCGCTTCATCGTGGTTTCTGCGCTTCTGCTTTTTGGTCGGGGCGTCGATGGTTTTCAAAAGCAGTTCGTCCACGGCGTCGGTGGGCCGTTCCTCTTTAATCAGGTCGTTTCGCAGTTCGTTGAGGGCGTTTACCACCACGCCGTATTCGTAGTCGTCCAGGGTCAGCACCCTTTCTTCTTCCTTCATGGGCGATCCCTCCTAACGTTCCGGTTCTTGCCGCTTTTGCTGCCGCTCTTGGTTAAGCATCCGGTTCATCCGGCCGGAAATTTCGCCTGCGGCTTCCTTGATGACGGTAAGCTCGGCCCGGATTTCCTGCGGCTCCAAAGTCTCCAGCCTTTGGGGAA
This sequence comes from Desulforamulus profundi, assembly GCF_002607855.1. The sequence goes on from NZ_AWQQ01000047.1 coordinate 107,127, forward strand.
CCCCCTCGAAGTGGTAAAAGCCGTCCGTTTCCACGCCGTACTGCTTGCAGAGCATATACGACGCGCAATAGGCGCGGAAGCCCTGCTCGGAACGGTTGTAGCTCCCGTCGCCCTTGTCCATTTCCGCCTGAGCCAGCTCTTGGGCGAGAGCCCGGAAAATATGATTGGCGTCCAGGCCGCGCCGGATTTGGATTTCCCGCTTGTCCGGCTGGTACAGGGCGTTCACGCCGCTCGGCAGCGTGTCGCTGATGCGGACGGGCACGGGGGCGTGGGCCAGCAGCGCCTTGATGCGGGTGCGCTCGTCGGGATAGACGGGGGTTTCCCGTTTGCGGCTGTTTCCGGTTTGGGAAATGTCGAACATCTTTTTGGGGTTGTAGCTGATGCCGGTGGAACCGTCCGCGCGCTGGTATTCCTCGCCCGGCTCGATGATGAAAAAGCCGGTTTCCTTTTTGCAGATGTACGCGCCCTGTTCCTTCCAGGTGTCAAAGTCCGCGATGCGGGTGGCCTCCGGTTTTTGCGCCAGGATTAGAAGGGCGTTGGCAACGCTGTAGCGGTCAAAGCGGCTCTGCACGTTCAGATATTTTTGGAAGGTGTCTCCGTCCCGCGCCACGGCTGTCGCCGTTTCGTCGATCAGGGCGTACACCGCTTCCCGCTGCTCCTGCTTTTTCTGCGCCCAGGCTTCCTTGTCGAAGGGCTGGCCGCTTATGGGCGTGGTTTGGCCTTGTTCCTGCCGGAAAAGATCGTCAAAATTGCTCATGTGGATTTACCTCTCTTTCGGTTTTGACTTTTTGGCTTTGGATTTCTGTTGGCCCGATTTGACAGGCGGCTTGGCGGATTTGGCCTGTTCTTTGGCCGCCTCCCGCTTGGGTTCCGCCTGCTCCCGGTGGGCTTCCCGGATTTCCTTCAGTTCCTGCCGGACGGATTTTCGCTCCGGCTCACTCGTACCCCCGGCGGCTTTCCCGCTGCGCTCGTAAGTAGGCTCGGACGGAGGGGATTTCTCCGCCTTCGCCGCCGTAGGTCCATCGTGGAGTTCGGGTTGTCGGTCCGCTCCGGCTCCGGCTGATCGGGCTTGGCCATCAGCTCGTCCAGAAAATCGTCCGCGCTTTTTTCGGCGGGCGTTTCCTTTTCGGCGGGCGCTTTTTCCTCTTGTTTGGCGGCCCTGGATTTCTGGATTTCGCTCTTGATGCTGGCGGTGTCCACGGTGGCCAGCTTGAAGCGTTCCACGATGCGGTTGATCTTGGAGCGTCCTCGGCCCGCACCATGATGTCGCACATGCCGTCCGTGTCCTTTTTGTCACGGAGGGCGCAATAGAGGACGCCGTAGCGTTTGGCCTCCTGGGTGAATTTCTGCAAGTCCTCGTTCCTGACCGCGAAGACTTTCAGTTCCTTGCCGCTGCGCAACAGCCCTTCCAGCCGGATTTTCCCCCTGGTTTTCTTTTGGTCTGTGAGAACGGCATACAAATAGGTGGCCAGGTTCTTGGCCCCCTCGCCGGAGATTCTGGCCATTACCTCGATCCCCTTAAGACTCAGGCTGACGGCTTGGTCCACGGCGTCGGCTCCGCTGCTCATAGGCTTTTTCCTCCTTTCGCTGCTGGATTTCTTCCTGTTTGATCCGGGACAGCTTTTCCCGCATTTCCCCGGAACGGGACAGGATGCCCGTGCAGAGCTTCACCTCCTTGCGAAGCTGGCTGATTTGGCCGGTCAGCCCGGCGATTTGCTGCTTATAGGCTGTCGCCTGCTCCTCGTCCCCGCACCGGCGGATGCGATTGTAAAGGGACTTGCGTTGGGCGGACAGGGCGCTCATTTCCTGCTCCACGGTTGAGCGGTAGGCGAAAAGCTGTTCCTTGCTGGAAATACGGTTTTTGCAGAGAAGCTTGGTTTGGGCAGTGATTTCCTCCAGATGCCGGAGGTCCTCGCGCAATAAAAAATGCGTCCTTCGGGGGGACGCGCGGGGCTTGGGCAGGATGCCCATTTTATAGAGGTAGTGGAAGTATAACGCTTGCAGGCCGGTGAGCTTTTTCGCCGTCTTGCGAGAACCTTTGAAGGCACAGCGTTTTCGCTTCGGCTCCGGCAAGGGGGGCGGCCGCCGGGGTGTGCGGTTTTGCAGGATGCGCCGTTTGATGGCTTCCTCGGCGTAATCGTCGCCCAGGGTTTTCAGCCGGACAAACCGTTCCTTGCCTAAAGGACGCACCGCCAGGTGTTTCACGCCGGTTTTCACCTCATAGCCCTCTTTGCGCAGGGCGGCGATAAACTGGGTGAAGGTCATGGCGGCGGCAACGGCTTGGTCCACGTCCTCCCGGATCAGGCCTCGCCAGGTGGGTTTACCTTCCCGCTCGGCCTTCCATTCGGCATAGTGCCTGGACTTGCCGCGCTGTGGGTTTTCAATGACGGAAAGGGCATGTTCCCGGCACAGCCGGTCGGATGTCTGCCGCATGAGGGCGTAGCTGGCGTTGTTGTCGTAATATTTTTTCCCATCGACAAAGGACACGGAATTCAGGACAAAATGGTTATGAAGATGCTGCTTGTCAAGGTGGGTGGACACCACCACTTCAAAGCGGTCGCCCCAAAGCTCTTTTGCCAGCTTCACGCCGATGGCGTGGGCGGTTTCGGGGGTGGCTTCTCCCGGCGCAAAGGCTTGGTAGCCGTGAAAGGCCAGGATGCCGTCCTGCTTCTGATATTGCCGCTTTGTGCGGCCCATCTGCTCGCAGGCGGTGGCCGGATCGCAGTTGATGCCTGTTACATAAAACTGCTTTTCGGTTTCGACATCCTGCTGGGTATAATCCAGCACCTTGCGCAAGCCTTGAAATTCGGGACTGGCAAAATCGGGGTTTTCGGTTTTTTCGGGGTTGGCGGCGTAGTCGATTACCCGGTCAAGGCGGTCGGTCACGTCCCATATGGCTGTGGTTGCCATCGTTCATCGCTCCGGCTCCCCGTGCTTTTTCAGCAAAGGGTAATCCGCAAGAGCCTCCCGCTTGTCGCAGGTATTCATCACGACAAGCTCAAGCACGTCGTTCACACACCGTACCTCATTTTGGTATTGGTCGGTCACAACCTCCAGGGGGTTTTGAAACAGCAGGAGGCAATCCAGTTCCTCCGGTTCATAGCGATGGTCTACTGTCAAATACCAGTGGGCCTGTGTATAGGCGGCGATTTCCTCTGCTTTTTCAAAAATTTTCTGTCCGTCCAGTTTAAGCATCTTTGCCTTGTAGTCCATAAAGTTACGGTTGATACGGGTTATTAGTTGTGTTTCCTTATCCATTGGTTCTCCTTTCCGGCGCTGTGACCGCTTCCATAATATCCTGTACCGCCTTTCTGAGCCGGTTGGCTTCGTATTGAAATACCGTCTTGTCAATATGCCCGGTAGCATTGGCCTTGGCCGCAATCTGGTTCAAGTTTCCGCCGATGGCATGCAGTTCCCGCGTCATGGCAAAATAGTCGAGAGGGGGCAGCTCCTTGGGCACATAGCCATTGATAAGGGAACGAATAAATGCTTCCTGTGAAAGCCCTGATTTCTTTACCTGCTTGGCAAGATTTTGTTGCTCTTTGGCGTTTAGCCGTACAATGATTTGGATATTCCGTTTTCTCATCGCTCCAGCTCCTTTCGCGGAGGATGGATGTCCTTGCACTCAATGAGGGCGCGAAATTCCTCCCACCACTTTTGTTGCAGTTCGTTCATTCATAGCACCTCTTTTCTTGATTAATAGGAGTGTAGTATGAAGGGGGTATTAGGGGCCGAGAGCCCCTAACAAGCGAATTTGGCTAGCCAAATTCAGTGCTTGCTGCAACACAAGACAGTAGTCTTATGTTGGGCGTGGGTTACGATTATTCTTGTATCACCAGCCGAAAAGAAAATGCCGTGGTACATCGTTCCCGGCCACGGCATTTGTGATTTTTATTCCGTGTGTCCATTTTTTTCGCATGATAAACTCAACGCCAGCGAAGTATTCTGCGCGCGATGGCCATGAAATAGCGCATCCTTGTGGTTTCCGCCTTTCTTAATTTTGGGCAAAAGAAAAAGGCACTGATTTCAGCACCTTCAACAACATTAGAAATTGATTATATTATGGATTAATGCGAACGCATGCGTAAGCAGAAATACGATGTTTAGGCGATATGCGCTTTAGTATAGTTTTAAAAGGTCTTTGTTAGGTGGTTTTATCTCATTTGGCAACTTTGATACTAATCCTAAATGTTCATATATCCTAATTCTATTAATTAGAGGTATGTAAAACCAATTTTCATAAAGGTCCTTCTTCTCATGTATAAAACTCTCATAAAACTTCTTAAATACTTTCAAAAACTCATCTTCTCCAAGAAATCCTATTGCTAATAATTCACATAATCCTCCAAAAAAGAAAATTAAAGAATATAGATTTCTTTCTAAAAAAAGTAATAATCCTCCACTTCTTAAATTAACAACTGTATCATTTCCAATATAATTTGCCCAAACTCTAAACAAATACAGTAAATCAATAATGGTAGCAGGTGCAGTACATTTCAACTCATTTCGAACCATTTTTAAATCATTTAAATAATCATTTTCAACGTCATAAAAGCTTTGAGATGGATTTCGAGGATACTTTGAATACATATATCCCCATTCTTTTTTGTTTACACCTCTTAAATAGCCTGCATTTTCAATAATTGGATCAGATAAATTAAATGGATAATAGATTAGTTTGTTTGTAAACTTTTTTAAAAGTGCATTATTAAAATGATTGGTAGGCTTTCTATGCTGAAAAGTATTAATATTGTTTGAATTAGTGAATACAAAAGCATTATGGAAAGAATATACAGCATAATAACTTTTTATAATGTACCATGAAGGAAATAAGTCAACTTTCCAATTAGAATTTGATGAAACTAGGTTTGTACTAAGATTCATTGGGTCGTCGATAAAGGGGAATGCTGTGGCAAGCTCATTATACCAACCTTGTTGTAGAAAATATGTAAACTTTTCATTCGAATATACCTTACCAATTAAGTTTTTCTTTAAATCTTCCGGCTTAATCCTATGTTCTTTTATATATTGTTGAAATAGTAAATCTAAACGATACTTTTTACTTTTCATTGCCTCTTTATCTGAATACCTATATCGAATCAGCCAAATGAATCGATCGATTGCATCATGAAACCTTGTATAATCGGAAATATCACGATAATAATCTCTATAAAACGGAAAAAACTCCTCCAAATCTTCTTCCGAGATATCCGCGTTAATATATTTCATAATTACTCACCTCATATTCTCCGCAGTTGCATTGTCGCCTACGTTCCCAGCTTCACGACGCCCCTGAGCCGGACCCACGGAGCCCATCTCCTTTGCGGTGCTTGCATCCGGCGAAGGGCTGTGGCGTAATGCCGGACTGGGATTCGGTTCCGGTACCAGCCTTGTGTGAAGCGAGTGTTGTACTAAACCGCTGCGCGGTGGCTATTTATAGCAAACTAATTTAATTTGAGTCATGATATCATCTTTTCTGACACCCCTATCAATCTCGAAAGGATGGATTATCATGACTCAAAACTGTTTAACCCTTCCTGGTTATTTCCAACAAATGAAGGTCGAAATTGAACTTCGCGGTCTATCCCCTCAAACCCTGCAACATTATCTATCTCATTTAAGGCTCCTGGAAAAATATTTCGACAAACCGGCTTACCAGGTTTCTCCCGACGAACTTAAGGAGTACCTTCACCACCGCATTAAATCCGGCGTCAGCTACAGTAATGTGAATATCTCCTGCAACGCTTTCAAGCTCTTTTTTAACAAAGTGCTTCAGTATAATTGGTCCGATGACGTTATCATCCGGCCCAAAAGACCGAAAAAGCTGCCCTGCGTTTTGTCTAAAGACGAAATCCTATCCATTATTGATCAGGTCCATAATCTTAAGCACAAAGTTATTCTCCTGACCACTTACTCCTCTGGCCTTCGCATTAGCGAAACCCTTAACCTTCGGGTCTCTGACATCGATTCTAATCGTATGTTGATCCGCGTTAACCAAGGCAAAGGCCACAAAGATCGTTTAACCATTCTATCGCTTGAAAACCTGAAAATGCTCAGAGCCTATTGGAAACTTTATAAGCCAACGGATTTGCTTTTCCCCGGACAGGTTCCGGGTAAACCGCTTGCCGCCAGGAACATTCAATATGTTTTTCAGATGGCCAAGCTCAGAGCCGGCATTTCGAAACCGGCTACCGTTCATACGCTCCGCCACAGTTTTGCTACCCATCTTCTCGAAGCAAATGCCGACCTGCGGACGATCCAAACACTTTTGGGCCACAGCGATATTTCGACGACCTCTAATTATATCCACCTATCCACTAAACATATTGCCTCTGTAAAAAGTCCTCTTGACGGATGTGATTCCGATGCCTGAGCTTCAGGATATATTTAATCACGTCCGGCTTGATACGCTGTCTCCTGCTCAAGCCAAAGCCTTTCATATGATTCGTCACTGCCGCACTTCAAAACTCGGTTACCATGCCGAAGTTTGTATGGAATGCGGCTCAGTTGAAGTTTCTTATAACTCTTGCCGCAACCGCCATTGTCCAAAATGCCAGCATTCGGTACAAGAAGAGTGGGTTGAGGCTCAGATGTCCAAGCTCTTGCCTGTCGGCTACTTCCATCTGGTTTTTACGCTCCCCCAAGAGCTGAATACCCTGGTTTTTCAAAATCAGAAGCTACTTTATTTCATACTAATTCAATCGGCGGGACATACTCTCATTGAACTGGCCAAGGACCCTAAATTTCTTGGGGCAACAATCGGAGTTACTTCGGTACTGCATACCTGGGGACAGAATTTATCATTTCATCCTCATGTCCATTGTATTGTTACCGGCGGTGGCCTTTCCAGTGATGGACTTCGGTTCGTTCGTTCCAGCCAAAAGTTCTTTATCCCGGTTAGAGTGATATCGAAGAAGTTTCGAGGAAAGTTCCTTTACCTTCTGAAGCGAGCCTACTTCGAGGGAAAAATGAGCTTTTATCATAAGGCAGCAGAATTGTCGTTCAAGAGTAATTTCCTTTCCCTTGTGGATAGGTTATACCGCAATAACTGGGTTGTTTTCGCTAAAAAACCATTTAAGACTCCGGCTCATGTGGTTCGTTATCTTGGCCGCTATACTCACAGGGTGGCTATCAGCAATTCGAGAATCCAGTCGTTTGACGGTCAGTCCGTCAGTTTTTCCTGGAAGGATTATAAGGATAACGCTAAATCTAAAGTTATGACACTTGAGGCGGTGGAGTTTACCCGGCGGTTTCTTCTTCACGTACTCCCGGATCGTTTTGTCAAGATCAGGCATTACGGTCTGCTTTCCAGCCGAAATATCCAGACCAAGTTATCAAGGTGTATAAAGCTGACCCGAGCCAAGCCCTTGGCACATATCTTCCATAAGCAGAACAGGTCTTGCCGATGTTGTGGAAGCCGGAATGTAATTCTTTTGGTTTTCCGCAGCTATCAATCTGCTGGTCCATAAAGTCTGGCGAACTTAATATTTTAAAAACTGCCCGTTTTGGGGAGGGGGAAGGTCTACCCATTTTAGGCCTTTAACCTAAATTTTATTCGGATTAATCCTAAAACTATCCGGAAAAAGACTCTTCGAGGAGAACTTTTTACCCGAACAGAAAAGATTGAATTCCCATATTTCCGGGGATCCCTCGGCAGCGGTTCAGTACAACAACAGATTTATGATGTTCAATGCGCTAATTAGAGCAATTACTCGGTCAAAGCCACGATTTTATCGCGGGCTTTTTTCGCACCTAGGAACATCATAAATCTCTAAAAGTTATGCGACGTTGGCCTTATTTGCGATATAATTCTTCTTCAAATATTTCTTCTGTTAATTTGCCAGTAAACGCATCTATGAGCAAATCATAATCGTCAAAATAGTATAATATCAACTTTGCCCAATCTTTTATGTCAATTAGTCCTTTGATAAGCCAAAGCTTTATATGAGAATTTGCGTGTGAAGAAATTTGAGAAGCGTATCGTTTATTGTATTCCTTATTCATATAAACATTTATTGAGCCATCAATGTGATTGAATTGACAAATTGAATCATCATATATCGAATGTAGGTATCGAGTAATGTAGATTTCTTGTGATTCTTTGTAATTCCATAGTTCTTCAACTTCAATCCATTTCTTATCTTCTTTTAAAGATAGTCGAAACTGTATTTTTTTCATGGTCTTTGGATTGAATACACAAAAATATGTGTCATTTTTACTAAACGGGAACTCAAAGTTATCAAGATTTATTTCTTTACCATAATAGACTTCAAAATACTCAAAATATATGGGTTTATAATCTGACAAAGAAACACTTAAATTACAATCTAAGCGCAATAACAATGAATTTTCTGCAGTATTGCATTTACTTAATGTTTGAATAAGTTTTGGTGGCTCTATTCCTCGAATTTCTAACCTTACAAACGGATTAAAATAATAGAAATCATCTCGAAATTTACTCCTTCGTGAGTAAATATTTTACCCTTCCCTAGCTGCACAAGTCCATACTTTTCATCAGCTTCTTTGGGCAGCATTTCTATCTCTTTATCAAATATCTGTAAAAGATTAATCTCCTTCATCAAAAAACTTAGCAATACAATTTCAAACTCAACTCTGCCTTCCTCGATGAGCATATAATGATAGGGTTCCTCTGAAGAAAAATACTCAAGTATTTCTGTCTTGAGATTTTTGTTGTCATTCAATATTTCGGTAATACTTCTAATTGCCTTTCCTATTTTTTCTTTATACCCATTTTGATTGATTGCTTTTGAAATTGGGATAACTGTATAAAACTTATATCCCCAAATCCTCAAAAAATAAATTGCTCTTACAACACTGGGTATTCTTAAAAATATCTTAAATATCTCCAAGTTTTATTCCCCCATGCCAATGTCGCATAACAGCCCTGCACCATGCTCCACCTCGTCGATAATACCGTCCAGGTATTTGTCCAGTTCATCGGGGGTAACTCCCGTGTGTCCTGCCAGACGGTCTTCCTCGACGGCCAGCAGTTTTTCCCGCAGCTTCAGCATTTTCTCGCGGAGAGTAAACGCCTCTATATCCATCACCACGAGATCCCCCTCGCCGTTTTTGTAAGATATATCGGCTTTCCGGTTAACTTACGGAAAGCCGCAAATCCATTGTAATTGCGCAAAATACTCACATAGGGTTTTATCTGTTATATTCCTTATAATTACAATCTAATCATATTATACTTCTTTACCCGAATCAATGAATAAAGCAGCGCAAAAGCGCATTTATTCGTTTCAGCACGATAAAAAGGCGCTGATCTCTCAGTGCCTTAATTATTAATCATCTGTGCTATCACAAACTTCTTTATGATTTTCTCGCATTTTTTATTTCAACGTAACCTGTACCTCTTTGCCGAGGGAGCGGGCAACCTTGGCCAGAAAGTCCAGGGATGGATTGTACGTTCCGCTTTCCAGGCGGCTGATATTGGATTTCTGGGTCCCAACCCGAAGCGCCAATTCTTCCTGGGTAATATTTTGGCTGGTGCGTGCTTCAATGATTTGCGAAATCACATCATAGCGCGGTTTCAGCTTTTCGTATTCCGCTTTGAATTCTTCGTCCTTCATCAAAAGCTCTTTCACTTCGGAAAACTTTGCTCCTGCCTTACTCATTGTCACACCTTCTTTCATAATCTTCTTTATAACGCAGTGCCCGTTCAATCTCTCTTTGCGGAGTTTTTTGAGTTTTTTGGTGAAACCATGAAGCAGCACAAAAGTCTTATGGCGGTATGTGAAATAGAATATCCTACTGATATCCGAGGCGAACTTGATTCTCAATTCAAAAAGTCCTTTGCCTTTTATAGGCTTGACGTATGGTTCCCTTAATTCAGGCCCATGCTTTTCCAGCAGTTCTATTTCGCTAAAGGCTTTCGCCCGCATTTTTGCTTCCAACGATAGCAGAAAATCCAGTACGGGAATATCTCCGTTTTCCTTTTTATAGTATTCCACTTGCCAATCCATGATACACCTCTAATCTTAGTATATGCTTCACCTCACCATCATGTTATCATATACGATAACACAAATCAAGGATTTTGTATTTTTTGTAAAACATCTAAAAAGCAATCATTTTTCCATGCTATTTGACTGCCGTATCCTTAATACAACCCTGAGATAATCGTTGTAATCCTTCCCGCGCTGGGGCGGCTCGTCGGAAATGGTGTAGGTTGAGGGAAGGAGGGCCTTGATGGTCTCCGCCGCCAGCCTTCCCGGTGCGTCATTGTCCAGATGCAGGGCAATTTCGGTTATTTGTGGGTAATCCTTGAGGTATTGCATCAAAGCGGCGGGCGGGGTGCTTTCTCCGATGTTCTTTTTCGGCCTGTAAATACCCGCCAGGGACAGGCAGTTTTCCCGCCGCCAATCCCTGCCGGAAAGCAGCTCCAATGTGCCGTAGGACAAAAGGTCAATGGCGCTTTCAAACAAATGCAGCTTTGTGGATTTATCTCTTGCCGGAATGGAGAAGGAGAAGTGCTTGTCGCTGCCGCTTACGTCCCCCATAAACCGGCTGCCGGATGTGCCCCGGAGAGCGCCATACCGGGGGACACCCTGCGGGTCGAAGCCGACAAAGACCGCGTTGTGGCGGTAGCGGCTTTCATACAGCCGTCCGGTTTGAAGGCAGTAATCTATCAAGGCGCTGTGTATGCCGCGCCCTCTTAGATAGGCAGCCACGCGGTCATTGCTTTTGTTTTTCTCCGGCAACAGTAGCGTTCTCGGCTGGGCGGGTCCCCGCGCCTTTGACGGGGCAGACGGCATAACAACTGCCTGCCCGTCTATCCGCATGACCGCCTCGGGAAGCGTCATGCCCCGGACTTTGATGAGATAATCCAGGGCGGAGCGCCCGCCGATGCCGCGGGACCACCAGCACCACTTCCCGTTGGATATTTTCAAGCTGTCATGGGTGCGGGTGGTATAGACGTTGCCGGAAAAGCGAACCAGCTCCTGCGGCTCGTAATGCTGCAAATAGGTCAGCAGATCCATCTGTTTGGCGCGCTTAATCTGTTCCGGGGCCACATAGGGCATAGCGATCACCTCCAAACGTGAAAAAGCACCGGATTTTGTCTTCCGATGCTTTTCACGAAATTTTTGCAATGCGGCTATATTGCGCCGATTTTTGATATAGGAAAAGCCGTCCGTATGCCCGCGAAAATAAAGCTGCATACGCTCCATGTCCTCCATTCGGGTTGCAGTATCTCCGGCAGGGTCTGGAATATAAAAGGTTCGTTCATCACGCGCCTCCTTCCTGGTTTTTTGTTTTACTCTTAGCCTGGGAAAATAGAAAGTCAAAACTGCTAAAGCGTATTCAGCCTTTACCGTTCATAGCCCACGGCCTTTTTTTCGGAAATATCCAGGTCCTCGTCCGGTTGGTCGTCCATGATCTCGTTTTCCGCCTTGTCCATATTCAGCAGGATGTTCAGTTCATGCAGCCGCGCGGATTTGCTTTGCAGCTCCTGCTCCTTCTCAAAGGGGATGTCAATTTCTTTTTTGGCCGTTTCCATCTGCTGGAGGAGGGCTTTTAGCTGTTCCCGGCAATACGCCAGTTTTTTCGGCATTTCGGCCAAAGCATTATTCAATCTTGTAATGTTGCCATGCACGTCCGCGCCCAAGGCCACCGTATGGCTGAGAGCGCCCTGGAGCGTGATTTGATACTTCTTGTTAAAGCTGTCGAAAGAAAACAGCATCGGAAAACCCAGGTAGCTGCCCATTTCCTGTGGCTCCGGCGAGGTCATCAGCTTGCAGGCTTCCAGGATGGCCGCGCCCGCCTTGGCCTTTTCGGGGTAGGAAATGTCTTTGACCGTCATGCCAGCGAATTTGCTTTCCTCGGCATCCCCTCCGGCGGGTGGCAAGGCGCTGTGCCTTTCATACCGGGCAATATCCTTCTCATAGCCCGCAATGCGTTCCTCGGTGGATTTGATCTGCCGGGGGAATTGTTTGAGCAATCTGTCCTCCAAAGCGTAACGCTGGCTGAGGTGGTTCGCTTTCAATAGCTTAAGCTTGGAAACCTGGATGTCTAAATCCATCTTCTCCTTGATGAGCGGGTTGCCCGTCGCCAGCGCCTTGACTTCCGCGTAGGAAAGGGCCGTTTCGTCAATGTCCTCGGCAGAGCGTACCGGGGATTTTGAGGTCATGATCTGGGAGATAAAGCGTTGCTTATTCTCCAAAATCTGATAGAGATAGGCGTCAAAGGTATTTTCCGTCACATAGCGAAAGATATGCACCTCGTCGTTTTTGTTGCCCTGGCGGACAATCCTGCCGCTGCGCTGCTCCAAGTCGCGGGGCCGCCAGGGACAGTCCAGGTCGTGCAGCGCGATCAGGCGGTCCTGGACATTGGTGCCCGCGCCCATTTTAAAGGTGGAGCCTAACAAGGCGCGTACCTGTCCCGTGCGCACTCTGGCAAACAGCTCCTTTTTGCGGGTTTCCGTGTTGGCGTCGTGGATGAAGGCAATCTCGCCTGCGGGAACGCCGCGCGCCATGAGCTTTTGGCGCACGTCGTCGTAGACGTTGAAATTCCCGTCGCTTTTCGGGGTGGACAGGTCGCAGAAGACAAGCTGCGTCAGCTTTTGGTCGCGGTGCTCCTGCCATAAGCGGAAGATATTATCCACGCAGGCGTTCACCTTGCTTTCTTCATGGTCGGGCAGCATGGGATTGGCCAACCGCTGGTCAAGGGCCAGCTTGCGTCCGTCGTTGGTGATTTTCAGCATGTTGTCTTCGTGTGGTTCCACCATCCGGTTGCGCACCTTTTCGGCGCGCTCGCCAAGCTCGGCCACCATGTCCTGCTGAAACTCGCTGGGCTTGACAGCCACATTGTGATAATTGGCCTTGGGCACGGGGAGGTCCAGCATATCCGCCGTTTTGATGTCCGCAACCTCTTTAAACATGCTCATGAGTTCAGGCAGGTTGTAGAACCGGGCGAAGCGTGTTTTGGCCCGGTAGCCCGTGCCCTCCGGCGCAAGCTCGATGGCGGTCACGGTTTCCCCGAAGGTGGAGGCCCAGCAGTCGAAATGCTGGAGTCCTTGTTTGCGCAGGGCTTCGTATTGCAGATACCGCTGCATGGTGTACATCTCGGTCATGGAGTTGGAGATGGGCGTGCCCGTGGCAAAAACGATGCCGCGGCCTTCCGTCAGTTCGTCGAGATACCGGCATTTGGCAAACAGGTCGGAGGATTTTTGCGCCTCGGTCTGGGCCAAGCCCGCCACGTTGCGCATCTTGGTGTAGAGGAACAAATTTTTGTAAAAATCCGCCTCGTCCACAAACAACCTGTCAACGCCCAGTTCCTCAAAGGTGACCACATCATCCTTGCGGCTGGTGTCGTTGAGCTTTTTCAGCTTCAATTCCAGGGTCTTCTTGGTCCTTTCAAGCTGCTTGATGGCATAGCGTTCGCCGCGCTCCGCCTTGAGTTCCCGGATGCCGTCGGTGATCTCCCATATTTGTTCCTGCAATTGGCGCTTTTGCCGCTCGGCGGAAATGGGTATTTTCTCAAACTGGCTATGGCCGATGATCACCGCGTCGTAGTCGCCGGTGGCGATGCGGGCGCAGAATTTCTTGCGGTTCTTGGTCTCAAAGTCCTTTTTGGTGGCCACAAGGATGTTGGCCGATGGGTAAAGCTGCAAGAATTCCCCGGCCCATTGCTCGGTCAGGTGGTTGGGCACGACGAACAGGCTCTTGTTGCAAAGCCCCAAATGCTTGCCTTCCATCGCGGCTGCGGCCATCTCGTAGGTCTTGCCCGCCCCCACGCAATGGGCCAGCAGGGTGTTGCCGCCGTAAAGGATGTGGGCCACCGCGTCCACCTGATGCTGGCGCAGGCTGATTTCCGGGTTCATGCCGGTGAATTTGATGTGGCTGCCGTCGTATTCGCGGGGCCGGATGGCGTTGAAGCGGTCGTTGTAGATTCTGGTCAGCCGTTCACGGCGCTGGGGGTCTTTCCATATCCAATCCCGGAACGCTTCCTTGATGGCCTCCTGCTTCTGCTGGGCGATGGCGGTTTCTTTTTTGTTGAGGACGCGCGTTTCCCTGCCGTCTGCATCGTATCTGGTGTCAAAGATGCGCACGTCCTTGAGATTCAAGGTTTCTTCGATGATCTTATAGGCGTTGACACGGTTCGTGCCGTAAGTCATTGCCGCTTTGATGTTTGTGCTGTCGGCGTTTTTGCCGGAAATATTCCACATCGCGGTATAGCTTGAAAAGCTTACGTGAATTTTGGACTTTATATAATACGGAGGCTCAAGCAGCTCAAACATGAATTGCTCTACAACATCAGGAGGCAGCCAGGTCGCGCCCAAACGCACGTCGATTTCAGAGGCGGACAGGTCTTTGGGCTGCACCGCTTCCAGCGCCTTGATGTTGGGGGCGATCTGCTCCGCAAAGTCGGGTCGCGTTTCGGCAAGCCCTCTGGCCAGGCGGAGTTTATTCCGCACATTCCCCGAAAGGTATTCATCGGCGGTAACGAAGGGGCAACGGGTGATGTCGAAAAAGGCTTTCGGCACTTGAGCAGGGTCTTGGTCGCCGAGGTTGCGGAAGATCACGCCCTGCAGGTCGTCGGCAAGCTGTTCCTCGGAAAGCCCGGTCAGGTCATGCATGAAACCTAAGTCCACGCGGGCTTTTTCCGCGATGGAGATGGCCAAGCTTCGGCGGCGGTGTCCACATGGGTAACGGTGGCGCGCTGCCGGATGGTGCGCTTGCTGAACATGTCCGCCTTGCGCTCCATCTCGCCGTTTTCGTCCAGCACCTCCAAGGAGCAGAGCAGGCAGTAGGCACTGTCGTCGGCAAAGGCCATGCTGTTGCCCCGGCTGTTGATCAGGCCGTATTTGGCGGTAAAGGCGTCGTAGAGGCGGTTAAGCTTGCGTTGCTGCGCCCGGATGGTTTCGTCGCCGTAGTCCTCGGTCTGGTATTCGATCAGTTCGCGGACGCAGTCCCGCAGTTCGATCATGCCCTTAATTCTGCCTTGCGCCGTGACGGAGGTTTCCACCCGGTTCATCCGGCTGTTTTCCCGGTAGTAAATCTGGCCGTCCACCAGGCAATAGCTGAAATTGCGGACGCTGGGGTCCGCCGGGATGGAGGAGGTATCCGTGTCCTCGCCAATATCGTCGATCTCGTAGTCGCTAATCTCGGCGTGGATGTTTTCCAGCGCCTCCCGCAAAAGCTCGGCAAGGTCGGCGTCCTCATGGGGCAGGCAGGCGGTCTCGGATTCGTTGCCGTACATGCTCTTGTCAAAGACCATTGTGCCCAGCACCATGTCCGGGTTGTGGGCAAAATATTGGTTTACGGGTACGCCGTCCCCGGTGGCGGAAAGATGCACCCAGTCCGGCTCAATGTCGATGATGCGGTCGCGCTTCTGCAAAAAGAGGATGTCGGTGGTAACCTCGGTCCCGGCGTTGGCCAGAAACGCGTTGTTGGGCAATCTGACCGCCCCTAAAAGCTCGGCCCGCTGCGCGATGTATTTGCGCACCTCGGGGTTTTGCTTATCCATCGTGCCTTTGGACGTGATGAAGCAATAATGCCGCCGGGCCGCACCTTGTCCAAGGTCTTGGCAAAGAAATAGTCGTGGATGTAAAACTTGTATTTGTCATATTTCTTATCTGCTACGCCATAGCTGCCGAAAGGCACGTTGCCCACGGCCAGGTCGAAAAAGCTGTCGGGCAGGTTGGTTTCCTCAAAGCCCTGCACCGCGATATTGGCCTGCTGATAAAGCTGCTTGGCGATCCGGCCCGTGACGCCGTCCAGCTCCACGCCGTAGAGCCTGGAGTCTTTCATGCTCTCGGGCACCAGGCCGAAGAAGTTGCCGCTGCCGCAGGCGGGCTCCAGAATGTTGCCGGTCTGAAAGCCCATGTTTTCCAAACAGGTGTAGATGGCTTTAATCACGACGGGCGACGTGTAGTGGGCATTAAGGGTGGAGGCCCGCGCGGAATTGTATTCATCCTCCTCCAGCAATTCCTTCAGCTCCGCGTATTCCTTCGCCCACTGGGGGTTGGCCTCGTCAAAGGCTTGCGGCAGGCCACCCCAGCCGACGTATTTTGACAGGATTTCCTGTTCCTCCGGCGTGGCCAGGCGGTTTTCTTCCTCCAGTTGGTTGACCAGACGGATGGCCGCGACATTCCAGGCGTACTTGGTCTTTTGCCCGCCCACGCCCAGGTTGTCATCGGTGATCCGGAAATTGACGCGGGGCTGCTTCGCTGGTTCCGGCGCAAGGTGCAGGCGGGCTTTGGCAGCCTCGCCGCTCTGCGCCTTCTGCCGAGCTGGTTCCGTCTGCTGCTCCAAAACACGGCGCACAAAGCCGACGCTCTCCCGGCGGAAGATGGGGAAGCCCACGCCGTTTTGGAAGGTGATGTCCCGCAGGCTGACCGTGCCGGTTTCCTCGTCGATGGTGTCAATGGCAAAGCGGCGGCCGTCGATGGACAATTCCAGGCCCGCGGCCATTTCTTTTTCGGCTGGTTGTTTAATATCCGTGTCGGGATAGATGCCGATTCTGAAGTCTTGAAAGTATTCGAGGGCCGCGTCGTCATTTAAAAAAGAGCCCTGCATCCGCCGGGCAATTCCGTGGATGTCAAGGGCCTCCAGACGCACCGTGAGCTGTTGGGGAGAATTCAAGTCCTGTAGAACTACCGTTCCCGCTTCTTTATCAATACTGAACAGATAGAACGGCGGGGAGCGGTCTTCTTTCCGCGTCGGGGATTCGCCCTCGCCGCCGCTGCCGATGGTGACGGTATCCTGGCGGGTGACGCTGGGATCCCCGGTTTGCCGCGCCCACTCCGGCGCTTCGGGGTCGTCACCGTGGATGGTCGCCAGGTCGCGGGGTTCCGTCAGGTAATCCTGATAGGTCCGCTGGAATACGTCCTCCTGGAGCCATTCCCGAAACTGCGGCAGGGTGGCGTAGGCTTCATAAAAGTCCGGGTGTTCCTTCCGCATGGAAAGGGCAATCCGGTCAAGGGCCTCGTCCAGCTCCCGCTTGGCGCTATCGGGGTCGGTGTCCCGGTCCCGCAGGAAGGAGAATATCTCATCCTGCTGCACCCGGCTGACCAGCTCCGGTAGATATGTCCGGTACAGGTCGCGGGGGGATGGCGCTTGCTCTTTTTCGGCTGGTTGCTCTGCAGGAGCTTCCGTCTGCATTGCAGCAGTTTCCTGCTTGTTGGCGATCAGGTGGTCGTTGAGGGGATTTTCCCGCAGCCTCCGGTCAAAGTCGCTCCGCGCAAGCTCCTTGTTGAAAAGCGGGAAGCTTATGTCCCGAAGCTGTACCGTGCTTTCGTCATAGGCTAAAATCTCGTATTCGTCCGCGCCAATGTAGACCGTGCTGCCAAGGGAAAAGGCGTAATGCGCGTTTTCCCGCGAAGGCGGCTTTGCCTCGGCAGGGGCGGGCTCTCGGTTCAGGCTGTCGCGGGCGTAGGCTTCCTCAGCAAGCTGCTGGCGGCGTTCCTCCATCTGCTGCCGGTAGGCGGGCAGATACTCTTTTTCTTTGTCGCTTAAATAGCGTCCGGCGGCGATCAACTCGCCGATTCGATTCTGCACCTTCATCCAGGGCAGAAGGATTTTGGCATCCGGCCCGGTGCGCTTTCCCCTGGTGAGGGTGATGCCTTTGACATCATGCCATTCGTCAATGTCCAGGTCGAACAGGGCAGGGGCGCGTCCGCCGGTGCCGTACTCCTTTTTCAGAAATTCGGCGTTTTCTTTCGCGGAGGCGTTTTGCTGGAAGTGCAGATAAATCCGGTATTTGCCGCCCTGGGCACCGCTGCCTTGCCGCAAAACCGCGTCAATGGCTTCCTGCGGAATAGAAAAAGCGGAGGATTTTTCGTCCTCCGCCTGTTCTATGGCCGCTGTTTGCTGTTCCTCGGTTGGCAGGAGGGTTAGCTGTAAATAAGCTCCGTCAGTACGCTTTCCTCCGCCTGGTGCTTGAGGCTGTTCATGTGCCCCGTCCAGCCCAGCGGGTCGGTCGCCTTGTTCGGCGCGGGGCTCTTTTCCAGGAGCTTCGCCGTGATCCGCTCGACGCGCTCCCGCGCCGTCCGGTCGATCTCCGCCAGGTGGCTGTTCAGGTCCCCGGACAGCATCAGGCTGGCGTACATTCCTTTCCGGTGGTTTTTCAGGTATGTTCTGCGCAACATCCCATATTTGCCGATGTGCGTTTGTTCTTCCGGCAGGGCCAGGTCGGGTATCAGATAATCGCCCTGCTGCGTGTAGGTCAGTTCCATGCTCACCGCTCCTTTCATCATGTGGCTTTATGTTTTTATTGTGGGGCGTGCTGCGATTTTTGGCAAATGTGCGGCTTTGCTTTCGCTCCGCTTTTTGCATGTCCTTGACTGTGGCCTCGATTTCCCGCAGGAGCATTTCCGCTATGTCGCTGGTGGCCGCGCCCAGCCGGGAAATGGTGTCGAGGGTGTTGAAGTTAAGGACGCTCTGAAAATCCTCAAAGGTCAGGTATTCGTCGGCATTGCAGCCGCAACGGGTTAAGAGCATGCAGGCCACGGAGCTTTTCAGGGCGTTCTTGAAAAACACCTCGACGTTCAGATCGTCCAGTTCTTCCAAGAAGCTGCCTTCCCGAAAAGAAAGCAACTCGGACAGGTAATCCGTGCAATTGTCGTCCACCGCATTGTGGGCCGCCGAGACCAGCGCGGATGGTAGATCGTTCTTATCATCCAGATCGCCAAAGGTGTTTTCCAGGGATTCCGTCACCGCCTTGGCATATTTATCCCGCATTTCCCACAGCAGGACGGGACGATTGTAGCGGCTGTTGGTGTCGCTCACATCGAACACATGGCGGAGCCTTAACCGGCTTCCGCTGTCGTCAATGAGGGCGATGCCCTTCGCGCCTTTGTTCACCCACCGTCCCAGTTTCCCGTTCCACACTTCAATAGGAGCGCAGGCCGTCGCGTCGGACCGCTGCGCGTAAATCAAAAGCTGGTCCTGAAACGGATATTTGTAGCTCCAGGCCGCAGTTTTCAGGAAGGAAGTCCAGTTGGCATGGCTTCTGGTGACGCTGCGGGCCGTCCTTTCGGAAAGCTCGGTAATCAGTTGCAGCTTTGTCGCCAATCCGTATCCCTCCTTTACTTCATCAGATATTGGTTGGACAGCCTGCCGCCGTCCTCGGAGTACCGGGGAGCAATGCCGATCATGTCCAACCGCCTCAAGCGGTTCAGATTGCTGCTGGTGGCCGAACGGGACAGGCCCACGCTTTTACCAAGGCTTTTAATGGATATGACCACGCTGTGGTGGCGGCCTCCCGCCATGTCCAGCAGGTAGCAGTACAGGAGCTTTGCCGACGCGGGGGCGTGGAGGCCCGCGCAAAGCCTGTATCTCGTCAGATCGTTCATCTTTTCCCTCCCTCCTTGTCAGATAGAAATAATTTTATAAACATATGAAAGAGCGCTTGACTTTGCCCTAACTGGAAGCCGTATACTCCAATCAGAACATGTTCAAATGCCATCGGGTGGTGATTCTATGCTCACAATCGGAGAATTCTCCAGAATCAGCAGAGTGTCTGCCAAGACGCTCCGTTACTACGACCAGATTGGGCTGCTCAAGCCCGGATTCGTCAGCAAGGACTCCGGCTACCGCTATTACGAGGTCTCTCAGCTTCGAGACATGCTGCTGATTTCGAGGCTGAAGCGGTATCGGTTTTCTTTGCCTGAGATATCCGCTGTTCTGGCCACAAGGGACAATGGCCGTCTGGCCGAACTCCTGCAAGCCAAAAAAGAGGAGTTCCTGCGGCAAATCAACGACCAGCAGCACCTCCTGCTGCAAATGGAGCAGGACATTGAGAAAATAGAAAGGTGTGAGAATATAATGCAAGCCAATTATTTGGTTAAAACCGTGGAGACGCAGCCCAAAACCATCTATTCCCTGAGACGAAAAATGAGTGTTCGGGATTTTGCGGAAGCCTTTGGCGCATTATGCGCCGAGTTGGAAAAGAGTCGGCTGAAGCCTGCCGGGCCGTTCCTGTCCGTCTACCATGATGAGGAATTTAATCACGAATGCACGGATATTGAAGTCGGGGTGGAGGTGTCGGGCGGCAGCGGCGAGCATGTGCGGGCGCTTGCTCCGGGTCTTTGCTGCTTTGCAACCCATATCGGTCCGTATGACGATTTCACGCCGTGCTATACGGCGCTGATGGAATGGATTGAAAGAGAAGGATATACCGTTTCCGGGCCGCCCTTTGAGTTGTACATTAAAGGCTGCGATGACAACGTTCCGCCCAGTGAATATGTAACCGAAATTTATTTTCCCATCAAAAAGTAATGCACCAAGATAGCATGAAAGGCAGGGGGAACCTACGGAAGCTCCCTGCCTTTCACTTTACAAAAGTTTATCTCTGCTTATCGTTCCGGCTCGCGCCGTTTTTTTATCTGCTGCCCCGGTTTTTCCCCGGTGTCCCTTTGGGGCTGGAGGGAGCGCAAATACTCGATTTCTTCCAGGGCGCGCTTGCATAAATCCTCCACGGCGGCCAGCCGGTCCCCCAGGTAATGCCCCCAAAAGTATTCCTTTTCGTCCTTTCTGCATTTCCAGGTGACAAACTGCGCGGGCGCTTTCTCACTGTGCCCGATGACGAATTCCGCGTTGCCCACGGCCAGCCGATCGGTAATGACATACCCGGCGTTGATCTCTTTTTCCATATCCTGAAAGCCTCCTAACGCTCCTGTACTTGTTTTTTGTGCTTGGCCTGTTGCCCTGCCAGTATCTGTTTTAGCTCTTCCTTTGCCCAATCGGGCATATATTCGGTTTTCAAAACGCCCAGGATATCCTCCCGGTTCCAGCGGGATTCCTTGCCGGAGTATAGATTGACGGTGTAGACCGCCCGGCCCCTGGCGTTGGCATGAGTGCCAAAGCCGCCCACAGCCAGCACAAGCTGCTTGTCGGCGGTGCGGTATTCGGGACGCAGGCGTTCCGCCCTGATGACCACCACCTTGTTTTCAATGCTTTGGCCGTAATCGTTGGGTGTGCAATGTTCCGACGCGAAGGGCGAAAGCGGGACGGCGATTTTATCCCGTTCTGCTCTGACCGCTTCAAGCTGCGCCTTCACGCGGTCGGTAAACTCGGTCATCATTTCCAGGTAGTCGTCGCTTCCGGCAGCGTCAAAAAATTGTTCGATGCCCAAGGGGTTATCCCATGAGCAGTAGCACACCATGTACGGACAGTCGGTTTTCCCTTCGTCAACCGCAAAAAGGATTTCTCTATCACCAACATGGATGGCGTGTGTTACCTTGTAGGTATCCACCATGCGTTTTTCTTCAGCCATTTTTAGGCCCACGCTCCTTTGCGGGCAGCGGAAAAGAAACGCTTATCCGCCCCCTTTGCCGCATGTCCGTTATTTTTCTTTCCGCTTGATATGCAGGTAAATCGCGCCGCCTGCAATTACAAGGCAAAGCACGACGGCTAAAATCGTCTTCAACTCCACAAAAAACACCCCCTTGTATTGAAGTCAGCAGGTCAGTCCGTATATAAAAGAAACACCGGCGTACATAAAAAATCCGATGCACAAAAAGACGGCCAACGGGACGCTTCTTTGCCGGGCCGCCGCCGCATAGAGGAGGGCGGGGAGCAGGGCGAAAAAGAGGATGCCCGCCAGCGCGTTCAGTCCAACGTAAAAGCCTAGCGCCGCCGTCAGCTTGATGTCGCCGCCGCCAACGCCGCCGTATTTCACGGCCAGCAGGAGCAGGCAAACACCCGGCAGCAGAAATCCCGCAATCCGTTCAGGCAAGGCCGGTTCTGGAAACAAGAAAGCGGACGCGCCGCCGATGGCAAGGATTGTTATCCATGTCCAATCGGGGATAATCCGCTTTTTCCAATCCATGAAAGCCGCCCACAGGAGAGGGATAAAACAAAGCGGCAACATCTCAATTCCCCACGGTGGTATCATCGTCGTACATATTGCCCACCACATGAATTTTCAACGGCCCGCCGGTAAGCCACTTGGACAGCGTTCCGCCGGGGGTGTGCGCGTCGGTGACAAGGAGCTGCGCGATGTAGTCCCTATTGTCGGGGAACCAGATGGGGACGTACTGCTTGCGGTATTTGAAGGGGGAGGCGGGATTCTCCCGGAAAACAAATTGGCCGCCTTCCTTTACCAAGGGGATGGCGGTTTCGTAGCGGTGTTCGGGCAAATAGACCTCCGCTGTCTGCGGGGCGGTAATCAGTTCCGGCCTGTCGTAGTTGGTATTCACGGTGGCGGTGACGCGGATGGCATAGCCGTAGCCCGACTTGAGATAGCCGCGGGATTTGGTGTCGTAGTCCAAGGCGGCAGTGATTTTCAGCTCCGCGTAAAACTGCCGCCACACAAACTGGCCGTTTTCGTAACGTTGCTCCCACCATGTCACGCGGGGTTGTTCGCTTCTTTGCGGCGGGTCGGGCAGCGCCCGGCTTTCCTCCGGTTCTTGATAGGTTACGTTTTTAATGACGGCCTGTTGGGTATAGGTGTTGTTATTTGTAGAAGTTTCATTATCCAAAACCTCATCGGGGTTGATGGTGGCAATCAGGGTGATGTTTTTGTCAATTTGCACACTGGGGGTATCCCATTTGACCGACACGGTATTCCAGGTATTCTGCTCCATGACTACTGCGTCCACACGCTTTTGCAGCGAAAGCTCCGGAATTTCAAACACGACGGAAACTTTTTGTCCCGGCGTAAAGTCCAGACTGCCTTTGTTGGACACCTTGATGGTGGTGATAACCGACTGATTTTCCTTATACTGATCCGGGGTAATGCGTTGCACGTCCAGGTCATAGGGACGCTCCAACACCATGATTTCCGCCGCCGCCCGGTTGTTGCCCATGTTGGCGTCCGTGTAATCCGCCGGGGGCGACACCTGCGCCGCAAGCCGGATGATGGTCCCTTTTTCGCCTGCCGTGCCGGTGATAAGGAATGATTTCTTTTCATAGGCTTTGAAATTTGCCGTGGCGGGCACGGCGGGAACCGCCTTGCCGTCGATGGCGGCGTTCAGGCCCACATCAGTCAATGCCTTGCCGGTGGAGTTGGCAAAGTATACGGTGAAGCTGTATTCCTCCTGCTGGTAGGCTATGGGCGGCGAGGACAAATTCACCCATACGTCGCACAACAGGTTATCCGGGTTATCGGGATTATTGGGATTGTCCGGGTCGTCGGGATTGCCGGGTTCTTCGGGATTATCCGGGTTGTCAGGGTCCGGGGGGTTATTCGGGTCCTCCGGGTTGCCGGCAGGTCTTTTCACCACCGTGATGCTTGAAACGGCGGTGTTATTGCTAAAATTTCTGTCAATAAAGCCCTCCGGCGCTTGCACGCTGGCCCACAAATGATATATCTCGCCTGCCTTCCCCGCCGTGCCCTCAATCGTAAAGGACTTGGTTTCACCTGGCTTAAAGCCGGTTGTTTGCGGAATTTGCACCAGCGTATTTTCATTGCTTTTCCCCGCCAGGGGTACAGCGTTCAGCTCCCGGCCGGAATGATTGGTGAAACTCACGGTATAGGCGTATTTTTCGTATTCGTAAACGGTTGGCGGCGCAAGGATGGCGGCCGACAGGTCGCAGGACTCCTTCAGGTCGGGCGGTTCATCCGGGGGATTGTCAGGGTTGCCTGGGTTATCCGGCGTGTCCGGCTCGTCGGGCATGTCGTTGTTGCCGGGCGTCGGCTCCGGCGCGGGGTCAACGATCCGTATAACCGCCGTGGCCGTGTTGTTGCTGAGATTGCGTCATAGAAGCCCTCGGGCACGCCGATATGCGCCCAGAGGCGGATTTCATCCTCGGCGGTGTCCGCCGTGCGCTTCACTTCATAGGCTTTGCTGGTATTGGCCGGGAAGTCCTGCGTGACCGGGATTTCTTCAATGTTTACGCCGTCCACCGTACCCTTTAAGGTTACGTCATAGGCCGGGCTGCCTCCGCTGTTCATGTAAATCACGGTAAAAGAATAACTGTCGCCCCGGTTTACCGTGGCGGGGGCGCGGATGGCAACCGACAGGTCGTTTCCTTCACATGCTTTGAACTTAAAGTAAAATTGAACACTGGGAATTTGATAGTGGATTTTCTGCGTAATTTCGGTCTGCGTTTCGCTTTCCCCATCGGTATATTCGGCGGTTTCCGGGGTGTAATTCCATTCCAGCCCCATGTATTGAAAGTTTCGGGACAGCTTGATGTCGTCCTTGCGGAAGGTGACGGAGGCGGTCTGATAGGGATAAAGCAGTTCCGGCACACCTTTGTCCTGCGCGGTGAGCTTCCCGAAAATCTCCCGCTTATTTTCGTCACACCAAGTCGCGTCTATATTAACCCTGACCGGAGCCTGGTAGGTTATTTCCGCGCTCCGCATGGTTTCAAAGGCGATGAGCGCCTTGTCCGTTCAGCCGTAACGGGTGGTCAGCGGCTCAAAATCGGTGTCCGTGTCATAGGTTCCGTAGAGTTTGCCGGAGGCGAAGCCGTAGATTTCCACCACCAGGCTGCCTTTCAATGTGTAGGTTCCGCCGTCACAGCGATTGATCCAAGCGGCGATCCGCTCCTGTTCATGGTCGGCCACGGTGTTGGCGCTGACGAGGCCGACGCGCTGCGGCTCCGGGAAGGCTTTCAGCAGCGTTTCGCCCTCGTAGATTTCTTTCACGTTCATGCCGACGGTGCGGTATCGGGTGTCATATGTGGCCCGCACCTGAAACACCACATTGGCCGTAACGACGAGGACGGCCCCTTCATCCGTCTTGGCGGTGACGGTGCAGGGGCCGCAAGCCTCCTTGTTCTCAATGGTCAGCGTGTGGTTGGGGGTTATCGCTTGGCTTTGGCCGCCGTACTCCAGCCGGACCTCTGTGAGACTGCCGGTTTTGGCCGTGGTGTTGATGGCAATCCGGGCCGGGAATTGCTCCACGGCGACCACTCCGCTTTCGCTGGCCAGGCTGTCTATGGGGGAAGCGATATTGATGGCAATGTCGCTCTCCGGCAGGGCGAAGGCTTTCGCCGACATCAGCAGGCAGCAGACAAGCACAAGCGGAATGGCAAGGATGAGCTTTTTAATCATGGGGAACCTCCTTCCTCAATGCGGATGTTGGCGCTGGATATGGTGAAGGGAAGCCGGATCGTGCCGCTCAGAAAGTTAAAAACGCTGCGGGTTTTCAGCGTCCCGGCCAGCGTCAGGCAGGGGGGCTGTCGGTGGCGTCGATGCGCTCAACCTCAAGCTGGTAAACCCACTGATTCCCGGCATACTTATTCAGTTCGGAATCCAGCCCCATATTTTCGTGGAAATATTCATACAGCGTCTCTTGGGCCAGGGCGCTGTCCATCCGGGAGCAGCCGTCCCTGCGGTAATCGTCTTGCATGGCGTATTCCACGGAGCTGTTTACGCCCCGCTGAATGACGTACTCCGCTTGCTGGTAGAGACTTTCGATGCGGAAGTATTCGCTTAGGATTACGGCAAGGGTCAGAATGAAAAAGACGAGGATGAGGATAAACAAAAAAACGTCGCCTTTGCGGTTGTTCATCATTCGCTTGAAATGGCCCACGGCTTTCCTCCTTTCCGGCGCTTATTCGGGCAGCTTCCAGTATTTTTCCGACATGCCCGCGATACTTACGCGCATGGGAATATGGATTTGAACAGGGGCCGTAAAGGACGGCCTAAAAAGGGTAAAGGCGTGGCTGTAGGTCATGGTGATGGTGAAAGTGTCCCTTAACTGGATTTTTTGGTTTTGCTCGTCGCAATACGCCACATCCTCGATGGTCATTTCCGGCGACAGGCCGGTTTGCTGCTTGAGCCGGTTAAACACGTCATAGACGGGTTCGGCTATTTGCCCCTCCAGCTCAACCACACGCACGATGCGCCTGCACATGTGATTCAAATTCAAATAGGTTGTGAAAACGCCCAAAAAACTGATCACTGTGGCCATGAGTGTAATCACCACCAGCGTTTTGACGATCAGATCGACATAACTGCTGCCTTTTTGGTTCAAAAGCAGCTTGGGAAAAGGCCGGGGGAGAGAAGCTCTCTCCCCCATGCCCCGGTGCCGGTTGTTCATTGGTCTTGCACCTCCCGCGATTGCGGATATGCTTTTGGCGGCTTTCATCAGTTCAACAGGTTGGTGATTTTGGTGACGATGCTGTTCCAGATGGTGGTGATGGAGCCTTGATACAGGGTCATGAACACCGCGCCCACCACCACGACAATGAGCACCACGATGAGCCAGCCGGTCATTTGGTCCCCGGAGGGGTTTGCCAGTACGTTCCGGGCTTTCAGGCCCGCCATTCTGATTTTGTTTTTTAAAGCAGTCATCATGATAAATACCTCCATATTTTTTAGATTTGGTTGGAAAGGGGAAGCAATGCTTCCCCTGGGCCGCCGCCTTTTGGCTGCAATTAGTTCAAAAGGCCGGTGATTTTGTCCACGATGCTGTTCCAGATGTCGGTGATGGAACCCTGATACAGGGTCATGAAAATTGCGCCTACCACCACGACAACCAGCACCACAATCAGCCAGCCGGTCATTTGGTCGCCGTCGCGCTTGGCCAGCACGTTTCCGGCTTTCACCAGAGCGGTTGCCATCCTTTTTCTCATGGATTTTCCTCCTTTCTTCGGTAATGAGGGAGTCCGCGGCTTTTTGTTTTACATGCTCTACCTCCTGAAGATGATTATTTGAAAGGGGCTTTCCCCGTTTCAGCACTAAAAGAGGCTCCCCATTGATCGGGTCATGTGGGAGCCGATGACGTACAGCAGGGTGGCCAAGGTCACGGCCACCAGGGGGATGGACGCGATCTTGACCCGGCGGGGCAGCAGATTCAGTTTTGTCTTGAGTGCTTCCCTGGCTTTTAAATCCATGTCCCGGGCGAGATAGGCCAAGGCGTCCCCTTGGCGCTCGCCCCGGTGCAGACCGATGAGGGCGTTGACGAGAAAGGAAATATCGGTCAGGCCGAGACGCGCGTTGAAGTTGCGCAGCGCGGCCTCGATGCTGATGGACTTCATCTCCAGGACCAGGATGGAGATGTCGTCATGGAACACATCGCTGGCAACGCGCAGGTAATCTTCAAAGATTTGCACCAGGTCGGCCTGGACGACGGTTTTTGGGCTGTCTCCCCGCATGTCGTCCAGCTTGTACAGGATGGAGCGGATAAAGCTTGGCATTTCCATTTCAATGCGCTTCTTTTTCGCTTTCAGTTGGTCTTTCAGGTCGGACGTGAAATGAAAATAGACGACCACCGCAAAAATGACAATGATCGGGGTGAGGCTTGCCGCCCCGATGAGCAAAAGCGGAACCAGGAGCAGCAGGGTGAAGGCGGCGCAGATAAGCGCCCTGGCCTGGTATTCCTGGGGCGTGAGGGCCAGCCCTCCCCGCCGCAGCATGGAGAGCATCCTTGCCTCCTGTACGGGATCGAGCCGGATCAGCCGGGCAGCCGGTTTGACCAGGGGCATGACAAAACGGTTCAGCAGCCGTTTGCCGGGTTTCTCTTTTTGGGTCCGCAAATTTCTCAGGTTTTTCTTCATGCTGGCCCTGGGGATTTGCCAAAGCTCCCGGCAAAAGAAAAATCCTGCCGTAAGCAGCAGGATGAAAACGACAATTTGGTAAAACAACGGTAAACCTCCTTTGCTATCGGTTGGCCGGTTTCGTCGCCCGCAGCACGTAAAAGGCCGTGCCCAGGGCGGTCAGCAGCATGAGGGCAACCAGCAGCTTGCCGACGGCGGTTGCCGTCAGGATGGAAAACCATTCGGCGTTGGAGAAGCGCATCATGGGGATCACGCTGAACATCAGGCCCGCCGTCAATAAATAGTCCCGCCAGACGCGCACCATCATGCCGTCGCTCTCCACCTGCATGGACTTGGCGTCGTTCATGGCTTTCACTATGGGAAACAAAGCGAACTTCAAGCGCCGGTCGTGATGGCACAAGATAAGCATTTTTGTCCACTCGGCAAAATACCGGTTGCGTATCTTGGCCGCCAGACGGTACAATCCATGTTCGACGTTGGGATTGATGTATTTTATTTCCGAAACAAACTCGTCAAAGGGCGTGATGGTTCTCAGATGGGGCGGAAGGTAGCGGTTTTTTTCTTCAACGTACAGCTCGACTGCCTTGACAACATCGTCGCAGGAAGCGTAGGCGTTGGTGATGACCGACATGGTGTTTTCCAATCCTTCTATTTCCTCCCGCGCCACCGCCGCGCTTTTTACGGTCAGGTAGATGTAGGGGGCGGGAAGCAGACATCCTGCCGCTGCCGCCGCCAGGTCGGGGCTGTCAAACAGCAGCATTCCGGCCAGAAAACCGCCTGCCGCCGTTGCCAGCATCATCATGAGGAATTTCTTTCGCGTGCAGCGGGTCTGCCGGAACAGGGTCTGCAAGCGGATGGCGATCCGCTCGGCGGTTTTCAGCTTGGCGCCTGCCAGATAGAGGCGGCGCTTTTTCAGCGGGTTTTGCTCCACCGCAAAAGGGTTCAGCTTGAGCAGCAGGAACAGGGCCAGGCTTACAAGCCCGAACACGAGCATAAGGGATAGATGAATGGGGTTCATGCGGGGCCTCCTTCCGCACCTTCCGCAAAGCGGCGGATTTCCTTTTGCGGGACGCCGCCCACCAAGAGCTTTTCGGCCAGCGCCGGGGAGATGTTTCCCAAACGCTGGTGTTTTCCCACTACTTTGGTAATTCTTCCGGATTTGTCATGCTCATAGTGGTCCACTGTATAGCGGTAAAGGGTGGTGCCGGTGACTTCGCCGTTCTGCACGCCGGTGGCTTCAAAAATCTCCATGTATTTGCGGGATTTGTCCGGGAGCTGCCGTTTGAAAAGCATGATGGGAAACGCTTCAACGATATTGCGCAGCAATCGTTCCTCCGTCAGGGAGGTCCCGGCTTCCAGGCACATGGTCAGAATGCGGTCGTAAGCGGATCTGGCGCTGTTGGCGTGCAGGGTGCTGACAATGGTGTGCCCCGTCCGCCCGGCCTCCTGCACGGTCAAGGCCTCCGCGCCGCGCATCTCCGCCGGGACAAGTATTTCCGGGTGCAGCCGTAACGACAGCTTTAATAAGTCCAGCATGGTAATGGGATTCGGCGCTTCTTTTGTCAAAAGGTGAATCACGTCATTTGTCATGACGCCGTTTTCGTCGTATTTTGCCAGGGATAATTCCCGCGTGTCCTCGATGGTGACAATGCGCTTTTCGGGAGCCACGGAGCTGAGGATGTAGCCCATGTCCGCCGTTTTGCCGCTGCCGGTGGCTCCGGCGATGGCTATGGAAACGCCATTGTTGACGCAGATGGTCAAAAAGTCCAATTCCTCCGCCGTGGCCGTCCCCCAGCGAATCAGGTTCTGCCTGGTGATGAAAAAGGGCTTTTGCTTGCGGATGGAGGCGATGGCCCCGGCGTTTGCGTCAACACAGGGCTCTATTGCGCCCGACATTCTGACGCCCCGTGAAATATAGCTGTCCCCGACAGGCTTCGAGCCATCAAGGATCACGCCGCCAAACCTGCTCATTTTCCTAACGATGTTGGCGCAGGCTTCCGGGCTGCCGAAGGTTTCCGGCAGGCGCACTTTTTTGTCCTTGTATTGCACCCAGACGCCGCTATAGCCGTTGACGTTGATTTCCTCGGTATCGGCGTCCCGCAAATAGGGGGATAAAAGCCCCACAAAGGCCATGTCGTTATACACCGCGTCCACCAGCTCGGAAATGTTCCGCAGGTCTTTGGACACCAACTGCTCACTGTTCAAGTAGCGCATAATCAGGTCTTTGAGCTTGGCTTCGGCCTCCTGGGAGTACAGGACCTGGGCCAGCTCCGTGGAATGGTTTTGGGCGATGATCCGTTGCAGTCTGTCCAAAATCTCGCCGTAGTCCCGCGCTTCCAGGCTGCTTTCCTCGGTGGCGGAGCGCCGCTTGTTGGCGCGATAGATCAAGTCATGGATGGAAAACCGGTTGTTCATGGCTTGCCACCTCCGCAGATTCCGTCGGCAATCTGTTCCAGCACCTTGCCGTAATACCGGCAGGCCCGGTCACGGTGGAAATACAAGGGCGTTCCGGCGTTTTGCAGCTCGCTGGCCCGCTTGACGTGAGGCAGATCAAAGGCAAAGGGAAGTCCGATCATCTCCCGGTAGGTCTGATCGTCGAAATCGCCGTCCGGAGCTTGCAGGATATGGATTTGCTTCTCCGCTATATGCAGCTCCCGCACAAAATCGGAGACGCCCTGCTGCCACATCCGCGCCGCAATGGAGGGCCGGTGCAGGGTGCAGATTTTCTCCGCCAGCCACAAGCCCACGCCCGACACCGGGTTTGTCAGTTCCGCGGCCCCGTCGATGACCAGAATGTCGAACACCACGGACGCGGCGTTGATCATTTGCTCCACCTGCGCAAGGGTCACGGTATCACAGAGAAGCCCAGAATAGCGGGTGGGCGCGGACAGGAAAAACAGGTTTTTGCTCTCCCCTGACTCCACGAATTTCTCCCCGATGTTGGGGTTGTCTTCGCTTAGCGCCCGGAACAAGCCCTTTTCCGGGGGAACGTGCTGGCCGAAGAAAATTTGCAGCTCTCCGAAGACCAAATTGGTGGAAATGAGGCCCACCAGACGGTCACGGGCGGAAAGGGCGCAGGCCAGGTTGGTGGCGAAGGTGCTTTTTCCGCTGTTGCTGCCGCCCCAGACGGCGATGATTTTACTGTTCACGGCTCACACCCCGTTTCTCAAAGATCAAATGCAGTTTCCCAGTGTATTCGGCCTGGATGAGCCTTTCCGCTTGCGCTTCGGTGACAATCAGTGTCACGGCTTTCACGATGGGGTCCCCGGTGGAGGACTGGCTTTCGGCCTGCTGCTTCCGAACCTGGGCGGCATCCTGGGCGCGGGCATTCTCCGCACTGTAAACCTCCAGTTCCTTTAATTCGGGATAGATGATCACCTGCGGAGAGGCGCTTTGGCCGTTGGGTGATTTATCCGCAAACACGGCCACCGTCACGATGTCGCCGCTTCTCAGGTGGGAGGATAATCCCGCCGCGATGCTGGGCACGCTGATAGTGACCAAACGCTGATTGTTTGCGGCAATGCGGTCAAGCAGCTCACTGGCAATCGTTCCGCCGAGTTTTTGCGGAAAGAAATAATCTCCCTTTGCGATTTCGGTCTGTGCGATTTTCCCGATGATTAAGGACTTGTCATTCATGACATCCTCCGGCAGGCCATAGCTTCCGACTTCCGTTGAAACAAGGTGTTTGTCCTGGATTTCCGTTCCTGCCGGAATGTCCGTTGCCGCCCGCAACACTGTCACAGTCGCGCTTTTGCTTTCGTAAAAGCGAGGCAGGAGAAAAAACGAAACGCCCGCCGCCAGGATAAGGCAAAGGGCGCTTAAAAAGATTCTGTTTTTAGTAGTTTCAAATTGTATGCTTCCTCCTTCCGGAAATTTTAGATAGAAGGCGGCTTTACCTTCCGAAAAAGAAGGGGATGCCCGCTTTGCTTTTCATTCTTTTTTCCGGCAGCCAGCCCATTGCTGCCGAGTGATGGTTTATCGTCCATGCGAATGTGTCGAAACAAGGTTCGGAACACCTGGGCTGTTCTCGTTCTACTGCTTCATGCAAGGCTACTTCTTGTACTACCAGCCGAAAACAGGGATATTTCTTTTTCGGCTGGTAGTTTTTAAGGGACGAGGCATGGAGAAGGGCGACGGAAGGCGGTGTTGTCTGCATGTTTCATAAATAAGCAGACTACCCCTTAAGTATAGAACGGGGCATTTTATTCCTTAAAAACGGTACACTTCTCTTTGCTGCATTTCTCATGCTGCATATCGTAATGAAGGCAATGCTCGCAGTCCCGATCCTGCATGGTTTTTACAGGGTCGCGTTCATGCCTCGGCTTCTCCTGCATCATGCGCTCATAGGTCCGCAGCCGCCCCTCCGTAAAGTACATTGAAACACCTCCTTCCCCAACGGACACAAAAAAAGCCCTCTTTTTTTGAGAGCGAGGCTGCCACGTTTTAGCGTTCCTGTTCCCGCTGCCGCTTTTTGTACCAGCTTTCCAGAAGTTGAACGATCAAGTCCTCTTTTTGCTTTTCCGTAAAGTTACTGGGAAAAAAGCGGTCGATGCGTTCCCGCCGGATATTGAATTTTTCCTTTTGATTGGGCTTTTCCTCAGTGAGAATGGAGAAGATGACATCCATGTTCAGCCTGCCGTCCTGACTGAGCTTTTTCATCCGCTGCGCCTGGGCCAAAGACGGAGTGCAATCTTCGGACTGCATGGTGTTGTACAGGTCTTGTTGTTCGTTTTCGGCCAGGTATGAAAGCTCCACAGCAGGGTTAAAGGCGATTTGTTTTTCGTCCACCATTTCAAGGATGGAAGGGAGCAGGGAGGTAAGGCGGATATATCGGGAAATTTGATGTGGTCCTTCTCCAGCCTGTTCTGCAATTATTTGCCTTGATGTTTTGTTAGTTAACTTCTGCGCAACTTGCGCAGAAGTTAAATCAGTCCTTGAGCCTTGCCGCTTTATAGCTTCCAGTTTCATCTTATATGCAAAAGCTTTTTCACTTGGTAAAATGCTTTCCCTTTGCAGGTTGCTGTCAACCATAATGATTATCGCGGCATCGTCATCCATTTCACGGACAATGCAGGGCATAGTTTCCTTGCCCGCAAGCTCGCTTGCCTTTTTGCGCCGGTGTCCGGCAATCATTTCATAGCCGCCGTCCGCTTTTGGCCGGACAAGGCCGGGGACCAAAACGCCGTATTGCTTTACGCTGTCCGCCATTTCCAGCATGGCCTCATCCGCTTTCACCTTAAAAGGATGGTTGGGAAAATCGCTAATTTCCGATAGGGGAATATCCATCACTTTTTCGCGCTGCTGCTCGGCGCGGCTTTCCTCGGTGGTAAACAGATCATCTACTGAGGCCAGTTTTATGCTGCTTCGCACGTCGTTTTTCGCCAATGTCCCGCACCTCCTTCGTAAAGGCTTCATAGGCTTTCGCCACTAAACCGTGAGGGTCGTGGGCATAGATGCTTTTCCCTTTGGCGCTGGTTTCCGCCGCACGGATAGACAAGGGGATTTCCGTTTGGAAAATGCGCAGCTTGTCGCCGTAGTCGCGGCGCAGGATAAAGGAAATGTCCCTGGCAAAGTTGGTGCGGTTATCCACCATTGTCACCAGAACGCCGTCAATGGTTAGCTTGGGATTGATTTGCCGCCTTACCCTGGCTATGGTCTGTAAAAGCTGCGTCATTCCTTTGGCGGGCAGATAATGGGCCTGAACCGGAATAATTACGCTGTCTGCGGCGGCAAGGGCGTTGATGGTCATCATGCCCAAAGAGGGCATACAGTCGATCAGCACATAATCATACCTGTCTTTGACGGTGTTGATGTAACTACGCAGCACCGTTTCCCGGCTCATAGTGTTGACGAGGGAAACCTCAATGGCCGACAACTCAATGTTGCCCGGCATGAGGTCAACGCCCTCCGAATGATGAAGAATACCCTCATTAGGCTCATACGGTTCCTCCAACATGTTTTTGGTTAAAACGGTCGCCAGTGAAACAGGCAGATTGTCCGGCTCATGGAAGCCCAACGAATCCGTTAGGTTGCCTTGCGCGTCCGCATCCACTAAAATCACCTTTTTACCCTGCATCGCAAGGCCGATACCCAGATTGACCGTTGTGGTCGTTTTGCCCGTGCCGCCTTTTTGGTTGGCAAGGGCGATTACTTTTGACACTTGAAATTCCTCCTTTTTTATTGAAATAAAAAAGCCGTTTGCTTTCAGGGTAATAAAGCAAACAGCTCTTTTCTTTACTTGGTCTTGTATTATGAAAAAACATAAGTACAAAAACCTATGTTCCTCTTATTGATTTATTTGGTTGTAATATGGATAATGGGAAATTTAGTTATTAAAAGGATAATCAGTCCAGGTAATAAAAATTTCTCTTCTTAACGAGCATTCATGAATCTAGTCATCTTTTCTCTTGTAGATTTCCGTCATTTAGACCTAGCTCGACGACTTTGAAATTCATCATACCTCGTGTTTAGAGAAAAAACGTACATAAGAACTGCTTCCACGAAATGGAGTGAATCAAGCGCATCAGATTTATCAATCTGTGCGTCTAAATCGTGCGCTGCGTCGTTCCCTATCGTCCGCAATCCGTCTAACCATATAATAAGCTTGCTATCTATCTTCTGCTGGTCGCGTAATGCCAGTAAGCGTTTATGCAGGCTCCCCTTAGTTTCACCTAACTCGTGACACATGGCCTCGATACACTTACGGCACATGATCACGCATGGTTCATAAAGTCCCGCAGCATACGAGCGTACCGCGTCTTGCTGAGCACGCCTAACAGTTTCAGGCACACCCTTTCCAGGAAATACATCGTGGTCCGGATATAGCATTCGCTCTCCTTGGGGTGCCGAGAATTCACCAGGTACTTCAATATAGTCATACTCAAACAAGAAGGGCTCCTCGCATCCACTGCACACAGCGAACTCGTATACAGTCACGTAGTACGGGCTGTCTACCGGATCGCCGCCTGGATTAGCAAGTTGCGATTTCACGTGCGTCGCTACGACCTGGGCCTCGGTCCGAACGTTACAAGTCTTGCAGTATACCTGGCGCTTTTTTACATCATCCATAACCCTTAATCTCTCCTTAGTAAATTTGACGGCACTTAGCCACTGTTTTGAATGATTATGTTTATATGGATAATAGGCATTTCATTTATAATAGTTCTTATTAATCATAAGTTGTCTGTATTTATGAGCCAAATAATAAGCTTTTCTCATTCAACTAAAATGAGCGGGTTATAGGATTTTAATTGCCACACACCATGGTTCAATTCAAAAAAAAGCCCATTAATGTTTGCGACTTTAGCAAAAGGTAAATCACCATTGGAGTTAACCTTCTCTTGAAAATACCCATCACTCGAAGTCAAGAAATACTCTCCATTCTTTTCACGAGGATATAATTTTTGCGGAAGTCCATCCTTTTTCCATGTAAAAGCTGGAAATGAGATTGTCTTAGGCTTTTGAGCTTTATAAAACTCAGAAAGCAAATTAATCCAGACTCGTGATTTATCCGAAAAGTTAGTCTCTTGCGAAGAGAGGTCTAACAAGATTTGTTTGATTTCGGCAACAGTCTTGTTTTGAAAAGCATCAAGTGCAGAAAGTTCTAACGCTGCACTACGCGAACGCACACCAGCCATATAAATACTTGCGGCAGTTTCATCGGGTAGTCCCAACTCAACGAACATTGCAAGAGTGGAATACGTCTGAACAATGCCTTTTTCAACTTCGGGGTCAAACATTTGAGAAATTGCATGTATAACCCAAGGTAATGTAAAACCATAATAGTCTTTTGAGATTGTATCGGCGTTTTGTTCAGAGTTTATGATTGTTGAAAGCGAGATTCCACTTATCCAATCTCGTCGTATGTTATCAAGAGATGATTGTGCAGGCACTGATTCCATTAGTCCGCTGGCATTTTCGTTACTCCAGATTTCCAATTCACGAATAATGCTGTCTAGCAAATCAATACGATCACTTCCTTCAGCAAGCTCCTGAGTAAATGATATGGCAAGGGTTCGGAAAAACTCTATATTTTCAAGTATAGATTTTGACACGGATAGAGGAATACCAGAAGCCACAAGTTTTTTTCTATCCGCCTTGTTTTTTACCCGGTTTAGCAAGGCAATTGTCCGCGCTCGTAATAACCGCAGGTACAGTTCTTCATTTTCGACTTCAGCTTGAATGAGAGCCAATGATTTTCTAAAAACATTGTCAACCCAATCTATATTTGTATCGTCCGCACAAAAATCCTCATGCATCGCGAGAAGTTCATCATCCAGATAATCAAATAACCCATCCAACCAATTAGAAAACTCGTTTGAAATATCAGGTTCAGAGAAATCATTCGCGATTACTTCAACGAGTAGGTTAAAATCAGTGTTTGTTTTTCTTGCTACCTTAAGAATAGCCCTTAGTGCTGCAAGTAAGCCACTTTCAACTCCCTCCATCCGCTGATTATCAAAATAGTACTGTGCGAGCCTTTTATCGTTATTAACTTGCCATTGTTTC
Organism: Desulforamulus profundi; assembly: GCF_002607855.1. The sequence continues at coordinate 143,057 of NZ_AWQQ01000047.1, forward strand.
CTTGTGGTATCAATTGTGTAAAGTATTTTCCCCTCCGTATCAGCAAAAGCGCGGCCTGCGCGCCCGCAAATATTCCAAAAATCCCGATTACTTATCGGGTTGCTACTATAATATGGAGTCGCAACAATCACTGTTGAAATCCCAACATTAATCCCTTGTCCAAGGGTTGAAGAAGCTATAATGACTAATGGTGGTTTGGAGCGCATGAGCCGCTCTATTGCAATACGCACAAGCGTAGGCAATCTATTGCTGTGGCAAATAACACCTTTTCTTGCAGCCATTAAAACAATATTATCGTCGTTGAGTTCTTCGCTGCAAAGGCTTTGAAAAACAGCCCACAAGGAATTATCCCAAGGGTAATCTTCTGAGTGTTCCCCCAAAGCCAGCAAAACGCTTTCGGCCAGTCCGTTAATAGAGTTTGCCCTTGCGGAATATATCATAACAGTTCCGCTTTGAGCCAACCGAACTGCTGTAGCTGCAATCGCTTCGTTTTTGTTATTTGGAAAGTGGTTGCGTCTGCGCCCAAACCCTAAAGGCTTCTTCTGGATGAAGTTGGGATTAAATGGCTCTCCGTCACTTTTCCATTCCAATCTTACACGATTCCCATCCCAAAGTAATAAACCCAATCGTTCAAGAGAGGGCTTCCATTCTGATTTTGCTACCGAAGCTGAATCGTCAGCAACCCATTGAGCTAAATCATCAGCATTAGGCAATACAGCCGATAAAAGTAAAACTCTTATTTCATTTCGTGAAGCAAATTCTTTTATATGAGTCAGGAACATTTCATTTCGGATGTGTCTTTCTTCTGCTCCAAGTAGGTGCCCTTCATCAATTACGATCAGTTTGATTTCTGCTTCAATCCCTGAGCCACAGCGAATAAGGCTTTTGCTTTTTCCGGAGTAGCAATGATAATCTGTGATTGACTAATAAGTTCGAAATCTGTTACATTTGCGGTCGAACCACCATATAGCTGCGAAACAGTAATGCCAAGAGGGAAGAAAGTCTTATTCAGGCTTTGTTCAATTTCAAAGGCTAATGAGCGAAAAGGGGCAAGATACAGCACTTTTGACATAATGTGTGTCGATAACGTTTTTAGTATGGCTATCTCAGCTACTCTTGTTTTCCCCCCACTTGTACGCAAATTGATAACTGCGCCGTTATTGTCGCCAACAGCAAGCGGAAGCGAAGCCGTCTGCGACGGCCACATTTCAGTAACGGGAGATTTGAAATTACTGAGTAACCGTATGTATTTTTCGGTTATATGCCTTGCCGGAAATAATGGCGGCAAAACCGACCAAAGAGATGAATTCTGAAATGTAGATAAAATTATCCTCAGTAGCCGAATGATAAGCCAGTACAGCGTTAAGTTGTCCTCGGAAGAGAGGTACAGGAGTTTTTCCAGAATATCATTTGTAAGAATAAAGTTTTCTTCATTTCCGGTATGAATAAAATCAATTATAATAAAAAAACATCGTGCGACCTCGTGTGAGATTACCCACTCATCAAAGCTGCGAAGCTCTGACTGCGCTGGCGCAGAAGAAAAAAACACGTTGCTCGTAACATTCATCAGGGAGGCAAAATCTTTTTTTATAAAACTGATTATTATTTGTCCAACATTAAAATCGGTGTCAATGTCTTTTAGCACTATAAAAGCGCGGGAATACTGCTTTGCTGCATATAAAGCCATACCCGCAATCAAGAGATTATAGTTTTTATTTTTTTTATCCTCATTAGGATTAAAGCTAAAGGTATCTGATAGTATTTTCCCGGCTTTTTCTAAAGCAAGTAATCCCTCGTTGGTTTCGCCATCTTCATTTTCAACCATTGAGCAACCACACGAAAGCAGAACATACGCTATGTGTGTTGCTTTTTCTGTGAGCGAAGGGTCGAAATTAGGATAATTTTCAGCAGTTTCCTTGACTTCTTGCAGTATCCTTCGTGCATCTGCTTGAGCTATGAGGTTTTTAATTCGCCCCTGAGATAAGTTATTAAGCAAATCTGTAGCGTAATCTGTAGGGATACTCATACCGCATCCTCCAATCGTGCAAAGGCTTGCTGTACGATCGTTTCTGGCGACTGAACCCCTAAAGAAATCATAAGCAAATTATGTAGCTCGTTTGTAGTGTCGTTATTAACGTGATTGCTTACATTGCGATTGCTCATAAGCAACCCTACGTAATCTATTTGCAGTCTATTTGTTGCGAATAATATGGCGCAGCTTTGAACTTTTTTTGCCATATCATTCTTGCCTTCTTCAAAGAGCCGATCTGCGACGAACATCAATGAAACAGGCAGGCCAGCCTTGTTTGAACGTACCAATCCATCAATCGTATCAACTACGGCTTGCTTGGTTGGGGTTCCCCTGAACTTTGCTTCGCCAACAATAATCCGCACAGGCTCAGAATCCATATCGAAAAGCAGTACATCGTCACCCTTCATGGATTGCTCAACATTGGGATTATATCTTAATCTATATACAGGGATTTGAGCTTCGGTGGTTGACCGCAGGTATTCAGCAAGAAAAACCTCTGCAAAGTTTCCTTTCCGGGTTGTGGTGTTTTGTGGATAAGGCGACGGAGGAATCGGAGCATTCGCAATCCTAAGAGATTGAATCAAGTCCTTTCGTCGTTCTAAAGCCTCAAGACTAATATGATGGGTTTGTAACGCAGGCACAATGAAATCAAGGAAAACGTCATTGTGACCGTTTTCCTCTAACTTTCTGTGTGCAACACCGCACGCAGTAGTTATATCTGTGGAAAGCAGGGAAACAGCAAAAGGGTGTGTTCCTGTAGGATGATCATTTATGATATTGGCCAATGCTTTTCCCTCCTTTGATTATTACAGTCAGGGCGGCAATTGCTTTTACTTACGTAATCGTGAGCTTTTAATTATTTGCCTTTTAAAAACTTATTTATCAAAATTACCTCCCAAGGCATAAAAGGTACATCCTCAGAGTTATTTTCCGAAATTGACATCGGGTCAAATTAACCTAATGTTGAACTATGAATAATTGTAGGCATATTACGGACCATCATAATAAGAGATAAGACTGGGGGCTTCTTCGGTTCCGGCCAAATGCCGCAACTTGAAATCTGGCAATTCAATTGTTGGAGCTACATAATCTGAGTCAATTAAAATAAACTGTAGGCTGCCATAACTATCAAGTGCCAGTTGATATATCTCCTTATACAACGACTTAACTAATTCCGGGTTTTCATCTTCACTAATGTTCTTTGTCGGGCTATCAATAATTAGTATAGATGGAACCGGTAAATTGCGTTTACTAGCGATTGAGTGAATTGCCAGTGCGTAACAAACATTAAATAGAGTTTTCTTTCCGCCACTTCCAGTATCCCAGAAACTCCAAGCAGTCTCGCCATGTAACACTTCCGGTTTCCAGCTCCTAGGGTCAATAACCACTTGATCATCAACATAAACTCCAGGGAATTTCACACTAAGCATTAATCGCTTAAACTCATCAGCTATCTTTTTTACAATTGCATCAGCCTCAGATAAACGTTTTCTCTCATTTTCAAGCTCTGTTCTTAATATATCAATAGTACCTTGTAATGCGCCTGCATCTTCTTCCAATTTATTAATAGCCTGAGGCATTGATTGTAGTTTTTTCAAAGAAGCAATACGCTCTTCAAGTGTAGCAATTATTTTATCAACATATCGTATTTCTTCAACAATAGCAGAATCATAGTTAGAAAGATCCTCTTGTAATTGAGTATCAAGATGAGCCTTGTCGCCAATGAGCTTATCCAATTGCTTTTTGGTCTTTGATATTTCCATTTCACGACGCTTAATTGAATCAGCTAGCTCATCTATCCGTATATTAAGATCTTTGCGCAGGGAATCATTATCGATTTGGGCTTCTAAAACATGTTCACTTGCTGTCTTGCCACAAAGACTACAACAATCTGAATGTTCAGTAGCTTGGATTTTTGCGCCACAAGCTGGGCAGCTCTCAAATTTTACATCATCAAAAAGCATGCCAGCCTGAACCAACCGTTCATTTTTTATTTTTGCTGTTATAAGCTCTGAGTGCAACATACGTTGCTCATTTACTATTTCGATCGAATCATCGATGGCTATTTTTAGCTGATAAATTTGTTCACCTAATAACAGAATTTTCTCCCTTAAAAAATCAGTAGGGTGTATATCTATACTCCTTTTTTTATGCAATTCAGTTTTCCTTAATTTTGCATCTGATAATTGAGTCTCCGTTTCTTGTAATTGGTCAATTATCTCACTCTCCGAACCTAATGAAAATTGACTCATAAATTCACGAATTTGTTTGACAGCACCTCTTTTAGCCCGCTGATCGTCTATCGCCTTCATTAAGTCAGTTTCTAACTGACTTAATCGTTCAGAGTGAAGACCTGTAAAAAACCGCATTGCGTCTTGACTCTTTCTTCCTCTAAAGGGGTCTTCAAATCTAAAGAATGAGGAGTCCAGATGCATTTGTTCAAGGTAACAATAACGCCATAAGTCCCTAAAACTCAATCTTATCAAGGGTGAATCAGCATCGCGACTCCTTTGTCTCACTTTGATTGGTTCTATACCGCAAAGAAAATATATTATGTCGCTAAGCGTGTATAATTCACTATTCGGAATTATGGGTTCAGCCTGAGCTTGAAGTGGCGCATTTACAGACCCGTTAACTTTTTCAGACTCAAACCATGTTATACGAACACTGGACCCATCTGTTGCACTTCGTTCCAAAGTGCACTTATAATTGCCAAGGCGTACATGCAAGATTGCCGATATAAATTCTTGTTGAATTGCAGGAGTGTTTTCAAGATGGCCTCCCAAACAAAAGTCAATTAAGCGAGCCAATGTAGATTTTCCTTTTCCAACTGGCCCATAAACATATGTTATCAATTCAGAAAACTCGATAATTTCTCTAGTCTTTTTTGTTTGGATTAATAAACGTTCTAATTTAATTTTCATAACTGTATCCTCTTGCCCGAGTTGAGCGAAACAATTTCTGGAAAAGTATCATAAATAAAATTCATGAGGTTTGTTGAAGTCATATCAAAATGTCTCTTTAAAATTCCTGCACGTTTAGTGTATATCTGCATCAAAGAATTTGCACTTAATTTGTTTGCGAAAGCGAAGCCTTTATCCGTCAAAGCAATTATCACTTTTCGCCCCTCTGAAATCACTTTTATTAACCCTTCCCCAACCAAAAGATTCAGATAAAACCTATACCGGTGATCCCACGGTCCAAAACGGTAGCGTACCATCTCTGATTCAACACTATATAACTCGTGATCTTCTATAGATAAATCTCTTGTTGACGCTCCTTTGACCTCTAAAGCATGCTTTAACATTGTGGGGTATCTTAGTAAAAAATCCAACTTGGCTAATTTTGTAATTCCTTCGATTGCACCTTCGTTATTTTCACCTGCAAAGGCATATAGAAGTAATAATAATCTCGATTTATGCAAAACTGGCTGTTCATCTAAATCTGCTAACACTTCCACATAATCCATTACTCCACCTCCCACGGACGGTTTATGCTCCATATTACTTTACATTGTGAAGTAAGCGAATACGCTAGCCCTTCCAAGTGCTCAACAGAACAGCCATAGAGTTGCTCTCCAGATGAAGCCCTATTTTTCAAATTATCACGAAGAGAGGACAACATATCAAGTCCAAACGGATCTTCGTCCTTCTTTTCCTTCTCATATGCTCTGGCAGCATCCCCTTGGACCTTTAATCGTAATTCGTGATATTTTTGGAGGCCTCGTTCACGACCGTATTTTTGGATAAGACATGCTCCTGCATAATCCGCTGTATCCCGTAGGTCTTCTGCGTGTATAGTAGATATAGCTGAAAATCCACCTGCGGTTAGTTTTTTGCGTAACAATTCTTTGCTGCCTGTACGAATATCTTCCAAATCCGTTGGATCGCAAGATAATGGGATTGTTTCATCTAAGCCTTGTAATAGCACATCATAAACGCGCTGTTTGTTAAATGTTTTTCCTGCAATGCGTTCTTGGATTTCTCTTTCAACTCCACTGGATGAAATAGGCAGATATGCAGGTAACAAATCCTGGCTTGCTAATGAAGATGCGCGAAAACATGCATCAATTAAATGGCTTGCAGCGCGCTTTATTCCTTCATAAGAAGCTCCCTTTGCTCTATCCCAAACCAAAACTATTGTATCTATAAGCCGCATTGTGGCATCTCGAAATTTAGGCAAATCATGTTTGATCGATGCCTTTTTTAGTGTATGAAAGCTATCTTCTTCGGCGATCTCTGCTGTTCTAGATATTCTTCTTATAAAGGTTTTAACAACATTACTTAATGAGTCATGATTTTCAATTTGACTTATTTGGCAAAGCAGATATGCAATATCTTGTCCATTCGAGGATGACTGTATGGGGTGATTTGTGATAAATTTAAACGCTTGAAACTGTCTGGGATATTGGTTGTCTAATATCACAAATCTGGCAAAAGCTTTAACCACGTCTTCATCGCTTGCTTTCCAGAGTGGTTGATCGCTTGCCCTAGTTTTTACCTGTATACCAGTAAATAGACCATTAATATGTTTTACCAAAATATCCTCATGATGCTCACAAAACACTTCTTTGACGTCTTCATCTTGATCCAGTAGCATGCAGCAGATAATAGCTGATAAAACCCATTGATATCGGAATCTATTGGAAGTTTCATCGCCAACGTCTGTAGATAAAGCAGAGTCTATTTGAGTGTTTTCAACCTCCGGCATATTGTCGTCCCTCCCTTACTGAAAGGTTCTAACATCGGGCCAAGCTGGCCCGATGGTTTAGTTCAGATCAAATGCCTATGTATAAATATCTAAAATCAAAAAAGCCATATATGACAACATCTATGCGTTTATATTTCAACTTCTTCGTAGTACGAAATGTCTATACTCGACTATTACGTTTTAATTAATCCTATATCTTTGCTGTCCCGAAGAAGTCTTCTCAATCGCTTGTATCGAATTCTTTGACGTATTCACATAGTTTAAAAATAATGTGCCAAGCAGAAGCCGTTCACTACGAGAAATGCGGTTCCATTCATAGCCTTTGAATAAATCTCTTACCAGGAAAACTTCCCCTTGATTTAAGTTCTCTGTTTCTTTAATTGCATTATTTAAAAGTTCATTCACATCCGGCATCAAAAAACCTCCATACAATATCAATGAAAACAACATTGTTAATATAAATTATATCAGCCATATGAATTTATTTCCATATAAAAAGAGAACATAAGCGCAAAACCTATGTCCTCTTGTTCATTCATTTTAATTACTGCTAAACCTGTACTTTTAGCTCTTGCCGGTATTGGGCGTAATGGTCGCTTAACACATACTCGATAACCCATACTTTAGGAATCCTGTAGGTACTGCGGATGAAAAAGTATTTTATATGGTTCCCGTGCAAAATCTTTCGTGCCGTGGTTTCTCCGATGCCGCCCAACATGGCTCTAAATTCGTCCAGTGTAACGACATCAGGATACGGCTCAAAAAGCTGCTCGTAATATTCTTGATTTTTCACAGTCATCAACTCCTGAAAAGATTTGTCAATGGTAGGATGACTGTTACAATATTGGTTTTTGATTAATACACGTTCGTCGTTCCGACGGTAGATGGTCCGGATATCCCTCCTGAACATCCCTCCAATATCCCTCCAACGTCCAAAATTGATGTCAAAACCGCTCTTTTGAGAGAGCCTTGGAGTGATGTGGGTTTCAGGGTTTCAAGTGCCGTGAATGCCCATTATACAAGGCTTTTCGCGGTCTGAGGATTCCGGTAGAGTACGTTGCATTCCCGATGCTTCCGGTAATGTTGAGGGACTCAAAATCCGGCGGGCTCAACACCCGTGTGGGTTCGACTCCCACCTTCGGCACCAGTTAAATCAAGGGTTTACGAAACAGCCCCACCGAATCCGGTGGGGCTGTTTCTGTACATCATGACCGGGTCGCAAGGCTATATCCGTAATTAAACCGGTAGAATCAAACCCGGTTCATCCACCTTTGGCGAATTCACAGCCGGAGAGACCGGGTAGGCTGCCATCCTGCCGGCATAGGGTTTCAGAAGCCCCTTAAACTCCCCAGGGTTATCAAAATCAAGCCATATCTGCTGTAGCTGAGGCTCCGCCAAAATGACGGGCATGCGGTGGTGCAGGGGTTTGACGGTGTCGTTGGCTTCGGTGGTGATAATGCTGCAGGAGATGATTTCGCTGCCGTCCGGTGAGATCCAGCGGTCCCAGATGCCGGCAAAGGCGAAGGCCTTTTGGTCGGCAAGTGTGAATCGGTAAGGCTGCTTTTGTTTGCCTTCCTTTCGCCACTCATAGAAGCCATCGGCTGGAATTAAGCAGCGCCTGTGACGGAAGGAGTTGCGGAAGGAAGGTTTCTCCTCCAGCGTCTCGGCTCGGGCGTTGATCATTTTGTACCCTATAGAAGGTTCCTTGGCCCAGGACGGTATCAAGCCCCAGCGCATCTGTTGGGCCGTTCTTTGGCTGCCCTGCTTTAAAATGGTCAGCACCGGCTGGCTGGGGGCAATGTTATAACGGGGTGTCAGGTTTAGTCCGGGAATTTCAATTTGAAACAATTCAATGAAGGTCAATAAATCAATGGTCAGTGTAAACCGGCCGCACAAGGGCAACACCTCATTTTAGGTTTTTGTTTTCTAAAGTCTTTGCTCAAAATTACCACAGGCCATCTGGTGTTGTCCATCCCTTGTCAGCATGCCTTGCAAGGCCTCCTTCCCCAGCAAGAGTATAAGATCTATAATTTCGATACTGTTTGGGACCCTTTTGCTGCCTGTTCGGTAGGCCTTAACCCCATATAAGCAGATTCTTTTGGTTTCATGCTGGCCGATGACATTCACATAATACTTACACTGATCGCAGGAGTTGCGGAATTTTTCGCCGGATATCGGCAGCACCATCCTGTGGCCGGCATATAAAAAGTTGTTTTTGTAATAGGTTTTAACCTTTTCGTTCATAATACACTCCCCAGTTGTGTCATAGAAATGGCGCGCTTGATACTGTTGTGGCCCCAGCGGGACCGAATCAGGTCGGTGGCACGGTCAATTCTTTCAAGTTTTTCCCGTCTTGCAAATAAGTCCATTTGCTTGCCCCGTCCCTTGATTAATTCGGAGAGTGTCAGCCCCACCAGGCGCACGATCACCTGAGGGTCCCAGTATTTTTTCATTAGTAAGATGCCGGCCTCATAAATCTCCTGGGTAATGTCGGTGTATTCGGGTAATACCATTGAATGCGCTTCTGTAATAAAATTAGGGTCCTTCAGCGTGAGGGTAACTCTTCTCCCTATATAACCGGCTTTGCGGGCCCGCTGGGCCACTTCTTCGGCCAGTTCCAGGATGACAACTTGAATCTGACTATATCCCCGGTAATCTCGCGGCAGGGTTATCTGGTTGCCGACGCTTTTTATGACCTCCAGGGAACCGGGGTTCACCGGGCTGAAGTCGATGCCGTGGGCGGAGAAGTGAAGGATTTCCCCAATCACTCCGTAGCGCTTGCGGAGTTGCTCTACCGGCAACCTGGCCAGTTCGCCGATGGTACGAACCCCGATCATATTGAGCCACCGGCCGATCCGGCTGCCGACCCCAAATAGCTCCTTTACCGGTAACGGCCAGATGACCTTTGGCCAGTCCTCCAGACTTAGGGAGATGATCTTATTCGGTTTCTCCAGCTCGGCCGCCATTTTGGCCACCAGTTTGGAAGGCCCAATGCCGATATTGACGCCCACCCCTATTTCATGGTTGATGCGGCTCTGGATTTGTTGGGCCACTTCCAGCGGGGTCCCAAAAAGATGCAGGGTACCGGTGACGTCTACAAAGCTTTCGTCAATGGAATAGGGTTCCACCATGTCGCTGAAATCTTTTAAGATGTTGTTGATACGGGAGGAAAAGGCCGCGTAATCCCGGTAGGATGGGGAGACAAAAATAGCCTGCGGGCATAACGCCCGGGCTTCTGAGATGGCCATGCCGGTTTTGATGCCAAAGGGTCGTTTTGCCTCAATACTGGCGGCAATCACAATGCCCGTCCGCTTAGCCGGGTCACCGCCCACCACCACCGGTTTTCCCCGCAGGGCTGGGTTTATGGCCTGGTGGACGGAGGCAAAAAAGCTGTTCATGTCACATAGTAAAATGGTTCTCCCCATGTTACAGATCCCCGCCGATCACCCGCAGGGTGCGAGACTGGGTAGCTGCCAGTGTACCAACCCTGGTCCCGCAGCCGGGCCAACCGGGAGTAAATCGTGTTGCTGGAGCGTAGACCCACCCTACTCCCCACTTCCCGGACGGTGGGTGGGTAACCCCTTTGACTTAACTCCCGAATGGCCTTAATAATTTGGCTATCGGTTACCATTACTAACTCCCCCTTGCCGAACATATGTTCATATTAGGATTATACAAAACATATGTACGACAAAACAAGGGGAATGGTGTCGGTAATGTTTGGAAATATACTTGGTTAATTATCTTAATTGTCTCCGGCCTGGCTTCTAGCTTTTGCCTACATTTGCGGCCTGGTTAATCATGCAAATTCTGCAAATCAAAATGCTAAGTTTTCAACGGAAGCACCATTTTTACAACGATTTTTACCCATAGCTGCCATTGCAGCCACTTATGAGAAGCAGGCGGCCGAGGGCAGTGTGATTCTTCCAGAGGAAGAATACCCGGCAACTACCATAGGGGGTTGAATCAATTATGCAAAACGTAAAGAACCGATTGGCAGCAGAATTAGCTAAGGAATGTAAAAGCATGGACGATGTTCATAACATGCTAAAAGACCTTTTCAAGGACACCGTTCAAAAAATTCTCGAAGTCGAAATGGATGCCCACCTGGGCTACGAAAAACATGATCCCACCGGTGACCACTCTGGCAACAGCAGGAACGGGTACAGCAAAAAGACCGTTCAAACCCAAATGGGCAAAACCGAAATTAAGATACCTCGGGATCGCAACGGCGAGTTTGAACCACAAATCATTAAGAAATACGAAACAACTGCCAATGAAGTAGAAGAACAGATTATTGCCATGTATGCCAAAGGTATGTCTACCCGGGATATAGAGGATCATATGCGGGATATTTACGGCATTGAAGTCTCTGCAGCTATGGTCAGCAAAGTAACTGATAAAATCCTACCTATGATTGCAGAATGGCAATCCAGACCGTTGGATCGGGTTTACCCGGTAGTCTTCCTTGATGCTATTCACTTCAAACCGTATAGTAAATAAAGCAGCCTACAGTGTACTGGCCATCAACATGAACGGTCAAAAAGAAATATTAGGCATCTGGATTGGCGAGCATGAAAGTGCCAGTTTCTGGCTTGGAGTCTGCAATGACCTTAAAAATAGGGGCGTTGAAGACATTTTAATAGCCTGTAAAGACGGTCTTTCCGGCTTTAGCGAGGCCATTAACACTGTTTTCCCCAGGACAAGGATACAATTATGCGTCATTCACCAAATTCGTAACTCTATGAAATATGTATCCTACAAAGAGCAGAAGGCAGTAATGACTGACCTTAAGAAGGTTTACCAGGCTTTGACCCTTGAAGAGGCTGAATTTGCCTTTGAGAAATTTAAAGAGAAATGGGGAAAGAAACATCCCATCATCATCAAGTCTTGGGGAAAATAACTGGTTAGAATTAACAGCTTATTTTGAATACCCTTACGAGATTAGAAAAATGATTTATACAACAAATATCATCGAAGGATACCACCGGCAGCTAAGAAAGGTGACGAAAACCAAAACTGCCTACCCAACGGATGACGCTTTGAGAAAGATCATTTACCTGGCGACCGAATCAATCTCAAAGAAGTGGACCATGCCAATCCGAGAATGGAGAAATTGTATTTTGTAGCTGATCACCTAATTTGACGGCGCATTTCTCACTGTCAATGACGTAAGAAATATAACGTCACCCTGCCAGGGTAAAGATTATTCTAGCGACAACCAATACTTGCGTTACATGCCAATCAATGGGGATAAATCTACCCGCAAAAGCCAACCATTGTTAATAGTATGGATAATAGGGAAAATCCCCATTACCACATCTTCTTGTGAGTAATGGGGACTTAATTCATTAACCGACTGTACCGCGTTGGCGTTCTGCATCAACTAGGATTCTACCGATCATACTTTCCTCAATTACGTCACTGTTCCGTGGCTTGGCATCATAAAGGGCTTGACTGCAAAGGCTGTTAATCAATCGGGGTATCCCCTTAGTTTCAGTATGAATTAGTTTTATGGCACTGTCCGAAAACAGAGGGGTTGTCAGACCGGCGGTTTTCATTTGATGGCGAATATACGTTGCAGTTTCTTCTGCCATTAATCCCGTAAGATGATATCGAAGTTGAATTCGCTGAGTAATCGCCTCAAATTTATTCATACGCAGAGTTCGCCTTAATTCAGGTTGCCCCAGCGATCGGAATGCCGGACTGGTTTTTTTTGGGCGTTTCTTACAATTGCTTGTACGGTAGGCAGCAATATATCGCTCTAAAGTTCTTACGCTAACTCTGGTTTTGTGACTTCCGGGAATGGTGTACGTTTGAGATGCGATTTCCTCTAGCTTTTATTTAATTCTCCAGGTAACAATGGGGTTTGGCGGCTGACAATGGGGGCAATCAGCCCGTAGCGAAATGCTGCAATTTATTCCTGCATTTCTAAATCCATAGATTGATTCGCTCCTTCAAACAAAAATGACCGGGTTCATCCCTTAATGTCATTTTCGCTGAAGATGGGCTGCCAATCCATTAAAGCCATGAAAGCATCGAGCCGACTGCTATCCTGGGAAATTTAGCCTTTAATTGATCCCAGGCATAAAACAACCACCCCCATTCCTGCCGAGGCTTATTGGTACCCACAGGTAGTTGAAGATGGGGGATAAACTCTAGGATGAATTTCCACACCACGGAAACATAGTTAACCAGGTCTTTGTTCCAGGTGCGAATCCATCTCCAGATGGTCTTTTCGCTGAAAGGTCCTCCTGGAACCTCAAGCTCCTCTGACAATTGAACCAACGTCTTTCCTTCTGCTTGCTGGCGTATCACCTTCTCCTGAAGATCAAGAGATATTTGGTGATGTTCTTTTAAGAAGGACGGAAGCAGGGCAGTGGTTTTTCTACAATTGGGATTGGGGCAGATAAATCGATAGATAGGAAGACGAGACTGACCATCGGGAGTATAGGCATGTCTGTTGTATTTACCATGCCGATGCAGCAATACTTGAGTTAAGCAGTGGGGACATATTCTGGGGCGAAATTTTTCAGGGCAGCCATCAGCAAATAACTGAAGATAGGTCTGGACAGTCAGGGGTTCTTCTATTAAAATCATTATGTGTTGTTGTTGAGAAGAGGGAACTGGCTGGCGGGCCATATGGTTCCCTCTTCTTGTTTTTTTCCTCCTGATTGATTGGCATGTGCCAATAGTTTGCACACGCTAATCATTATCCAGGATAACTGCCACTCTTGGCAAGAAAAAAGCGCCACTTTACCGACAAATAAAGTTAGTGCCGACAGTATTTCCCAATTTGCAATTTACTTTGGGGATAGAATTCAGTCAGAAATTGCCTAAAAAATAATGGCTTGGATAAACGGGTTTATCGCTTATCGAAAGTTTTACATTATTTAAAGTTGAGTGCAATTACCCACGAAAATGCAGGAAAACCGCAAGCTCAACTTTAAATAATCAAATTCACTGCAACGACTTCAGGAATTCAAGCATTGCCGATTTTTCGCTGTCATCGAAATACTCTGTATCGCCTGTCAAATCAGACGATGCCTTGCCGATTGCATTCCGGACAACTTCGGGATTGTTTT
>NZ_AWQQ01000048.1 GCF_002607855.1 Desulforamulus profundi
ACTCTTTCTACGACCATCTTCAAGAACTTCTGCCAGAGATCTTATTGCCTCTTTTTTCCATTTAAGCAATTGATTTGGATGAATCCCATACTCTGAAGCAATCTGGGATATGGTTTTCTCTTCCTTGAGAATTTCCAGTACAACCTTGGCTTTGAACTCCCCAGAATATGATTTTCTCACGGCAACGATCCACCTTAAATAAAGCTGTTTTTTTGTCTAGTTTTCTTTATCCATTATATACATTTACGGCCTGTATTTTTGGTATTTTACTATGGGGAGCATGGGTTTTATTGTTTGATGATTATTGGCTATTCTACCCGTTAAAAATACTATTTTCTTAAAATCCTGTCAGGTGCTTTCGGAAGGCTCTCCTGCAATTAATGCTTCTTAGCCCCCTAACAATCTTGTAATGGTTTCAGGGGGAGATGAATAAATGACAAGGAAAAAGTACACTAATGATTTCAAACAGCAAGTTATTCAGGAAGCCCTGGAAACAGGAAATAATGCAGTAGTAGCCAGGCGGTATGATTTGAATTCCAATATGGTTGGTCGTTGGGTCAGAGAACACAAAAAAAGATAAATTTACTAAAACAACTGATGCCGAATTGGTTTAGGGTTATAATCAGATTTCCAGAGAAAACGTGAGGCTTCTCGGTTCATTCGGGCTACTACCGCCACCCGTTCCCGAATGCTCCGTCCAGGCCTTTCCATCTCGGACAAAAGTCCAAGGTTTTCCCGGCGGCTAAAGTATTATGTCGATATTTGTAAATATATTGTGATTTATTTTTAAAACCAGTCTACCTCCTGGTCTGTCTAGTGGAAAAGGGTGGTGGATCAAATGTAATAATAATTATTTTAAGTAGACTCCTTTAAAAACAATTAATGGAGGTAGTGAACTCGAAAAGTGTTAATCAGTTTTATAATTATGTTACTGGGAACACAGGAACCGGGCCTAAAGGAACGGCTTATCAAGTTGATAAAACCCCCAGCACCTTTAATTTAGGATATATATCTACGGAGATGTTATACAAGGATTTCCGGATTGGTATTCTGAATATTATCATTCCATATATACATCAGCTGTGTACAAACCAGGAAGTCTCCCCGATATAGTTTACTGTGCCCATACCAACAATAGATTAGATTACCCCCTATCAAAATTTTTTGAATGGTTGGTCCAAGTGGAAAGTTAAGAGGAATTTCCTTTAAGTCAACTACCTTTGATAACTAGTACTTACAAGGATATTAAAAGAACTCATGCAGGGGTAATTACCCCTGCATGAAGATATTTATGTAAGGATGAAGAACATGGATAGAAAAAGAATAATTCGACCGACAATACTTTTTCTAATTTTTATTCTAGGTTTACTAGCTTTTTTAAACAAAGAAATCGAACTTAATTTAAGAGTCTGGAGAAGCGACCCTGACGAGGTTGTCCAAATGTATTTTGAGGGAGTAAACATCAAGAATCTCGACTTGGTCAAGGCAACTTTATACGAACATGGTAAAAATACAATTTATACTTTCGATGCTGTTGAGTATTACAAAATTATAAGCATTGAGAAGGATGAAAAAGAATCTCAGCTACAAAAGAATTGGATAAAGTACAATGAAAAAGGTCGCTTCAAAAAAGACCCATATGATATAGCTATTTATAAAGTAAAGTATTTTTTAAAACTAAACCCAAAAGCTGATTATAATAATGGGGTTAATGGTGTGTTTATAGGTCAAGAGGGCTATGGGGTTAAAACGATTTGTTTAGTCAAACTGAATAAGTTTTCTTCCTGGAAAATTTATGACATAGGGTGAATGGGGTCGGGCTTGCATTATTGCGTAATAGTCTTTTTTTCGATACTCTTGACAAAAAGGGGGCAGTGGTTGTTTTTGGCATAATAAAAGTACAGAGAACGGCAACAATACATAGGCTAGAACAAAAAAGGGCATTGCCATCACGCTCAAGAATAATCCTCTTGTATACGCTAATTGTATACGCTAAGACAGGAGCATTCCTGTAATCATTTAAAATGACCTTTGAAAAACGAGACGCCCATCAATACAATGGTAATGTGCTGATCCCGCAAAGAAAGGCACAAAACCAGATTGAGGAGGCGCCTCTATATGAATCGTACACAAAACGAGAAGATTTCGCAAATAAAAATTGAAACCTTGATGGTCGGAATCGACATTGGGAAAGAAACCCACTACGCCAGAGCCTTTGATTACAGGGGGATTGAACTGGCCAAACTGCTGAAATTCAACAACACGGTGGAAGGATTCGAACTCCTGGAACGGTGGATGCAGGACATATGTAAGCAGCAAGGAAAGACGGAAGTCATCGCCGGCTTTGAGCTACTGGACATTACTGGTTTTCATTGGGAGACCACCTCAAGTGCCAAGGTCATAAACTGGCAATAGTCAACCCATTCCATGTCAAACGAACCAAGGAACTGGATGACAACAGCCCCACCAAGAATGACCGAAAGGATCCGAAGACCATCGCCATGTTGGTGAAAGACGGGCGTTACCGGGAGGTGTACATACCGGACGACATCTATCAGGAACTGCGAGAAGCAGTGGCTGAAAGAGAACGGCTGCAAGAGCAGCTGAATGCTATCCACAACAGGGTTGTTCGCTGGCTGGATATCCGGTTTCCAGAGTTTGAAGGGGTATTCAAGAAATGGACAGGAAAAACGGCGCTTCTGACACTTCGAACGTTTCCAACACCGGCCAAGGTTTTGGAGGCGGGCGAGGACAAAATACCGGCCACATGGAGGACAGTTGTGAAGCGGTCCGTAGGCAAAAAAAGAGCGCAAGCGCTGGTAAAAGCGGCGTCCAACAGCATCGGCAGAACCAACGGTCATGTAGCTTCGGAAGCCAGCCTGCAGAACCTGCTTGCAGAATACGATTTGTACCGTGCGCAGTATGAACGTTTGGAACAACTGATGTGGGAATTGCTGCTTCAGGTACCGAATGCAGTTAAACTTCTGGGAATCAAAGGAGTTGGGTTGGTTACGGCACAACCTTTGTCAGCGAAACCGGGGATATCCGCAGGTTCGAAGACCCGCGTCAGATACAAAAACTGGCCGGTTTCAACCTGGTAGAGAACAGCTCCGGCAAACACAAAGGAAAGACAACCATCAGTCACCGGGGGCGGAAGCGATTACGACAGGGGCTGTTCATGGCCATGATTGCCATCTTGGGTAAAAACCCGGAGTTCCGGGAACTACACCACCGCAACCTAACAAGGGAGAAGAACCCGCTAAACAAGATGCAATCTATTGTCGCCCTCTGTGGCAAGCTCATCCGGGTATTCTACGCCATTCTGAGCAAGGGCGTTGACTACAGTCCGGAGAAGATGATGGGCGATATTCAAAAGTCGGTGAAAGCGGCCGCATAATGGTTATTTGCTTATATAAAGAAAATAATAATTGGGATTATTGATAATGTTATTTTTAACAAGAAAGGACTATGAAAATGGATTTTGACAAGGAAAAATTACTAAAGATTGTGAATAAACTAAACGATAAAGATTCTTATTTATTTAAGTTAAGAAGTGGTTTAATTGATAATAAGGTACATACTTTAACAGAAATATCTTTGTTGTTAAATATATCTCAAGATGAATTATGTGAAGAATTAAGAAGAATCGAAAGATTTGTTTTATCTGAATACCATAAAAATCCATAGCCAGCCAGTATGCTATCCTTATTCGTTGAGGCGTTGCCATTTGATATGTTCGTTATCCACTCCAGAGCGTTGCAAAGATAGCGTACAGTTACATGAATTAAGTTGTCAAGGTATTGACACTTTGGAAATAAATAACAGCTCCCCTTATTATCCTAAAATGTTCTTGGTGAGCACCAGAGGTTAACTTAAATTAAAGTGACGCCGAAGGGAAGTCTTGACGGCCGGGGTCCCCGCGTGTGGTACAATCGAGTAACTGGCGGGGCGCAATCTGTTAAAGCAATGTCCCCGGAGCCGCCCCGTCGGTAGTCAAAGCTGACCACACGCGGGGTGGCAGTCAAGACCGCCACTTTGTTCCACTGTTTTTTGCATCTTAAGCAGCGAGCTTCGGGGCTGGCAGGAGTAGTTGATCAGTATATGGTACAAAGAATGCCTGTGCCGGTGTTCTGCCCCTGGTACGACGKCCTTGGTGAGGGCGTTCCCAGTTATAATAGAGCAAAAATTTGTTCAGGTCAGACTGGAGTTCTTCTACAGAGAAATATCTTTTGCGCCTTAATGCTACCTGGAAAAATTCCTGGTATAGAGTCTGAATAAATCGTTCAGCATAACCGTTGGTCCAGGGGTGCTTTATCTTGGTGGTCTTGTGCTTAAAATGACTTACCTTTTTATCTGAGGATAGCACTACTCAGCGCGGATAGATAAACATACCGGTATAAACCAATTAGGGCAACGCCTCCCGGTTACCTGCAAGGATGGCCGGGATCACGCACTCCTAATGTTTTTGGTTTATACCGGTGGTTTATAAAGTGGCTCTAACAGGGCGGCCGGACAGAGGGAGAAACCTCTCCAACCTTTCAGGCACCGACTTGTTGTTTCACAGCTTATGCGTACCTATACAAGTACGGCCCTGATCGTGTTCCGTAAACATGAAACCTGACCCGGTTATACTGGGTCAGGCGGATCAACGGGTTCCGGTTCCGGGGTGGGATTCCCCGGCACGAATCGTAGGGAACGCTGTTCGCCTTGCGTCAGTAGATTCAGCAGGCTTTGTCTGCTTATGTCTATGTGTTCAGGAACGGTTATTTCTTCAACAACAAAAACGCCCCGCCGGCCATGAGAAAAGTGCCGGCCATGTGATACCAGCTGAAGGGGATGCGGGCCACCCCTAAGAGGCCCAGGTGGTCGATGGCGGCGGCGGTTAGGACCTGTCCTACGATGATGGCGGTGGTGGCCGGGGCAACGCCCACGGCGGGGATGCTGCGGGCCACCATGTAGACGATGAGTACGCTTAAGACGCCGCCAGGTAGGTGTACCAGGGGCCCCATCCATTTGCCCAGGTCGCAGGTTCCCAGGCGGCAGACAAAGACCAATATGCCCACCACAACGGTTCCTACGGCATGAACAATAAAAGTGGTCTCCCACAGCCCGGCAATTCTGCCTAGCGTGAGTTTACGAAATAACGATTACAATAACCCCTCAGCCCAGTAACCACAAGACTTTCAGGGGATAGAAACGTATTACCCCCCGAGGGCATACTTTTTGATGTCTAAAATCTCTAAAACCCTTTTTTCCTCAGCCGTTAATTTGGTTAATGAAAAACATTCTCGATCCTTTTTTGACTTGCTGTTACCACCCACGCAGAATGGCAACAAAGGAATAAGTGCCAATGGCATGGATGAAAAATTATGTAGATATGCAGGAAAAACGACAACTAATGCTGAAAAGCCCGTCTCATGCTTCATAATCCAAGCAGGAGGCGGCTTTTGTGATCATGGACGCAGCATGGGGAACAGAGTTTTGGCGGCTCACCCCATGCTGCCTAATACGTGGTGACTAGAAAGCCACA
>NZ_AWQQ01000049.1 GCF_002607855.1 Desulforamulus profundi
CCAAGTTTCAATTCCCAGAGGGAATTATTTTGTTTTTGGACATGTGGAAGATCCGGAGCCTTTCAGGGATGATTGTTATGGTTTCAATTCCCAGAGGGAATTATTTTGTTTTTGGACCCGCTTGGCACCACTGTGCCAGCCACGCCCGTGAATTGTTTCAATTCCCAGAGGGAATTATTTTGTTTTTGGACCTACGAATTCAATACCGCCCTGTCATCCCCATCGTGGGAAGTTTCAATTCCCAGAGGGAATTATTTTGTTTTTGGACCAGACAGGCACTGGCCGCATTGGACGGTGATAACGCAGTTTCAATTCCCAGAGGGAATTATTTTGTTTTTGGACATCACGCACCCGCTCGTAGTTGGTCAGCAAGATTGGGACGTTTCAATTCCCAGAGGGAATTATTTTGTTTTTGGACATTATTTCCCTTGAGAGGCCGGGCGGGGTTTGGGTGCTGTTTCAATTCCCAGAGGGAATTATTTTGTTTTTGGACAAAAGTTGCCATACAGCCCTCTACCAGATTAAGAAAAAGTTTCAATTCCCAGAGGGAATTATTTTGTTTTTGGACCCTATCCGCTGGAGCTCTTAAAATACATGGGCTGACAACCTATTTTGCGAGAATCACCATAAATCTGGTTACTTTTTCCTATTTTACACTATATCTTTATACCCGTAAACCCCTTATCCCTTATATTTCAAGGGTTTTTAAAAATCGAGCAACCCCCGGGTTTTTGACACACCGGCAGGTGCTCGATGTTTGAATATTCATACAATATATACTCCATCTCCAAAGGGGTCGCTGCATTTGCCTATTCTTATTATATCATCTCTGCACCTGGCACACTGCTTGTAAAAAATGACGCTGTCTTCGTCTTTTTGCAGGAGACGAGATAATTTATGCCGCAGCATAACATAATCTTCCTCGCTCAGACGTGCTTCAAAAACACTGTACTGAACTGGTACCGCATAGTCGCATAATACCTTGTGTATTTTATTTCGTCTCTTGTCATCTGTTATATCATAGCTAATAATGTAATGCGTCATCATCACTACCGGATTAAAAATGGTTTATAATCAGTAATTTCCTTAGTCAAGACCTTGGCTAAAAATCGTGCCTGCAGCTCAATGTTGCGCAGGTAGGGTATTCGGTAACCAAAAATCGGATGGGTAATGACTTCCTTCCTGCGTTCTTCATAACACCGGTATATTTTTTTACGTCCGTTTTCATTAAGAAAACATCCCCCCATCATATAGTCAAAATCCCCCTCGGTAATGATACCCTTGTTTAAGACCATTAGCACAACTGAATCAGCTATTACCGGTCGGAACTCTTCCATTATATCCAGGGCTAGGGCTGGTCTGCCGAAATCTGACCGGTGAAAAAACCCTACAAAAGGATCAAATCCCACTACCTGAACTGATGCGACTACGTCTTTCAACAGTAATGAATAGCAAAAACTTAATAAGGCATTCACCGGGTCTTCCGGTGGACGCCTGCTGCGCTTGTTAAAATCAAAGGGGACTTTATCTTTGATTAGCAGTCCAAATACCCTAAAATATTCATGAGAACCAGCACCCTCCAATCCCATTAACTCATTCAGATTTCCGGCCTTCTCCAGCTTTTTTACAATATTTTTCATTTTTGATGACGCCTTCTCAAGCGCAGGGTCATTCAGAGACCGATTATATCTTAATAGAAGGGTACGCATGTTGGAAAGCTTACCACGAACAAATTCTCTGGCATAGATCATACGCTCACTGTTATGCTGATACGTGCTGTGTTGAGCTATACGCAGGACAGAATTTTTGGAAAGAGTTGGCTGCAGGCATCCATAGTATTTTCCCTTCGTTGAAATAAAATGAACCTCAACACCTCTTTCCAGAAAAAGCTTTGTTAATTGAGAAGAAACATTAACTGTTCCTACCAGAACAACCTGATCCAAGTTGCACAGAGGCATATCTGTTAACTTAACTTCATCTTTAATTACCAGTACCCGTTCCCCTTTTTTATGCAGTGATGCGCCCTGTTGATCCACATACAATACTCTTCCCAAATTGATTCCCGGCAGCGTCGAGTTACTATCTTTTTTGGGCCTGAAAGTTGTTTTACCTCAAAAGGAAGGCATCGGTTTATAAGGGCACATCCTTCACAACGGTTATCAGCCATTGGCGGAGGTATCTCCCCTGAGGTCATAATTTCTCTGGCTTTGTTAACTGCATTTTCCACCATCCGACGGATGGCTTCATCAATCAATACTTCCCGCCTTGCATTGGACTGGGAATAGTAAATATACCCTTGGTGATATCATGTCCCAGTTTTTCTTCCAGAGCCATAGCTTGGGCACATACCTGTATATCATCATTCAGGCTTTCCTTCAGGATACCTTTTTTGTATTCGACCGGATAGATTTCATTCCCCTGCTCCAGGACGTCAATAACACCTATAATGCCTAGCTTTTCCGATGCAACACAAATGCAACGTTCCTGGCGGTATCCTTCCCTCACGATACTCTGCCTTTCATTTCGCCGCTCCTCCTGCAGCTTACCCTCCAGCAGATGGTGATTTGAGTCTTCTGCCGCTTCAACTACCCTGTAATAAAAATTTCGGGGGCAATAAAGAATTTCCGAAACCGCAGATACAGGAAGATACTGCTGCTCCCTGGTTAATTTCTGTCCTTGCATGGTCTCACACACCTTATGATGCAGTGTAGCGGTATATTTGAATATTAAATAATTACAACATTAAATATGATAATGCTCAAGATAAATTAGTTTCAATTCCCAGAGGGAATTATTTTGTTTTTGGACAAAACAGGGGGCAACGTGCTAATTCTAGCGCCGTTGGCGTTTCAATTCCCAGAGGGAATTATTTTGTTTTTGGACGCCAGTATAAATACATTAACGCTGATGTAGTCTATGAAGGGTTTCAATTCCCAGAGGGAATTATTTTGTTTTTGGACGGGAGAAGGAGGAAATATGAAATGGGCCAAAAGAGATGTTTCAATTCCCAGAGGGAATTATTTTGTTTTTGGACATCCCGGACCCGTCCAGCGAGAAAACCGTTCGGCGTTGGTGTTTCAATTCCCAGAGGGAATTATTTTGTTTTTGGACATTGGTGCCCGAATCAGAAGAAAATTAGGAAAGGAGGTGGCCATGTTTCAATTCCCAGAGGGAATTATTTTGTTTTTAGACGTAAAAGCAGTTCCACCACCAGAACGACAACTAACTGAGTTTCAATTCCCAGAGGGAATTATTTTGTTTTTAGACAGACCACAAGTACGACAACCCCGTCCCGGTCATCTGGGGTTTCAATTCCCAGAGGGAATTATTTTGTTTTTAGACTGGGCGAATCAAGGTGGATACTTGTGTGTCCACATGGGTAGTTTCAATTCCCAGAGGGAATTATTTTGTTTTTAGACTGTGGCTGAGCAGTAAAGCCAAAAACAGGGTGGCAGCCATGTTTCAATTCCCAGAGGGAATTATTTTGTTTTTAGACAAAGAAGTATCGACTTAGAACTAGAACACCTGCTGGTGATGTTTCAATTCCCAGAGGGAATTATTTTGTTTTTAGACTGATTGACCAGATACTAATGGCCGGCGGAGGGGCAATGTTTCAATTCCCAGAGGGAATTATTTTGTTTTTAGACCGAACCACAGGTACACATCAGCCGGAGACATTTCCGGGTTTCAATTCCCAGAGGGAATTATTTTGTTTTTAGACACGCCGATCAGGTTCTCGCAGATGACAACGACGAGCTGGTCGAGTTTCAATTCCCAGAGGGAATTATTTTGTTTTTAGACGAGATTGGCGGCTCATCTGCCAAACAGCTGCGGGCGCGTTTCAATTCCCAGAGGGAATTATTTTGTTTTTAGACTCATCCAGGGCCATAGATGAAGGATATGTTTCCGTGGCGTTTCAATTCCCAGAGGGAATTATTTTGTTTTTAGACGGACTGATTACCGCCGACACTGAGTTTGACCTGATGGAGTTTCAATTCCCAGAGGGAATTATTTTGTTTTTAGACGGCCGGGCTGGAGCTGGTGCGGCCGCTGTCGGCTACTTGTTTCAATTCCCAGAGGGAATTATTTTGTTTTTAGACCCTATCCGCTGGAGTTCTTAAAATACATGGGCTGACAACCTATTTTGCGAGAATCACCATAAATCTGGTTACTTTTTCCTATTTTACACTATCTCTTTATACCCGTAAACCCCTTACCCCTTATATTTCAAGGGTTTTTAAAAATCGAGCAACCCCCGGGTTTTTGACACACCGGCAGGTGTTCGATGTTTGAATATTCATGCAACATATACTCCATCTCCAAAGGGGTCGCTGCATTTGCCTGTAGCGAATCACGCTACTAGGGTTATGTATAAGCAGAATTATCTGTCAGTTTACCATTGTATAACAGGGGCCGGTCAACTTTTACTCTATCACAAGTGGTCAACTTAGCACAAGTTACTTGAGAGACATGTAGGTTTCCGGCCAGTTACCCACTTGGGGGACTGGCTTTTTTATCGGGACTGACGGACTGACTAAGCCTATTTATTGATATAGTTTAAGTAGTTGCCATATACAGATATTAGTGCAATAGAATGCCACCTTATTGCCAAACACTACGGTAATTTGCTGCTTTTTACATTGTATTGAATAAAGTAAAAATTTCGAGCATAAAAAAGCACCTCCGAAGAAGTGCTTTTTTCATGTTTTGCTTATATCAATTTGGCATAGTCTTGAGCTCCGTAAAAGAAACGCAGAATGTTTACTTTTTTATCGTTTTCATCCACTTTGTAGATGATGATATAATTTTTTACGACAACCTTGCGATAACCCTCTTTTTCCAATCGGCTGTCCTGACACTTGGAATACATCAGCGGATTCCTTTTCAAATAGCCGTAACACTTGTCGACCTCATCAAGAAAATCTGATGCGGCTGTCAGATTTGCCAATTGAACGGCAATGTATGAAACGATATTGTCCAAATCCTGATGAGCAAGTTCTGTGACAATCAATTTATACATTGTATTTTTCTCTTATACTCTTCAGAGAAGCATCTCCGTCAAGTATTTTTCCTTCCGCCAATTGTTCCTCGGCAGCGTTCAGTTTGCGGTAGACATCTGACATGAACATCTTTTCCTCGTACATTTTCATGCTCATGATAACCATATCGCCATATCCGTTTTTAGTTATGAAAATAGGCTCATCGGAAGCGTGACACATTTGTGAAATCTCACTTGTTTTTTTTAAATCACGAATTGGAATTATCTTAGGCACAATACTCACTCCTTTTTGTGGCTTTATTGTACCATAATTATATCCTTAATTCAAATATATTATTTGTTTGGCTTTTACGCTCAGGTCGGCCTTTAGGTTAACCAGGGCCAGGTTTTCCCGAACGTCTGCATAATCCAGCTCTACACTAAAGAGCTTATGGGTCCCTTCAGCCAGCGGCAATATCACCAGTTCCAGCAGCAGAATTTTTGTTTCCCCACTATATATATCAGGCAGGCTCACGGTAAGCCCTTCACCGGTGGTAAAGGGATAGCCAAGTACCCCGGTTATTGATACATCCTGACCCGGTTTCACTTTCACTGACAGGTTTTGGGCTACAATACTGAGTAAACCGGTCAGCTTTTGATCAAAGATACCAGGGATTTGGTCCGGTGTTTCTATATAATAAAAGTTACCTCCGCCGGCCTCGGCCATTGCCTGCAGCAAATCTTCTTCAAAGTCATCACCCAATCCAAAGGTAGAGAGATTAACCTCACCGGCTGCCATTTGCCGCGCCTTCTCCACCAGGCACCGTGGTCCGTCACTCCCACATTGGCCATACCATCCGTCAACAGCAGCACCCTATTAATTTGGTTTTCCTTGTGAGCCAGCTTAACTTCCCTTAAACCCAGCAGCATGCCTCCGCTTAAATTGGTGCTGCCACCGGGATAGATACTTTCCACCGCCATTTTAAGAGCATCTTTGTTCTCCACCTTGTGGGATGGGGCCACCATCGTAACCATGTCATCAAAGGCCACCACCGAACAATAATCCTGAGGTCTAAGATGGCCAACTGCAAAGGTAACTGCCTTTTTGGTGTAGTCCAGCTTTTCTCCGGACATACTGCCGCTACGATCAATGACAAAGGAAAAATTCTGCACAGGTCTTTCTTTAACTATTTGCTCCGGTGCAGCAAGTTTAACCATGAGATAGGCCACCTGCTTATTGCCGTGTAGCAGAAAAGTTTTATCTAACGCCAGATCAACTTTAATTTGTTCCATTAGGGTTGACCTCCTTATCTCTCTTTTTCTCCCTAAGCGGCTGGCATGGCTCTTTACTAATATCACTGCCACAGTAGGGGCAAATCCACTGTCTTTCCGAAGCTGCACTGTAGGATTTGTTGTTACCACACACGGGACAAATTTTCAGATACATAGGCAACTCCGTTTAATTGATAACCACCGGGATTTTCTGCAACACAAGGCTGCATTTATACCAATTCTTTTGCTTAAATGGTAACAGTCCGGCACGACCACAGCATGTCAGTGGCATAAAAAACACCTGAAAAAATTCAGGCGTTACTTCCATTGTCTTTTAAGAAAGAAGTATTTAAGTTTTCAATCAGTCTATTCCCCGCAACCTCAAGATCACCTTCCAAAGGAAATACCAGCGTTCTAACGGTAATATCTCCAATGGTTTCTTTAAAAGTCCTAATATTAGAAGAGGGATAAATAAGCACCGCCTCCCGACACTCTTTTGCCACCGCATAGGTCACTACCTGGTTAGTATCCGCTTGGGACGGGCACCAGCGGGGCTGTCAAAACAATTGACCATCAAAAAACTTATAAATCCTTAACGCTAATTTTATTTTTACATGCCCAAAAATTTTCACAACTAATGTACAGGCCGTATTGTGAAACCCTTGCATAAAAGGGGCTACCGCATTTATGGCACACTTTTTGGGTAGTGGTCAGATATTTGTTCACTAAGTCAACCGGTATATATGGGAATATATAATTACATTTTGGGTAACCTGTACACCCAAGCAACAGCTTACGGTTTTTCGGGTTCTCAACAATCCTGAGGGGTCTACCGCAATTTGGGCACTTTTCGTTACTTCCTATAAACTCATTAAAACCGAGGCCGACTCCTGATCCTGTCCCAAGCAGAGTGGTAAGCATTTGGGCTGTCCTTTTGCCCTTAAAACGAACGCTTACAAAATATTCTACCTTATCTTTCTTAACCAATGGTTGCCCGTACCATATAATTTCTTGGTCTATTATGATAAGTGGAGCCGGGACAAAATACTTTAATTCCGCATAATGATTAAGAGGTGATGGCAAATCAGCAGGCTTCCCTGCCCTAATTTTTAGCTGTACGCCTCTTTTTTGAACGTCTTGTAAATACTTTAACCAACTAGTGTCAACCAGTGTGCCTCGGGTATATCCATATAAATACTTCCCCTGGCATTTCTTAAATCATAGATAAAATGCTCCTTATAATTTCCCTTGCTATAGAATTGGAGGGCATGCTTTAACTCAAGGGGTTTTAATAAATAATTCTCAAGATCATAACTGGCGTACTGTCGGCCTTTCTCTTCCAGATATCGCAGCAAAACGGATAGAATCTTATCATTATTTATTTTGCTTTTCCAATAAGATCTATTAGTAATAGCAACAAATTTTCCCCTGGCCCTGCTTACGGCAACATTTATTAAACGGGTGGCCTGTTCCAGGTTATCGCTGGTTAGCAACACGCCGGGTCTTTCTTGAGGATAGTTATCAACGCAGTCAAAAATAATAATGTCTTTCTCAGAACCTTGAAATTGGTGTACCGTAGCCGCAAAAATAGGTAATTTGCTTAAATTTTCTTCCCTAAAAACATCCCTAATCATGGACCTAACCAGCCGTGATTGGTACTGTAGGGTGTAATGATACCAATCGGGCTATCTTCCTCCAACTGCTTGCTTGTCTTTGATGGCAATGCCTGTAAAGCCAGGTACAAAGACACAAGGGCTGTAAACGGGTTATACCTGGAACCGGAGCTGTCTTTATAGCAAAAAGCTGGAAAAAGTCTAACATTTATGAGTGATAAGTTTTCTCCAAGCATAGGTGTTGATTTTTTTATGTCTTCAGTTTTTTGAGCCATAGCCGGATCATCATTTAATAAGCCGTGGTAAATATGGTAGCTCACAAAGCCGGATATCTTTGGATGCATCCTCCGCTGGACATCCAGCATTACCATCAGGGGATGATATCTCCTTTCATCTACACCCTCCTTAATTTTTGCTTGTTCAAAAACATCCCTCTTCAGCCATTTTTTAACCTTCTCATCATCAGATAAAGCAATAGGGGCCAGTTGGCGAAAATCACCAATGTAGATTATATGTTTTTTAGCCAGAGAAGCTGCATAAAAGGCTTGAGGAATATAAGCCATACTTACCTCATCTAACAACACTACATCGAAGTGACTATCGTAAATACAACTATCTATTGTAGCCTTGGCTAAACTGGTGGCCACTAATTTGGCATCTTGGAGAAACTGGCTTTCCAGTTCCTTAATTCGTCTTTTCAGAACCGTCAATTCTTTAGAAACTTTCGCCAGTTCCGGGTCGTTCAGTCTTTGTTTTTTAATAATAAATCTCTGCTGTTCCAGCTCTTCTTTCTGCTTTTTAAGCTCTGGATACTTGCGCAGAACCAAATTAAAAGAAGTTAACTCCTCATTATTACGAACATCCGGCATCTTTGGGTAGCCGTAACGAAGGATACTGCCGGGTTTATATTTAAAATTTTTGGGAGTGCCAGGTTCCCATATTTTTTTATATATTCTTCTTATTGCTTCATCAACCGCCACATTACTATGGGAGATCACCAGCACCGGTGTCCCTTAGCCAGGTGATTTATGGCGATTCGAGAAAGAGTTTCCGTTTTACCTGTTCCAGGCGGTCCCCATATATAAAGAACTGGTTCTTGTAAAGCCTTTTTGATGGCTAAATCAGAACCACGTTGGGGAGTGGATAAGAAGTCATAAGATGTTTTCCTATTAACTGCTTTTTAGCCAAATCCACATTTCCTTTTCCCTGTTCTATCTCCCTTAATCGATTCTGCAAACCCTCTAACAACTTCCAGGGTTCACAATACATATTTCCCTGAACAACGGATTGGCCAAAATAATCATCTAAGGCGATTAAAATTTCGAAGTTCTCACAATATATAATCTGGCCTTCTGATTTTTTACCCTCTATCTCCACCCTAATAGGTGAGTCATCAACAATAGATAATTCAACTTCTAAGTTAAATAAATATATATAGGTTGCCTTGTCAGTGGTAATAAACTGGCCATCCATGATACGGTAAGCTTTGCCGCCCGTCTCCTGGGCACACTTTATTTCAATTTCTAAAGCCTGACAAAAAACATCAACTGCATCTTTAACTAACAAGTTAACATCTCCCCTGCTTTCTGATTAAAAAGCCGCACCCTGCGGTACGGCCTGTCCTTCCTTAGTTCGTCCAATACTGGGTCAACATTTCCGCCTGCTTAATCACAGTACTTACCGCCTTTTCCTGCTGATCCGGGGGGTATTTGTATTTATTCAGGGTGCGGCGAACCAGCACCTTTAGCTTGGCCCGCACCGATTCCTTGATATTCCAGTCAATGGAGCATTAGCCGCACCTTATCCGCCAGCTCCCGGGCAATCTGCCGCAGGACCTCATCCCCCAGTACTGACTTTACACTCGTACCATTCGCCAATTTGAGTATCAGCCAGCTTGTCTACTCCTGCTACGTCCATTGTTTTACCTGCCGTGTCTTCCGGCTTAGCCTTCAGCAACTGGCCATCAACACAAACCAGACAGTTTGAGCTAAGACAACAGTATCGTTCAACCAGAAATCGGCTTACTAATACCTCCAGTATGCCACCACGCAGCTTTTTCAAAAATTGCTCCTCACTCTCTCCCTCCGGTGGGGTTAGTGCCAGATCAAAAACCTTTTTTAGCATGGTGGCAAACCTTTCTTGCTTGGCTCTCTTGGCTTTCGCCTTGGCAAGATTATTTAGATTTAAATAACTCATTCGCCATTTTTCAAACTCTCCTAATTTATAGCTTTTTAATACAGCCGCTGCAACCTCTGGCAAGAACTCCGGCTCTGAAAGTAAAAAGTCAGCAAGATCATGAATTTCCTGCTGACTGTGTACGTAGTCCATATATTCATCTGTATGAATAAAATTGACCTTCATCCCTTTGACCCCTTACTTTCTTCTTTTACTGGTTCATTGGAACGAATCGTGGCAAAAACATCAATTAAAGGTAAAAGCAACGGGGGCAACCCCATAGACAAGGTTAATGAAGCTACTGCCTGCCTGGCCCAAGGCAGTAATAGAGGTAAACCCTGTTGTTCCACAAATCTCTTTAGCTCTGTTCGGTTTGTTGTTTTCTCACACTTGAATTCACCACGCACTGTAATATCCAAGTTAAAAATTTTCGGTTCCTTGTCAAATAATATCTTTATTCTAAAGTAACCGTATGCCAAATTATTATTAATAGTCTTGGCCTTTACACTAAAAACTACATCGTAAGGGATACCACTTTGGAAGTCTGCTACCCTTTGGCAATTAATTTTTTCTATAAAAACATCAAGCAGCTGGACTTTGTGGGCAACTACTTGTTTCTTCATTTTTGCCACTCCCTGGTATTACTTTGCTTAAATCTCTGATTGTAACTTCTTTATTCCATTTGTTGCCGTAAGATGATGTCATATATCTTTTTTCTGTGCCGTATCTATCAGACGGAAGATATTCTTGCCTGAAATCAGGTAATGATTGGTTGTTTTCTTCAACAGTTACAGAAAGCCTAATGGTTATCTGATTAACTGACGGAAAAACAACTTCAGTTTCTCTACCTTTGTACCTAAGTAGTTCCATCCATACCTGGTCGATCCGCAGGAGTTCCAACTCCTCCATATCCTTAGGCAATCTTTCCAGAATGTCCACTAAAAAGCTAAAGCTTTCGCACTTCTCCGGGTCATCTGTAAAATACTGCACATAATACTCAAGCTGGCGCACCAAATCACTCAGTTGTTCAATGTTTGAAACACTTAGTTGCTTTCGCACCTGGTTTAGGTTAGGTGCACCTGTAGCCACAAACCACTCCAGTACCGGATCGTCCAATGTCAATACTTCCAGGTAGTTAAGCACATGATCCAGGGATATTTCTTTATCTTTACTCTCTGGCAATTTTGCTTCCACTGCGGTTTCGCGAATCACCATTGAGACGTAAGCACACAACTGCTCCAGATAGGCTTTAGCAAAACTGTCATAGGCAGCAAAGGCCAGTGTCTCATATAAAGAGCTATCCGGTTTACCCTTGCCAGCTAACAATAAATTAAAGGAGCCCTTGGGCAACAGCGGGGACTGGATAAACGATTTTTGCACCTGCTCGTGATATTCAGGTGCAAATTGCTGGCAAAGATTAAGCAAAAACTCACTTTCTTGCCGGAAAAAATCTTTGATTTCGGACAAATTATCGCCCTCTTTTAATTAATCGTACAGGCAAAATATTGCCTGTAATATATTTATTTATTCACTCAATAAAAAATTTGTTACTTTTTAGTACAATATCAATTCTACACCAGGAAGAGTTTTCCTGCCTGTAGACAATAAAAATCTGCTAAACATACATTAGCAGATCATGAATATTCTGCACTGTGTGGCTGCCACTGGTCTTTACATTAGCTGAGATTAGAATGTGGAAGACCAATCCCTTAGATCATAAATGGTGGCAAACCATTATTCCTGCTCATTTCATTTTCCAGTTCTGACAAATCAGGGTCAGAAAAATCTCCTTCAATTTTATGTGCTATAAATGTTCCTATGTTTTTAGGACCTACATATCTTTGTAAGCCAGGAGATATGACATAGACAAATCCTTCTTCTTTAATTATACCTTCCCAATGTTCCGGTTCGGAGGATATTATAATAGTCGCTGCCTGTGTTTCGTAGAGGGATAAAAATAAACTTAAACTGGACTGATATCTCAAAATACAGATTAAATGTCCCCCAGGCCAGTGAAAGAAATTTTGTAACTCTTTCAAATTACCCCTGAAGAAGCTTGAGCCTCGAACAGGAATATTGGATCTTTCGTTGAAGTCTTTCGTCCACATAAATTTCCTTAGGATGTCAGCAGAGGAACTGGTTTTAAAACTATCTCTAAGTAATATTGCCCCTAAGCCCAGAGCAACTTTCGCTATAAATCTGTCTCCATAGCTCACGTTCATCTTTACACTTAAGCTGTGTTCTTTACCAGACATACTTTTTAGCCTTTGATGTAAACCTTGAAGTTCAAGAGGTATATCTGAAAAACGACCCCCTTGCGGCGTGGGCCCATTTCCTAAAAATATAACAGATTGTTTGAATTGTTCATTAAAGGAATGCAGGATGCAGGATGCCAAACCGGATTATTGGAGCGGACAAAAAGAAACGCAAAGCCATGATCGATTTGATCATTCCGGGCATAGGTAGGTATTCCTACCATTGGGGGAACATCAGGTTCTTCCGGGTAAGGTTCATGAAAGTGATAAATTGTATCACCAGTGGGTCCTAACCACAATTCACATATTTTTTCTTTATAGACAAGTCCATTAACTGGGCCACAGTAGATTAGTGGTAGAATGGGGTTACTATTAATGTTTACGTATTTTTTAGCGATTTCGGCCCTGTAGTTCTGGGTCAACCAGTTCTTAACAAAGGGACCATCGATGTACGCACCACATATGCTATTACACCTTTTACATACCTGATTTAATGTAAAAGGGTTATAAGGTCTTAAATTACCTCCAATGGCCCTAGGGATAACATGTTCTCGCGAAAATTGTTCAGCAGGCTTTTCTTGACCACAATAAACACATAGAGGCATGATCCAACCCCCTTGTATCATATTGACCAACAAATAATTTCCAGTTGGTCATTTTTTTAAATAAAGTAATTAACCTTTGGGTTATCCCTTCCGACAATCACGGTAGAACCGATATATGTCTATTCATTACTAATATTGATATAATCTTGATGAGTAGATTAATCATAAAGGGTATCCCGGCCCAAAACGACCGGGATACTTTGGTACAATGATTAGTTCTTAAAACTCCCCGTTAAATACTTGTACTCCTCCACCAGATTATCTGCCTCTATGTACAGGGCACCGGTTTTAGCAAATAGTGATTCTGGTTTCATTCCTTTATACCCGGCCACCTCTGCAGCATTGAGTTTGATGCTGGCCGGAGATGCCTGCGCCATTTTGAGCAAAGGACCATAGTGAATATCTCCCCGCTGAATTTTGGTATCCAGGATTTTTTGCACATTCAGGGTATCCTGGCGGACCGCTTCATAACACAGCAGCTTATATAAAATCTGCCGCGCCTTCTCCCGGACCGCTGCCAGGCGCTCCTGCCTGCGTTTTTCCGGGATTTGTGCTGCAACTTGAAGCTCACTGGCTCTGGTTCTGATCAAACGGTTCTGTAACTCCGCTCTTTCCTCTTCTGTTATTTCTACCTGGCCGTTGCCATTGACCAGTTCCTCGTATTGTGTGGCATTGGTGATCTCCTGCCACTGGTTTGCTTCGTCTTTATAGAAATATCCCACCAGGGGTGGATCCTGTGCTGCCTCTATCCTGACCACCGGTAACGGATTTGTCTGTTCCAAAGAGATCCCTTTTAGCAATTGTTCAAAAAGCGGTTCCCCATAGGCCAATAGTTTTACGCTGTCTGGTCTTCGATCGTACACCCTGGGATTAAAGGTAACTCTATAGATTTGGTTTTTAAACGATAGAAGGTAAACACCTTTTTCCTGCCCCGGCTGGAGGGATACTCCCTCCGGCAAAAGTGTGGCTGTAAAAATTCTTTCTAACTCCAGAGGGGTCACCGGCGGTCGTTGCTTCTCCGGTAGAGCGCTGAGCTGCTGGGCATAAATATCCAAATTAATGGCGTTATCTTTCGCCTTCTCAGCCTCTTCCAACAGGTCGGCCACCACTTCTGCCAACACCGCTTCCTTTTCCTCACCCCCGGACATAGCCACCTTTTTAATGGCCAGCGGGATTTTAGCCGCCAGGGAACCCAGGGACAGGATGGGCTGCAGTTCCCCCACCACCTGGTTGAACCAACCGATGCGGTGTGACAGGCGTTGGTAGATGGTTTCCTCCACCGTATCCTTGTAGAAATAGTTGAGGATTTCCACTGTTTTAAACTGCTGGCCGATGCGGTCAATACGGCCGATGCGCTGTTCCACCCGCATGGGGTTCCAGGGCATATCGTAATTGATCAAGAGACCACAAGTCTGTAAGTTCAAACCCTCACTGGCAGCGTCTGTACAGAGAAGAATCTGATATTGCCCGGCGGCGAACTTTTCCTTAATATCTTCTTTGGTGGTCAACCGCCAGCTATGGCCGTCCCAATATTCACCCCCATCGCCTGAATAACAGGCCAGGCGGTTGCGGTAGGACTGCAATTGCTCCCGCAGGTACCTCATGGTGTCGGTGTACTGGGTAAAAATAATTACTTTAGAATGGCGGTTAAGGTAGTCCCGCAAGTGGTTATCCAGTTGCGCATATTTAGAATCTTTGCCTAAAGATTGCAGGTCGTAGAGGAAATTCTCCAGAAATTCAATTTCCTCATCGGCATTTCCCCTCTGATCCAGTAATTTTTTACTGTCCTCGCTGAGCTCTTGTCGTTCATCATCAAACAATTCTTCCAGTTCATCCAGCCATTCCTGAGCAGCCGTGTCATCTCCCTTAAGAAACGCCAGCCTGCGCTCCAGGCTTTTGGTATTGGCGAAAAAACTACTGGTTAGACGCCGGCGGTAAATGGTCATAATAAAACCCAGGCCGCTTCGTTTTTCTTCCAACGCCTTTTTGTAATATTTGCTGATGTATTCCTCAATCCGATCGTAAAGGGGTTTCTCATCCACCGGATCAAGATCAATAAACACATCTTTTACATCCCGGTTGGGAATGTTCTGGTCCAGCCAACCTTTCTTTTGGTAATATCGCAACACATTGCGAGTGTTGCGCAACATAAAATGCTTGATGGGTGTGTTGCTTGACAGGATTTTAGTTAAGACTTCCTTATCCTTCTGATTAAGAGATTTATATTCCAGCGCAGGAACATTGCTTTGGAACAGGCTTGCCAGCTTGCGCCTGGTAATTAACCCCACGTTATCGTTGCCAGGTAGTTGGCAGAGATCAGCCTCCGGACCAGCTAGTCGTTGGTAATCCTTCAGCATCTTAATGAGAAAATCAATTTCTCCGGCTTCCGGCATTTTTCGGACTTCCAGGAAGTATCTTTTGAAATCCTCCGCCCGGGCTCCCACAAACCGCCCATACCCAGAATTA
Organism: Desulforamulus profundi; assembly: GCF_002607855.1. Next base: position 15,365 of record NZ_AWQQ01000049.1, read on the forward strand.
CCAGCAAGTCCCATAACTCCACCGGGTCCAACTGCATAGGTGTTGCCGACAGCAGCAGCAACCCCCGGGTCTTGCGCTCCAGCTGATCCATCAACTGCAGCAACTTGTTGCGGTCACTGTACTTATTAGACACCCCGCTGCGGCGGGCGTTGTGTGCCTCGTCCAGGATGATTAAATCCCAATCCTTAGCTGTCAGCAGTTCGCTCCAGCGGTCCTCACGCTTCATGAGCTGGCAGGAAGCCAATGCCACATCCGTGCTGTCCCAGGGATTGCCCCCCGGCACCGGTATTTGCCGTCCCTTCGCATCCCAAAAGGCATTTTGCTCGTAACGAGGAATATGCAGGTTGAATTTCTCACGCAATTCCTCCTGCCACTGCCGTATTACCGACTTTGGGGTTAAAATAAGACACCGCCGTACCAGCCCGGTAAGCAGTAGCTTCTTGAGCACCAAACCAGCTTCGATGGTTTTCCCCAAACCTACCTCATCGGACAACAGGAACCGCCCGGTATAATTGGCAACCACTTTGTTGACCACCTGCCGCTGGTGGGGCCAGGGGTCCACCGTACTGAAAGCCTCCGCCAGGGCATGCCCGTTTTTCAGGTAAGGCGCATCTTTAATAAACTGCCATAGGAAACCGGGGTTACCGGTTGTCACTTGTTCGAGTTCACTAACTTCCAGCGGGTCCTGGCGGGGTTCCTCCTCCGGCTTGTATTTCAGCAGTTCCTTCTCTACCGCCTGGGGAAAATCCACCACCAGGGTATACCGCCCGGCCCCCTGCCAGAGCAAACGAAATTCCTCTTCTTCCTCTACCAGGTGTGCTGCATCCTGTGACCAGGATTTAAACACGTGAAAACTCTCCCGGTTTTTCAACCAACCTTGTTTGGTTTCATTGATACTGCCGCTAAAAGCCAGCTTTTGACCCAGGGCATCGGTAAAGATGCCTACCTTTTCATGGAAAATACCTTCGTCGCCGTCACTGGCTACCACCTGGCCGTTGCCATCGGTGGGTAAGGCCACTTTGATTTCCAACGTGCCTTTCGCCACCATGTAGGCCAGGGCGGCCAACCGGTCTTGCATAATCTGATCCACCGGCTGGTTGAACTTGTCCAGTAAGTTCCGGGCCACCTTTTCTTTCAGATCATATCCTTCCTGAATGGCCTGGACATCCTCTGGTGACAGTTGGCAGCCAACTAAAAGCTGCATGCGTCCGCCGTTGGCAATGAGCCGGGCCACCCCCTGGGCAGCCACCGCCAGCGCAGTACTGCTGAAATAACCGGCCTTGCGCTGGTACAGTACACTGCGGGAGAGAGCCGGCACATAGAAATCTTTTACCGGATTACTCACTTCCCAGCTATAGCGGTGACGCCAGGGATATTCCCGTAAGTTCAGGTGGGTCATGGTTTACTCACCTACCATAAAGACAATTGATCCAGCTTCTCATCCATTGCAGCAAGGGCCATATCCTTTAACTGCCGGTGCTCGGGCTGCCCTGCCGGAATGGCCCGCACCAGGCCGCATAAGCCGAGAGAAAATCATCGCTCTGCAACAGGTTTGCCTGCTGGACAAAGCGGCGAAGGGCTGCCGCCCCGTCCTCTTCATAAATCAAAAGAGCGGTGTGGATGGCGTCAATATAACTGGTAAAGGACTGGGCATTGACGTCTACCTGTCCTCGGCGGGAGCGTTCTTTGGGGCTGGTAAGAACAATAAAGTTGCCGTCCTTTTTATAAATTTGTTTCTGGGTGCGCAGGGCATCGATATCCACACCCACACTCAGTGCCAGCTTGTGTCCCTCGTCAAAGGGGAACTGGGGTGCTTGGTAGATATCCCAGGCCAGGATGTACCAGCGGGTCACCGGGTCAAACCGGCCCCGCCGCCCCTGCAGCAGGCTCTGCACCCGGTAATCGGTGACCACCCGGCGGGCTTCGTCCAGGGCTTTGTCCGGGCTGATGGGTTCGCCGCTGCGGTCCTGTACCGGCCAGTGGCGGGAAAGAACTCCCAGCACCGGACCGAAGGTGGCCAGGTAAAGGTCCACACCGGTGATATCCGCTGCCATAAATTCCTGCACCTTTTGCAGTGCAGTCCGCCGTACTTCCGGCAGGATATCCTCCCACCAGCCGCCGGAACCGTCGGTTTCCCGCTTGCGGCAAACCAGCAGGATGGTGCTGGCAGCGGCATTTTTCCGGGCCTGGTGCAGGCTGTGCTCGCTTTCGGTATGCACCGGCCAGGAAGCCGTGATTTCAAAACCGGCGCTGATGAGGGCGGTGGCCAGGGTGTCCCAGGCATCCACCTTTTTGTGGGTGAACATGATGGTAAGTACACCATCTGGGCGCAGTACCCGGTACATTTCCTGGAAGCAGAGTTGCATCTTTTGCTGATAATCCTGCCTGGCCAGTTCCGCCGGTGAGACATCGAAGCCCCGGAAACGGGCCGGGTTGGCCACTGCTTCGTCGTCTTTGTTGGTTAACTCGTCAGAGAAGGCCTCGGGATAAATATCTCCCAGGGTGCGTTTCATCCAGACGTAGAAAAAGTCGCTTAGTTCGGCATACATGACGTTGTCATAATAGGGCGGGTCCACGACAATGGCGTGAATGGTGTTGTCTTGGATGTGGTGCAGGTTGGCTGCGGAACCCTGGGTAAGAATTAGTTTATTATTAATCTTCTCGTCAGGAAATAACTGTCCCCCGTTACCATTTAGCAGTTCACAAATTCCCTTGTAGGCATCTAATACCTGATCTTTTACCCAGGGCCAAAGCATACGGCTGTGATCAAATTCACCGTGACTCCATTTAAATGAAAAATCGTGGCGATCGAATGTATTTGCTATTTTATTTCTAGTACCATCCCATCGAACCAATCGTGAATTATAGTCAACTGCCTTGTCAAACATAATTGCCAGGTAAGTGATAATTGCCGCTGCTTTTGATGGTTCATATTGTTCTTTAATTTTATCTTTGACCTGAAGTATTGCGTCTAAATATGTTAAGTGGGAGAGAAGTTGTCGGGGACTAAAAATGTTATGCCATAATTTAAATCCATATCTTATAGCCTCCACAGTTTTCTCTCCTATCGGTATAGTTTCGTCAGGTACGTATCCCTTCATTTGCAACTCTAGAATTCTTGTTATTAAAACCATTTCTGCTTCTTTAGCGGTCGCTAAATCATCATCTGCTGGCGCTCTAAACATTCGTTTAGGTCTTTTTCCAACTAACTTCTTATAACTTATAGAGTAAAGCTGTTGATCCATCTGTCCTGTTTGGGCTTGTTCCTTTATATAGTCACCTTTCAGAACGCCAGCACACCGTGGCACTTACCAATACCTCGTGCGACAGTTCCCTGGTCGGGGTCGTACTGATGCTTTTTTACGTTTTCAATCAGCTCAAAAGAACATTCATTAGATTCCTTGCTAACTATAAGTTTAACTGCAACCTTTTTCTTTTCAGTTTTTTCCAGCCACCAGTTGGGGCTCAGTGGTACTTTCAACTGGCAATCTGGACAGGTTACCGTTCTTGCCCAGATATAGGCAAAGATATTTTCATCATCCCCTTTAGGAAAAAACTCCTCCAATTGGGGACCGGCGATTTCTTGAACCCGTTGTGCCCACTTCTCTATCTCATCATATAGTTCTTTCCCAAACAAGGCCGGGTATTCGATGGTTGCCCGTTCAATGACATGTGCCACTGGGTTTAACTCGTTAGCATATGTATCAAAGCCAAGCCTATATGCCTCAAGAGGAATACTTCCACCACCGGCCATTGGATCTAAAACAGAAATATCTGCATTCCCCCATACTTCCGATGCTTTCTTTTTTATCTCTTCTTGTTTATTAGCATCCAATACATATTTAAAAGCACGTTCATAACCAAAAGGATCTTTTAACTTTTCACCAGTTTTAGCTGCTTCTTCAATTCTTTTTTTTGCTTCTATAGGAAGCCCTAAAATACCTATAGATCTATTAAACCATTCTTTATTGGTGGTAGTAGGTAGTACACTGGCAAGAACTGCTGCTTTACATAATGTTAAAGGACGACGTGCCCACCAAACATGAAGAAAGCTAATGGGTGGAAGTGCACTGCTTGCTCCCCGCTCCCTTTGACACTCAATGCCCAACTCCTGCACCGGAAACCACTTCTCTATTAAAACCGCCGGTCGCTTCTCCTTGGTCACTTAATTCTCCTCCTCGGAAAGTAAAATCCTGAGGCTCGTAAGGCCCGCTGTCGTTCACCGTTACGGCACTTGGCAAACCAGTAATAGGCCTCCTCATCACTCATGCGGCTGATGCCCAGGTATATTTCCTCCACCCGCTGGATTTTTTGCAGCGGTTTCACCGCCAGGAAAATTAATCCGATTTTTATGCCGCTGATTTCTTTTATATTGTAAGGGGCCCGGCGTCCGGCCTTCAAAGTAGACGGGTCGTAGCCGTTTTTCCTTAGTTCCTCCAGCAGCACCGGCCGCACAGCCTGCAGCCGCCAGCCGGCGAGAGTCTCAATTTTCATCGGCAGCTGGGGCATTTGGCCCTTGAGGTGATAGGGTACCTGGTATAAGGTCACCTGGTAGTCGTTATCCGGTAACTGCTCCACCTGTAGTGTGAAAACCTGCATTGACTATTCATCCTTTGTCTCTTTAGCCTCAATTTCTATTTTTTCCACTTTAAAGGTATTGAGCGATTCATTCATCTTGGCCAGCTCTTCCCCCTGCGGAGAAACCGGTTCGGGATACTCAAAGGTCAGCCTGGTTTCCACATAAGTTTCCCTGGCTGATTTGGCCAGCCGCTCGGTAAAGTTCTTTACTTCCCGGTAATTTTGCCAGCCACCGCTAAATTTCAACTCCAGGCTGCCATCGGGTAGTTCCACTGTAAAGTCCTGCTCAATAACCGGATTTTGCTTCTGGTATTGGGGCAGCATCAAGGCTACCGCCTGGACGGACTTAATATCTTTTAATTTAATGGTGAGGCTGGCCAATGCCTCAACCTTTTCCTTTTCGCAGAGGTCCCTTAAATCTGCAAAGGCTTTGTTGGGGACCCCGGCAGCCACCAGAGGCTTTTTCTCATGGAAGTACCCCTCACCCCCACCGGAATTAAGACAAACACAGGGGTTTTGGCCGCAGAGAGGACACACCTGTTTGGGAGGTTTGGGGCCCGTCGTACCGCCGCCTCCGGTCGCCGGTTGGGCTGGTTTTGGCCTTTCCAGGATGCCGTCTCGTAACGCCTTTTCTCTGGTATAGAGCTTATGGCCGGGGGTTAATTGTACCATTAAGCCAGCGGCATTATCCCGGGTAAAGGCCTTCTGGCCGTTATAATAAACCCACAGGCCCTTTTGCACGCCCTCTTTAATAGTTTCTTTCACCTGTTCCGGATCAAACAGGATGGGCAATACCCGCTTCTGGCAGAAAGCCTGCCGGAATTCCTCGGTGGTCATTTCTTCTTTGGTGCCGGTCCAAATCTTGCTCTGGGCGTAGGCTGCCGCCAGGGGTTTGTCCTGGGAGGTCAGGGTCTTGCCCAGTTCCGATAATACCTGCAGCAGCAAGTCCTGCTGGTTGGTATTATTGATTTGACCCACATCCTGGGGTGGCAGCACATGCTGGGCCAGGCCGGCCACCGCACCGGCCTCTCCGCTGGGATAGAACAGGTGCCGGTAGGCCGAAGCCACCCGGACTTTCAGGTCCAGCTCGGCGGCCGCCGCCCGGTTTTTCAATTCCTCTCGCTGCTCTTTGGTAAAGTCCTTGAGCCTTTCTTTATCGGTTAAGGCCGCCAGGGCTTTGTACTTGCGGGCTTGTTCGATCATCGGGGCTACTTCGTTGGCGTTGGCCACCAGAAAAATCAAGTTATTTTGGTTTATGCGGAAGGCCTGCTGTGCACCGGCCTTCTGGTAAATGCGGTCCACCAGCACCGGCGGATCATCATAAGCCTGGCTCTGGCTGGCATTGACCGTTTCACTGTCAAAATGTATAATCACCAGTTTAGGCTTGCCGGTATCATCGTCCACACTTTCCGGCCCTTCAGGAAAGAAAACCGGTTTGAAATGCTTTTCAGCGTAATAGTTTTTAATGCGGGCAGCCAGTTCCTGTTTAGCCACTGCCTTGGTGTAGTTGTCGGTTTCGTCGGCGACTATTTTGTTGATGGACGGTTCGGTTTTAAACCGGTAGCGGGCCCCGTCAAACTCCATATACCAGCAGGTTTTTTCCAGGTCTGTTAGGGCTTTGCTGATAAATTGGTAATCCAGCCCCGGCTGCCCAACCGCCAAATTTAATAAAGCCGGTTCTACACCGGAGGCAACGCCTGGGTGATGCTATGCAGAAAAACCGTTTGGGCCACCCGTTTACCCAAGGGAGGCTTGTCTTTGGACAGCCAGTCCTGGTCGATTTCCTGGACGTGGGTATCTTGCTTTTCACTAAATATATCTGCTTCAATGACGGAAGTAAAGGCATCCCGCCCCAAACGGCTGGTCAGATCGTCCCGAATGATTGGCACTGCCAGTTCCACATGATGGGGGTGGATCAGATATGTATCCGCTTCCTTTTGTTGCCAGAGGTTTAGAATTACGCTGGCCAGGAGACGCAGGGCACCCCTGGTTTTTTGAAAATTTTGGATAGTAGCTGTCTTTCGGTTCAGGGTATCCAGCAGTTCAGGGTGGAAGGGGTAACTGCGGCATAACTCGTCTTTATATTCTACCCGCATAGCCTTTTGTGGCAGTGCCACTCCTTGTTCATGGGCCTTACGATAATAGTCAAAAAACTCCTGCGCCACTGCTGCACCGGCACTTTCATCCACCCGGGTAAAGAGGCGACGTTTAACAATGGCGGCAATCTCGGTCTCCGCAGTGGGCCGCAGTACCTTTTCCAAGCGGGCGGAAACCCGGGAGGTTTCCCGTAAAGCAGTCTTCAAATCCTCGGTTTCGGAGGCATAGGCATCACTGGTTTCCGCCAGTGTATAAACCACCACTACCCTTTCCTTGCTGGCAGCAAACTCCAGAAGGGTGTGCATAAAGGCCACAGTCTGCCCCGCCAGGGTATCCTGACCCACCATTTTTCCATTGGCGGCCCGGTAATAGCGGGCAATTTCATCAATCATAATTAAGGTGGGCCGGTTGCCGATTAATTTTTCTAACCGCTGGGTACCGGGAGCGATACCTGAGCGATCGTTTTCTTCCATAATTTTATAACCGGTGGGTCCTGCCAGTTGGTAGGCAATCTCCCCCCACATGGTGTAGGTAACGATGCCGTCAGCATGCTCTATACCACTCTGGGGATCCAGGTCGCTGCCCACCACAGCGGCTACATCGGTTGCGTTGTTGGGTATAACCCCCGGATCAGCCAGTTGTTCTATGCCTTGTATGTTCCGCCCTTGCCTGGCCAAATGGTACAAAGCAATCAGGCTATGGGTTTTACCACCACCAAAAGATGTTTCCAGCCGAATGATAGGGTTATTGCTGGAACGAACTCCGCTGAGGCGGCCAAATACTTCTTCTATTAACGTGGTAAGGCCACCGGTGGGAAAGGTTTGGGCAAAGAATTTTTCCGGGTTTCCGTAAACATCCGGAGCTTTGTTATGCATCACGTCGGATAGTTTGGCAGCAAAAATGTCTGCCTCCACCCGCCCTTCCAGTACCTCCTGGCGGGGTTGGCAAGTTTGAAAAAACGTTTCCATTTGACCACTCCTGTTACCAATTATTGCCAATTGATTTGACTGGACAATTGACACTTGTTGATGTTTTTATTATTCTGCATGTTGTTTGTGATACCTGTATGAGCGTTAAAATGTTTTAAGCATCATTTCTTTGCAGGTTTTTGATTTAATTCAGTTTGTCGGTAACAAAAAAACCAACCCACTGACGTGAAAGTTGGTTTGAAATGATTTTTATTTTACCCCTGCCACTTGGCCCGCCAGCTCCGCACGTCCACATGGACAAAACCCTGCTGCTGGTAAAGCCGATGCCGTCAAACCCGCCTGCTCCGCCAGGCTGGCTGCTTCTTCAGCCGCCAAACCAAGCACCCGGATGTCCGCCGCCATGCCTTTTAAATGGTAAGAATTAGCGGCACCGCCCACCGCCCGGTTGTGGGCCGGGCAGCGGTAGCCGTTAAAATCAATAAGATTTTGCGTTTTTTTATATCTCCGCGAACTTTTGGAGCTTGATTTGTCTCTTTATAAGTGGAATAAATGAAAGGAGGTTGATCAAATGAGTTTCGATTACCATCTCTTTGTCCAAATCAACAGCCTGGCGGGTCATGTCCACCTACTGGACGTTTTCATGCTGGCATTTACCAGGTGGGGATTTCTCCTCTATGGTCTGGCCCTGGCAGCCCTGTGGTTCCAGAGGACCCGGCCCGAGCAAAGGGGCCTCCGCCGCAAAGGGGTGCTGAAAGTATGCTTTAGCGCCGCCATCGCCCTGGGGCTGAACCAACTCATTGGCCTGCTTTACTTTCGGCCCAGACCCTTTGCCACCCATGAGGTGACTCTGCTGCTGGATCGGTCCCCGGATCCCTCTTTTCCCAGTGACCATGCCACCGGGGCATCTTCGGTGAACGCCAGCATCATGAGGGTCCATAAAGGTTGGGGCATACTATTGACACCCCTATCCCTAATTATAATCTTTTCCAGGGTCTATTGCGGGACCCATTACCCCCTTGACGTTGTGGGAGGAGTTGCCACCGGTCTTTTAGGAAGTCATCTGGCCAACAAACTTTGGCCCTATATGGACGGCACAGCCGATAAAGTGATTGCCCTAGTGGAAGGTTTCACCCGTAGGTCTGCCGGGGTCTAAGGGAGGTTTACCCGTTGGTCGAAGTTTCACTTATCGAGCAGCTACAACGGGGCGATATAAAAGCCTTTGAAAAGCTGGTAGAGAGCACCCGGCAGCGGGGGTTGAATATTGCCTACGGTATTTTGCAGGACCCGCAGGATGCTGAGGAGATTCTGCAGGAGGCTTACTTACAGGTTTATCATCATATCGGGCAACTGAAGGCACCGGAAACCTTTCGAAGCTGGTTTGGCAAAATTGTCACCCACCTGGCCTTGCGGCGTGCCAAAGAAAAGGGGCGGTTTAAAACCATCCCTTTGGAAGACTTGCCTGCGGCAGGGTGCAGCATAACCGAGGGTCCGGAATACTTCCTCTTAAAAAAGGAGAAGCAGGTACACGTGGCCCAAACCCTGAAAACTCTCCCGGACGAGTACCGGGCGGCCCTGATCCTCCGGGAATGGGAGGATTATTCCTACCAGGAAATTAGCGAGGTATTGGACATCCCACTGGGAACGGTAAAGTCCCGGATTTACTGTGCCCGCAAACTGTTGTCGAAGAAATTAATCGAAGGAGGCTGCTAAAATGGTCGATGTCATGTGCTGCGAAGAAAATGTATCGGCCTACCTGGACGGGGAACTGCCCCCGGAGGAAGCCCTGGCCTTTGAACAACATCTCCGCTCCTGTGCCCGCTGCCGGGAGTCCCTAAACCAACTACAAGCTCTGTCCGGGGCTGTTCAGGCACTCCCCCGCCCGTCGGTGAACCCTTGGCTTACGGCGCAAATTATGGACCGCCTGCAGGCAAGTCAAACCGTCAGCGACCTGCCCTTAACCCGGCTGCTCCGCTCCTGGGGGCTCTTGAGCCTTCTGGCCTTTGGAGCGTTGTTTGTTCTCTTTGGCCCTGTCATACTGGGTTTTTTCTCGGTGGTGGTAAAGGATTTCTTCCTCCTTGCCTCCCTGGTGGTAAAAATCAGCCGCCAGGTGCCTCCGGGGGCCGTTAACGGCGTGACGGGTTTGGCGCTGCTGGCAGGAGCGTTGGTTGCGTTTTATGGTTTTGGACGTATTTATGCCACTTTGTCCCAGGAGGAGTTGATTTCATGAAGCAAGTCTTGATGGTTTTAGTAACGCTATTATTTTTATCGGGAACCCACGCTGCCCCTGCCCGGGCCGATGAGCCCTTTTATCACCTGAACCGAGTTGTGCAGGAAGGGCAGCGGGTGGAAAATGTTTTTCTTTATGGGGAAGACGGTATTATCGCCGGGGTGGTGGAGGATGAAGTGGTTGTCATTAACGGCAACCTGACCCTGACCAAAACCGCCCGCATCCAGGATCGGATTTTTCTTATCGGAGGGCAGTTGAACCAGGAGCCGGGGGCCGCTGTCGGCAAGGGCATCTTTCACATTAACCTGGCCAATGAAAATCTCAACAGTCTGCTGCTGGGGGCCGGGGCCTTTGTGCTGCTGGAACTGGCGAAGCTGGCCCTGGCCCTGTATGTTTTCCTGGCCAGTCTGATTTCTCTCTTTGTCCTAAAAAACCGAATGAACCGGGCCAAAGGCGCTCTACAGAGCGGCACCGTCAAAGTGGGCCTCCTGGGCTTCTTTGGTGCTCTTGGTCTGGGGCTGGTTTTCCTGGCCCTGGTGGTAACCGTCTGGGGCATCCCGTTGGCTCTTTTGCTGGGGCTTTTGCTTTTGGCCCTGCTGCCGGTGGGGCTCTCGGCTTTAAGCCTTCTCACCGGAGAGCTGCTGTTAAAAAATTTTGCCTGGGGCCAGAAGCCCCTTTACCAAGTTCTCATCGGGTCTTTGTTCTTGGTGGCCCTTTTTAATTTCCCGGTCCTGGGTGTCCTCTGGGGCATCCTGGTCCTGGTCTTTGCCCTGGGCGCGGTGGCCGCCAGTCTGCTGCCTGGGAAGGGGGATCATCATGCTTAGCCAGTGGCTGCATTACGCGGCGGAGACCTTCCTGGTTTACGGACCCTTCGGGTTATTTTTGTTGGCCTTTGCAGAATCCTCCTTTTTTCCGGTGCCGCCGGATGTCTTGCTGATCGCCATGTCCCTACAGGAGCCAAGACTGGCTCCGTGGTATGCCCTGGTGACCACCGTTGGCTCGGTCCTGGAGGAGTCTTTGGCTATTTCATTGGCACCAAGGCTGGCCGACCCCTCTTGGACCGCTGGGTGGCCCACGAAAGGATACGGAAAATGGAGAAACTGTTCCACCGCTACGGCGGCTGGGCAGTGGCCATCGCCGGTTTTACTCCCATTCCCTACAAGGTGTTTACCATTGGTGCCGGGCTGTTCCGTATTAACAAAGGGGTGTTCCTCCTGGCTTCCCTCCTTAGCCGGGGTGCCCGCTTCTTTTTGGAGGGTTTTCTTATCTATTTCCTGGGGTCTGCGGCCAATACCCTGCTTAGCTCCTATTTGGAAATCATCACCATCTCCGTCACTGTCCTCATTCTCCTTTTGTACCTGGTTTTTCGGCATACTAAAACGGTAAACTATTTTCAAACGCTGTGGCTTTCCTTGAGGAAGAAAGTGGAAGAATTTTATAAAAAGAAAATCTCGCCCCTGGGGGCCTTTGGGAACTTTTTAGTCGTAGGTTTGGCGCTGGGTGTTGGCTTTATGCTGCTCTTTGCCAAGCTGGCAGAGGATTTGCTGGATAATGAATTAAAACTTTTTGATCAGATCGTCATTGGGATTGTGCATACCCTCCAGGGCCCCGTCATGACTACGGTGATGAAGGTCATTACCAACATAGGTTCCCCGCCGGTGATGATCGGCTTTGCACTCGTGGCGGTTGTGCTGTTGTTGGTGAAAAAACATATCTGGGACGCCACGATGGTGGGGACGGCTCTAGCAGGTAGCTGGCTCATGAACGAATTGTTAAAAGGGCTTTTTCAACGCACTCGTCCTGACGCGGCTCGTTTAGTGGAGGTAACCGGGTACAGTTTTCCCAGCGGTCACGCGATGGTATCCTTTGCTTTGTATGGTATGCTGGCCTACCTCATTTGGATTAATTTAACGTCCGGCTGCCTTAGAACGGTTTCAACCCTTGCCTTTGCCTTACTGGTGGTGGCCATCGGTATAAGCCGGATTTACCTGGGGGTCCATTACCCCAGCGATGTGCTGGCGGGTTTTGCCGCCGGAGGCTTTTGGTTGGTGGGGTGCATCCTGGGACTGCAAACCATTCGGTACTACAAAGGAAAGCAGCCTCCGCCCAGGTAACGATACTGCCGATGAAAGAAGGAGGTGTCCTTTGCCAGATATGACCACAATGGGACAATGGAAGCAACAAGCAAAAAAGATAAAAAGAGACGTATATGCCCTGTACTTTGCCTATCGGGACCAGCGGGTTCCCTGGTATGCAAAAGTATTTATCGCCTGTGTGGTGGCCTATGCCTTTAGCCCCATCGACCTGGTGCCGGATTTTATTCCCGTACTGGGATACCTGGACGACCTGGTTTTAATCCCCCTGGGAGTAGCCCTGGCTCTAAAGATGATTCCCGCTCCCGTGATGGAAGAATCCCGGGATAAGGCAGAACGCCTATTGAAAGAGAAGCCGAAAAACTGGGTGGCAGGGGCTATTATTCTTCTGATCTGGGTTTCTTTGTTGGCCTTGATTCTCGCCTGGGTTACTAAATTTGCGAAATTTGCTTGATCTCCCCGGGGGTTATGCAACTGCATACTTTTTCCTGTAAGAGGTGAAAACATGCGTAGAGTTATCGTAGCTCCCGACTCTTTTAAGGAAAGCCTGGATGCCGTGGCAGTGGCCAAACATATAGCATCCGGGATCAAAAGAGTTTTTGCGGAAGCCGAGGTTGTTGAGGTTCCCCTTTCCGACGGTGGTGAAGGTCTGGTAGACACCCTGGTGGCGGCCACCAACGGAAAGATTGCCACCCGCTTGGTAACCGGTCCCCTTGGGTATCCGGTGGAGGCCGCCTACGGTTTACTCGGGGACGGGGAAACGGCGGTAAGTGAAGTAGAATCTTCAGATTTCACCTTGTGAAAAATACGACGTCGCCGAAATTTGCCCCTGCTACTTTGGCGACACATTCACATTTTATTTTTAGCAGGAAAAAAATCCGCCCTTCAGCCATCTCTTCATGCTCCAGGGACTCGAAGTTGGCCTGGCCTTTTGATATAACCAGGCCTGATTCCTTCAGCAGCCTTCCAACCTCTCCGGATACCTTTTGCATGGGCACACCGAGATAGTTCGACCCTGTGGTTATAACCCTCGCTGCTTTATCCATGCCTACCTGTATAGCGTCTTCCATTGTAGCGTCATTTAACACGGGGCCGCCTTTAACAATATAGGTGACCTTTTTCCCCATGAATGACAGTTCTTCTACCAGCAGCTTGTCGAAAACTATTTCGCCGGCATTGTCTCCCACGATAACTATCTCATCTTCTTTATCCAGCTTATTAAAAAACATGCCGAAATCATCTTTTGAAAAGCCCGCATCCAGGCTATGCTTTAAACTGGCATTTATATCGAAACTTCTATTGATGCCCAGGTCTATTACATTGCCGGAAGCAGATATTTTCAGGGCATCATGGAGCCTGTTTTGGGATCTTTTCAAGAAATCCTTCAATAGGGGGTACCATTCCAGGGCCAGGAGATTTGATTTTTTCTTAACCTCTTTGAAAGGGTCATCACTATTTATCAGTTTATATACTTTTAGCAGAATTTCCGTTGAATTTTCCGCCGGTGTCCTCTTGCGGTCCATGCTTTTGATATCGTCCATAAGATCAAATAAAATTCCATACTGCCTGTCCTCGTCTATTCCGGCAATGCTCATACAGGTGACTGCCTGTTTGAGATAGCAGTGAACACAGTCAACAAAGGATTGCATGACGGTACCCTCCATTTTATGCCATCATTATACAGTTTAACACAGATTGGAAAACCCCATTATTACACTTTAATTGAACAATGCTGAAAAGTAAACCCCTCTTAGTTCAGCGATTCTCTATTTTACCTCCAGCACGTTCTTGGCCGCGTTAATGACACCAATGCGCACGTATTCCTTGGATAAGCCGCCCTGCAGGTAAACTGCGTAGGGTTCCCTCAGGGGAGCATCAGCGCTTAGTTCCAAGGAAGCGCCCTGGACAAAGGTGCCGGCAGCCATGATTACGTCATCTTCGTAGCCGGGCATGTAATCCGGCTCCGGCAGGGCGTGGGCGTCAATAGGGGAAGCCGCTTGAATGCCCCGGCAGAAGGCGACAAGTCTCTGCGGCGTTTCCAGGGCAATGGATTGAATGATATCCGACCTGGGTTCATCGTAGGCGGGCGAAACTTTGAAGCCAGTCTATCAAATAACCGGGCGGCAAACACCGCTCCCTTGAGGGCTTCGGCCACGATGTGCGGCGCCATGAAGATGCCTTGAAACAGCAGCCGCTGGTGTCCCAGGGACGGCCCCACCTCAGCCCCGATTCCCGGGGCTGTCCAGCGGTTGGCGGCCATCTCCACCAGTTCCCGGCGCCCCACCACATAGCCCCCGGTGGGAGCCAGGCCGCCGCCGGGGTTTTTAATCAATGAACCGGCGATCAAATCCGCGCCAACCGCCGGCGGCTCTGCGGTGTCCACCAGTTCACCGTAGCAGTTGTCGACAAACACCAAGGCCCGGGGAGCATGGGTTTTGATAAAAGACACCAGCCTTTTTAACTCCTCCAGGGTGAGGGCGGGGCGCCAGGCATAACCCCGGGAACGCTGCACCAGCACCACTTTGGTCCCAGGAGACAGTGCTCCCTGTACAGCTTGCCAGTCCAGGGTGCCCTCGGGAGTCAACTCGACTTGGTTGTAGCCGACTCCCAGGTCCTTTAGGGATCCGGGGGCATTGCCTCTTTTGCCGATTAACTCTTCCAGGGTATCATAGGGAGAACCCTGAACGGCCAGCAGTTCATCGCCGGGGCGCAGCAGGCCAAACAAGGCGATGGCAATGGCATGGGTGCCTGATACAATCTGTCCCCTGACCAGGGCTGCCTCTGCCCCAAAAACATGTGCATAGATTTTTTCCAGGGCTTCCCTGCCGGCATCGTTATAGCCGTAGCCGGTGGAGCCTTTGAGATGATAGTCCGACGTTCGGGCCAGGTGAAAACCTTCCAATACCCGGGCATGATTCACCATGGCCCTGGCTTCGATTTCACGGTAAACCGGCTGCACTTCCGTTTCTACTTCGTTTGCAAGCATGTCCAATTGATCGAGACGCATTATTTCCTCCGGTATTGCAATTATTGATGGCTCTGGAGGTATTATATTTCCTCCAGAGCCTCTGTCAAGTCTTCTTTATGAATGGCCATCAAGTCTTCCCTGGAAATGTTTTTTCTACCCACCAGGCGCACCGCCTGGTGGCGCATGGCCCGCTCAATCAAGTTGCGGACCAGCCTGGCGTTGCCGCTGTGTTCATGCTTCCGTGTTTGGTTTTGCAGGATTTTGTTGAGCTCCTCCCGGGCCAGGGGGGCCAGCACATACTGGCGCTGCTTCAGCATCAAATCGGCGATCTCCATCAGCTCATCGAGGGAGTAGTCCGGAAAGGTGATGTGTATGGGGAAACGGGAGCGAAGCCCCGGGTTGCTTTCTAAAAAGTAATCCATTTCATCCTGGTACCCGGCTAAAATAATGATTAAATTGTCCTTATTGTTCTCCATGCTGGCCACCATGGAATCAATGGACTCCTTGCCGAAATCCTTCTCGCCACCTCTGGCCAGTGAGTACGCCTCATCGATAAAAAGGATCCCCCCGAGGGCTTTTTTAATTTGATCCCGGGTCTTGGCAGCGGTATGGCCGATATACTCCCCCACCAGATCCGCCCGCTCTACCTCAATGAGATGACCCTTGGGCAGTACACCAATTTCCTTAAATAACCGGCCGATGATTCTGGCCACGGTTGTTTTGCCGGTGCCGGGGTTCCCTTTGAAAATCATATGCAGCACCATGGGTTCGTAAATCAGCTTTTCTTTTTGCCTTAGTTTTTGGATTTCCACAAAGGCCTGAATTTCCTTCACCAGTTTCTTGACACTGGACAAGCCGATCAGTTGGTCCAGTTCACCCAGGATCTCCTGGGTGGCTTTTCTGTTCGCCTCCTCGTTACCCTGGGATTTCTCCAGCTGCGCAGGCTGCCTAGCGGTAAGAGGAGGTTTTCGGATCGGGCCGCTTGGTTTTGGTGGTTCAGGCCGGTTGGGCGGGTTTTGCCACATTCGTATCTTAACCAGGGGATTCACCTCCGGGCGAAAACAATAGGTTGTTACACATTATACGCTCGAAGGTTCAAATAGTGACCAAAAATCAAAAGCCCCTCCGTCGGGAGAGGCAATCAGTGTTTTATTACACAGGCTTATTTTCCGAAAAGGAGGTATTTACGGGACGAAGCGGACTGATTGTGGAAATGGCATGCTTGTAAACCATTAGTTGTTTACCGTCACTCTCCAGAATGACAGTAAAGTTATCAAAACCTTTCACCATACCCTTCAGTTGAAAACCATTAATGAGAAATATGGTTACCGGGATATTTTCCTTTCTTACTTGATTTAGAAAGGCATCTTGTAAATTAATCTGCGGTTTCGTCATGAGGGTTCCCTCCATTGGAAAATATTTTCTTTCTCTAATTTTAGTACTGTTCTACAAAGTTATTAATTCTCCTGCTATTTGTTTAGCAATTTCATTGGCAACTGCATTTTTATTGCTGTAGTCTTCCATATACAGCCAGTGAATTCGTTTATCGGCCTTAAACCAGGTAAGCTGTCGCTTGGCAAAGCGGCGGGTATTTCGTTTCAGGATCTCCACCGCCTCCTCCAGCGTACATTCTCCTTTGATGTACGCGATGATTTCCTTGTAGCCCAATCCCTGCAGCGCAGTGCCCCAGGCATCGTACCGCTGCATCAACTGCCTTACTTCCTCCACCAGGCCCCTTTGCAGCATCAGATCCACCCGTTGTTCAATTCTTCTATATAGTAATTGCCGATCCATGGTTAATCCAAACATTTTCAAACGGTACTTGGGCGTGATGTTTTGTTGGCTGTACTGGTACTCGGTGATGGATTTCCCGGTCTGGTAATACACTTCCAGGGCCCGGATGACCCGCCGGGTGTCATTGGGATGCAGCCGGGCAGCAGATGCCGGGTCCACTGCGGCCAGTTTTCTGTGCATTGCCTCGGCTCCCATTGTAGCCGCCTGTTGTTTTAGTTTTTCCCTCAACCCTTCGTCCCTGGGCGCCGGGGTAAAATCATAGTGATCAATCACCGAACGAACGTACAGTCCCGTGCCGCCCACCAGCAGCGGGAGGTTCCCCCTGCCGGTTATTTCCGTGATTAATTTTTCCGCGGCCGATTGATACATGGCCACGCTGAATTCTTCATCGGGGTTCACGATGTCGATCAAATGATGGGGAATGCCCTGCATTTCTTCCGGGGTGGGTTTGGCCGTGCCAACATCCATGCCCCGGTAAACCAGCATGGAATCGGCGGAAATCACCTCTCCCCTTACCATTTTGGCCAGCTCGATGGCGACGTCCGTTTTGCCGGAGGCAGTGGGACCTACGATAACCACTAAAGGTCTTAACTCCTTCACTTTTACGGCACCACCTTTTCAATAATGCCGTAGGCCACCGGAGAATACCTTCCTCCTTGGATGGTATGAAAGTTTAACCGTTGAAATTCCTCACTGGCCCGATTTTCTTTCATAACCACTCTCTTTCTGGCCACCCGGACCGCCTCGGCCACCGCTTCCTTTGTTAAAGGACTGTTGTTGGCCAGAGGACGCAGCGGGGCCATGGAACTGGACTTTTCCCTGGCAACCCGGAACATGGGGTCAAAATAAACCACGTCAAAGGAATCCGAGGGTAAGTTTTTAAGATAGGTCAAGTGATCGGCATGGACCACTTGAATTCTCCTCATGGCATTCAACAGTTCCGGCCTTTCACCGGTGTAGGTTTTTAAACCCCGTCGGACGATTTCCGCCACCGGAGCGGCATTCTCCAGGCCGATAACCGTCCCCCCGGGGCCCACCACATAACTGGCCACCAGGCATCTGCAGCCAGCCCCAGGGTGCAGTCCAGCAGGGAATCACCCTCCTCGAGATTCATTGCTCTAATCATTTGGTCAGTTTTCCCAGTCTGGATTTCCTTTATACGTAATTTGGCTAATCCTGGATGAAAAAACAACTCATTTCCATCAACAACTAAAGATAATTTATCCTGACGCACCAGCAGGATGATGTCCGCCCGACCTTGCTCCCGGAGAGCTGCCAGGGACTTCTTTTCCCGTCGTATGTAAGGAACATTCAACTGTCGGCTTAACTCCAGGGCTTTTTCCTCCAGTTCGTTGGCGCTGCGGATTCCTGTGGTGATAACGAGAGAACTCTTCATCGTTTGAACCTTTTATTCAGCTCCTCATGGGTAATTTGGATGAGGGTGGGCCTGCCATGGGGACAAGTAAAGGGCCTCCGGCAGCGGGCCAGCCCCTCCAGCAGAGCCTTCACCTCTGTGCCGCCCAGGTTCTTCCCCGCTTTCACCGCATCCCGGCAGGCCATGGCCGACGCCAACCGGTCGATCACCAGTCCCCTGTCCAGTTTATGGGAAGGACTTTCCTGCAGCCGGGCCAGCAGGTCCATGAAGGTTTCCCCGGGAGCCGCCAAAGCCTGGGCGGGAACCCCCCTTAACAAAAAAGTATCTCCACCGAAGTGTTCCAGTATAAACCCGATCTCATTAAAATCAATCACGTGCCGCACAACCAGTTGAGCCTCATGATGGGGTATTTCGAGGGTGACGGGCTCCAGCAGCATTTGGGACGGAACCTCCTGCTGCAGCAGGTCCAGGTATTTTTCATACAAAATCCTCTCATGGGCAGCGTGCTGGTCAATGATATATAAGCCGCCTTCACCGTAGGCCAGAACATAGGTGGGGGGCACCTGGCCGGCCGGTGTTAAAGTCGGAAAAAAGTCTCCGGTTGATAAGGACTTTTATTTTCAAAAACCCTGGGATGATGCAGGGTTTGGACCGGCCTATCCTTGCTCTCCGGAACCCTGACAATTCTTTGAGGTTCTTCCGGTTCCGGCGTTTCCCCGGTCTGAACAGGCAGAGAAAGACGCAGCTGCTCCTTGCTCTTGACAGGGGCAAATTGCTGCCCGGCCCTTGATTCATTTTGATGAGATCGGTGTTCCGGAACCTTTTCCAGGTGTTCATTTTCTGCGGGCTTTTCAGTTTGCCTTTGCTCACCGGAGGCAGCCTGTTCTTCCTCAGACCGGGTCTTTACCCTCCCTGGCAGGATCTTCCACAACCCGGTGATGGCCCCGGGTAAATCAAGGGGTTTGCTCAGAGCCTCCAGCAGTTCCTCCTGGACCTCCTTCTCTCTGGCCAGCCGTACTTCCATTTTTGTGGGATGAACATTCACATCCACCTGGGTGGGGTCGAGGGCCAAGTGCAGGATGGCAACAGGAAAGCGCCCGGCGGGGATTTGGGTTTGATAGGCCTGCTGTAAGACGGCAGAAACCAGCCCACTGCGAATGTACCTGCCGTTAATAAAGAAATTTTGATACTGCCGGGAGGCACGGGTCAACACAGGCTTGCTGATGAGCCCGGTCAGGGATAACAAACGCCCCTGGCAGTTGACCTCCAGCATGCTGCGCACGTTATCCGTCCCGAAGATGCCGGCAGCGGTATCCTTTAACGAACCGTTCCCGGGACTGGAAAAAAGAACTCTACCGCCGCTGCGCAGTTCAAAACGGACATCCGGTCTGGCCATGGCCAGTCTGGAAAGTAAGTCACTGATCTGACCGGTCTCGGCGGTGGCTGATTTGAGGAATTTCCTTCTGGCCGGGGTATTAAAAAAAAGGTCTCTTACCTCAACAGTGGTCCCAACGGGGCACCCGGCGGAGGAAATTTCTTTTACCTGCCCGGCCTCTATACGGACCACGGTGCCGCCCAGGTCACCTGCTGTTCTTGTAGTTAGCGTTACGCGGGCCACGGAAGCGATGCTTGGCAAGGCCTCGCCCCTAAACCCCAGGGTATGGATTTTATTTAAATCCTCGGCCCAGCGGATTTTACTGGTGGCGTGACGTTGAAAGCAGAGTTCGGCATCCCGGGCTGACATGCCGCAGCCGTTGTCGACCACTTTGATGGCAGCAATGCCGCCCTGGGTCAATTCTACGGTAATTCGATTTGCCCCTGCGTCCAGGCTGTTTTCTACCAATTCTTTGACAACCGACACCGGGCGCTCCACAACCTCTCCGGCTGCAATCTGGTTGGCCGTGGTTTCATCCAGTACTATGATGTTCCCCAAAATGTCACCCCTAACCGTCTGAACGAACCTCCTGGCGTTCCTCACGCCGGTACATCATGAAGGTGTCGGTGGATTTGTCCTGTAAGTATACATAATTAAAACGGTAGTCCTGCTTGAATTGTTCGTAGGCATCCCAGCCCTCTTCCTGACAATATTTGCAGGCTTGAATGGGCACGGTGATGGCCAGCACGTGGTAGCATTTGCCGTCGGGATGGTACGCCTGCGAGTCGATGGTCATATAACCGGGGCACTGGGCGCAAACCCGCACCTTTTCAACCTGTTTTTCTTCAATAAACTGGGTGTCGTAATAAATGGGTTTGGTGCGCTGGTAGTATTTGGCCCCGTTGGCCAGGGAAAACTTATCTACCTTATGACGGTTGGCCCAGATTTCCTGCAGTTCCTCCACCACCCTGTGAATTTCGGAGGTTACCCTGGGATTTTCTTTAAAACTGGCCGGGTTATATTCCGGCTCCAGGACAGAGGAATAATCCTTACCGGCCAGCGCCAGCAAAATGGCCAGGTTTACATAGGGCAAAGCGGTCTCAATGGCGTAGCCGCCCTCAAGGACAGCCAAATCCGGCTTTAGCTTTTCCGTCAGCCTGGCGTAGCCCTGGGCAGTGATGCGCATTTTACCCAGGGGATCGGTAAAGTGATTGTCCTGCCCGGCGGAATTCACCACGAGGTCCGGTTGAAAATCCGCCAGGATGGGAGAAATTAGGTGATCCATAACATAGTGGAGACCGGAATCCGTCACCCCGGGCGGCAGCGGTATGTTGATGGTGGACGCATAGGCGCCCGGCCCCCCCAACTCGTAGGTAAAACCGGTACCGGGATAAATGGTACGGCCGTCCTGGTGAAAGGAAATAAAGAGCACATCCGGGTCATGGTAGAAAATGTCCTGTGTCCCGTCACCGTGGTGGACGTCGGTGTCTACGATGGCGATTTTTTTCACCCCGTAGGTCCTTCTCAGGTACTCCACCAGCACCGCTTCATTATTAATATTGCAAAAACCCCGGTTGCCGTGGACCACCCGCATGGCGTGGTGCCCCGGCGGGCGAACCAAAGCAAAACCGTTCTTAATTTGTTTGGCCATAATTTTATCCCCCAGGTGCATGGCCGCCCCGGCTGCAATACGGTGGGCCTCCAGGACCTGGTCACTGACCGCCGGCACGCAAAAATGGACCCGGCAGATATCGTGTTCGGTGGCCAACCGAGGAGAATATTCTTCAATTTCCGGCAGATCCAGAATGCCTTCCTCAAACATCTGGTCCCGGGTGTAGAGCAGCCGCTCTTCACGCTCCGGGTGTGTGGCGGAAATGGCCCAGTCAAAGGCGGGAAAGAAAATAATGCCGGTCTTTTTCATCATTTCATCAACCTCCCCCCGGAACCGATGTGCCCTAAAATCCCCCTGGGTGTTTGCACCGAGATATGGTACAGTCTGCCGGTGGTTTGCCAGTCGCGAACAACATTAAAGACATCCCGGTTGGTGATTTCGATCTCCTGGACATATTCCAGCAGGTTCATTTTTTCCGCCCGCTTGATCAACCAGGATTTGGCCAACTCCACCGCTCCGATTTCATCCAGCTTGCCGGCCAGTTTCCCCTGGTGTCCCTCTTCTTCTACAATAAAAATCTGACGTTCGGTATCCGCCAGCAGGTTCACCTGCAGCGTAGGTCTGGCCACCGCCGCTCCGATGGCGTTGGCCACCGGCGCATAGGGAGGCAATATGGGCGTGCACCCCAAGCGGGCGGCGATTTGAGGCACGAAACCGGCAGCGCCGCCCCCCACCCCCACGACGTTTTGGGGGCGCAGCTTTTTCTTCTGCATCACTTCCCAAACCCGGTAAGCCGGCTCCTGCTCCCATTCCACAAACATCTGCTCGATTTCCGTTACCACCGTGTTAATCACCAGGCCGACAATGGTGTGAGCCACTTCCATGGGCCCCATGCCCACCGGGGCCCCCAGCCGGACCATGGCCTCACGGGCCCGGTCTTCATCGCCTATTTGTGTCATGCCCATAACCCGTAAAGCATCGGTAGGTGTAGGCAGCGGACCACCCAGGCAGTAGGCATGGCCCACCCGCTCCGAATAAATAATCAATTCCTTGCCTACCCGTTCCACCACACTGTCGCCGCCTACCGGCACCGAGTGAACGGACAGCGCCCGCACCTGGGTAAACCGGTCGCCGATTTTAGCACCCCGGGAAGCCAGCAGCGGCTGCCCGGAGAGAATTAAGGCCAGGTCGGTGGTGGTGCCGCCGATGTCCACCACCAGGGAGGTTTCCCCCGAGGGCGTCAGTGCCTGTACCCCCAGGGTACTGGCAGCAGGTCCGGAAAAAATGGTTTCCACCGGTACTTGTTCCGAGGCCGTCAGGGGCAGGGTGCCGCCGTCCGCCTTCAGGATGAACACACCGGCGCTGATGTCCCTGCGGGCCATGGCATCCCGCACAGCGTTGGCAAAATAATGGTACTTGTCGCTGGTGGCACAGGTCAGCACGGTATTGGCAATGCGGCGGGGAAAATTCAGTTTTCCGCCGGCCCGGTGCCCCATCTCCACCCGCCATTCGGGATGATGTTGCGTAATATATTGAGCCACCTGAAGTTCATGGGCATTGTTTCGGGTGGAAAATTTCCCTACCACGGCAACCCTTCGATATCCCTTGTCCTCCAGCCACTGAAGCGCTTTTGCCAGTTCAGATTCTTCCAGGGGAATGATTTCCCGGCCACGGTAATCAATGGCGCCGGTTAAGAAGAACACGTCGTCCTGTTTACGGAACTCCATGAATGTACGGCCGGGCCCGGGCAGCAAAAGCACACCCACCGGGTCGTATTTCTTCTCGGCGATCAGATTGGTAACAATGGTGGTACTAAAGACAACACGTTCAATCTTGTCACCGGGTATCCCCTTTAATAAGTTGTCCAGCGCATCCCCCAGTGACAGCAATAAATCTTCCTGGGTTTCCACCTTTGCGGTAGCACGAACAGCGTCGCCATCCAGCAGGACAGCATCCGTGCAGGTACCGCCAACATCAATGCCGATATACATGACGGGCCTCCTTACTTTTTCAGGTAATCGAACCGACATCCCCTGCAGAGTAACAGTTATTCGCCTCCAAGTGGATATCATATCCCAAGTTTATCATAATCTCATTTGTAATTGCATTATGAAAAAGTAAACAATAAATTATTTCTTTTTTCGTAGTTTCCTTTGCAGCTTATCCAGGTAATTGAGACTCTGGAGCGGCGTCATGTCGGAAATATCCAGGGCTAATATTTCCTCCCTCAACCGGTTATGGTCCGTCGAAAACAGGCTAAGCTGTTCACTCATTGCAGCAGCCACCTGGTTCTTCCCCGCCACAACCTCCCGGGCTGCCCGCTGGTGAAATTCCAGTTTTTTGACCAGCTCCCCGGCCCTGTCGATAATGTCTCCGGGCAGGCCGGCCAGCCTGGCACAGTGTACGCCGTAGCTTTTACTGGCCTTGGCCCGTACCACCTTCCGTAAAAAAGCCACATCGTCCCCCTGCTCCTTGACGGCAGTGGCATAATTCTTCAGCCCGGGCAGCAGTCCCTCGAGTTCGGCCAGTTCATGATAATGGGTTGAAAAAAGGGTCCGGCATCCTACAGTATTATGTAAATACTCAATGACAGACTGGGCAATGGCCATCCCTTCCAGGTTTGAAGTGCCCCTGCCCAGTTCATCGATAATAACCAGGCTTTTAGGAGTGGTATGGTCAATAATTTGCTTGGTTTCAAACATTTCTACCATAAAGGTACTTTGTCCCGAGGTAAGGTCGTCCGAGCCCCCACCCTGGCAAAGATCCTGTCAACAATCCCGATGCTGGCCCAGGAAGCCGGCACGAAGCTCCCCACCTGGGCCATCAGCACAATTAAGGCCACCTGTCTCTGGTAAGTACTTTTCCCACCCATATTGGGTCCGGTTATTAAACACAGCCGCTCGTTCTCTGTGTCCAGGTAGGTGTCATTGGGCACAAACCCTCCCGGTCCCAGGGTCATTTCCACCACGGGGTGCCGTCCCTCCGTGATTTCAATTCTGCCGTTATCGAATACCTCGGGCCGTACATACCCATGGCGGGCTGCCACTTCGGCCAGGGACACCAGCGCATCGATTTGGGCCAACAGAGCGGCGGTTTTTTGGATTCTGTGCACCTCGGCAGCAACCTTATTTCGTATTTCCACAAATAAATTGTATTCCAGTTCTACCAGCCTGTCTTCGGCTCCTAAAATCATACTCTCATATTCTTTAAGCTCCGGGGTAATAAACCGCTCGGCATTGGCCAGCGTTTGACGGCGCTGGTAATAATCCGGCACTGCATTGAGGTTGGCCCGGGTCACCTCCAGGTAGTATCCAAAAACTTTATTAAAACCTACCTTTAAGGTTTTGATACCGGTCTTTTCCTTTTCCCTGGCCTCCAAACCGGCCAGCCAGGTCTTGCCGTCCCTGGCGGCGGCACGCAGTTGATCAACCTCAGGATGAAAACCGTCTTTGATCAACCCCCCGTCCCTGAGAGAAACAGGCGGGTTTTCCGCCAGAGCGGAAAACAGCAGCTCTTTCAGGTCAGTCAGAGTATCAAACTGCGAGTAAATATTTCGTAATAACGGGCTCCGGCAGTCCTGCAGTGCTTGGTGAATCAGGGGAAGCTTGTCCAGTGAACCCATCAGGGCCGTCATGTCCCGACCGTTGGCGCTGCCGTAGGCCACCCGTGCCGTTAACCGCTCCAGATCATAAATTTGCTTAAGGGCGCCTGCCAGTTCCTCTCGCAGCAGGAGGGAGTTCAGCAATTCCTCCACCGCGTCCAACCGTTCCTCAATTTTGACCAGGTCGATCAGGGGCTGTTCCAGCCAGTTTTTCAACATCCGCCCACCCATGGCGGTCCGGGTTCTATCCAGGACCCAAAGGAGAGTCCCCTTTTTCTCCCCATCCCTTAACGATTTAGAAATTTCCAGGTTCCGCCTGGCAATGCCGTCCAAAACCATGTAGGCTTTGGGAGAGTAAGATGTAATATCATTAATATGTTTTAGCTCACGCTTTTGGGTGTCCGTCAAATAACGGAGCAAACTGCCGGCTGCCAGGTACACCGCTTGCTTGTCCAAATACGCTTTTATCTTGCCTTCTCCGAAATGGTCTGTGAGAATTCGTGTGTAGTCAGGAAAATCAAAATTATTGCCAAGAGATGTAAAGGTGGTGGCGGGAAGGCTGTTGAGCACCCTGGTCGCCTTTTCATCATTATACATGCCGTAGTCTAAAAGCACTTCTCTGGGTGACAACCGTACGATCTCATCCAGCAAACTGTCCAGAGCCCAGGGGCCTTCCATCTCCGTCACCTGGAATAATCCCGTTGACAAATCGGTTACCGCCATGCCGTAGGTACTTGTATTCACTTGACAGATGGCCAACAGGTAGTTATTATCCTTTTCATTTAACATACTCCCGTCGATGACCGTACCGGGAGTAACCACCCGCACCACTTCACGTCTGACAATTCCCTTGGCGGCCCTGGGGTCCTCTACCTGTTCGCAAATGGCCACCTTATATCCTTTATCAATTAATTTACTGATATAATTGTCCGCCGCGTGAAAGGGCACGCCGCACATAGGGACACGTTCCGGTTCCCCGGCATCCCGTCCGGTCAGGGTTATTTCCAACTCTTTGGATGCCAGTTTGGCATCTTCAAAGAACATTTCATAAAAGTCTCCCAAACGAAAAAATAAAATGGCATCGGGAACCTGTTTCTTTATATCTAAATACTGCTGCATCATTGGAGTTAAGGCCACAAATATCTCCCTCCCGTTCCCCAATTATACCATAGACAAGCCCTCTACAGGTGGCATTGTGCTAAAAGGAAAACCCCCTGGAAGGTCCCAAGGGGCTTTGCTCTTAACAATTCATTTTTACAGGTGAATGTCGTAGAACTACGACTGTTCCTTAGCCTCAGGAGTGAGGACCGCAAGCGGAGCAACTATGGGCTTTTGGGGGGTTCCCCTCAATTCCTTCACTAATGCGTTCATTTACTTGATTGAGGAATTTTTGGAACTGCTCCTGAATTTCTGCAAATTCCCTGATCAGGGGATTTGACATCATCTTGTCTTCCATGGCGTACACTTCGTTCAACTGTTCATCGGTCAGTTCCTGGCCCTGCATCCGCATAATCTGATGAGACTGCTGCAGATGCTGAAATTTTTCAATTAAAGCGATGGCATCAACATCTGACATCATAGCAGCTTCTTTTTCACGCATGGTTTTGTATTTCTCAGACTCGGCGATAAATTTTCCCAACTCCAAAGCCTTGTCTAAAACCATATCACTCATAATTTTCACCTCCCCCAGTCATGTTCAGAGAATTTATTGATTGGCACCCTCAAGCACCATTTCTCCCTCCAATAAGTTGGGCCTGCCCTTGGTGATTCTGACTTGAACCAGTCTCCCGGTCAGTTCAGTGGGGCCCGGAAAAACCACCAGTTTGTTGGTGCGGGTACGCCCGGCCAACAGATCGGGGTTGGTTTTAGTTTTCCCTTCCACCATCACTTCAAAGACTTTGCCTTCTTCCTGCCGGTTGTTTTCATAGGAGATTTTGTTCTGTAATTCGATTAACCGCTGGATTCTCTCACTTTTTACTTCCTCCGGCACCTGCTCCATTTTGGCAGCTGGTGTGCCGGTCCGAATGTTGTAGACAAAGGTGAAGGCGCTGTCGTAACGGACCCGCCTGACCAAATCAAGGGTGTCCACAAAGTCCTCTTCGGTTTCACCGGGAAAACCAACCATTAAGTCCGCCGTGATACCGGCGTTGGGCACCGCACTTTTGATTTTTTGGATGAGTTCCAGGTAATGTTCCCGGGTATAGCCCCTGTTCATCAACTTCAGAATGCGGTTGCTGCCCGCCTGGGCAGGTAGGTGAAAATGCTCGCAGACCTTTTCCGCCGAGGCGATCACATCAATCAAGCGCTGGTCAAAATCCCGGGGGTGGGAAGTCATAAAACGGATGCGCTGCAACCCGTCGATTTTGTCCAGGTCAACGAGAAGATCCGCAAACCGGTAATCAATATCCAGTTCTTTGCCGTAAGAATTCACGTTCTGCCCCAGCAGAGTGACTTCTTTATAACCTTCCTGAACCAATCCTTGAATTTCTTTAATGATATCCTCGGGTTTCCGACTGCGCTCCCGTCCCCGCACATAGGGAACGATGCAATAGGTGCAGAAATTGTTGCAGCCATACATGATGGTGACCCAGGCCTTAAGCTTGTCTTTGCGGCGCACCGGGATATTCTCGGTGATCCCTTTCTCGGTGGCCCAAACCTCCAGCACCGCCTCGTGATTTTCCTGCACTTGATGGATCATGCGCGGCAGTTCGTGCACATTATGGGTGCCGAAGATCAAATCCACAAAGGGAAAGCTGTGACGTATTTTCTTTGCCACATCCTCCTGCTGGGGCATACACCCGCACACCCCTAAAATCAAGTCCGGCTTCGCCACCTTTAATTTTCTTAAACGCCCCAGCAAACCGAAAACCTTGCTCTCGGCCGTTTCCCGGACACAGCAGGTATTTAAGATGATAATATCCGCCTCTGCCTGGGATTCCGTAGGACTGTAACCCAGATCCTCCAGCATTCCGGACAGAGATTCCGCATCCCGTTCATTCATCTGGCAGCCGAAAGATTGGATCATATATCGCTTTTGACCCTCTACCTTTTTGTTTGGGGATGTGTATTCAATTCTTTCTGCCATCTATGTTTATGCCTCCGACAAGCAGTTGGGATAAATTTCATTGAGCACTAACATTTTCCCATATTTATAGTGGGAATGCAAATCATTCGTTATATTTTTAGGAAAATGTAATGGAAAAATACTTTATAAAAAGTAAAAGGACCCAAACAATAACGATTGCTTGGGTCCTTTAGTTTTATCAAGTTATAACAAGTGTTTGCCGTTTCTTAAAAGCACTTCCATGACAGCCGAGGTATCTAAGGTAACGTTGGGAACTACCCAGAGCGCCAGTAACACAATGGCCATTGATAAAACTGTTATTAAAATTTTTCTCATTTTAGAAATTCATTCCTTTCTTGGTGCCTCCGATATTCCACAATTATATAGCCTAAATATTAAAAAACGAAGAAACAATTCTTAAAAATTTATGGATTTACATAAAGGACGCTTTATAAAGGTTTTTGTAACATAAAATTTTAATTAATGCAATGGACAGGCCAAAAAAATTAGACCACTTCTTTTTTATTATAAGCCGCCAGCAGCATGAATTACGTTTCGAACAGGAACCACACAAAAAGGCACCACTTGAAGTGATGCCCTTGCTGCTATTATTATCGTTTTTTTCCTTTCATGGTGCCCATAAGGTTGGTTTGGTAGGCCTGTTGAATGGCTCCCCAGGAGCGCCCCCGGGGCCTGACGCCCGCTAAATGAAAAACAATCTCCGGCTGAGAACGCCGGATTTCATGATGAAGGGTTGTGTAATCCAGGATATCGGCAGTACTATACGTTATGTCGGCATTGTCCGGAGTTTGCGATCCCCTGCTTCTGGTCACCGCCAGGATCGCAACCTTTTCGCCGGTCAAGCGACGGATCAGGTGGGAGCCGATGAAGCCGCCGGCCCCGTTACCAGCACTCGTTTCTTCTTTACCCCAAGGTCCTCACTCCCTCGAAGTACTGACGGTACCAGGCCAGGGTTTTCGCCAATCCCTGCTCCAACTCCCACCGGGGAACCCACTGCAAAATCTTCCTGGCTTTGCTGCTGTCACTGTATTGATGCTCGATTTCACCGCCCGGGATACTCTTTCCCTTCACCTGGGGCTGTAGATCTTTCCCGGACACATTGATGACAGCCTGAACCATCTCCAGCACGGTAAGGGGGCGGTGCGGGGCAAAGTTAAAGGCCTGACCCATCACTTCCGGGCGGTGGAGGTTTTCGGCCAGGGTGAGATAGGCGTCCACCGCATCTTCCACATAAAGATATTCCCGCAGGGGAGAGCCGTCGCTGCGAATCACGGGGGCCCGGTTTTCCAGTACCGCTTTCATGCTGCTGGGGACAATCCGGTTAAAGTTCAAGTCGCCGCCGCCGTACACATTGGCCAGCCTGGAGATGGCCACCGGCAGGCTGTAGATATGATAATAACTCTGGGCGATTAAATCGGTACAGGATTTTGATACATCATAGGGATGTTTGCCCCTGAGCGGGTGGTCCTCCGCATAGGGCAGCTGTTCGGCCTCACCGTAGGCCTTATCACTGGAGGCCACCACCACCCTTTCCACCGTAGGGGAAAGACGGCAGGCCTCCAGGACGGTCCAGGTGCCTTTAATGTTTGATTCAAAGGCGGAAAGGGGCGAACGATTGGCAATGGTTACGATGGTTTGGGCGGCCAGGTGAAAAACCGTATCCACTTCGTATTCCGCCAGCACCCGGTTGACAAAATGAAGGTCGGTAATATCCCCGTAGGCAACCTGAATACGGTTGATGACACCCTCTTGAAAAAGATTGCTGTACCCCACGTGATCCCGGATGATACCAACCACCCTGGCTCCTTCCTTAACCAACCGGCTGGTTAACCAACTGCCGATGATGCCGGTACAGCCGGTCACTAAAACATATTTATCCCGCCACTGACTCATCTCCTACCGCAACATTTAAATAATTGGCCTTCAGCATAACCTCCGCGTCCAAAAACCAGTCCTTGGAGCTAAGATTTAACTCCTCATAACACTGCCGGCTCATAATTTTGGGCGACCCGTTAATATCGCCAACATTTACCTTAAATGTATATACAAATAATTTGTTAAATATGTGGGTTACTATTTTTCTCGTCAGGCCGTCTTCCCGGCGGCACCGCTTCACCTTGCAAAGCTGGTATTCCCCCGCTACCATTTCCTTAAATACCCTGGTGACATCCGCAGGGTCAATTTGACCGTCGCCGCCCATAAAGCCGAGGAAATCCCCGCCGGCCCAGCGGAGCCCGTTGATGATCCCCCAGCCGTAGCCCTGATTTTGCGGCACTTTGACCACTTTGCAGGATGGATTGCTTCGAGCCAGTTTGGCCAGGATCAAGCCGGTATTGTCCGTTGATCCGTTGTCCACCAAAACCAGTTCATAATCGATTTGTTCCCTTTTCAGTTCATGTCGGAGTTCTCTTACGACCTTTTCTGCGTTTGCTTCTTCGTTATACATCGGTATGACCAGCGACAGTTTTGGACCTACCGGGTTACCCATTGGCTGGTCCCGTTGGCGGGAAATCAGCTCTGGCTGGCGGTACTGTTGTTTAAACTTTTTGCCGGCCTGGTGCACTTGATAAACACCCTGTTGATAGGCCTCACCGCTAGCCGCCTTTATCATTACCTGGCTTCCCCTACTCTTTTACAGGCGGATAAAATCAGCCTGTAAAAAATGCTTTCTGTAAATTTGGCGGGCCTTCGGCAAGTCTCTTCCTGGAAAGACAAATTACTCTTGTTTTACGATTTTTTCCGGTTTACTAAGAAGGATTTTCTCACCTGTGGTCGAATAATCTACCTAACATGTAAAAATTGGAAGGTGACTTTCATGAGTGACGCGGTCAGTATCAAAGGAACCCGGCACGGGCTGTTAATCCTGGTTGACCAGGAGCGGGACTTTGAGGATATCAAACAGAATTTATATAAAAAGATGGAAGCTGCCCGGGGATTCTTTAAAGGGGCGAAATTCGCCTTTTACCAGGAACCTGTCGAAAATGATCAAAGACGGGTGCTGGAAGAAATCTGCCAGCAGTACGGGTTAATCCACCAACCGGAAATAAAAGCAAAGGTCAACAGCACACCGGCTGCCACCCCTTCCGCCGAGAAGCAGGCAGTAAACCAACCGGAACAAACGCAGAGGACAACAAAGTCTACAACCAAATCGGATACCCTACTGGTGAAAAGAAGTTTGCGTTCCGGCCAGCGGATCAACTATCCCGGTCATGTGGTTGTGCTGGGCGACATACACGCCGGCGCCGAAGTGGTAGCTACGGCAATGTTCTGGTCATGGGCTGCTGCCGGGGCGTGGTTCATGCCGGGGCCAACGGCGATCAAACCGCCCGGGTGGTGGCCCACCGCCTCTCCCCCTCCCAGTTAAGAATCGGCACCTCCATCGCCTGCGCCCCGCCGGATTCCCAAAGCCAGGCAGCCTACCCGGAGATTGCCTACCTTTCCGAAGACAGCCAAATCATTGTAGAATCCTACAACAGCAGCCGCCCCGCCGGGCGAAACACCGCTTAAAAAGCAAAAACCCCGGAACTTCTGAGGTTTCCTCAGTGGTTCCGGGGTTTTATTTTACATCTGGACTAATATGCAGAGCCTATGGCAAGTGTTAATTCCCAATATAATATAAAAAAATTATTAATATACCCAAGGTTGGCCAGGAATACAGGCAAAGGTTGTGTGTATGGTAATATCTATATTCCGGGAGGCCTTGGACGCCAAACAACTTTGGGATTTTCGGGATCCCAGTAGGCATCACAGGCCAGACAACAATACTTACCCAAGGATGGGGTTACAGCCAGTATCAAGCCAAAAAATAACAAGAAGGGAATCATTAAACGCCCTAGTGGATAGATAAATCCAAAGAGATAGCAAAAAACAGATAATATAATTCCTACACCAAATCCGGCCGCCAACTTGACCAATCTTGCGGTGGAGGTGTTTTGAGACCCACATTCCGGGCAGGTAGGCCGTTCTAAAAGGCCTGTTTTACGGATAAATGCTAACATTAGATCACCTCCGGAAAATTAATGTTAAATACACTGGATAAATCTTTTTAGGGCACCCCGGTATACAGCCGGGGTGCCTCCATGCTACTTATACAGTTGCAGATGTATTAGATGATTTGCGCTTTTCACTTCGCTCTTTAGCCATTCCCTGGAAGCAGAGATATAAGATGTAAGCGCTGAGACCTACTGCAGAGCCTAACATAATCCACTGACTCAGTTCCCTCAACCACCAGAACTTGATAAAAGCGGAGTACCATTCTGGCTTACCCATTTCCGTAACTACATATTGATGCATAACATCCTTTTTAACCATCATTTGCTTAATTTGATCTGCCTTAAAACCTGCATCTTTCAGAAAAGCGGATACAGGCTTTTTATAGGTGCGCTCAAAAAGCCAACCGATTTGACGCAGAGTAACTGAAATGCAGGCCAGTGCTACGGTTATACCAAATAAAAATCTTATAAATAAGCCATGAACATACTTGGTAGTCAGTGTGCCAAACTGGGCGCCAACCGCGGCTCCTAAAAGCATGATTACGGCTCCAGCCAGTTCAACCTTACCCTTTACGGCATAACTGAAACCACCATAAGCACCGGAAATCATTACCTCAAACAAGTCAGTACCAACAGCCACCTTGGTAGGTACACCAATGACATACAATAATGCCGGTACCCTCAGGAAACCGCCGCCCACACCCAGAAAACCTGCTACAACACCGGTAATGCAACCCACAAATATAACTGCCCAAATAGATATTTTAAGGTTTGCCACCTTGCAGTGAACTACCGGCGCCACATTCAGGGTTTTCTGGACATAATCTGAGAGTTTTGTTCCTACGACGTCGGTATACTTTTTGCCTGTCACTATTTCTTTTTTACGGGCCTTAAAATATTCATTAAGAATATAAACAGCCAGACCACCGAGAATAACAATGTAAACCCACCGCACCACCGGACCTTCAATACCTTTGCTAGTTAACCACATAATTAACTGGGCACCCACTTCGATACCCGCAAAGGTTCCAATAATCATTAGTATAGCAATTAATACACTTACATGACCAAAACGCCAGTGCCTAAAGGTTGATACAACGGACTTACCTGCCACATGTGCCATATCGGTACCAACCGCATAAGCCATTGGAAAACCAAATATATTAAGGGCCGGAGTTACCATAAAAGCGCCACCGATTCCAAAATAACCGCCAATTACACCTACACAAAATCCAATTAACAGTAGTGGCCAGATAGCCATTTCCACGCCAGATATTGGCATATACATAAGTTCCCACCTCCAATTTATAAACAAAAAATTTTAAACAAAAAATTTTAATGCATGCCGCCACCTTCTTTATATTTACCAAGGTCAATTTTCAGAGCTTTAAAAACTAATTCTGCACAACCAGCAAGTACTGCCCCTATTCCGGCCATAGTTACAACAGTTAAAAGTCCGAACTGCATAGGCTTTTCCTTGGACAACACAGCAGACCACTGCCAGAAATCATTCAAGAATTCCATATTCCAACCTCCTTACATGAATTATTTATTTGCCAACCATCTTGCCGCTAAATATACAATAAAACCAGTAAGATACGAATATTACACATGTCGAAACCATAATTGTTCGATATAAAGCAGCCATTAAATCAACCTCCTTTTTAAAACTTGTCTTTGTGATTACTATCACTTATTAAATTTAAACTACTAGATTCCGACAAATATCATTTTTTAATACATAATAAGCTCTTCGTAACCACCTCCCCTTTTCTGAAAGTCCTTGCCCTATTATTCATCATGGCCACATTGCCCAGGTTAGCGACAACCCTTTGTTTAACTTTACCTTCTTCCCTATAGTTCTTGATAAGCTTGACATAGGTGTGCTCATTACCATTAACACGAGTAATTAATTCCGGAAAAACATCATAGGCATCCCTCCTTATTTTTTTATCAAAGTGCTATAGGCCCTTATCAGTTAATTTAGCCTCTATGGCTTGTTAGCGAATTAACTAGACAAGCCGTTTTGTCTGGTCATTCCGGTGGCATTACCTGTTTATCCAGTACCCAATTATTTTCACTGCAGGGTACAAAAAATAATAGGCCGGTTAATCTTGCTAAATGGCTTGCAAGATTAACCGGCCTATCGTTGTTCGATTCGGCCACCATGAGTTATTTAATTATGCTATGAAAGGTAACAAAAAAGTGTTTTATTGTCAATTGGTTAAATGATATAAGGTTGTAGTTATTATGTTTTTTTATAGTAGCGTCTCCATCATTTCTTTGACGTGTATTCTTTAGGTTTAGCGGTTTGTCATCAAGTCTAATTGTTTTTACGGCTTCATATATAAGAACAGGTTCACCATTTTCTACGCGTATCTTCATATCACCCCAACCAAACTCACGGATAAATAAGACTAATTGCTTTTCCTTATTGCTTAGGCCTCGAGTAGTCCGTTCATCTGACATGCTGGAACCCCCCTTAGCTACTTTGACTTTATAGAAAAAGAAGTAGTGGAACCAATATTGGGTATTATAGAAATAACAAACCGGTTTTTCGTTACATTTGGAACAAAAATAATAGGACGATTACCTTTGCACTGGCAAAGGCAATCGCCTATCGTTGTTCGATTCGGCCTACATTTTTATTCTTGACGGAAAAGTAACACATACCTATTTTTTTGTCAATCAATTAAAATCGTTTTATTTTAACAAATGTTGGTGCAACCTTTATTTCACAGTACTGAGCACCCTTTTGATAGTTTCCTTGATGTCATCCAGGCGAAAAGGTTTTGATACATAAGCCGTAGTCCCCTTGGCTATAGAGTCAGTCGCGGTAGGAATGCTACTGTATCCGGTCATGAAAATCACCGGCAAGTCCGGCCACTGCTTTCTAATCTGTTCCAGAGCCTCCAACCTGTCATCCCGGGCATTTTGTAATCCAGCAGAACTATAGAAACCTCCTGTGAAGCAAGTATCTGCAGCCCCTCAGTACCGCTGGCTGCCTTAAGTATCTCATAGCCCTCCTGTTGCAGCGCTTTTTCTAGTGCCCAGTGCATTTCAAGTTCGTCATCAATAATTAAAATTATAGTCTTAGACATTAAACCATACCTCCCTATTCGTAATTTTAGTTTTTCCTCCAAAATTCACCTTCTATTTCTTGCTCTTTATTGCACAATATGTTACGTTCAGATTTTACAAAGTTAAATAATGACCAAAACCCTAACCATTCGCAGGTAAACAAATAGTAAAACTTGCTCCTTTTCCTGTCAAGCTTTCTACACTAATTGTTCCGCCGTGGCTCTCCACAATTTTTTTGCTAATGGCTAACCCAAGCCACTGCCTCCGGTTTTTCTTGAAAAAAATGGTTTGAATATCTCAGTTAAGTCCTCCTGTTTGATTCCCTCTCCTGTATCAGTGAATGATACACAAACCGCATCCCCCTTAACAAATGTTTCTATTGTAAGGGTACCTCCATGAGGCATAGCCTGTATTGCATTGATAATGAGGTTCATGAAGGTCTGGGTCAACTTTTCCTGATCACCTTTAACAAAAGGTAACTCTTCGGAATGAATAATGCTTAAGACAATCTTGTTTTTTCGAAAAAGTTGTTTGACCGTTGATGTTACTGCACTCACCAGTTCCCGAAGGTCAAAAATCTCCCTTTTAACCCGGGTTGGGCTGCCAAAGTTTAACAACTCTGTGGTAAGGAGGTTATGGCGGTCTAGCTGTTTCTGAATCATAGCCAGACACTCTTTTAATTCCAACTGGTTTCTTACCTGTGGTTCCATTAACTCAACCGTAGTCTGTATAATGCTAACCGGGCTACGCAATTCATGGGCAATATCTGTAACAAACCTGCCCAGAGCGGATAGGTACTCAGCACGGCGGAGTTCTTCCGCCATTAGTTCTTTTTCCGTAAGGCTGGCTGCCATCTTGTTAATAGCCCTTGTAATCTGTCCCATTTCTCCAGGCATATCCGGTAATGGGCTGTTTAAATTACTTTCCAGCTTTATCAGCCCGTCTCTAATATGTCTTACTTTCCTAACCCATGATACTATGGAGACCAAGGTAGTGCCAACTCCAAAGACAAATATTACCAGTGTAAATATCAATATTATTTGGCGGGCATTAGCACTTTCCGCAAAAATCGGATGCATTCGCTCCTGTGCCCAGACTACCGCAACCAATTGGGAATTAACGCGGATAGGGGCCAGGTATTCCAGAAACCTATCGTCCCAGGTTTTCCCCAATTTGGTAATGGGGACTCCCCCTGCCAGTACGGCTTTAATGCCGTCAGCTGTTTCATTATAGATACGCTGCAAGCGGGTGCTCGGGCTCTCGCCTCCCGGCGGGGGGTTTTCATGTAGGTAACCTTGAATGTAAATTTTATCTTGTTCTACAATATATAAACCCAGCCTAACTCTCTTGTTAATGTCGACTATCGGTTCTGCGCCTTCCTCAAAGGATTTTCTTAAGGCAGAAGAAACATCCAGTTCGGGATTCTCCTTTAATTGGATCGTTACTTGATTTTGTATTTGGTTGCTCATTCTGTCAACAATACGGGTAAGTTTATTCTCCAGATCCTGCACCAAAACATCATCTGTCCTGGAAAGAAATGTAATGTCAAAGGCCATTATCATTACCGGAACAAGAAGAACAGATACTAGAATAACCATCTGAAATCGAAAGTTCTTCGGCCAGAAACTAAACATAATTTTATCCCCCTAAACTAAAGAATAATACCAGGGATACTACAAGAAGAGAACGCAATGATTACCTTAGCACATGAACAACAGAACAAGTAAGGAAGTGGCTTTGAGATATTTTTTTGGGACTGGCTTTCAGTGGTTGACGTAGGTGTTATTTAATGCTAATATTTAATCAAAATAAACAAATATATGCAAGGTCGAATCGAACAACGATAGACCGGACGCCTCACAATTGGGGCTGCCGGTCTATTTTATTTTTGGTGAAAGGAGCATATAATATGTCAATCCATTCACATTCCAGCGAACATTACTCAGGAATAGGTATTTGCCATTTGGTAAGCCAGATCAGGAAAACTATAGCGGGATTTTTCCGTAGTAAGCATATAACAAAAACCGCTAAACTTTATCATGACAATTTTTCCTATGATTTAGTGCCAGACACAGCCATAAACAGCTTTGCCAATATGCCCAGGGTTACATCCGTAGACACCGGCGACCTGTATATCTGTGTTTTTGAAGAACCCCACTACCAGGGGGAGTACCAAATTCTTAAACCCGGTGAAAAAGTAATCCTCGGTCAATGTGGGTCAATCGTTATAAGCTTGCACCCGGTTCCAGTTGACAGTTTTCGAAGTAATGCCAGACCGCCGTCGTGGTGCTGGGAATTATCAGGCCACATGTATATCTGGCGCTTTTCCTCGAATTATAAGTATGTCTGATTTAAAAAAACACCTTATTCCAAAGTCCATTTCCGATAATGTTCTGGGTATTCCCGTAGCGTCCCAACCACATTCAAGTTGGCAAGTTACGGGAATACCTTGTTAGATGACGTCACAACACCCATTAATTAGTCTAAAAACCAATATCCGTTGCAAAGACATTGTACTTAAACTCGGAATTATAATCCGAAGTGTGAACCTTCTTCTCAAAACTGCAAATTTTTTAAGAGGTACAATTCGGACAGAAGATACATTATTTTAATTGAAAACGTGATATTTTTGTAGACCTACAATCAATGGAGGTCATTGATTATGATACAGGTGAATCATTTCAGAGAGGTTGTTGGTATTCGCAAGTCCTGTGGTGAAAAGGATTTTGCATCGTGTGAAAACGGCTCCTGCCCGTTAAAGGCAAAGGGAACCCTTAGCATGACGGTCTGTGAGCTGGTCACTTCTCATATGAATACCGAACCGGCTTCTGTGGAAATAGTTTGCAATTGCCCTGTGGAGGACGACCCGCTGGGGATTAAAGACTTCTTTGAACACTGTGAAAAGGGTTATATCCGCCCCACTTCCCGGCAATTGGAGTTCATGAAGCGCCAGCATGAAAAATGTCAGAACTGCCCTGCCAACACCAGGTACACCATGCATCATTCTAAATTAAACATTAAAATATCTCCCCACCTCTGCACGACCCTTAAGTCAACGGCCCAGACCATAAGAGAGGCCGCCAAGGGTAGTTCATGCTGCTTAATCAGCCCGAGGCCCTCTAAAGAATTTCCTCCCAGAGCTCTTTCCATGGGAAAATAATCTCTAATAAAACCAAACCCGAGGGTAGGCTTTTGCCGTCCCTCGGGTTTATTCATTGGCGCAAAATGTTTTCTGCAGGCAATCTCTGTTCATTTTCCAGATGAATACTTTCCAAACCAGTGCTGTCCAGAATTTGATTAATTCTTTATTCAACATTTCACTCCTTTTTGCAATGACTATTTTAAGACGTTACTCCTTTAACATATTATAGGCCGCCAGCAGTCCGGCAATGGTCTTGCCGTCTCTGATTTTTCCGTTGTAGATCATGGCAATGGCGTCCTGCAAGGAAACGGCTTCGACCTGGACAAACTCGTCTTCGTCGGGGTTCTGTTCGCCGGGGGTCAGTTCCTGGGCCAGAAACACGTGCATTAATTCATTGGTAAAGCCCGGGGTGGTGTAAAATTCGCAGATTTTCTCCAGAGAACCGGCGGTATAGCCGGTTTCTTCCTGCAGTTCCCGGCGGGCGCATGTTTCCGGGTCCTCCTTTGGGTCCATTTTGCCCGCGGGGGCTTCCAGCAAAACATCTCCCACCGGGTAGCGGTACTGGGTTACCAGCAGGACTTTGCCGTCCTCCGCAATGGGCACAATGGCCACCGCCTCGGAAAATTCCACCACCTCTCTGCCGCTTTCTTTCCCGTTGGGTAAAAGCACCCGGTCCACTCTCAGGTTTAAGATTTTCCCTTCATAAACACGTTTCGATGAAATGGTTGTTTCTTTTAAATCCTTCATAACATCCACCCTTTTCAATTACTTTATAACCTTTATTCCCCGCAACAAAACTTTATCCTGCTTATAAAAATACTGTCCTTATTTTTAGGTTTTATTTACGGTTCCGGATTTTTTCCTGGGTATAAAAGTCCATTTTGACAAGGTACTTCTGACATATTAAAATAAACCATGTTAGCGCCCACTAACATTGCAGGATCCAAAGGGGTGTGACCGTGAATACAGTAAACACATCCGAAAAAATTCTGGAGGCTGCTGACAAACTATTTCTCAGAAATGAAGGAGAATGGTATCGTTCATGATCCTCCAGATATTGGTATGAATTTTATTTCTGCTAATTTCGGGCTGTTTATGTATTTTTTTATGATCGGAGGGTTAACCAAAAACCTCGATATTCACACCTGTATGAGTCATTACGTTAAAACATTTACCAGGGGAATAACTTCATAGTTTATTTTCTCAAAAGATTATGAGTATTCATCAATGAAAAATTAACGTGAATTTATAGATTTGCTCACCGGTTAGTAAGCAAATGTTTGCACTGAAGTTGGCCTATTTTATGAAGGAGTTTCATAGAGTATGTAGAAATTATTTCCTGTCAGTAGTTAAGGAGGGCATGGAATGTCTGCTGCTACAGTAGGGATACCACGGGCGTTAGCCTATTATTTATACTTCCCCAGATGGCGTGCTTTTTTGAATGAATTGGGCGTAAATGTTGTCACCTCAGGTTTAAGTAACAGACAGATGCTTGACGACGGTGTCAAGGAAGCACTGGCGGAAGCATGTGTCCCTATTAAGCTTTATTATGGTCATGTCCTTTCTCTTAAGGATAAGGCAGATTATATATTTATTCCCAGGCTGTACTGTCTGAACAGTCAAACCCTTTACTGCCCAAAATTTTTAGGTTTGCCGGACATGATTAAACACAGCCTGAGTCATTTGCCTCCGGTCATCGACACCATGTTTAACAACCGTTCTAAAGGATTTCTGGCCAGGCGGACTGAATTGGCCAAGTCCTTCTTTGAATTGGGCAGTAAATTCACCAATGATAAACTAAAAATTCTTAAGGCCTTTTATCGTTCATTAACTACCGAACACCGGTATCTGGAGTTATTGCAATCCGGTCTGCTGCCCAACCAGGCCATTACCGTTTTGGGCGGGGCGAAAAATACTGACACTGTTTATGCCGAAGGCTCTCTTAAGTTTGCCGTCTTGGGTTATCCCTACCATCTTTACGATGATTTTATTAATGTCGGGGTTCTAACCAAGCTGCGCCGCCTGGGCGTTCAGGTGGTAACCACAGAGAATTTGTCGCCGGCGGTATTGGTCAGACAGAAGCACCAGTACCCCAAAGACATGTTCTGGACCTTTAGCGACCGGGCCTTTCGCTCTGCCCTTCACTTCTTTCAGGAAGGCCGGGTGGATGGTGTTATTTATGTTACCGCCTTTGGCTGTGGGCCTGATGCGATGGTTTACCGGATGATTGAAATGGAATCCAAGAAGTACCCGCATATTCCCTTTATGATTTTGATGATTGACGAGCACAGCGGAGAGGCTGGCATATCCACCAGACTGGAAGCCTTTACAGATATGGTAAGACGCAGAAAAAAGGGGGTCTAGTGGATGCTGAAAGTGACTTTTCCCCGCATGGGCCATTCCTATATTGCCTTTAAAATGCTGATGGAGGAAATGGGCAATGAAGTAATTGTTCCCCCCGGCCCAGCAAAAAACCCTGGACCTGGGGGTCCAACATGCTCCGGAGTTTGCCTGCTTGCCCTTTAAAATCCTGCTGGGCACTTATTTAGAAACCATCGAGATGGGCGCCAACACCCTGGTTACTTCCGGCGGACACGGACCCTGCAGGCCGGTTTGTATGCCCAGGTCCACCACAGGATTATTGAGGACTTGGGACATAAGGTAAATATGGTTTGTTTTGAAGCGCCGCTCCGGCACCCCATCGACTTTTTGAAAAAGGTTAACTTCCTTAACAGCGCCAGGCTGTCTTACCGGGCGGTCTACCAGGCCATTAAAAAGGGCTGGCACAAGCTGAAGGCATTGGATAACGTGGAGAAACTGACCCACAAAATTCGACCCAGAGAACTGGTGGCCGGCACCACTTCCAAGGTGTACCACAAGGCCCAGCTCTGGCTGGACAAGGCGAAAACCTACGGGCAAATCGATGAAGCTTATAACGAATCCGTCAAGGCGCTGAACAGCATTCCCCAGGACCCTGACCGTATGGTTTTAAAGGTAGGCATGATCGGGGAAATTTACGTTCTCCTGGAGCCGGCCAGCAATCAGGAAATTGAAGAAATTCTGGGTAATTTGGGTGTAGAAGTGGAACGGTCCATGTTTTTAACGGGCTGGACCAGGGACAATTTGAACAAAAACAGTGAAGATGTGGTGACCTGCCATGAAGCGGCAAAATCCTGGATCCCGGTGGCCATCGGGGGACACGGTCAGGACTCGGTGGGACACACGGTGCTTTATGCCCAGCGTGGTTTTGACGGGGTGGTTCAACTGGCCCCCTTCACTTGTATTCCGGAAATCGTTTCCAAAACAGTCTTAACAAAGGTAAGCCGTAAGTATGACATTCCGGTCCTTACGTTCTTTTTGGATGAACAAACAGGCAAGGCCGGGATGGCCACCCGTTTGGAGGCCTTTGTGGATTTGTTAAAAAGAAAAAAACTTGCACGCCTGGATACCCATCCGGCTGTAACGAGTTAGGAGTAATGTATGAAGGCTTATTTAGGAATAGACGTTGGCTCCGTAAGTACAAACATTGTTATCGTTACAGAACAAAATGAAGTGGTCACTTCCTTATATCTCCGGACCAGGGGTCGTCCCATCGAGGCGCTGCAGGCGGGTTTAAAGGAGGCTGCCGCAGAAATTCCCTCCGACCTTGAAATCTCCGGGGTCGGTACCACCGGCAGCGGGCGCTTTTTGGCCGGTGTGATGGTGGGTGCGGATGTCATTAAAAACGAAATCACCGCCCATGCAGTGGCCGCTTCACTGGTCGAACCCAACGTGCAAACGGTGCTGGAGATCGGCGGCCAGGATTCCAAGATTATTATTCTGAGAAACGGCGTGGTTACAGACTTTGCCATGAACACCGTCTGTGCGGCAGGCACCGGCTCTTTTTTGGACCAGCAGGCTTCCCGGTTGAGCATTCCCATTCAGGAATTCGGCGGTCTGGCTTTAAAATCCACCTCCTCCGTCAGGATTGCGGGACGGTGTACGGTTTTTGCGGAATCCGATATGATTCACAAGCAGCAAATGGGGCACCGGGTGGAAGACATCATTAACGGCCTCTGCGAAGCTTTGGTCCGCAACTATTTAAACAACGTAGGCAAAGGCAAGGAGATCCTGCCCCCAATCCTGTTCCAGGGAGGGGTTGCTGCCAATGAGGGTATTAAGGCTGCCTTTGAAAGGGCCCTTGGCTTTGATGTACAGGTGCCCAAGCATTACAACGTGATGGGAGCCCTGGGCGCCGCCCAGCTGGCCAGGGAGGAACTGAGCCGGGGCGGTAAGACAAAGTTTAAGGGCTTTGATGTAACCAGCCTCTCTTATAAAACCCGCAGCTTTGAATGCAACGACTGCTCCAACCTCTGCGAGATTGTTGAAGTATTGGAAAATGACGCCACCATTGGCCGCTGGGGTTCCCGTTGCGGCAAGTGGGAGATTGCAGATTTATAACAAAAAGCAAAGATGGCTACGCAGAAATGCATAGCCGTTTTTCTTTGATTCATTTATTTCGGTATGGTAAACCTGAAGGTTGTTCCCTGGC
Organism: Desulforamulus profundi; assembly: GCF_002607855.1. Next base: position 57,845 of record NZ_AWQQ01000049.1, read on the forward strand.
CGGGCTTGCTGGACAGGGTCACAGTGCCGCCGTGCAGTTCCACCAGTTGTTTGACAATGGCCAGTCCAAGCCCGGTACCGCTGACGGAGCGGGAACGTGATTTGTCTACCTTGTAAAATTTGTCCCAAATAAATTTCTGTTCGCTTTCCGGGATACCGGGGCCGTTATCCCGGACTTCGGCAATCATTTCGTGCTTGCCTTCCATTAATTTTACGAATACTTCTCCCCCACCGGGCGAAAAACACAGGGCATTTTCAATCAGGTTAATCAGTATCTGCCCCAAACGGTCCGGGTCTGCCTCCACTGGCACTGCCTGCTCCGGTGTCTCGAGTCTGAGTTGGATTTGCTTTTCTTCGGCCAACCCTTGCATTCTTTGTACCACACCGGTGAAAATGCCTGCTGCATCTACCCTTTCTTTATAAAAGTTTACCTCACCTGTCTCGATCTTTCGTAAATCCAACAGCTCATTGGCCAGGCGTCTCAACCGCAGGGTTTCTTCCAAAATGTTGTTGAGATACTCCCTTTGTTTTGCCGGGTCTTCTATCACCCGGTCCAGCAAAGCCTCGGCATTCCCCTGGATGATGGTGAGAGGGGTTCTTAACTCGTGTGATACGCTGGCCACAAAGTCCCTCCTGGTCTCATCAACCTGGCGCAGCAGGTTGATCTTTTCTTCCAGCTCACGGGAAAGAGTGTTTAAAGAGTCCGCCAGCAAACCAATCTCGTCATCACCGGAGATGCGGACCCTCTTGCTGTAATCTCCCCGGGCCATGGACCTGGCTACATCCTGCATTTGGAGCAGCGGTCTGGACAGGGAACGGGACAACAACCAGCTAAAGAGCGCAGCCAGCAGCAGGCCAAACAGCAGGCTGTATAAACTTACTCCCTGCAGGCGCGCAGGTTGGCATCAATGGGCTGCAGGGGTGTACTGACGGCCACCGCACCGATCACTGAACGGTCTTTTTCGATGGGGACCGCCACGGTAATGACCTCCGTTTTAAACATGGGATGAAGGCCCCGGTAAACAACCGACCGGCCGGCCAGCACCTCATCCATATCCACCTGGGAGAACTGCTCCCACATGCCATGCCCGAATCCCTGGGGTCCCATTCCCATGCCGTGCATCATGCCTCGGGACCAACCGCCGCCCCGGGTGCTGTAAATGATTTGGCCCTCGGTATTCAAAAGAAAAACCGTGGCCTGCAAACTGCCGGCCAGCCCGTCCAACTGCGAGTAAACCGCTTCCGTACTGCTGTCTTCCGCAATGGCGCCGGCGGCACCCCCGGCGCCATCCAGCAGCCTGTCCACCTGCTGCCGGTAATAGGTTTTCTGCAGCAGCCACAGCTGGGTCAGGGTCGCGATGCCCAGGGTCAAGAGCACCAGCAGCGCCGTGGCAAACCAGAGTTTTTTAACAATACTGCCCCGCATCATTTGGGTACCTCGAATTTATAGCCCACTCCCCAGACAGTGGCAATGGTTTGTTTGAGTCCTGCTGCCGATAGTTTATCCCGCAGGCGGTTGATATGCGTATCCACGGTACGTAAATCCCCGTAAAAATCATAACCCCAGACATTTTCCAACAGGTTCTCCCGGGAAAAGGCCCTGCCCGGCGATCTCGCCATATAAAGGAGCAAATCAAACTCCTTGGGTGTTAAGGAAATTTCCTTCTCACTGACTTCCACTGTCCGGGAATCGGGATTGATCCTCAGGTTGGGAAAAGCCAGCATGTCCGGTGCCTTTTGGAGAGGTTCCCTTTCCGGCGCCACACGTCTTAGCACCGCTTTCACCCGGGCCACCAGTTCCCTCGGCTGAAGGGTTTAACAATGTAATCGTCCGCCCCCACCTCCAGCCCCAGGACCCTGTCGATTTCCTCTCCCTTAGCTGTTAACATAATAATAGGGATGCGAGAAAATTTGCGAATTTCCTTGCAGACAGTAAACCCGTCGGTGCCGGGCAGCATAAGGTCCAATATAAGTAAATCGTATTGATTGTCCTTAACCTTTGTCACAACCTGACTGCCGCTGTCATGCTCGTCCACCTCAAACCCTTCTTTGACTAAATAAACCTTCACCAAGTCCCTGATTTTCTCCTCATCATCAACCAGCAATACCTTCGGCAAGTCAACCACCTACCTATTGTTGTTTATAGCAGGTCAAAAAGCAAAACCCGGCGTTTGAGAAGTGAGAAGTGAGAAGAGTAATAAAGGATTTATAAAAAATTCTCTCACCTCTAACCTCTCACCTCTCAAATACCGGGCTGCGCCTCAACTATTCTTAGGAATTCTGTTGGACACCGGCTGTGATGACGGCTTTGGCAACCCGTGCAGGTTTCGTTACCATATATACGCCGCCTAATATCAACATCGCACCGATGGGATGAAAGGTTTGTAATCGCTCACCCAGCAGCAGGATGGACAGGCATGCCCCGGACAGGGGAACGATATTTTGGAAAATGGAGGCCTTTCCTGCCCCTACCCTCTTGATTCCTTCAAACCAGAAAACAAATCCCAGGGCGGAGGCCATGACAGCCAGATATCCCAAACCCACCACAGAAGTTTGTGTCACGTTGGCAAAGGGCTCCTCCGCCAGCTGTGGGATGGCTGCCAGGGTCAGCATGGCCGCCCCGATCCCCATGGCATAGGTGGTGGAAACCACCGGGGATAACCTCTTCATAATGATTTTTCCGCCAACGGAGTAAAAACTCCAGGTCAGCGCGCTGCAGGTCAACATAATATCCCCGGGGTTAATATCCCAGGCCAGCAGCGCAGACGGCACCCCCTTGGTCACGATCACCACCACGCCGCCCAGGGATACCAGGAAACCCATAGCCTGCCTGAAATTCAAACATTCTTTCAGGACCAGAGCGGATAAAATAGCCGTTAATACAGGTCCGCAGGCTACCAGCAAGGAGCCATCCATCGCTGCCGATATCCTAAGACCATTAAAAAACAGGATATTATAAAGAAAAATACCAGAGAAACCAAGAAAGATCAAGACAGGCCAATCCTGCAGCGAAACCCTGGCTTTCCCCCTCTCCTTCCAGAGCATAAAGGGAATCAAGCATAAAAAGGCCAACCAAAAACGGGCCACCGCGGCCACCAGAGGATGCAATTCCGTAACCACCATCTTGGCTGCCACAAAGGCCCCTCCCCAGGCAACGGTAGCCAGGGTCAACATAAAATAACTGATGATATTTCCCCTACCGGTCAAGAATCATTCACCTGCCAAAATTTTGTTATCAAAAGATTATAGTACTATAATAACACAAAGATATTGAATGGAATTAAGAAAAATTAAAACATCACCTTAAGCACTGGCTCGCTGGTATGACAAATATTTTTGTCATTATTTAAACAAAACTCAAAAACAGACTTATTTAAAGGAATTTTTTAGGTTATTGTAATTAATTAGTAATTGTGGCATAGTAGGATATAATTAATAATGGTGTGATATTATACATTTATCTCGTGTAGTGATAAAAATATACAGGAGGCGATATGATGAAAACAATCATGGTACACAGTATTCACCGGGGTGAAGGAAAAACGAAAGTAGCCAAGGAATTGGCAGGTTATACGCAATTGCAGGGAAATAAAGTTCTTCTGGCCGACCTGGATTTCATTACCGACCCACACAGCCGGGCTCTGGGCCTGCCCAGTTCCCCCAACCTGGAAGACCTGCTGAAGGACATTGATGCGGAAGCGGAAAAAAATCCTTATTTCGCCATTAACTTCAGTGAAGATAAACTGAGAAGCTATTTACTGACCCACAACACCGGCCTGAAAGTACTGTCCAGTGAAAACGCCAAAGAACTGGCCGAGAATGAAGAAATTGCCCATAAGATAAGGACTGTGGTACGAAACCTCAAGCAGCTGCCCTATGATATGCTGGTGATCGATACAGACAGCAGCAACCGGGATTATAACCAGGTCATCTTAGAAGAAGCTGACCATGTGCTGATTGTTATGGATAACTTCAGATACAACGTAAAGGACCTGATCCTCTACTTGCATAAATTACAAAATATGGGTTACTCCACAGAAAACTTTAAAATTGTCTTAAACAAGGTGCCGGACCCCATTCAGGTTACCATTGATGAAATCGAGAAGGATTCCGGCCTGCCGGTCATCGGCATTGTGCCGGTTCTGGATAAAACCTACCACCCCTCCCCGGAAACTGAAAATATTTACCTGAATGTGGCGGACCCCAAAAACGTTGATTTTATCAATGCCATTAAGCAGATCGTGGCCGTTTTATAGTTTCCGAGCAAAATCAGGGTACACCTCCCGGTGCACCCTGATTTTTGCGATCGTTAAGTCCTGTCCTATTACCAGCCGAAGAGACTGCTGACTTTACTGAAAAATCGTACCAGAGGCCGGTTCAGTTTTGCTTCCAACTCGTGTTTTTCAGCCTGCACCCGGCTCAGTTCCTGCTGGGTTAAACGGAGGGATTTCTGCAGGTCTTCTCCACCCTCCAGAGCCTCCTTCAGATCGTTGCTGAGCGTATTGATGTCCCTCTGCAGCTTGCGCTCTTCAATACTGGCCAGCTCTTGATATTTTTCAATTTTTTGTTTTAGCTCTACGATTTCAGTCTGCAGTTCTGCCACCCTGGTGCTGTAGCGTTCCTTCAACTCAGCCAGCCGGGCCTTATTTTCCCGGTCCCGTTCCTTGTATTGTTGGAGCTTGGAAAACAAGCCTTCCAAACCGGTTTGATTTTTTTCGGCCAATTCTTTTAACCTTGCGCTTTCGTTTTCCATCTCCTTGCATTTGCGAACCCATAATCTGCACTGGTAGAGAATGCTGTTGGCCTTATTCTCTGTTCTCTCCAGTTCGTGCCTGTACCGTAAGATTTCCTTTTTGCGGAGGTTTAGCAGCAGGTCCTTTTCGGACAGCTGCGTTGCCAGGTGATTGTACTGTTCAACCACCGAGCCCTTTGGGCCAGTGCCGCGGCGGCTTCCCTCTGGGCTGAACCCAATTCATTTAACTGCAGCACCATTTTCTCATTCTTTTGCAGCAGTTTGGACCGGTCATTTTGCCACTGTTTCTTTTGTTTGTTTAAAATATTTAAATACCGCTTTACCAGATCATCGTACAATGCATGGCCCTGTTGATTATAAGTCCAAACATTGCCGCTTCTTTCGAAATAGGGAAATTTGTTTAACACTTGCTGCACGGTTGCCCTGGTGGTTTGCCGCCATTCATTGACACATTCGAAAACCTGCTGGGTGGACAGCCCCCCTTGATGCATCTTGAGCGCTTTGATGACCAGATGCTTTAAAGAATACTGTTCTGCATCAACATTCCATTCGGTCAACCCCCAACTACCGTTATCCAATTGGACAAACCGCCCGTCCGGCATTAAAGCAGCCTCTTCGGCCAATTTCCGCACTCTCTTCTTTCTGGCCACAGGATTGGTTACCACCTGGCGCAGCCCGATAGGCTGCTGGCGTTTGATTAACATTTGATAAAAGTGATCGTTTTCGGGATAACCCTGTAATTTTAAACGCCACTTGCCGTTTTCATCGCTATAAAAGCAGGCGTGTTGTTTTAAGCACAGTTTGATTTTTTCAATCACCTTAGCAGTTGAATAATCCTGCAGCATCTTCTTCTGTACATAGGGGGCGATTTCTTCAACGGATAATCCATCAAAGAAGAAAAGTGTCTTTTTTAAAACATCTGTTAGGGAATTAAGTTTTGTGGTCACTGAACCCCATCACCTTCCTGTACTATAATTAAACGGCAAAAATAGAATTATATGCCTTTTCATACTTACTTATTCCCTTTCTCGTCGCAGTTCCCTGCCGCTTAATTGTAAAATTTTTCCTACAAGTTTCGGTGACTCTTTACAAAGGAGACTCAAAATCAGCACCATTCCTGAGATTTCTGTCGTTACACTTGGGAAAACAAAAAGTCCTGTCAGAAAAACGTAAATTGTTTAGTATAAGAACCTCCCTAAAAAAAGGTTGCTAAATGCTTGTAAATTTAGGTACAAGTAACATATAATAAATTAAAAGGTCGTTTTTTAAACCTTAACGGTCGGTAATCCTGTCTAAGTTGTAAGTAAGGGGGGATCACGATGAGTATTGCCTTCAGCCCTGATACCAAAAGACCAAACAACAATAAGGTGATTAAAATGGAAAACGGTGTGCTCAGAACATCCAGAGGCATTATTCATATGGAGGTCCCTGTAGCAGCGATTACATCTCTCGCTTAACCATGGACCCCGGTCTGAAAAATTTCCGCCCCCCCGCCAGGCAGCAGGAAGCATTAATGCTCATTTCCGACCTGCCGGAAGGCAAAGTCTTCATTGCCAGGTTTCAGGACAAAATCATCGGTTATGTAACTTTTCATGCCCCTGATGAGTACAGCCGGTGGAGCAAGCACCCTTACGTCCTTGAGTTAGGCGCCGTGGAAGTAAGCCCGGAATGGAGAAACGATAAAATTGCCCATTATTTACTTATGGCGGCCTTTTCCCACAACTTTGTGGAAGACCATATCGTTGTTACCATTGTATTTTGCTGGCATTGGGATTTGAAAAACAGCGGCCTCACCATGATGAACTACCAAAAGATGATGACCCGACTGTTTTCTGCTGTAGGGTTGATGAAAATGGCTACCGACGATCCGGACATCACGGAACATCCCGCCAATGTGTTGATGGTTAGGTTTGGCAAAAATGTGCCAAAGGAAGCCATCCAGCGATTTGAAAAACTGACCTTCCTAAACCGGGGCCGATGATTTGAGAAGTGAGATGTGAGAGGATAGAGGTGAGAAATCTTACGTCTATAGGCTATTTCTTTGATAAAGTAGTTGGGTGTATCATTTATTAATTTCAAAAAATTTAAGTCCACGGAGGTATGCCCCGTGGACTTTTTGCTTATAAACTGTAGTTGGGTGATTCCTTGGTAATATGCACGCCGTGCGGGTGGCTTTCCTTTAGGCCTGCCGGGGTAATGCGGATAAACCTGGCATTGGTTTTAAGCTCCTCAATGCTCCGGCTGCCGGTATAACCCATACCGGCCTTTAAACCGCCCACCAGTTGGAAGATGGAATCAGATAGGGCACCCTTAAAAGGAACACGGCCTTCCACACCCTCGGGCACCATTTTCTTGGCCTGCTCCTGGAAGTAGCGGTCGCCGCTTCCCTCTTTCATGGCGCCCAGAGAACCCATGCCGCGATAGACCTTGTAGCTGCGGCCCTGGTAAATTTCTTTTTCCCCGGGGCTTTCTTCGGTGCCCGCCAGGATGCTGCCCAGCATAACTACGCTGGCGCCGGCGGCGATGGCTTTCACAATGTCTCCGGAATACTTAATGCCGCCGTCCGCAATCACCGGGACGCCATATTTGGCCGCTTCCTGGGCGCAATCATAAACCGCGGTAATTTGCGGTACCCCGACACCTGCCACCACCCTGGTGGTACAGATAGAACCGGGACCGATTCCCACCTTAACGGCATCCGCCCCGGCAGCAATCAAATCTCTGGTGGCTTCGGCAGTGGCTACATTGCCGGCGATAATGTTTAAATCCGGGTAGGCAGACCGGATGTTTTTAACGGTTTGCACGACCATGTGGGAATGACCGTGGGCGGTATCCACCACGATGATATCCACCTTGGCATTGACCAGTGCCTGCACCCTTTCCATGGTATCGGAAGCCACGCCCACCGCTGCGGCAACCCTCAGGCGTCCCCGCTCATCCTTGGCGGCGTTGGGGTATTCCTTGGCCTTTTTAATGTCTTTGATTGTGATTAAACCTCGCAGGTTATAGTGCTCGTCCACGATGGGGAGCTTTTCCACCTTGTGCCTCATAAGAATTTGTTTGGCTTCTTCCAGGGTGGTGCCCACCGGCGCGGTGATCAGGTTGTCTTTGGTCATGACATCGCTGCAAGGACGGTCATCGCTGGTCTCAAAGCGGAGGTCCCGGTTAGTCAGAATGCCTACCAGTTTGCCGTCCACCGTAATAGGCACCCCTGAAATGTGATATCTCTCCATCAATTCGTGGGCCTCCCGAACAGGACTTTCGGGGGAAAGAAAAATGGGATCGGTAATAATCCCGTGTTCCGACCGTTTTACCCGGTCAACCTCCATGGCCTGGCGTGCAATGGACATGTTTTTGTGAATGACCCCGATGCCGCCCTCCCGGGCGATGGCAATGGCCATGCGTGATTCAGTCACGGTGTCCATCCCGGCACTCATGATGGGGACATTTAGTTTAACTCGTTTGGTAAGGTAGGTAGAGGTGTCAACTTCCCTCGGCAATACTTCGGAAGCTGCAGGAATCAGCAATACATCATCAAATGTCAGTCCGGATTTGGCAAATTTCTCTGGATACAACTCTAACTCTCCCTTCTTTATGATAAAAGCTGGTCAAAAATTATATTCGTTTATTATATCACAGGTAGTTTAACGATACTAGGAAATTGTCATTATAAAGACCTTAAACCCTACCATTTTATCCTGAGCAGTCTGCCCGGTAGAAAAGACCTGAGGATAAAGCTCTTTAATTTGAGCCTTAAAACGCGGCGGACAGGTTCAAATAAGATGGCCAATCCAACAAAGTCTGTCAATAACCCGGGCGTCAAAAGCAGCAGACCGCTGGCCAGTACCAGCAGACCGTCCAATAAAGAAGTGGTGGGTACCTGCCCCAGGGATATTTCCTGCTTGATCTTGCCCACCACCGCAAACCCCTGGGTCCTGACCAGGAAAATGCCCAGTAATCCCAGAACAATCAAGATTCCCAGGGTGGTCCAAAAACCAAACCGCCTTCCCGTTTCAACCAGGATCAGCATTTCGATGATGGGAACAGCCAGGAGTAAGATCAAAAATCTTCGCAACAAAGATAAAAACCTCCCGTACTTAAACAACTGATTAAGCAGTACCCTCGGAAAAAGAGACCCCTTTCCGCGAGGGCAACGGGAAGTGAGTCTGAGTTTTATGCAAATAAGAAATTAGTCTTGTCCCATAATGGAGCCAATGCCACGGGTCCAAAAATGTTCTTTTAAATAGCCGATACATTTGGGCTTTACACCGAATTCCTCTGCCATTTCTTCGTCAGACCTGTTATTCTTTATACCGTCAATCAGAGCATTAAAGTTTACACCCACTTCATTGGCCTTGGTTTCCAAACTGGGCTCCGTACTCCAGGGAACTCTGGATCTGAGATACTCTTCCATAAAATCTTTCCCTCCCCGCTGACTTGTTAAACCTAGTTTTTCTCGGCGGGGAGTCGATTATCCATGAAAAACAAAAACCACCCTGGGGGGGGCTATAAATGATATCCTATTTTTTCCTCTATTTGATCTGATCAATTACAGTCCGGTAAAAATGCTGCCAGGGGGGCGAGAGGTGACCGAGGTTCTCTGGTTCTCGGGACAAAAGTTCTGTTTCAACCGCCTGGTTGCCGGGATTGTCACCTTTGACCCGCGCTCTTTTTTGATGTAGCCTCTTCTTTTTCTTTTTATCCTCTTTTTTCTTCGACATCTGCCGTTACCTCTTTATACTCCTTTATGCCCCTATCCATTCCTTACGCAGGGCAAAAATTTCTCTTATTTCCTTCGTGGAAAGTTCCGTAATCCATGTTTCTCCGCCACAGACAATCTGCTGGTTCAAATCCTGCTTTTGCTCAATCATTTCGTCAATCCTTTCTTCCAGGGTACCCGGGCTAATAAATTTATGAACCTGTACCATCCGTCGCTGTCCAATCCGGTGGGAACGGTCGGTGGCCTGGTTTTCTACCGCCGGGTTCCACCAGCGGTCAAAGTGAAAGACATGATTGGCAGCGGTCAGGTTTAGCCCCAGCCCTCCCGCCTTCAAGGACAGAATAAAAATGTTGCAGGCTTCTTTGCCAACCAGAGACCGGTCCTGAAAACGAGCGATCATTTCGTCTCGTTGTACCCTGGGTGTCCCGCCATGGAGAAAGAAAACCCTCTCACGCAATTCTTTCTCAATAATTTGCTGAAGCATTTGCCCCATTCCCAAAAACTGAGTAAATATCAGACAGCGGTCTCCTTCCTTCCGGAGTTCCTCCACCATTTCCAAAAGGCGTTGAACCTTGTTAGAACGTTCCCTCGGTTTTACAGGAAGAGTTTGAATTCAGGAATTCCCAGGTTTCGTCCTCGGTTAATGCAGTACGCAGTCTGTCCGGTATGCCTGTACTTCTTCCCTTTTGATCCGCCAACCAGGGGATGAGTTTGATCCATTTTTTCGTGTCCTGGTGTATCCTCCCCAAATGAGGTATCCATTCAGGGGGCATTTTTTCGCCAGCCTGAAAATCAGTCCCTTCTTCAAGTTGCGCCGGCCCCCAAACGACCAGGCGGCTCGGGTCCTGCTGATCCTGAAGCAGTATGTTCAGCTGCCAGGGCGTATTTTCAGACGGCTCTATAATTTGCAGGCAGGTCCGGAAAGGGGTCAGATCCCTTTTCCAGCCAATGGCCTCCAGCCACTCCTCTTCATCGGAGATAACAGGGGGCAGGTTTGCTCCGGATTGCAGCAGGGGATATTGGCCTGCAAGTTCGTCCCAGCACTTGCGGACCTGTTGATTTTGTTCTATCAGCTCATTTATAATCCCGTCTGTCCAGTCCGACAGATAGGGCAGGTTTGCTCCGGTCTCTAAATCCGACGGCCAATCCAGTCTCCACCCCCGCCGGTCCGCCTGCCACCCGGCAAAGTCCGGTCGCCACCGGCCCTCTGCCAGAATCTCCTTAATAACCGGCGCATATTCCCGGAGTCGGATGATTTCTTCGCTCCACTGCCAGTCCACAGCCCTTATATGAGGGGGCTCAGCAAAAAAGTCCAATGCCTGACGGGGTGACAGATAAATGCCTGTCCAATTCTTATGCTGTATGGTTTCGATAAAGGAACCGTAAAAGGAAGGCCGGTGCCAGGCAAAGAGACAAAATTTTAAATCCGTTACGCCAAACTGGTAGACTTGTCCCTTTATTTGCTGCTCTCCCCAAACGAAGAATCCTCCCCGGGGCGGCCAGGTAGTTAATAAACTCGTCCCATTCCCGGCCCAGTTTTAATTTCTTATAAAGGGATCGTAATTTCTTAAGCAGTTTTACCGCTTCTTGGTAGGACTTGCGGTTTTTGCTTTCAATGAGCCTGGCGGCCCACTGGTGATACAGGGGCAGTAAGGCCGCGGGGTCCTTGTTTTCCAGCAGACGGGAATCAGCCGGCGATATATCGGCAGAATCACTGGCATATAAAATATTCAATTCCACCCAGTCTCTGTACAGCTTTAATTGTAGGAGCAGGTCGGCATAAAACCGGCGGCTTCTGGGTAGCCAGGTCTTGAGAACCCGTAAGGCCTCTTCCTGAACGCCGCTTTCTCCGGCTGCATCGTTCCAGTACTCACAGAGGATTTCAAATTCATGTCTGTCCGTGTGCTCAGCCCGAGGTAATAACCATCTCAACCATTCCAAAAGCCGCTGCCAATCTCCGACTCGCCGGAAGGAAGACAGATATTCAAACAAATCTCTTACCCTCAAGTTATCTAATTCTTGCAGAATAGACCGGGCTGCCGCGTCCTCGTTCTCCAACACCTTAAAGAAAACAAGGCCAAGTCCCGCCTTGTACCGATCCGGTGAAGGCGTAAGCAGCTTCCTTTTTAAGAAGGCCGTTTCCCTTTCCACCAGGGCAGGATGATACAGGATCGTCCCCCACAATACCCCGTGGATAAACCTCCAATCAAAAAGAGTCTGAGATGGTTGAAAATAGTGTTCTTGGACGGTCTCCAGGATCTTTTGTAAAAAAGGCCGCAAAACCTCTTTTTGTTCAATGGTAATTTTCGGTATATGATTTAATAACTCTTGCTCACAACGTTCGCAATAGGCCGGTTGGGAAGCAGTAAGAGAAAACCACTGGTGAGTCCGGTTGATCTTTTCCAAACGGTCCATGAGAAACAAAACGCTATGCAACCGGAATATTTCCCGTAGAGTAACAGGCCATCCGGAACTATGGGAAAACATCTTTTCCTGAAATTTTTCATATATGCCGGAAAAAACCAGATAATACTGTAACCCGTCCAGAAACTTATAACGAGAATGCTCATGTAGATTGATCATCTGCCCGTATACCAGTTCAAAATAGTGATGCCAGGCTTCCACCGAATCTTTCGGAAGCGGTTTTTTGACAGTGGTTTTGTCAAGTAATTCGACCGTCTTCTTTGCTGCTTGCTGCTTACGGTGTTCCTTGGCCTCTGCTAAAAAGGTGTCCGGCCATCGGTGACTGGAGTACAGGTAAAAAAAGACAGCAGCCAGGTGACTGCAGAAATCCTTTGCTCCGCAGGTGCAATAACTTTCCAGAAAATCATTCACGTCAATGGTGGCGGTATAGTATTGGTAGTCCCGAACCTGCGCTTGCACACTGTCACCATTGATCTGAACTGCTTTTAGCCTGCATTTCTTAAACTGCTCCAATCCCTCTTCAAGGGTAAATAAATCCACATATTCTTTAATGTTCTCAACCAGGTTTAAGAATTTTTCTTTTGAAAGTTTAGCAAACATTTCCTGTACCTCAATTGATTAATTCTATTTGGTTATGACACCTTACCCGGCAGAAAACAATGTTGTTTCTGTATCTCCTTCGGGACCGGTCAACTTTCATCAGGCAAATGGCAGGTGTCATTAAACAGTTCCAAAATGGCTTTGTCCGAACCGTGGTATTTCAGAATGGTTAATGAGACGTTATCCAAACGTAATTTCCAAAAAAAATTCAAATCCAACCCCAGGGCAATGCCCACGATAATTCGGATGACCCCGCCGTGGGCCGCCACCACAACCGTTTCCCCGGCATGGCGGTTGAGGATATCGGTGATGGCCCTGGTGCAGCGGTCCACCACCTGCTGCAGCCGTTCTCCGGCGGGAATCTGGGTGGTTAACGGGGTGGTCCACCACTGGGTGCTGAGTTCGCCGTAGGCTTCGGCAATTTCCTTAAAGGTAAGACCTTCCCACTGGCCGAAATTGATTTCCCGCAATTCCGGCAGGTAGTAGACGGTTCCCTGGTGGGGTTCCGCCAGAATTTCGGCGGTTTCCCTGGCCCGGGACAAATCGCTGCTGTAGAAGGCATCTATTTTCAGGCTGCTGAGGCGTGCCGCCAGGGTTCTGGCCTGTTCTCTGCCGCGCTCAGTCAGCGGAATGTCCGAGTGGCCCTGAAATTTTCCACCGGCGTTCCAGGCTGTTTCGCCATGACGCACCAGGTAGATCCCGGTCTTCACCGTCATCAATCCTTTCTCTGTTAAATGGTAGATGCTCGGGATTTTAATTCAATGGGCAGCCCCGCTGCCACAAAGTAAACCTCATCGGCATATTGAGCCATCAGCTGATTGGCTGCACCGGCCACATCCCGGAAGGCACGGCCCAACGGGTTATCCGGCACCAATCCCAGGCCCACTTCATTGCTTACCACAATGACACTGGACGGTCTGCCTTGACAGGTAATAGCCAGTTGACCAACAAGATTTAACATATATTTCTCCTTGTCCGGCCAGGGGGTGCCGGAACCGGGTACAGCATCGTTCAATAATAAATTGGTTAACCAAAGAGTAAGGCAATCCAGCAGCAGGACATCGTACCGGTTTGCTGACTCCTCCACTGCTTCAATGACATGCAGTGTTTCCTCTCTGGTATCCCAGATGGCCGGACGCCTTTCCCGGTGAACCTGCACCCGCCGGGCCATTTCCTCATCATAAACTGCCGCAGTGGCCAGGTAAAGGATTTTATTCCCCCGCTGATGGGCCAAGCTCTCTGCAAACTGACTTTTGCCGCTGCGGCTGCCGCCTAAAACCAGGACCAGTTTTCCATGATTCATTTGAGCTGTCCTTCCTTGTCGTTGCATATCGCATCAAATTCCATTATGATGGGTTTGGTAGGTATAATAATTCCTTTACTTGATTTCTTCCAGTACCGGGAAAACTCCTGCCATTCATGATGTATTTTGTTGCAATATACCGGAGGATAAAAAGGTGGTTCTAAACAGAGTCCTGCAGTTTTGGCACGCTCTCTTCAGCAAAGTGGGGCCAGGTGAAATAAGCTTTGTCAAAACGCATTTAAATCCTGAAGAACAGTCCCTGTTTTTTAGCATGGACCGGCCAACCCAAACCCACTGTGTAAGGGTGGCCCGGACCTGCTTAAAGTTATTGCCTGAGTATCCCCAGGTAAACAGAAGACTGCTCATGAAAGCCGCCCTATTGCATGACGTGGGCAAACCCGCCAATCTTATTAAAACCATGGACAAGGTTTTCATCGTAGTCATGACAACGCTGGCACCAAGGCTGTATGACAGGATGCTGCGGCAAAAACTTTTCTACGGACATTTTTTTCAGGCCGCCGCCGCACACGCCAATCACCCGCAGGCCGGGGCCGCCATTGCCAGGCGGGTCAACCTGTCCCCGGATGTGGTCTGTCTCATCGAGAACCATCACCGGCCGCAACAGGCCGGGGATCCTCCGGAACTGCAGATTCTCAGGCAAGCGGATGCTTTGCATTAATTGAAGTGAAATAAAAACACCGCCTGAGGCGGTTTTACATTACATTTCCGTCAGAATGTCCTCCAGCCGGTTCTGTAACTCGACAATTCTGCGGTTTTGTTTCAATAAGCTCTGGGCATATCGGTAATTGTCTTTGTGAAGCTTGCGGTTTTCCTTCTCCAATCGGGTGACAAAGGTGGATTTATCCTTTTCGATTTTCTCTATCAAGTTCATTAACACCCGACGGCTAAGCCGAAGCTGCTCTATTTTTTCTTCCAGTTCCTGAATCCGCTTCTGCAGATACTGAAGATCCGCATTGCCGTTCAAAACAACACCACCCCTTAAATCCCGCTTACAGTAGTATATGCTAGGGGGTGATGTTGTAGACATTCAACTAGCTGAACTGGAACAAAGAAGCAACCCTTTCGATGGCCTCCCGCAAATCTTCCTCTTTCTGCACCATGGCGATGCGCACGTAACCTTCTCCCTGGGCCCCAAAGGCTACCCCGGGCACCATCAGGATGCCGGTTTTATCTAAGAACTCCAGGCAGAAATCCATGGAGGAACGGTACCCTCCGGGCAGCGGCGCCCAGATAAACATGGAGGCCTGCGGTTTCGGCATTTGCCAGCCAGTTTGCCCAGGCCCTCCACCAGAATGTCCCGCCGTCTCTGGTAGGTGGCAGCGGTTTGCCGGACGCATTCCTGGTCACCGGTTAAGGCGGCGATGCCTGCCTCCTGTACGGCGGAAAAAACACCATAATCAATGTTGGACTTAATACGCCCCAGGGCATGCAAAATATTTGCATTGCCCACCGCAAAACCGATGCGGCAGCCGGCCATGTTATAGGTCTTTGATAAGGAATAAAACTCAATGCCCACCTCTTTGGCTCCGGGTACTTCCAGGAAACTCATGGGTTTAAAACCATCGTAGGCCAGTTCGGCGTAGGCCACATCATGGCAGACCACAATATCATAGGTTTTGGCAAAATCCACAACCTCTTTATAGAAATCCGCATTGGCAGAAGCGGCCACCGGGTTGTTGGGATAGTTGATGGTCATCATCCTGGCCCGTTTGGCCACTGCCGGCGGGATAACGGTGAAATCCGGCAGAAAACGGTTCTTCTCCAGCAGCGGCATGGGATATAGCTCACCCTCGGCCAGCAAAATAGAGGCTGCGTAAATGGGATAACCCGGGTCCGGCACCAGAGCGATATCACCGGGGTTGATGTAAGCCAGGGCAACATGCGCCAGACCGTCCTGAGACCCCATGAGGGTTAAAACTTCCGTGGCCGGGTCCAAGACCACGTTAAACCTCTGTTTGTACCAGTGGGTCAGCGCCCGGTGCAGTTCCAGTTTCCCACTGAGGGGATAGGTGTAGTTGCAGGGGTTTTCCACACCCTTGCGCAGCGCTTCAATGATATGAGGGGCCGGGGGCAGGTCGGGACTTCCCACACTCAAATCAATGACCTTTACGCCTTTGACTTCCTTTTTGGCCTTAGCCTTTGCCATTTCCGTAAATATACCGGTGCCAACGCTTCCATCCGGCGTGCCAGTTTCATCTTTCTTTAACTCCGCTCCTGTATTTTGCATTATGCACAGACGGAAACTAATTTTTTCCGGCTGCAGTCTTTAACAATTGGACTGATTTATAGGGTGCCACAGCACCTCCAAGGATATTGCAGATGTCGTGGCCGGCTCCATGATAATCTGAACCCCCGGTGGGGATTAAATTATATTTTTTAGCCAGGTGATAATAGTGGTCCACCATCAGCGGGGTGTGATTGCGATGCCATACTTCAATTCCCTTTAGCCCGGCCTGGATGAGATCCGGCAGGAAGGGGTCCAGTTTAACCAACCGGGATGTGCCAGGACAGGAACTCCGTCGGCCTTCAGGATTAACTGAACGGCTTCCACCGGTGTAAGTTTTTCCCTGGGCACAAAAGCCGCTTTGCCAGCCCCGATGTAATTGGCAAAGGCCTCCTGCAGGGTTGAAACATATCCCTTTTCCAACAGGGCCCGTGCTACGTGGGGCCGCCCCACTGAACCCCCGGCTGCCAGTTCCAACACCCTGTCTAAGTCAATATTGATATCAAGGTTTCTTAATTTTGCAACCATTTTTTGGGTTCTTTCCAACCGTTCGCCCTGAAATTCCTCCAGTTTGGTCACAAATTCGTCGTTGTGGGGGTCGATCAAGTAACCCAGCACATGGACTTCATAGCCCTGAAAGTAAGTATTGACTTCCACGCCCGATAAAACTTCCAGCCTGAACCCGTTAGCCGCCTGCTGTGCTTCCGTGACCCCGGACAGGGTATCATGGTCGGAAATCGCAATAGCTCTAAGCCCCAACTTCAAGGCCTTCTTGACCACTTCCCGGGGAGTGTCCGAACCGTCCGAAGCAGTGGTGTGGATATGCAAATCTGTGTACAAAAGAAATCACCGCTTTTTTCTTTCCAGTATTCCCAGATCGGAATGGCGACCATTCTATATTGTTTCTCGTTAACAAGCAAATTTCCTCCCCGGCAGCGCAAAGACTAACCGCAAACTTCCTTAAACAGGCGCAGCCAGTTGTCCCCTAAAATCTTCTCAATCTCTCCGGTTTTGTAGCCCCGTTTGGACAAAGCGCAGGCAATATTGGGGACTGCCACGCTGGCGTCATGCAGGTCTTCGGTGGTGAGATCAATGCCGTCAAAATCCGAACCAAGGCCGATGCAGGAAATCCCGGCAATTTTATAGATATGGTCAATATGGTCCAGCAGCCTGTGGATGGACGGTTGATTGACATCGATAAACTGGGGCACATAAGTGACGCCGATCACCCCGCCGCTTTCCGCAACGGCCTTAATTTGTTTGTCGGTTAAATTGCGGGGATGGTCACAAATCTGCCTGCAATTGGAGTGGGTTGCCGTGACGGGAGTCTTAACCTCGGTTATCACATCCCAAAAACCGGGTTCGGCCAGGTGGGACACGTCAATCATCATGCCAAGGGCAGCCATCCGCTGCACCACCTGCCGCCCCAGGTGCGTCAAACCGTTGGCCGCAGGCCCATTCCTACCCCATCGGCCAGTTCGTTTCTGCCGTTCCAGGTCAGGGTTAACCCCCTTACCCCTAGGTTATAAAAAAGATCCAGCTGTTCAATCCTGCCGTTAAGCGCTTCCCCGCCTTCTATGGTAAGGACCGCAGAGGTCTTTTTCTTCTGCAGTGTATTTTCTATATCTCTATAACAACGGACATGTTCGATTTCAGGTTGATTAATTTTTATCTCCTCGTTAAACAAATCGATGATTTCGTTGACATAGCCGGCCGGGTCACTACTGCATTCAGGTCCTACAAAGACCGCAAAAAATTGAACATCGATGCCACCCTTGCGCAAACGGGGCAGATCCAAATGTCCATGGGGTGATTGCATACCCAGTGTTCTTTTTTGCTGGGACAACACGGTTAACGTATCACAGTGTCCGTCTACCACGGGCAACCGACATCCCTCCTTTCCACAAGCTAAAAATCCACAGGAAGCAAGAAACCTGTTTGCAACGTTAGCAAACAGGTTGTACCGAACTGACTAATTAATTTATCTGGGTTCTACAATCAGCTTAATCGCTGTTCTTTCATCACCGTCTATGATTACGTCAGTAAAGGCAGGGATGCAAATCAAATCAACTCCACTGGGGGCCACAAAACCTCTGGCAATTGCTATAGCTTTTACTGCCTGGTTTAATGCACCTGCACCAATGGCCTGCATTTCGGCACAACCGCGCTCCCTTAGCACACCAGCCAGTGCCCCGGCTACAGAATTTGGATTGGACTTTGCTGAAACTTTTAAGACTTCCATGCTGAAACCCTCCTTAGTTAGTTTGGATGATTGCTCTAATCCCTGTATTGATTTTATTCTGCAGAATCCTAAAAATTCCTGCTATTGTAAGAAATTTATAAATTTTGTGCGAGGGCGTTCTAAAATCTATTCTAAATCAAATATACGTTCAATTTTAATGGCTGTTCCACTGGCGGGGTCCACATCAATGACCACCGCGTTTAATTGATAAGGACTTTCCGCAGCCTCGAACCGCCGGGGCATCTGCGTCATAAATTTCTCAATCACCAGGTGGGTGGTGACACCAATCACCGAATCCCTTGGCCCGGTCATCCCGATATCGGTGATATAGGCACTGCCATTGGGTAAAATGCGCTCATCCGCTGTCTGGACATGGGTATGTGTGCCACAAATGGCCGTTACCCGCCCGTCCAGGTACCAGCCCATAGCAACCTTCTCGGAAGTGGCTTCGGCATGAAAATCCACAAAAATGATCCGGGTTTTGTCTTTTATTTTTTCAAGAATATGATCAACGGTCCTGAAGGGGCAATCCAATTCCTGCATATAAATCCTGCCCGAGACATTGACAACCGCGACCGAGTGCCCCAGTTTGGTTTCAAAAATATGGAAACCTGCTCCCGGTGTACCAGGGGGATAATTGGCCGGTCGCAGGAGCCGCTTTTCTTTATCAATATAAGTTATAATTTCTTTTTTATTCCAAACATGATTTCCCATGGTAAAGACATCGATGCCGGCGGCATAGAGCTGCTTGGCAATTTCTTTGGTAATGCCATGCCCGCTGGCGGCGTTTTCCCCGTTGGCAATAACGAAGTCAATGTCGCGTTCGTTACGAATATAACTCAGGTTGTCCAGCACGGCCCTTCTGCCCGGTCGGCCCACAATGTCTCCGATCATTAAGACACGCAATTTTTTAGAAAGCCCCCTTACTTATTGAAAACCAGGACTCGGCCTTCTTCTCTGAAGGCGTACAACCTTTTATTTTCGGATTTTGTTTTAACACTTTCCAGCATATGTTCAATCAGTTCTTCTTGAACCACCAGATCCTCGTCCACCAGTTGGTCGCTTTCTTCTGTGATCAGACTCTTATGGATGGACTGCCGGAATAACTCAACCATAAGGGCAATTTCCTCTTGTACTAGTGTGTCCACATCCCTCTGAATTTCAATCATGGTAAGGTTGTCGGATATTTTGTAGTCAAGGTTGACAACCTGCGGGTATTTGCATTCCAGGGTATTGTAGACCTCAATACTGCTTAAAATGTTATGCTTCAGCTCATCAATCTCCGTATCCGATAAAACACCGGCGTACATAAAGGTAAATTTTAATACATGATTCTCGGGATCAAAATTAATCTTTGCCACTTCAGGATACCTGATCAAAATTGAGATCAACAAGCTAATACTGTTGGTCAGGTCTTCCTTCCCCTTGTAACAGAAATCCAAAAAATTTCACCACCCGTTTAAACTATCCAAATAAGTAATAATTCTTTGATTAACTATTCATTCCTGCCGCCGAATCCCCTGTTGGCAAAAAAACTTCGTTCCATTTCTGGATGTATTTGTAATACACAAAAACGGCCCAAACGGGCCGTTTTTTGTTAGGTCCTATTTAGCATATTCAACATGCCTGGTTTCCCGAATAATCACCACTTTAATCTGTCCGGGATAATCCAGCTCGTTTTCAATCTTTTTGGCAACGTCTCTCACCAGGCGGACAGCTGCTAAATCATCCACCTTGTCCGGTTTAACCATAATGCGGATTTCCCTGCCGGCCTGGATGGCAAAGGATTTTTCAACCCCTTCAAAGGCGCTGGCAATCTCTTCAAGTTTTTGCAGCCGCTTGATATAAGACTCCAGGGTTTCCCTTCTGGCCCCGGGACGGGCAGCGGAAATGGCATCTGCCGCTTGGACCAGCACAGCTTCGATGGTTCTTGGTTCTTCGTCCCCGTGGTGGGCGGCGATGGCGTGGATGACGTCCGGGCTTTCCTTGTACTTCTGGCACAGGCTGACGCCGATGGCCACGTGGGGACCCTCCACCTCATGGTCAACCGCTTTGCCGATATCGTGCAACAAACCGGCACGTTTGGCCAGCTTCACATCAATCCCCAGTTCGGCGGCCATGAGACCTGCCAGGTGGCAGACCTCGATGGAGTGTTTCAATACGTTCTGACCGTAGCTGGTGCGGAACTTGAGTCTTCCCAGCAGTTTTACCAGCTCGGGATGCAGGCCGTGTACACCTGTTTCAAAGGTGGCTTGCTCTCCTGCTTCGCGAATTTGAACCTCCACGTCCTTCTGAGCCTTTTCCACCATCTCTTCAATTCTGGCAGGGTGGATACGCCCATCGGAGATCAATCTCTCCAGCGCCAGGCGTGCCACTTCCCGGCGAATGGGATCAAACCCCGACAGGATGACAGCCTCAGGTGTATCATCGATGATTAAGTCGATACCGGTTAAGGTCTCAAAGGCCCTGATGTTACGACCTTCCCTACCGATAATGCGACCCTTCATTTCGTCGTTGGGCAAAGGAATAACAGCAACCGTGGCTTCCGCCACATGGTCCGCCGCACACCTTTGAATCGCTGAGGAAATAATATCCCGGGCCCGTTTTTCGGACTCCTCTTTGGCTCTGTTTTCGTAGTCTTTAATCATCACAGCCATATCATGTTGAAGATCTTTTTCAATATCATTCAACAAAATCTGGCGCGCTTCTTCTGAAGAAAGCCAGAAACTCTCTCAAGTTCTGCCAATTGACGATGTAAAGCACCGGTGAGTTCGGCTTTGGTGTTCTCAATCTCAACCTCTTTCCGGCAGAGGGATTCCTCTTTCTTTTCCATGGAATCCATTTTGCGGTCCAAGGTTTCTTCTTTTTGCAGAAGTCTTCTCTCCAAACGCTGTAGTTCATTTCTGCGGTCCCGGATTTCCTTTTCCATTTCGTTCCGCAGCTTAAGAACTTCCTCTTTGGCCATTACGATGGCCTCACGTTTTTTGCCTTCGGCATCCTTTTCAGCCTCATCCAAAATCTTCTTCGCCTGGAATTCAGCGGAGGCAATTTTCCCTTCGGCAATGTTCTTTCGAATAAAAAACCCTGCTGCCAGACCAACCAGGGCAGTAACGAGTATCACCAGAATTAATTGAATTGGTTCCACAGTTTTCACCTCCTGTCTCTGTCATCGAATTAAATTCATTTTAGACAAATAAAAAAACCGAGTAAAACTCGGTAGAAAAAGAACCGGATATCTGGTTTGTCCATATCGCAGGTAAATAAATTACCGTTAAAGATATTGGGACACAGCGAAAAAGCCAAAAATCCCTAATAGGATAAGGGGAATGCCTTAAGGATATTGGATTTTATCTATATAAAAACCTGTTGCCAGATATCAAATTCTATTTTCTCCCAAAGATAATTGTACATCTTTTTATAGTCACTGTCAAGGTTCTCACCCCCCTGGCAACCCGGAGGCAACCCCTTAAACCACCTGGCAGCAAACCCTAAACAACATCATCATCAGCGAGTTCATCCACGGTGCCGCTGCCGGACCCTAACTCAATGTTGCCCAGGGCCAGTTTTTCACGCACCTTGCGTTCGATTTCCTGGGCCAATTCCGGTCTTTCCTTGAACAATTCCTTGACATTTTCCCGGCCCTGGCCCAACCTTTCACCGCCATAGGAATACCAGGCGCCGCTTTTGTTGATGATTTTCAATTCGGTGGCCACATCCAACACACTGCCTTCCCTGGAAATACCGGTACCGTACATAATATCAAACTCTGCCTGCTTAAAGGGAGGAGCCACTTTGTTTTTGACAATTTTCACCTTGGTGCGGCTGCCGATGATATCGGTGCCCTGTTTGATATTTTCGTGTTTGCGCACCTCCATCCGGACAGAGGCGTAGAATTTCAAAGCTCGTCCACCGGTGGTAACTTCCGGTGAACCGTAAACAATGCCCACCTTCTCACGAATTTGGTTGATAAAGATCACCGTGGTTTTGGATTTGCTCACGATACCGGTCAGTTTTCTCAGGGCCTGGGACATTAATCTGGCCTGCAGGCCACATGGGCGTCACCCATTTCCCCTTCAATTTCGGCCCTGGGCACCAGAGCGGCCACCGAGTCCACCACCACCACATCAATGGCGCCGCTGCGCACCAGCGCTTCACAAATCTCCAGGGCCTGTTCACCGGTATCCGGTTGAGAAACCAGCAGGTTTTCGGTGTCTACGCCCAGACGACGGGCATACACCGGGTCCAGGGCGTGTTCCGCATCAATAAAGGCGGCCATACCGTTTTGCCTCTGGGCTTCGGCAATGACATGGAGAGCTACGGTGGTTTTACCGGAAGATTCAGGGCCATAGATCTCCACCACCCGTCCCCGGGGCAGACCGCCCACCCCCAGGGCAATGTCCAGGGACAAAGCGCCGGTGGAAATGGCTTCAACGTTCAGTTTGGTGGAGTCTCCCAGCTTCATGATGGAACCCTTGCCAAACTGCCTTTCAATGTTGGCCAGGGCCAGTTCAAGGGCTTTCAGTTTATCGGACATAAAAATCTCCTTTCACACAATCTAAACATATGTTCGGTTGTTTCCATTATAAGGTATCTTAAATTAAATAGTCAATAAAAAAGAGACTCGAAATTCGGCTTTCGAAGCTTAATTGCTCGTTCTTCAGGGGAACGGACCCCCTGTTATTGCGAACCTCGAACTCCGAACCTCGAGCCTCGAGAAACTACCGTCTGGCCCTGGCAGGTTCCACAAACAACCGCCTGCCTTTAAACTGCTGCCTGTGCAGGCAGCTCATAACGCAGTTGGCCCAGTCTTCCGGCACCTCTACAAAGCTGAAGTTTTCATAAATGTTAATGCTGCCGATTTTACCGCCCGGGATGCCGGACTCATCAGAAATCAGCTTGATGATTTCCGCCGGGGTAGTCTTGTCCTTTCGTCCCAGGGTAAGGAACAGCCTGACCATGCCCGGTCTGGCCCCGGTATTGCCAAAATTGACGGTATCAAGGTCCGCTTCATCCTCGGCGGGCTCCAGATCCAGAGAGAGTTTGAGGGCGGCGGCCGCAATATCCATCGGGTCATATTCATCAATCAGACTGTCCACCACAGAGCGATAGTAGCCCAGCTTGCCTTCCTCCATAATGCGCAGCAGCCTGTCCTTGATGCCTTCTTTCTGACGCTCCGCCACATCCGCTATACTGGGGAGCCGTTCCCTTTTGATTTTGGTTTTGGTAATATTCTCAATCAGCCGGAGCTGGCGGTATTCCCGGGGGCTGATAATGGTAATGGCCACGCCAGACCTGCCGGCCCTGCCGGTACGGCCAATCCGGTGTACATAAAATTCCGGGTCCTGGGGAATATCGTAGTTAATGACGTGGGATACACCCTCAATGTCCAGTCCCCTGGCTGCCACGTCGGTGGCCACCAGTAGTTCCACTTCCCCTGACCGGAACTGCCTCATCACGTTATTCCTCTGCTGCTGGCTGAGATCCCCGTGCAGGGCGGCAGCGGTATATCCCCTGGCCTGCAGACCGGCCACCAGTTCGTCTACGCCGCGCTTGGTGCGGCAAAAAACAATGCCCTGGGTGATGTCCGTAATATCCAGCAGCCTGCACAGGGCCTCCAACTTGTGCTTTTCCGGCGCCTCGTAATAAACCTGTTCGATTTGGGGTACGGTAAGATTGGTTTTACTGACCGTAACGTATTTGGGATCCTTCATATACTGGTGGGCCAGCCGGATAATTTCTCCCGGCATGGTGGCGGAGAAAAGCAGTGTCTGCCGTTCCGCCGGGGTGTGCCGTAGGATTTCCTCAATGTCCTCGATGAAACCCATATCCAGCATTTCGTCCGCTTCATCCAGCACCACCATACGGACCTGGTCCATTTTTAATGTCTGGCGTCTGAGATGGTCCAGCAGGCGGCCGGGAGTCCCCACCACCACCTGCACACCGTAGCGCAGCGACCTGATCTGTCGTTCGATGGATTGCCCCCCGTAAATGGGCAGCACCTTAATACGGGAAAAACGGCCGATTTTACTGATCTCTTCAGCCACCTGAATGGCCAGTTCCCTGGTTGGGGTAACGATAACCGCCTGAATTTCCTTTATTCTAAAATCCAATCTTTCAATCAACGGTATGCTGAAGGCGGCCGTTTTACCGGTGCCTGTTTGAGCTTGACCGATAATATCATGACCGGCTAATACCTGGGGCACCGCAAGTTGCTGAATGGGGGTCGGTTCTTCAAACCCCATCTCGATCAGCCCGTCGACAATCCTTTTGCTAATTTCCAGTTCCCCGAATAATTTTGTTTCTTTTCTGTGGTTCATTCATTTCCTTCTTTCTAGATTATTTCCCTTGCAAAAAGTGTTTGGCCATCTTTAAAGCGGCATTGACCGTGCCGTTACGAATGGCTTTCCTCTCCCCGGGAAAACGGTACTCCCGGAAGCAAACCCCCGTGGGCGAGGACAATGCAATATAAACCAGCCCCACCGGTTTTCCCTCGGAGGAAGTGGGACCCGCCACCCCCGTGACGGACAGACCAATGCTGCTGCCCAGTTCCCTGCGAACCCCTTCTGCCATGGCAATGGCGGTTTGACGGCTCACCGCCCCGAATTGTTCCAAAATCTCCGGGGGAACGCCCAGGATTTTTTCTTTGACCCTGCTATTGTAGGCAATAACGCCTCCCACCAGGTAACGGGAAGCACCGGGAATATCGGACAACCGCGCCTCAATTAAACCACCGGTGCAGGATTCAGCCACCCCGATGGTTAGCCCGGCATCAATCAGGAGCTGCCCCACCACCTGTTCGATTTTTTCATCGTCTTCGGCAAAAATATATTGGAATAACCTGCGCCGAACCAGATCAGACAAATTCCGGACCAGGCTGGAGGCCTCTTCCAGGGTCGACCCCTGTCCGGTAATCCGGATCTCCACCAATCCGGGCTGCACCAAAAAGGCAATTTCAGGATTGCCCATACCGCATAAATCGTAGATCAGTTCCTGAACGGAGCTTTCTCCGATACCGGTCAGTTTAAAGGTCTTGGAAGTACACAGGGTCCCCCTGTGGGGCAAACTGTTCAAATAGGACACCACGGAGTTTTCAAACATGGTTTCCAGTTCCCAGGGCGGTCCGGGTAAAATGATGATGGCTTTTTTATCGACCTCGACGATGGCACCCGGGGCGGTTCCCCTGGTGTTGGGCAAAATCCTGGCGCTCCGGGAAATAGGCCTGTTTGGTATTGTTGGCCGGCATTTCCATGCCTCTTTTGGCAAAGTAATCCTTAATGGCCTGGAGGGATGCCTCATCCAGCTTCATATCCAGTTCCAGTACTTCCGCTACCGTTTCTTTGGTCAGGTCATCAATGGTCGGCCCCAGACCCCCGGTAATAAAGATAAGGTCAGACCGCTCCAAGGCCTGGAGCAGCACCAGACCCATGCGGCCCCAGTAGTCTCCCACCGTTGTGTGTTGTATAACTTCGATTCCCATCTCCGTCAGGCGTCTGCCTAAATACTGGGCATGGGAATTTAATACTTCACCCACCAACAATTCTGTACCGGTAAAAATGATTTCTGCCTGCACACGCATCACCTTTTTCTTGCTTTATCCTTTAGTTATTCGCCGGTACTACCAATTTCCCTTCACAAATATTGAGAAAAGCATGCTATACACCAATTCCTGGCTGTCTTGCTCCTGACAGTGGAATTAAGTCTTTATGAAGCAGCAAAAGAGACCAAAGATTGGTCTCTTTTATGGTTTCCAGATATTATCAATTTATGCAGCGGCCGGGGCCAGCATCAATGCTCTGAATTCCTCGCCGGAAATCTTTTCTTTTTCCAGCAGAACAGCCATGGTAGAATTCAAAAACTCCTGATGCTGTTTCATCGACTCAAAGACCCGCTGCTCCTGTTCCTTGATAATTTCAGAAACCACGTTGTGCTTCATTTCTCCGGGAAGGCTTTCCAAACGAACCACGCCCAGCTTGGACATGCCGGACTTGATCATGGTCTCTGCCGTATGCAGGGCTTTTTCGTAGTCGTTGGAAGCGCCGGTGCTGCGGTTGCCGTAAACAATTTCCTCCGCCACCGCCCCTGCCAGCATAATGGCAATTTGATTTTCCAGGTAGTCCTTGGTGTATAAATAGGTATCGTCCTCGGGGTTTTGACGCATGTAGCCCAAGGCGCCACCCCTGGAAGTCACGGTCAGGGTTGAGACCGATCCCGGGCGCACCAGCTCGCTGATCAGGGCATGGCCGATCTCATGCACAGCCACCCGCTTCAGTTCTTCGGGGTTGGGCCGGCGGTCCAGCTTTTCGCCCATAATCACTTTGTCGACGGCCTCATGGAAATGACGGTAATGGATTTTCTTTAAGCCCTCCCGCATAGCCAGAATGGCCGCTTCGTTGGCCAGACTTTCCAGGTGGGCGCCGGAAAAACCAAAGGTCTCTTTGGCCACCTGGGAAAGGTCCACATCCTCGGCCATGGGTTTGTTGCGGGTATGCAGTTTGAGAATTTCCAAGCGGCCTGTTTTATCCGGCAGATCCACTTTCACCTGGCGGTCAAAGCGTCCCGGACGCAGCAGGGCCGGGTCCATCATATCCACCCGGTTGGTGGCGGCCATAATCAAAAGCCGCACGCTGTCATCCACCTTCAGTCCGTCCATTTCCACCAGCAGGGCATTCAGGGTCTGGTCATATTCCATATGACTGGAATTTTGACCCCGTTTGGCTGCCAAAACCTCAATCTCATCAATGAAGATAATGGCATTTCTCCTTTTTTGTTTGGTAGCGGTTTCCCGGGCCGTTTGGAACAGCTTGCGAACCCTTTGGGCCCCCACACCGGCATACATTTCCACGAAATCCGAACCGCTGGCAGAAACAAACACCGAATCGGTGTAGCTGGCAGCGGCCCTGGCCATCAGGGTTTTACCCGTTCCCGGCGGTCCGGTCATTAAGATTCCTTTAAGGGGACGGATACCCAATCTCTGAATTTCTTTATGGTTTCTGATAAAATCCAGGGCCTCTTTCAGTTCCTTGATGGCGGTAGCCTGTCCGCCGATATCATCAAAGGAAATTTCCTGCCGTTTGGGAACCGCAGGAGAATTGCCGAACCCCGATTTCACCATGCCCCTGGCACTGGTCAGGTAAAAAAGCGCCCCCCCAAAGGCCAGCAGAAAAATAAAAGGGGTTATATCATAGCCCGCCGTCGCACCAAAGACCAGCAGTGCGGCGCCCAGGCCGATACTAATTTCTTTTAGCAACATTGGCACCTCCTTGCCAGAAGACCACCTCACCGGGAATTTGTCTGGGGATAACCTGATGCAGATAATGCCCGTCCGGTTTTGTGATTTGAATGTAAATATTGTTTTGGTCCACAAAGACCTTTCCTTCCGCCCCCTGTTTCCGGGCAGCTTCCTGGACCTTCAGGGCAACCTCGGGGAAATTCCCCGCCACCTGGGATTGATAAATCACATGGTGGCTCTCATAAAAGGCCTGGTCCAGTGAGGGGTCGGTTTCACTGACAAATTCCAGTTGATAAGGTGTCTTACCCATAACCTGACCCGTCAACTGGTTGATTTCCTGATAAGCATCCATTAAGTTAACTGTATCTTTCGATAATTTAACTTTAACCACAGATTTTGTGGAATTCTCTTCAACCTTAAAGTCCTCTACCAGTTTGTTTTCGGCCAGAACCTTGTTTAACGGCTTCTGAAAATTGTATTCTTGATAAGCCCACTGCCCGCCAAAGGCCAGGGCCAGTCCGCAAACAAAGGCCAAAAAAATAACCGGAAGCTTAAGGCCGTGCCATTGCATAGCCATCATCCTTTCCAGTATTAGTACTGCTCATATGCTATACCATTATACCATGATCGTATATACGATTCTTTATGAAACCATTGGAAATAAAAAGCCTTAAGGCAACTAATCACCCTAAGGCAAGCATAGTAAAAACGCCCGGGGAAGACCCGGACGTCCTATCCTTTCTTTTCATATCTTCTAATATTCACCTTTTTTTAACAAATGCCAGCCTTTGGACACATAGTCGACGCCGGACCAAATGGTGAAGAAGACGGCCACCGCCATGGCGATCTTGCCCAGGTCAAAACCGAGGAATTGTAAGGTAACATTATGCAAAAACATGACCACAATGGCGATAATTTGGGTCACAGTCTTCCATTTCCCTAGTTTGCTGGCGGAGATCACCACACCTTCGGCAGCGGCAATGGCCCTGAGGCCGGTGACCATAAACTCCCGGCCGATAATCAGCACCGCCACCCAGGCCGATAGTTTTCCCAGTTCCACCAGCACGATCAGAGCCGCGGAAACCAGCAGTTTATCCGCCAGGGGGTCCATAAACTTGCCCAGGGTGGTAACCTGCTTATTTTTGCGGGCAATATAGCCGTCCAGCCCGTCTGTACTGGCGGCCAGCACGAAGACACCGGCGGCGATGATATCTCCGTATTTAATTTTAAGGGTGACAACAGCCAGAAAGACAGGAATTAAAAACATTCTGGCCAGCGTCAGTCGGTTGGGCAAATTCATTGGGCCAACTCTCCCATCAAATCATACTCTAAGGCCCTGTTAATTTTCACTTTGACAATCTCCCCAATGGCCAAAGGCCTGGGCTGGTGAGCTCCACCGTACCGTCAATCTCCGGGGCGTCAAAGGAAGAACGACCGGCATAAACCCCTTTGCCGGGGTCCACCGCTTCTTCCACCAGAACTTCCAGTTCCTGCCCGATGCGTTTCCTGTTTTGGGCCAGAGAGATTTCCCGCTGCAAGGTCATAGCCCGGTGATAGCGTTCCTGTTTAATCCGGCCATGGACCTGATTCTGCATCTCCGCAGCGGGGGTTCCTTCTTCCTGGGAATAGGTAAAAACACCGGCCCGGTCAAATTTCATTTCTGCCATAAAGTCCAGCAGTTCTTGAAAATGTTCTTCGGTTTCCCCGGGAAAACCAACAATAAAGGAAGTTCTGATAACGATTTCCGGTATCTCCCGCCGTAGGCTTTCAATTAACTCACGGGCCTGCTGCTTGGTAACCGGGCGCCGCATGGCCCGCAGAATGTCATCTGCAGCATGCTGCAGGGGCAAATCAATATACTTGCAGACATTGGGTGTTTCGGCGATGGCTTTAATTAAGTCCTGGGTGAACCGGTTGGGATAGCAGTACAGTAAACGAATCCATTGCAGACCGGGGGTAGGTCCCAGTTTACGAACCAATGCAGCCAGGCGGTATTCATCGTAAAGATCAAGCCCGTAGCGGGTGGTGTCCTGGGCGATTAAGATAATTTCTTTGGCCCCGTTCCCCACCAGCCTTTTTACTTCCGCCCCGATGGATTCCATGGTCCTGCTGCGAAACCGGCCTCTGATATCGGGAATGGCACAATAGGCGCAGCGATTATCGCAGCTTCGGCAATTTTTACATAGGCCGTATGGGCAGGGGTACTCAGTAATCTTGGGGCGTGCTCGTCGTAGATATACAACGGATCATTGATGTGGGAACTTCGCTGCCTGTGGCCCAGGGCGTTATCGACAACGGTAACAATCTCGCTGATATGACCCGGTCCCACCATGGCGTCAATTTCCGGGATCTCCTCCATCAGTTCCTGGTGGTAGCGCTGGGCCAGGCAGCCGGTGACGATGAGAGCACGACATTTGCCCTTTTCTTTATAGCGGGCCAATTCAAAGATATGTCGTATGGATTCCTCCTTGGCAGCTTGGATAAAACCGCAGGTGTTAACGATTAATACTTCCGCATCTGCTTCCTTGGTGGTTATGTGATAGTTGGCCTCCCGCAGCATGCCCAGCATAACCTCTGAGTCTACCAGGTTTTTGGGGCAACCCAAACTGACAAATCCTATGGTGGGCATTAACGTTTCCTTTCGCATTATAAAAAATATTCTTAAATAGTATAAATCAGCGGGATAAACCTGTCAAAGCTAAACTAAAACGTTCTATAGTTGGTAAACTCAACGGGAATATTTAATTCCATCCCCTTCACCACGGCGATGGCTGCCTGCAAATCATCCCTGTTTTTCCCGGCAACCCTCACCTGATCTCCCTGAACGGAAGCCTGTACTTTGACTTTGCTGTCCTTAATGGCCTTGACAATTTTTTTGGCGATGTCCTGTTCAATTCCCTGCACCAGGGTAACCACCTGACGTACGGTATCGCCCGCTGCCGGTTCTATTTTGCCGTAGCGCAGCGCCTTTAGATTTACTCCTCGTTTGACCAATTTGCTTTCTAATATATCTATGACGTTGCGAAGTTTAAAATCATCATCACTGATTAATGTAATTTCCGGTTTCCCCTCAAAAATAATTTTGCTTTTACTTCCTTTAAAATCAAACCGGTTTTCTATTTCTCTTAAAGTCTGGTTGACGGCGTTTAAAACTTCCTGCATATCCACACGACTGACAATATCAAAACTATTTTCCTTTGCCACTTGTGACGACCTCCCTGTGCATACTTTTAAATAATACAAATTATATCATAATGGATAATGTTGTCAAAAATTTCGATGGTTTTGTTATAATGGTTTTTGGAGGGATCATAAAATGAAATTCAACTATCTGGGAACATTCCCCCACGATCAAGATATTATTGCCATTATAGGGCCCAGGAGGCCCGCTCCCGGGTCTCCGTCCTCGGAAATACAGCAGCACCAGCGCGACTGTGCCATGGCTTACAAGCTTGCCGGGGAGGCGGCCAAGAAAGGCATCGTGGTTTTATCCGGCTTGGCCTCGGGAATTGATACAGCCGCCCATTGGGGATGTTTGGATGCAGGAGGCATCACCGTGGCAGTGGTCCCCTTCGGGCTGCAGGCGGCCGTCTTCCCCCCGGAGAATAAATCCCTGTACCAAAGCATTGTTGCCCGGGGCGGCTGCATTGTCAGCCAGTTTGACCTGGGTCAGCCTGCTGTAAAATGGACCTTTGTGGCCCGGGACAAAACACAGGCCCAGCTGTCCAAGAAAATCCTGGTGGTGGGCACCTTCCCGCCCAACGGGGTGATTGCCGGAGGCACCAAACATTGTGCCAGGTGGGCCAGAAAAATGGAAAAACCATTATACCATTACCGTGAAATAAACGGCCAATATACCATCTTCCAGGATAATGACGTACAAATAATAAATTATTGAAGTGTTATAAGCATTAAAGTAAGGAAAACCTGGCCATACTAAACCTGCTGTCGGAAACAGGTTTAGTATTTTTAGGCATTTAAAATGTGTCAATGTCTTACTATTCAAATTATTTTACTTTTGTTGCAATATTTTTCACGATCTACTACTATATTGAAAAGATTTCAAAGGGGTATGCCTATGGTTTATGTGAGAAGACTTTCTTTAGAGGAAATTGTTGATCTTGAGTGGCTGGCGATGCTGGTGGACCAGGTTTTGGAATACAACAACTATACCGTTCTATTGGAAGAAAAACATTTAAAGATGATTCAGCTTGCCGTTAACGGCTCTCTGGATATCGAAACCATTGCCAGTTATGTTGTGGATTATTTATCTCCGGAAGCGATTCATTTCAACTATCAATACAAAGAAGTCCTCGGTTTGGACCAGGACGAGGTGGTTTGATTAGTGTTTTTATGTTCTTTTTGTTGCAAATTACTTGGCCAGTTAGCATAAATGTGGTATACTTCTTGCCAAAAAGTACAAGGTGGTTGCAGTTCTTTGAACAGAAAATTAAATTGGCGATTGATCTTAAGTGCGGTTGGTTTCTTATTAATTGGCGTCAGCATGTTTTTTCCCAAGGAAACCTGGCTGATTATCTCCGGAGCGCTTTTGTTCGGGATCGGCATGATCCGAAAACCCAAAAAACGTAAATAGAAAAAATACTCGGGACTTGTACCCGGGTATTTTCTTTTTTTCCTATTGGTAAGAATTTGCAGCCTATAACCGCTGTAAATAGAGAGTAAAAATGGGGCGTTGAAGGTAGAATAGTAAAAAATGACCTGGAGGTGAACCTCATAATGAGAGATAGCACCTGGAGATACCCCAACTTTGGTTTTTGGGCCGTTCACGTTGCTTCCCTGGCTGCCATGGGCTACCTGGCTTACAAAGCAGCTGACTGCAGGTACGATGCAGATGATGCCGAAAACCGGGCCTTTGCCGAGAGAATGCCCAAGAACAGAGAACCTCAGGCAGACCAATTCTAAGATAACCCGACTTCGGTCGGGTTGTTTTTTGATGCTGATTAAAACACAAATAAGAAAGGGTTTTTTCGCGCATCGGAGAAAATTTAATATGGGGTGATAAGATGCATATAATATGGCTGGTACTAGGACTGCTTGGTGCCATATGGATCTTCTGGGACACGCGGAAACAGGGTTATCCCCTGGAATCTTCGGTGCGTTGGGCCATTGGGACTTTTTTTGTACCGGCGGCTGTAATCCCATTCTACCTTTTGCAGTCCAATTTTCGATCTAAATATCACAGGCAGCAAAAAGGGGCAAGCCCCAGGACGTCACCTCCGATATGCAGGTGAGGTGTCCCCACTGCGGGGAATTTTACCAGGGTAATCCGGAAAAATGCCCCCATTGCAAAACTGTGCTGAAAGACGAATAAGGAGCCGGCTGGCCCCTTATATCTTTAATGATTTTTACCCCTGGGTTATGTTAGGTTCTTCTCCTGCACTGAAAGTCTTTTTAGAAACCTTGCCGCTTTCACCCAGACGGCCCAGCTCTTTGCCGTTTACGTTAACTTCCACCGCTCCGGCGTTCCCGACGTGCAGGTAGATTTTTTCCTCTGCTTGAAAATCTTTTGTTTCACCTGGATTCACTGTGCCGGTAAAAACCGTTTTCCCATCGGCAACAATCTGCATCCAGCTTTGACCGTCCGTTACCTTCAGCACTACCCGGACTCCTTCAACCTGCTGGGGCGGTTGGTTTGCCTGGGGTGGATTGTCAGGGGCCGGGTTGGTATCGGGGGGATATTATTCGGATTTTCAGCGGGTGGTTGTTGTACGGTCTTGGGTAATTCCGGCTTGTTGTCTTCGGGGCGGTCGCCGATATTATACAGGGCGTTAAAGGCTAACAAGGAGATTAGGGCCACACCCGCAGCCACATACCTCCATTTTTTGCTTCCTGTGTCCGTGGGCTCCGCTTCATGTTTATCCTTTTCAACTTCCGGTGGGGCTTCATTGTTTATTTGACTGAACTCGTTCATGATCTCTTCGGTATCCAATTCCAGAAACTTGGCATAGGTCCTGAGAAAGGCCTTGGCGTATACCTGTCCAGGTAAAACAGCAAAATTCTCTTTTTCTAAAGCCTCCAGATATTTGGCCCGGATTTTGGTTGCTTCCTCCAAATACTCAAACGAATAGCCCTTCTTGATCCGCGCATTCCTCAAGACTTCCCCGATTGACATGGGATTCACCTCCGTTTTCCACCGGCACTCCATACTCCGGCAGTGTTGTCACCCATTGAGCCAGTTGGTCTGCGGCGCTGTCCAGGTCTTCACAGTCCACAGACAAATCATAATCTTCGCTGGGCCTGTCAGGATAGTTGTACAGTGGGTCATAATAATGGGTAAGCAAGTATGGAATAACCTCGGTAAACCGCTTCTCCGCTATCTTTATATTTAAATCTTCTACAATTCTGGCGCCAAGGGACTTTTTCAACAGGCCGGTACTGAACTGCAGCCGCTCAATATTATGATCCGGTCCCTGGGTATACTCATCAATAATTCTACTTACACGGGTTTGTAAAGACGCATAAAGAAGAACTCGATATCCTCCGGCCATGGAATTGAGGATGGCAGTAGGCACAATTAGTTTACCCAGTCTGCGGCTTTCACACTCCACAAAAATGACGCCCTTTTCCTCGGCGGCCACCAGCGCTTGCACGATTTGAGCCTCAAAATCCTTTTGGGAAGGAGAATCCGGCAGTCCGATTTTGCCGTAGGCGGAACCCCGGTGGCGGGCAATGGTCTCCAGGTTCAGCACAGGTAAAAAACGTTCCCGCAGTTTTTGTAAAACAATGGTTTTACCCACACCGGTAAGTCCATGCAGGACGATGCTTTTATGGGGAATGATTTCCCGGTCCAAATACCTGTGCACATACCGGCGGTAAGCCTTGTACCCGCCCTGGATGCGGCAAACAGGAAGTCCCAGGGAATTTAAGACAGAGGCTGTATATTTACTGCGCATACCGCCGCGCCAGCAGTACAGCAATACTCTTTTGTTCTTTGCTAAACCGGCTATGTCCTTAAATAATTCCGGCAATTTGGGGCTGGCAATTTCTAACCCTAACCGCTTTGCTTCCTCTGTCCCCACCTGCTTGTAGGTGGTGCCGACTGCTGTCCGCTCCTCGTTCGTAAACAAGGGAACATTAACGGCGCCCGGAATGGAGCCTTCTGCAAATTCTCCCTCGGAACGAACATCCACAAAGCAAACGTCCTTCATTTGCAGAGCATCTGTTATAGAAATATCCTTAACCATTGATCTCTTCTTCCTTGCCACCATCTATTCTCGATTATTCTAGATTATCCTGCAAAAAGAAATAGAGAAATTGCCCCATTTATTATGATTTCCACTCTAAAAAGGTCAAATTCTAATAAATTCTATGATTTTCTCCCACTATTATACAAATAGTTCAAGCAACGTCAGTATAGCATGTACCGCAGAAATGGTCAACTTTTGTAAGTTGACCATTTAATCAATAAAATATATGTTTACTTCCCTTTAAAGGTCTGTAAATACTGCTCCATGGTCATTAAAATGGCCCTGGGTTTACTTCCTTCATAGCCACCTACAATGCCCTTCTTTTCCATAATATCAATGAGACGGGCCGCCCGGGCATACCCGATATGCAGCCGCCGCTGCAGCATGGAAATGGAGGCATGGCCGGTCTCAATCAGGATTTTGACAGCTTCCGGCAGAAGCTCGTCCTCGGCTTCCTGGGTTTCCTGTTCCTTGGGTTCCTCCTTGGCCACCGAATCGTCATAGACCGGTTCGGACTGCTTCTTCAAGAAGTTGACCAGGTCTTCCACTTCCCGGTCCGAAAGATAGGCCCCCTGCACTCGAATGGGCTTGGGCGCTCCCACAGGGAAAAACAACATATCTCCCTTGCCCAGAAGTTTTTCAGCCCCGGCCATATCCAAGATGGTCCTGGAGTCCACCTGGGAAGAAACAGCAAAGGAGATTCTGGAGGGAATGTTGGCTTTGATTAAACCGGTAATGACGTCCACCGAGGGACGCTGGGTGGCCACCACCAGGTGAATGCCGGCAGCCCTGGCCATCTGGGCCAGGCGGCAGATGGCATCTTCCACATCGGCCGGCGCCACCATCATCAAGTCAGCCAACTCGTCAATAATGACCACCATTAAGGGCAACGGTTTTTGACCCTGCCCCGGTTCTTTGTCGTTGAAAAGGTTGTTGTACCTGGCAATATCCCTCACACCGGCTTTGGCAAATAATTCGTAACGCCTTTCCATTTCCCGCACGGCCCACCGCAAGGTTGTGGCGGCTTTTTTGGGGTTGGTTACCACCGGGGATACCAGGTGGGGGATGCCGTTATAGGTGGCCAGTTCCACCATTTTGGGATCGATCATTAAGAACTTTACTTCATCCGGTGTCGATTTAAAGAGAATACTGGAAATGAGCGTGTTGATACACACACTCTTACCGGCACCGGTGGCGCCGGCAATCAAAAGGTGGGGCATTTTTGTCAGGTCTGCCAATATCGGCGTACCGGCGATGTCTTTCCCTAAAGCTACCGTTAACCGGGAAGGTGCGCCGGTAAATTCCTTGGACTCCAACAGGTCCCGGAGGTGAACCATGGAAATTTCCCGATTGGGGACCTCAATGCCCAGCGCCGCTTTGCCTGGAATGGGCGCTTCAATGCGCACATCCGGCGCTGCCATGGACAGGGCAATATCGTCGGCCAGACTGACAATGCGGCTGACCTTTACCCCTGCCGGCGGTTGAATCTCGTAACGGGTAATGGCAGGTCCCCGGGAAACCTGGGTGACCTTTGCCTTAATGCCGAAATTCTCCAGGGTCTCTTCCAGTTTTGCAATATTATCGGTGATATCCCTGGCGCTGGATATGTTTTTATTGCTTTTCAGGGGCCTGGACAACAGGGTTAGGGGA
Organism: Desulforamulus profundi; assembly: GCF_002607855.1. The sequence continues at coordinate 94,218 of NZ_AWQQ01000049.1, forward strand.
GGCAGCTTAAAATGGCTGACATCCTGCAGGGACAATTGGGTATAGGAACTGTTCGGTGTTTCCTCCTGTTCGTCAAGTACGGTTTGCTTGACCGGACCGGCGGTTCTGGGTTTACCGTCACAGGTCAAATTGATGGGGCCTGTTCTTTCCGGATCATCCTTCTCCTCATATTTGTCCAGTTCTGAATCCATGTACAGTATGTGGTCCTGCGATGTGTTGATAATCACCGGCGTGACGTTTCCGTGCTGACTCTGGTTGCCTGTCGAATCCCCTTCCTCCACTTCGGTAAATAAAAAGTCATTTAATCTTTTACCGGTGCTGCTGAAACAATCCTTCGCTTTGGCGGTGGTCTTTTGCGCCAGCGCCGCCATGGAGATATTGGTCATCAGCAAAAGGGCCACCACAAAGCCCGAGGTCAACAGAATATAAGTGCCGGCTTTGCCAAAGGATTGAATCAGCAAAAAGGCGATCATCGACCCAAGGAGCCCGCCGCCTTGGCTGGCGGTGCTTTCGTCCATGATTCCCATGAGTACTTCCGAAAAGGTTGCTTTTAAAGGAACCATGAGGCTCAAGACGGTAAGGATGATTAAAAATAACAGCACAGCGCCGTACACTTTGATATTTACCGGCGTACGACTCCGATCAACAATCAATTTGATGCCAAACAACCCCAGGAAGGCCATTAAGACAATGCCGCCAAAGGTGCCAAACATCCCCTTGAGAACCCGGCCCACAAAGCCGCCAACCGCCCCCAGGGGTGTATTGGCAAAACTGATAAAGCCCAGCACAGAGATGGATATTAAAATGATGCCGAAAATCTCATATTTCAAATCGTCTTTTAATTTTCTCAGTATGTCCAAAGCCAGGCACCTCCAAATAATATATACTACAGAAATTTCCAAAATCCTTTTATTGGATACTCCTATGACGGCCACAGATGAATAAAGTCGGACATGCTAAAACATATTAACATTGATCCAACAGTATTTCCACTTAGAAAGGGGGATTTAAGATGCCGCATGCCAAAGGAAAAATAACCGCCCGTGAATTACTTGACCTGCAAAGCCATCTGATGCTGGAAAGCAACCTGGTGGGCCAATTCAATCACTTTGCACGGGAATGCACCGATCCTCAGCTTCGTCAAATGTGTGAAAGCTTTGCCCGCAGCCGTACGGACAGTTTTCAAAGACTGGCCCAGCACACCAATATCGGCCCAATTCAATAAATGAAAGGAGGTTTTCAGATGCGCAGTGATCAAGTAACCGATAAAAACTTGTGTATGGCTTTAATAAACCAGTTAAAATGGGATGCTGTTTGTTTAACCTCAAAAATCCTGGAATGCAACGACAACAAATTACGCCAGGATTATATCAACGTTTTAAACCGCACCTTTGCCGAGCAAAAACAAGCCTATGACTATGCCAATCAGCAGGGGTGGCACCAGCCCATGATGGCTGAACAAACCATGATCAGCCAGGTGCAAAGCGACGTGCAAAAAATGATTACAGAAATTCAGCAGAGTATGATGACCATACACCAACAGGCCCAAAACCAGGCCATTCAACCCCCCAGCAGCAAACCATGATGAATATGGGCCAGGGCATGGGCGCCTTTCAGAATTACAACATGCCGACCTTCGGTAACCAGCAGCAGGTTTATGGAGGTTCTCCCCAGCAGTATTACCGTTAAATACAAATATAAACGGCACCTCGCCGCACGGGGTGCCGTTTATATTTGTTTAAGTGATTAAACCGGGATATACATCTTTGTTAAGGTAATGGGCCGGGTCGGAACTGTTGATGCGAACAACTCTCTTTTTGCCGTTGTCCACTTTTTCCAACAGGACAGGGATTCCCGCCACTTCGCCGGACTCATAATCCGGGTATACCTGATCATCAAAGCCTGCCAGGACCTGTTCCGCCGGCAGCGGTGTCCACAGGATCATTGGATCTTGCACCTCTCTTTGTTTCTACGGCTTTCTATGATTTCCTTAAGTTTACAAAGGGCTTGCCCAATGCCGCCGACCTCGTCGATTAGCCCAAAGTCCACGGCATCCTTGCCGATCACCACGGTACCGATGTCCCGGGCCAGTTCGCCGGTTTTAAACATTAACTGTCTGAATTTTTCATCAGTAACCTTGGAGTGATCGGTGACAAACCGAATTACCCGGTCCTGCATTTTGTCTAAATAATCATAGGTTTGCGGCACGCCAATCACCAGACCGTTGAGCCGGATGGGGTGAATGGTCATGGAGGCAGTGGGGGCAATAAAACTATAAGCACCTGAAACGGCAATGGGAACACCGATGCTGTGTCCCCCGCCCAGTACCAGGGTAACCGTTGGTTTGGTCATGGTGGCCACCACCTCTGCAATGGCCAGACCGGCCTCTACATCCCCGCCTACTGTATTTAATATCAACAGAACGCCTTCTATGTTGTCGTCCTGCTCAATTGCCACCAGTTGCGGGATGACATGTTCGTATTTGGTAGTTTTGTTCTGGTTGGGCAGCACGATATGACCTTCGATCTGTCCAACAATAGTAACACAGTGGATATTGCTTTTGATATTTTCCGGCACGGTGGGAGTCCCCAATTCTTTTATATTTTCCAAAGTTCCTTTAGCCTGTCCCATCACCCTCTTGGGGGCGCCGGGGACACCGGGATTGGGCTGCCGAATGGTTTGCGGGTTGGTCTCTGGATTTGTTTGGGGCATGTTTGGAACACCCGGTGGCTGCATGGGATTGGTAGTTATAGGAGTAAAAGGTACCGGCCCGGGCTGATCATTGGTATAACGTTGTCTCAAGGAAAGAGTCACTCCTCGTATTGTTCTATACATTACTACTAGTATGCATTTATTCCATCCTCATAATGTATGGATAAACATAAAACCTTTTGAATTTTCCTGAAGTGGTAAATTAATATAATAAATCAAGACATCTAAAGCAAAAGGAACTGCCCCGAAGGACAGTCCCTTAGTATTTGGACTTAGCGAAGTTGTTAGATTTTTTGATCATACTCTCAGGGCAGCCATTTTAGCAGGGCGCTTCAACCAGCCTGGCCAGCTTAATCACCCGCCCGGCGGCTTCCCCTTCCGCCAGCGGCGGGCGGCTCAAAGCATGATATTTGGGTTCGATTTTCCCGCTGCCTGAAACTCCTTAACCAGGTAATCGATCATATGATGATTTTCCGCATGGACACAAACCAGACCGCCATGGGTCCGGGCCTGGACCAGGGCCTTCAGGAGAACGTCATCGGTGACTCGCAGCGTCTCATAGGTGGTAAACATCTTAAAACTGGTATAACCCCGGTCTATCATGACCGGCATTTCCCTGAGCGTGCTCTCATTCAGGTCGGAAAGAGTTACGTGGAAACTGTAATCAACGACCGCCTTCCCCTCTGCCTTCCGGTGCATGCCTCCACCGTTTCTGCCAGTGACCGGCCCTTTGTCTGGTTGGCAAAATCAATCACGGTGGTGGTTCCGCCGCAGGCGGCGGCAATGGTGCCGCTGGTAAAATCATCGCTGGTAACCAGATCACCGCAGGGCATCGCCAGGTGGGTGTGGACGTCAATCCCACCCGTTTCCGCCGGCCTCTATGGTTTTTGTGCCGTACCGGGCCAGGTCCGTACCAATGGCGGCAATCCTGCCGTTTTTAATCACCAAATCAAAAACTTGCATAGCAAGTCTCCTCTTAAAAAAAATAAAAGGGTGCCTGGTACTTAAGTTATTAAGTTATTTTGCATGGGTAGAAAAACAGATTTCTCCCTAAAAGTTATCCACAGTTTATAAAAAGCATAATTTTCTAAAACAAAAATAAAAACTCCCGCCCAGGGGCGGGAGCAGGTTATACTTCCATGATGATCGGTAAGATCATTGGCCTTCTCCTAGTTTTTTCATATAAAAATTTTCCTAAATCATCTCTGATTTGCGATTTAATGCCTGCCCATTCGGAAATCCCACGGTTGCAGCACTTGTCCAGGGCGATTTTAACCTTTGTTTTGGCCTCTTCCATGAGCATTTCCGATTCACGGACATAAACGAACCCTCTGGAAACAATATCGGGACCGGCCAGCACCTGGTTGTTCTCTTTGTCCATGGTCACAACCACAATTAAAATGCCGTCCTGGGACAACTGTTTTCTGTCCCGTAAAACGATATTGCCCACATCCCCGACGCCCAATCCGTCCACCAGCACTCTGCCTGAGGTGACTCTGCCGGTCATTCGTCCGTACTTACGGGTAAATTCAAAGACCTGGCCGTTCTCTCCCACAAAAATATTTTCAGCGGGTATTCCCAACTCCCTGGCCAGCTCAGCATGCTTTTTCAGCATTCTGTATTCCCCGTGCACCGGGATAAAAAACTTGGGCCGGATTAAATTGATCATTAGTTTTAATTCTTCCTGACTGGGGTGGCCGGAAACGTGAATACCGGATACGGCTTCATAGATAACCTTGGCCCCCAGCTTGAAAAGCTGATCAATGATCCGGGCAACCAGTTTTTCATTGCCGGGAATGGGGGTGGCAGAAATGATCACGGTGTCCCCGGGCATAACATCCACCTGACGGTGATCGTTCATGGCAATGCGGGTCAGGGCGGACATGGGTTCACCCTGGCTGCCGGTGGTCAGCAGGACAACCTTGTTTTTGGGCAGCCGGGCGGCTTCATCCAGTTCCACCAGTGTCCCTGCCGGGATCTTGAGGTAGCCCAGCTCACCGGCCACTTGCATAACATTAACCATACTCCGCCCAACCACGGCTACATGGCGGTCATATTTATGGGCCACGGTAATGGCTTGCTGCAGCCGGTGAACATTGGAGGCAAAGGTGGCGATAATGATCCTTTCCGGAGCATTCCGGAATGTCTCATCGAAGGTATTCCCCACGACCCTTTCGGACATGGTATAACCAGCGCGCTCAACGTTCGTACTGTCTGACAGCATAACCAAAACGCCCTTTTCTCCCAGGGCAGCAAATCTGGCAGATCGATGACCTCGCCGTCCACAGGCGTCTGGTCGATTTTGAAATCCCCCGTATGCAGTAGGGTTCCTACGGGTGTATGGATGGCAATGGCCATAGCATCCGGTATACTGTGGGATACCCGGATAAATTCGCACTTAAAGGGGCCAATTTGAATGGTATCCCTGGGTTTAACGGTATTCAGCTTGACCTGTTCCAACATGTTGTGTTCTTTTAATTTGCCCTGCACCAGCCCCAGGGCAAGTTTTGAACCGAACACCGGGACATTGATTTGCCGCAGGACGTAAGGCAACGCTCCAATGTGATCCTCATGGCCATGGGTAAGCAAAATACCCAGTACCTGTTCCTTGTGTTCCAATAGGTAAGTTATATCGGGGATAACAATATCGATCCCCAGCATTTCCTCTTCCGGAAACATTAAACCACAGTCAATGAGCACAATGTTTTCCCCGAATCTCACCGCGGTCATGTTTTTACCGATCTCGCCTAATCCCCCCAGGGGAATTACAGCTAACTTTGGTTCTTTCGCCAAAACCGCACCTCCTACGATCCAAATAGTTGCTAAATGATTTGATACAAGCGCTTCGATTCAATATACGGTGAGAAACTAGGAGAAGGCGGGGAAAAATATGAAATTGTACACTGCTGTGGTAAACCGTCCCTGTAACCTACGCAATAAATTATACTCAAATTATGCTCTAACGGCAATATGATTACCCGGAAGTGCCAAAAAAWTACAAACAGGACACACCGGGATGTGTCCTGTGGCTAATAAAATTTATAGCAGCTCAAGGCTTTTCATGACGCCTTTTACCGATTCAATTTCACTGGCCGTTGCTTCCACCAGCGGCAGTCGAACACCGCCCACCGCAAATCCCTTCAGGTTTAAAGCGGCCTTCACAGGAACGGGGTTGGTGGTAATAAACAGTCCTTTAAACAGCGGGAACAAATGTTTATGGAGGTTGGCTGCCAGCGTTGTATTGCCGGAGGTAAAGGCGTCAATCATTTCCTGGATTTGCTTGCCGGCCACATGACCGGCCACACTGATGATGCCCTTGGCCCCCAGGGATAACATTGGGAGGGTCATGGAATCATCGCCGCTGTAAATGGCAAAGTCCTCGGGTAACAGCCGGCGCAGTTCCGAGACCTGGTCGGTATTGCCGGCGGCCTCTTTAATGGCCACGATGTTGGCAACATCTGCCGCCAGCCTGGCCACCGTAGCCGGCAGGACATTAATGCCGGTACGCCCCGGTATGTTATAAAGGATCACCGGCAGGCTGGTGCTTTCAGCCACCGCCCGGAAATGACGGTAAAGTCCTTCCTGGGAAGCTTGTTATAATAGGGCGCCACCAGCATGACACCGTCACAGCCGACCTTCTCTGCTTCTTTGGTCAGGGCAATGCTGCCGGCGGTGTCATAGCTGCCGGTACCGGCCACCACCGCCGCCTGGCCCCCAACCTCATCGACAATGGCTTTAAACAATTCAATTTTTTCGTCTTTGGACAGGGTCGGGGACTCCCCGGTGGTACCGCAGACCACCAATCCGTCCGATCCGTTTTCCACTAAATACCTTCCTAATTTTTTAGCCTGGGCGAAGTTAACTGATAAATCAGGATTAAAGGGAGTCACCATTGCTGTAAGAACCCGCCCAAAATCAACAGCTGCCATTAATTATCACCATCCTTACTTATTTATTACCCTCTGCTTACGATTGGGTTTTGCAGCTATGTCCCAGTTCAAACTTCCGGTGCAGGGCACGGATGGCTTTATTCATATTTACTTTCTCCACCAAAACCCAGATGGTGGTATGGGAATCGGAAGACTGCAATATTTCAACCCCTTCTTCGGTAAGGGCCTGCACAATACGAGCCATTACACCCGGTACACCTGTCATTCCTGCCCCCACTGTGGAAACTTTAGCGCAGTTGGATCTTACCATGGGGTAGATGCCGAGGTTTTCCAGCACAGCCACAGCCTTTTGGGCTACCTCATCTTTCACCGTTAACATAATTAATTCCGGGCTGACATTAATAAAGTCAATACTGATATCCGCCAGGGCCAAAGCCCTGAAGATACGTAAGGCAGGATCTTCCACCGTCAGATCCTTTACATGGATTTTTAACTGGGTCACTCCTGCAATATGGGTAACACCGCTGGCAACCCGGTCTCTGGTAATATCAATGGTGCCATAAACTTCATGATGACTGGTTACCAAAGTTCCCGGGGCATCGGTAAAGGTAGAGCGAACCCGGATGGGAATATTCTTCTGCATGGCAATTTCTACCGCCCTGGGATGGATGACCTTGGCCCCTTCATGGGCCAGCTGGCAAATTTCATTGTAGGTGACGGTATCCAGAATGCGGGCATCTTCTACAATTCTCGGGTCTGCTGTCATGATTCCTTCCACATCGGTATAGATGTCAATGCATTCCGCATTAAGGGCCACTCCCAAAGCGGAAGCGGTGGTGTCACTACCGCCGCGGCCCAGGGTGGTAATTTCTCCTGTTTCGCTGGTCCCCTGAAAACCCGCCACAACCACGATTTTTCCCTGTTCGGCATGTTTAATAATGTTTTTCGGGTCTACCCGGATAATACGGGCATCATTATGGTTGCCATCGGTGATGATTCCCGCCTGTGCCCCGGTGAGGAGAACCGCCTGCCTGCCCATCCGCTGCAGGGTATTCACCATGGCTACACCGGATATAATTTCCCCGCAGGACATCAACATATCCATTTCCCTGGCCGGGAGATCACGGTTAATGGATAAGGCAAAATTAATCAATGTGTCGGTAGCATAGGGTTCCCCGGCCCGGCCGATGGCAGAAACCACAACCACCGGTGCAAAACCTTCGTCAGCAGCGGCAAAAATCCTGCCGACAACAAGATCCCTCAATTCCTGAGTCACCAGTGAGGTTCCGCCAAACTTCTGCACAAGAAAACGCATGTTACTTCTTCTCCATTAAACAGTCATATTTTAATAGGAGTTCCGCAATCTGCACGGCATTGGTTGCCGCACCCTTGCGAATTTGATCGCCTGCCACCCAAAGGTTCAAGCCGTTGTCAACGGTATGGTCTTCACGAATGCGCCCCACAAAGACCTCATCCTTATCGGAGGTGAACAGGGGCATGGGATACACTTTGTTGGCCACGTCGTCTTGAACAATGACACCCGGCGCCTGAGCCAGAATTTCTTTAGCCTGGGCGGCGGTCAGTTTTCGCTCGGTTTCAATGTTGACAGACTCGGAGTGACTGCGATAGACCGGCACCCGGACGGTGGTGGCGGTGATTCGAATGCTGCTGTCATGCATAATTTTCTGGGTTTCTTTCACCATTTTCCATTCTTCTTTGGTGTAGTCCATGTCCTGGAATACATCAATGTGGGGTATCAGGTTAAAGGCAATCTGGTGGGCAAATTTACTGGGGGGATATTCCCTGCCTTCTAGAACCGCTTTTACCTGTTCGGTCAGTTCTTCAATACCTTCTTTGCCGGCGCCGGATACCGCCTGGTACGTGGAAACCACCACCCGTTTGATGCCTGCGGCATCATAAATGGGTTTTAACGCAACCACCATGATGATGGTGGAGCAGTTGGGATTGGCAATAATTCCCTTGTGCCAGGTGACATCCTCCGGATTCACTTCCGGCACCACTAGGGGAACCTCCTGGTCCATCCGGTAATTGCTGCTGTTATCAATGACCACACAGCCGCGTTCCACAGCCGCCGGCCCATACTCCAAACTGGCTTTACCGCCGGCAAACAATGCGATGTCCATGCCGGTAAAGGACTCGGGGGTGGTCTCCTCAACAACATATTTTTGGCCCTGGAACTCAATTTCTGTTCCGGCGGAACGGGAAGTTGCGCAGAGTTTTAGATTGTTAATGGGAAAATTGCGTTCATTTAATATATTTAAAATCTCCTGACCCACTGCTCCGGTAGCACCGACCACAACGACATTCACCTTTTTCAAGCTCAATTTCCCTCCTTGATATGTTAGATACCCCCGGTTCGGACAAAATTAGGGCTGCACCAAAATAGGTTGGATTTGTTTTCCCTGCAAAGCCTGTTCGATGGTATCGATAATCAGATCCATGCGGCTTTTCAGAGAGTTTGGTTTTCCGGTGGGACTATCCTGACCAAATGGTACCATATAAACATTCTTGGTGTTAAGAAGTAATCCAAGATTTTTTGCATTCATCCCCAAACCGTCGTTGGTGGAGATCCCGAGGATAACCGGTTTTTGGTTTCTTAGATGGGCTTTGGCCGCCATTAAGACCGGCGTATCGGTAATTCCGTTGGCCAATTTGGCCATGGTATTGCCGGTGCAGGGGGCAATAACGACCACATCCACCAATTGTTTGGGTCCCACTGGTTCAGCGCCGCTGACGGTATTGATGGGCTCTTTGCCGGTGATTTGTTTTAGCAGATCACGCCATTTTCGGGCTGTGCCAAAACGGGTGTCGATTTTGTCAACAGCATAACTTACAATGGGAAATACCTCTGCCCCTTCGTTCACTAACTCCTGAATTTTCGGCATGATTTCATCTAATGTACAGTGGGATCCCGTCAGGCAAAGCCAATACGTATTCCTTTTAAACGCATATGCCGCACCTCCGCAAGCCATTCCTTTATTGTCCGTTTTTCCGTACCAACTCCTGCGCTAAAAGGGAAGGTATCACCTTCGACAAGATTTGACCGGCGGTTTTCGGCGCCACCTTGCCTGGCAGGCCGGGCGCCAGCAGCGCTTTAATGCCAAACCTTGCCGCGGCTTCAAAGTCTGTGCCGCCCGGCGGGGAAGCCACATCGATGATTACTGCGTCCTCCCTTGCCTTGCTTAAAACGCTGTTGCTTAATACAACCGCAGGTACCGTGTTAAAAATGATCTCCGCCCTGGAAATTGCATCCGGCAGCTCTTCAAAGGATAAAGGCTCCATCCCCATCTCATAGACCCTGGCCCGGTCAGCAGGCGACCTGGTTACCACAGTCACCCTGGCCCCCATGCCATGGAGCAGCCTGGCAATGCTGGCTCCGGTGCGGCCAAATCCCAACACAAAGGACTTGCTGTTGTGAATGGTAATGGCCGTATTCTCCATGGCCATCTGAATGGCCCCTTCCGCCGAAGGAATGGAATTCAGGATGGCCACTTCATCCAGGTCCAGCACAGTGATCAGCTTTACATTGCTTCGCTGGACGATTTCCTTCAGCTTTGGCCGGGCGAACCCCACAAAAATGGGGGCCTGGGGAGGCAGCTTAACCAGTAACGCTTCAGAAAGTGCCAGAGGCTTCTCTTCATATACAGAATAAAGATTACCGTCTTCCAGGATGCCTGGTACCGGCAATATGACTGCCTGAACATCTGCCAATGCTTCTTCCAATCTCTGGTAATGGATTACATGCGGGGGATCTTGTTTAACCGGCAGGCCAACGACCCTTACATGTGCACCCAGGCGAGATAAGGTAGAGACCAGCACAATTTCCCTGGCGTCACCACCCAGGACAGCCACCTTCACCCCATTTAAATCGGGCTGCATGATGTCCCCTCCTCTCAACCATCTATTACACACTACATGATATGAGTTACCGGAGGGGGTGGTGCTTGTACGTACGGTCTTAACGGAGGTGCGGGAAATACCATATTTAGTTATTCAAACAGTATATTTTCCAATCCATAAACTAGACGGTCCAGCGCCATCACCTTGCGTACAGCCAGGATAAGGCCCGGCATAAAGGACTCTCTGGAAATGGAATCATGCCGGATGCTTAATGTCTGGCCAATGCCGCCAAAAATTACCTCCTGGTGGGCTACGAATCCGGGCAGCCGCACACTGTGGATGCGCATGCCTTCAAAATTGCCGCCCCGCACCCCTTCAATCTTCTCAAATTCACTGGGCATGCCTGGGACATCCGGCCTCTCACAGCGGCAATGGATTCCGCCGTTTTCACGGCAGTCCCCGACGGCGCATCCATCTTCTGGTCATGGTGCAGCTCGATAATTTCCACATGGGGAAAATATTTGGCGGCTTCCGTGGCAAATTTTATCATTAATAAGGCACCAATGGCAAAATTGGGGACAATCAACCCCCCAATTTTTTATCGGAGGCCATCTGTACAAAGCGTTCAATTTCACCGGCGTTCATGCCGGTGGTCCCTACTACCGGTCTTACACCGGCCTGCAGGGCCAGTTCAATGTGCCCCTGCACCACACCGGGGCGCGTAAAGTCAACCAGCACATCGGGTTGAACTTCCCGAAACACCTGCTCCAGGTCATTGGAAATCGCGACGTTTATATCCGGCTTGCCGATGTATGTACCAATGGCACTGCCGCTATCCCTGCTGTCCACTGCCCCTACCAATTGCATTCCTTCTGCCTGCGCCACCGCTTTGCAGGATTCCTGTCCCATTTTACCCACTGCGCCTGCAACAACAACCTTTATCATTAGACCACCGCCTTTGTGATTTGTACCTGTGTTTTTATGCAGAATTGTTGCATTTTATTATCCATTACCTGATTTGCACTTGTCAAGTTCCATATAACCGGAGGGTCATCCGTGCCTGACGTTTATGAGCAGGCAGAGGATTGTTTACTGAATAGTATGAAATGTTAAAAGTTTATTACTCATCATGATTGCTTCAGGAAAGCATATAAAAAGAACCCCGGAGACGGGGTTCCTAATAATTGTATTTTTGAAAAACCGGATTGCACTGGTCCATTTCAACAATAATGACTTCTTCACCGATCTTGCGGATACTTTCCCAGGGGATGATCATTTGCTGCTTATCCATCCACATGTTGATAAAATTGCTCCGCCTGGGTAAGATAATGGAGCAAATGGCCCCGGACTCAACATCGATGGTGACATCGGATTCCCCGATCACGCCAAGGCGGGCGCCATTGTTAATATTCACTATTTCTTTGCCCACTAATTCACACAACCGCATGGCCAACCCTCCCTTACCTGAATGTAAATCTCTTCAAACCTCTCATGAAACGATTGAAAAAGGGACTGATGATCGCCAGGAGAAAGGATATGGCAGCCATCGGCTCCAGGCTGACCACAGAAACGTTTACCCTGGAAGGTACATCAATTTCTAAAAAGGTTGTCAGCATCACCAGGGACAAATAAATACCGCCGGCAGTGCCAACCAGCCCCGCCAGAGACTCAGAAATGGGCGAGGCCTTACTTTCCCCGATGGCATCCCATTCTTTACGGTAGCGTTTTATCCGTATGCGTTCCCTGATGGAAAACACCACCAGCAAAGCTGCCAGCAATCCCACAAAAATACTCCCTACCAATATTCTCCACCTCCCTGCTAAATAATATGAAGGCGGTGGACAAATATTCCGGGTAAACAAAAAATCCACTATTGAAAGGGACTTCCTGATATGAACATGTGATTCGAATTGGCAAGGTACTATTGTTATCCTTAGAGAGCGACTTTGCGGAGCCTGGAGCGACCGGGGATAACAATAGTACCTCCCCCATGTTTGTCACAACCAAAAATCCCCTGTTGCCAGGGGAAGTTTGCTAGTCTCTTAAGGTATCCAGAACGGCTTTTAACTCTCCGCAATCCTGCCAGGGGCCAATGGCGGCCATGGAGAATTTGTCCGGTTGGAATAACTCCGAAGCCACCCGCACGGTGTCCTCAACGGTGACCCGGTTGAGCTTTTCCACAATTTCTTCCGGGCTGTACACCTTGCCCAGGTACAGTTCAGACTTACCAAGCCGGCTCATGTGGGTGTTGACACTTTCCAGGGACAGTAAAAGGTTGCCTTTCAACTGGTCTTTGGCCCGTTGCAGTTCTTCCCTGGACACCCCGTTCTTTTTGATTTCCCGGATCTCTTTAAAGATCAGCTCCATAGCCTGGTTTACATTTTGCTTGCTTAAGCCGGCATAAACCCCAAAGATACCGGTATCGTAGTAAGAGCTGTGGTACGAATAGACCGTATAGACCAGACCCCGTTGTTCTCTGATTTCCTGGAACAGCCTGGAGGACAACCCCCCACCAAGGATGGTATTGATTACCTGGGCAATGTAGACCAGATCATTGTCCAAACTTAATCCGGGGCCCCAATCACCATATGTACCTGTTCTGTTTCTTTGCTGCGGCAGTTTACCTGCACGGTGGGACTGGGCTTTTGCAGCTGCCTGCTAATGCCCTCACCGGTCAAGCTGCCAAACAGCGGGGACAGTTTCTCAACCACCTGCCGGTGTCTTATATTCCCGGCCACAGAAATAACCATCCGCTTTGGCGTATAGTGATCCTTCATATAAGAACGGAGATCCTGGTAGTTAAAACTGCATACCGTGTCCGAAGTCCCGATGATGGGTCTGCCCAGAGGGTGACCGGACCAGATGGTTTTGGCGAACATGTCATGGACAAGTTCATCCGGGGCATCCTCGTACATCTTGATCTCTTCCAGGATCACATTTTTTCCCGCTCCACATCCTGCTCGGAAACTTTGGAATGGAACAGCATATCGGTCAGAATGTCCACCGCCAGGTCAAAATGTTCATCCAGCACCTTGGCATAATAGCAAGTATACTCCTTGGTGGTAAATGCGTTTAACTGGCCGCCCACAGCATCCAGTTCTTCGGCGATTTGTTTGGCGGTCCGGTGTTTGGTGCCCTTAAACAACATGTGCTCGATATAATGGGAAATACCTGAGGTTGTATCACTCTCATCCCGGGACCCGACATCTACCCATATTCCCAAAGCCACGGAACGGACATGGGATACCTGTTGTGTAAGGATTCTTACTCCATTTGGTAGTACTTCTTTTTGGTAAAACATTACAACACCCCCTGGAAGCGCAATTAACCAGTCTTTTCGCCAATAACTCAGAAAATCCTTTAAAAATTTAAGAATCTCTAAAAGTATGGCTGCAGAAAATTTAGATCATTGTAAGTATACCCCGAACCGGTAAGTCTATTAATTTTTCACATTCTCTTTCCTTTGTTCCGCAGGGAGGTTCTCAATCATTTCTCCCACCGTCACAAATTCATAACCCTCTTTCTTCAACTGCTTGATGATTACCGGCAGCGCCTTTACAGTGGGAGCCGTCGGGTGCATCAGGACAATGGAGCCGTTATGCGCTTTATCCACCACCCGTCTGACAATGACGTCCGGCGAGGGGCGCTGCCAGTCAATGGTGTCAATACTCCAGAGAATAAAGGTATATCCCTGTTCCTCGGCGGCCTTAAGGACCGTCGGTCCCCTTTCCCCGTAGGGTGGTGCGTACAGCTTGGGCCGCTTGTTAATGGTATCATAAATCAGCTTTTCCGCCCTTTGCATATCCCTCAGGTTGCCGCTTTTGGAAAGCCGGTCGGGATGGGGGTGTGAATAGCCGTGTGAGCCGATTTCATGGCCTGCGGCGTCCATTTTTTGAGCAGTTCCGGAAAATCCCTCACCCAGGTGCCGCCGGCAAAAAAGGTAATCTTCACCTGCTGGTCTTCCAGCACTTCCAGCATCTTGGGGATATACTCTTCTCCCCAGAAAACATTGCAGGTCAGGGCAATCTTTTTTTCTTGATCGCTGCCCTGGTAAATGGGGGCAAGCACTCTTTCGTATTTTTCACGGGTGGCCAGGATCCCCAGACTAATGAAGAACAGGATGATGAAAAGCCACAGAATCACTTTATAAACCGGGCCCCTGCGAATGTACAGTATCCTCATGATTATTCTCCCCCTAAAAAAATTACTCTTTCCAATCTCTATGCCAGCAGGGAGAGGAATATTTCTACAAACCGAAATGGCAGGCCCCGGTCCGGAAAAGGCAAACCCCCTCTTTTAATCGAGGGGGTTGCTCTAAATAGTCAGGTTTTAGTAGGCAAACACATGTCTACCAATTTGGTTAATAATTGGGCGAGTCCAAACCCATTTACTGGTGGCGGTCTGCGGGTTCCAGTAGTAGAGAGCTCCGCCCGTAGGGTCCCAGCCCTTTACAGCCGCATTGACAGCCCGGAAAGCAGATTGGTCGGGCGGCAAATAAAACTGCCTGTCATGTACGGCTGTAAAGGCCCAGGGCTGAAAAATGACGTCCTGAACAGTATTGCCGAACTGTCCGGACTGTAACCTGTTTAAAACCACTGATGCAACGGCAACTTGTCCCGTAAAGGATTCTCCCCGGGCTTCGCCGTGCACCACCCTGGCCAGATCATAGAGGTCCTGCCGGGAAAGGGGCAGATTGCCTCGGGAAGCGGCGTTTGCCGCCTTAGGACGCTGTGCCTTGTTGCCGCTCACCTGGCAATAATGGCGTTGGCGGTGTTTTTACCAACAATACCGTCTACCTTTAAACCATTACGCCACTGAAAATTCTTGACCGCACTAAAGGTTTGCCAGCCGAACTTGCCGTCCAGCTTGCCGACGTTATATCCCAAATAACCCAGATTCTTTTGCAGTTGTAAAACATCGTAGCCCACTATACCGTACTTCAAGGTTCTGTCCCCCAGGTAGGCCTCGGCATGACTGAAGGGAACCGCCGTCAGGAAAGAAACCAGCAAAAACAATACAATGACCGACATTAATTTACCTTTACGAATTGCCATCACCTCTTTTAAGAAAAGCTTGTATATAAAGGCACAATCTTATTTTACCTATTCCTTAGGAGTTTTGGCAAAGAGTGTATCCGCTTCTATATCCAGATAACCTGGAACCAATCTCATTAACAAAAACATAGCCGGTAAACGGAAGTTAAATCAATGGTTAACTCCGGTTTACCGGCCAATGTGATTTTATTCCTTGGTAACCTTTGGACGGCTAAAGGGTCTGCGTTCCCTTCGTTCCCCCCGTTCCCCTTTATCATCGGGGGCTTCTTCATGCGCCAGGCCCAAATCCCTCATGGCTTCCTTTTTGGACAGCTTCAGGCGGCCTTGATGATCGTAGCCAATGGCTTTGACGGTGATGACGTCTCCTTCCTTCACCACGTCTTCGGTTTTTTCAACCCGCTGGAAGGCCAGCTGTGAAATGTGGACCAGGCCTTCCTTGCCCTGCAGTCCCATGACGCCGGGAATGACCTCTACAAAGCAGCCAAAATCGGTGCAGCGGGTAACCTTGCCGTTGTATAACTTGCCCACTTCGACCTCGGCGGTAATGGCTTCGATAATTTCCAAAGCCCGTTTGCCCTTTTCCCGGTCAACGGCGGCGATAAAGACCCTGCCGTCATCTTCAATATCAATATTCGCACCGGTTTCTTCAACCAGCTTCTTGATGATCTTGCCGCCTGGTCCGATCACGTCCCTGATTTTATCGGGATGAATGCTGGTACGAATGATGCTCGGAGCATACTGGGAGATTTCCGGTCTTGGTTCCGGCAGAACATCCAGCATTTTGCCCAGGATAAACATACGCCCCCGGTTTGCCTGTTCCAGCGCCTGTTCAAAGACATCCCTGGTGATGCCGGGAATCTTGATATCCATTTGCAGGGCGGTAACGCCCCTGGCGGTGCCGGCTACTTTAAAGTCCATATCCCCCAGGTGGTCTTCCAGACCCTGGATATCGGTCAGGACGGTAAATTTGTCTTCCTCCATAATCAGCCCCATGGCCACGCCGGCCACCGGAGCCTTCAAGGGTACCCCTGCATCCATCAGGCCAGCGTGCTGCCGCAGACACTGCCCATGGAGGTGGAACCGTTTGATTCAATGGCTTCGGAAACCACCCGGATGGTATACGGGAACACCTCTTCGGACGGGATCATGGGTTCCAGTGCCCGCTCCGCCAGCGCGCCGTGTCCGATTTCCCGGCGCCCCGGAGACCGCATGGGCTTGGTTTCCCCGGTGCTGAAGGGCGGGAAATTATAGTGGTGCATATATCGTTTAGTTTCTTCCAGGCCAAGGCCGTCCAGAATTTGTTCTTCACTGATGGAACCAAGGGTTGCCACCGACAAAATTTGTGTCTGGCCCCTGGTAAACAACCCTGTACCGTGGGTCCGGGGAAGCACACCCACTTGGACGGAAATGGGACGGATTTCATCGATGGCCCTGCCGTCAATGCGCAGTTTATCGTGGGTGATAATCCTGCGGACGACTTTCTTTTCGGCCTTTTCAATCAGCATGTTGACTTCTTTGGGGTTGTCCGGGTATTGTTCCAGGAAAAATTCCTGCAAGCCGTTGAGAACCTCATCCATGTAGCTTCTCTTTCCTTCTTGCTCAAGTTTTCTCTGGAACAATGGAGTACCGCCTCGCGAATGGCTTCTTCCGCCTTGGGCAGAATGGCATCTACCAGGGTGGCATCCAGTTCCGGTTCCGGAATTTCCATTTTTTCCTGGGCCAGGCCCATGGCCAGGGCTTCGGTCCGGAAGTCCTCAATGAATTTTACAATTTCCTTGACAACTTCGTGACCAAACATAATGCCTTCGAGAATTTGATCTTCCGGCACTTCCTTGGCGCCGGCTTCCACCATCATGACGGCATCGTCGGTGCCCGCCACCACCAGGTGCATATCACTGTTTTCCGCCTGGCGCACCACCGGGTTCACGACAAACTGGCCGTCTACCCGCCCTACAATCACGCCGCCAATGGGCTTTTTAAGGGGAATCTTCGAGATATGTAAAGCAGCAGACGCGCCGATCATGGCGGCAATTTCCGGTGCATTATCCTGGTCAACGGATAATACGGTGGCCACCACCTGGACCTCATTCCGCATGTGTTTAGGGAACAGCGGTCGGATGGGGCGGTCAATCAGGCGACCGGACAGGATGGCCTTTTCACTGGGCCGCCCTTCACGTTTAATAAAACCGCCGGGAATTTTTCCCACAGCATAAAGTCTTTCCTCATAGTCCACTGTAAGCGGGAAAAAGTCAATGTCCCTGGTATTCTTCGCCACCGTTGCGGTGACCAGGACCACGGTCTCCCCGTATGTTACCAATACGGCGCCGCTGGCCTGCTTGGCCAATCTGCCTGTTTCCAGGGTGAGGGCTCTGCCCCCCAGGGAAATCTCCCTGATTAATACTGGATTCTCTGACACTCTTTCTACCTCCACAACTCCAAGTTCTTGACAAATCTTAGCACTTCGACATTTTTATTAGTATTTCCTTCTTACTACATGAAAAATACAGATTGCCGTCTCACTGACCCCTATATAAAACAAAAGTGGGCGAACAGCCCACTTTTACTACTTGCGCAATCCCAGTTTTTCCAAAATGGCACGGTAGCGGTCGAAGTTACGGTCCCGCAGGTAATTGAGAAGAGCACGACGCTGGCCAACCATTTTTAACAGGCCACGGCGGGAATGGTGATCCTTTTTAAAGGACTTCAGGTGCTCGGTTAATTGATTGATACGTTCGGTCAGAAGAGCAATTTGCACTTCGGGAGAACCGGTATCGCTCTCATGGGTTTTAAAGGTTTGAATAATTTCATTCTTTCTTTCTGCAGACAATGCCACGATGTTCACCTCCTTATTCTGATAATCCCTGTTATCCAAGACAACCGTCGGAGTGAACGAATTCCCTAGATAACAGTTCCTGAGAATATTATTTCCCAATTATGGTAATCACCAAGCGACCGTTTTCAATATCTTTGGCAACAATATCAAACATACGGCCTGATTTGGCGAAAAACCCCCTGAATCGGGTGGCTGTCGGTATGCGACCCGGAATCCCTCTGGCTGCGGTGAGAATATCAGCACTGGTAATTTTATCCTGACGCAAATCCTTTAGCCTCTTGCGAGCGTGCTCGGTGATGATAATCCGCATACATCACTCCGCTCAGCAGCTGCGAGATTGATAGGTCCGGTTTTCATCCTCTTCCTGGGCCAAAAAGGCATAAAGGGCATCCTGGAAGGCTGTAATTCTTACATTGTCCATATTGGATTTAACATAGAGAGATTCCAATTCACGTTTGAGGGATTGAAACTCTTCGCTTACACAAATCAGTGCGATGTGATTAAGCCAGCGTTTAACCTCCTCTTCAGGAGTATCATATCTTGGATACCCCACGGACAACGTCTCCTTTCGTTATGATCTCGGGACGTATGCCGCATTTATTGTAGCATAAGTGCTGCCATAAGTAAATGTTAGGTAATATTAAATATATTAGGGAGACCCGTCCATTATTCGATTTACTCCGGATGGTCAAATCTGGCACTTTGCACATCGGCCTGGATTTGATTAACCAGGTCGGTAATGGAGGAAAACTTTCTCTCGTCCCTCAACCTGCGAACATATTTCACTTTTATTTTCTTCCCGTAAATGTCGCCACAGAAATCCAGCAAATGAACCTCAATGTTGATTCGTTGATTGATGCCGTTAAAGGTAGGCTTGGTGCCCACATTGCTACGCCCAGATAGGTCTCACCGTCCATATCCACATGGACACTGTAAACCCCTCTGGCCGGCACCATCATACCCGCCGGGCAGTCAATATTGGCCGTGGGAAAGCCCAGGGTATTCCCCCGCCGGTCCCCCAGGACAACCGTCCCCTCGGTAAAAGGATAGTAGCCCAGCAGTTTTTGGGCGGCGGCCACATCTCCCTCCGCCAGTTTGTTTCGAATTAAGGTGCTGCTGACCACCTGGCTGACCACCTTCACCGGTGGAATAACGCTCAACGTATAGCCGCACTCCTCCGCATATTTCCAGATGGTTTCCGGGTTGCCACGGCCCCTGTGGCCGAAGGAATAATTGTAGCCTACCACGATGGCTTTGACATTTAATTGCTTTACAAGCACGTCTTTAATAAATTCCTCCGGACTCAGTTGAGCAAAGTTCAGGGTAAAGGGCAGCAAAATCAAGATATCGACACCCAGTTCCGCCATCATTCGCCGCTTTGCTTCCTGGTCCAGCAGCATGGGCGGCGCCAGTTCGGGTTTCAGTACCGCCATCGGATGCGGGTGAAAGGTTAATACCGCTGCCGTTCCATTGTTCCGGCGGGCAATTGCCACTGCCTCCCCGATCAGCCTTTGGTGACCAAGGTGGATACCGTCAAAATTCCCCAAGGCGACGGTGATATTCGGATACCTGTCTTTAAGCCCGGTAAGGCTTTCGTAAACGCGCAATTTCAATGACCCCCTGCCAGTCGAACAATCCGCCCTTTATAATATAATACCTCTCGACATTTTGGTAAACCAAAAAATTATTTACGAAATATATGTAAAGGTAAGGAATAAGCTTTTAGGAAGCAAATACAACCTCCGGTTTATAAACCAGCCGGCTGGTTTCCTGCTGCCCATCTAGAACCGCCTGGAAAATCCCTAACAGTTGCTGGTCAACCTGTACCCGCACCAAATCACCCGGGGAAACTTCCCCGGACCTGGACCGAATTCCCGAGGGATATAGGGTGGCGCCGGAAGTTACGGATTTTTGAGCGGTGGGAAGGATCTCCACCACCGGCAAATGCTGTACTGCCTGTACCATGGGTATGGTAACTTCCGCACATTGTTTTTCCTCGCTAATTTCGCCAGCGTTTCCAGGGTAACGGTGCTCTCCAGGCCAAAGGCGCCCACCCGGGAGCGCAGCAAAAAGGACATATAGGCGCCACACCCCAGTGCCTGGCCAATATCCGAGCACAGGGTACGCACATATGTCCCCTTTGAACAAGTGCAATCAAACAAAATACGGGGGTGAGGTGTTTGCCAGTCCCAGCTGTCAATGATTTTCAGGTCGTAGATTGTGACCACCCGGGTGGGAACCTCTACGGTCTTGCCTTGACGCTCCAATTCATAAAGACGCTGCCCCTGCACTTTAATGGCGGAAGCCATCGGGGGGACTTGTTCAATACTGCCTAGAAAGGAAGGAATCACCTCTTTAAACTGCTCAAGGGTTACCCGGGATGCGTCCTGATATGCCAGAATATCTCCAAAGGCATCCTGGGTTGACGTGGCGATACCCAGGGTGATCTCGCCCCGGTAAGTCTTGTCCCCCTCCGTGACAAATCTGGCCAATTTTGTGGCTTTGCCCAGGCAGACCGGCAGCACTCCTGCGGCGCCGGGGTCAAGGGTACCGGTATGACCGCATTTTTTGTTACCGGTAACCCTGCGAACAAAGGCAACCACATCATGGGACGTCATGCCAGGGGGTTTTAAGACGTTAAGGATGCCGTCCATCGGAACCCTCCCGGAAAAATTCTTTTACTTCCTTGAGAACCAGTTCTCTTGCCTGTTCCAGCGGGCCCTCTACGGTACATCCGGAGGCCCGTACATGACCTCCACCACCAAATTTTTTTGCTAAAAGATTGACGTCGACCTGGTATTTAGACCGAAAACTTACTTTAACCCGCTGTTCATCCAATTCACGGAATACGATGGCCAGTTCGACCCCTTTGATTTTGCGGGGGTAATTAATGAGGCCTTCGATGTGCTGGCCACTGGCCCCCGCCGACTGTACCATCTCCCTGGAGATACTCATCCAGGCTATTTGACCGCAATCACTGACTTCCAGCGTACCCAGGGCGGCTTCCAGCAGTCTCAACAAGACCAGGGGCTGTTCCCCAAAGATGTAGTTGGACAGGCGGGAAACCGGCACCCCGCATTCCAACAGCCGGGCAGTCTTGGCGTGGGTCTCGGAAGTTGTGTTTTCATAGCGAAAGGACCCCGTGTCGGTGACAATGGCCGTATAAAGATTGATGGCCAGATCCAGATTTAAATCGATCTGCAACAGGTCCAGGAGGTCCATAATAATTTCTCCGGTGGCTGCGGCTTCGGTCCGTACATAATTGTAATGTCCGAAGGGGTGGTCATTTACATGATGATCAATGACCGCCACGGGCAGCCCGTTCTTCACGAAAGCATGCAGGGCTGAACCCAAACGATCGGGCACCGAAAAATCCACGGCAACCAGCAAATCATAGTCTCCCTCTGGTACCTCCCCCACAATCACCGTTTCCACGCCCGGCAGAAAATGATAGAGGTCCGGTACGGGGTCCGAGCTGACGAGGGTCACCTCTTTGCCCAGCCGCTGCAGGCCCAGCCCCAGAGCCAGTACGGAGCCCAGGCTGTCCCCGTCAGGCATGACATGACCGCATAGCAGAGGCCGCTGTGCTTTTTTAATGACCTCTGCCACTGCCATTAGGTTATTCATGGGCGTTTTTCCTCCTGACGGTTAATCTCACGGAGGAGCTCCATGATGCGAGTACCGTTGTCTAACGAGGTATCTAATTTAAAGATGATTTCCGGTGCATGCCGGACCTTGATTCTGCGGCCGATTTCTGAACGCATGTAGCCGGCGGCTTTCTGCAGCGTGCTTAATGTTTCCGCCCGCTGGTCTTCGGAACCCATAACACTGATAAAAATTTTAGCAAAGCACAGGTCCTTGGTAACTTCCACCCCGGTGATGGTGACAAAACCCACCCTGGGGTCTTTTATTTCATTTCTCAGTAAGTCTGCTATCTCTTTTTTAATGGCTTCAGCGATACGTTCCGGTCGGTGTGACATGCTACACACCTCCTGTGTAATTTAAGTTCTTGGATAATCTATGCAAGTTCCCGTTTAATGGTTTCTACGGTGAAGGCCTCGATGATATCTCCTTCCTGGATGTCGTTAAAACGATCAATGGTGATGCCGCACTCATAACCCTGAGCCACTTCTTTGGCATCGTCTTTGAAACGTTTCAAGGAGTCCAGTTTGCCTTCATGAATGACAATCCCGTCGCGAATGACCCGGATTCCCGAATCCCTGGTAATCTTGCCTTCGGTTACATAACCCCCGGCAATGGTGCCAATTTTGGAGGCCTTGAAGATCCTTCTGACCTCCACGTGTCCCAGAATGACCTCTTTAAATTCAGGATCCAGCAGGCCGCTCATGGCCTTCTTGACATCATCGATTACCTCATAAATAACGCGATAGAGGTGAATGTCAATTTTTTCTGCTTCGGCTATCTTTCTGGCATTGGCATCCGGGCGAACGTTAAATCCGATGACAATGGCATTGGAGGCAGAGGCCAGCATAATGTCGGTTTCATTGATGGCGCCAACCCCGCTGTGAATAAGGTTCACCTTGACCTCATCGGTGGTCAGCTTCTCCAGGGCCTGGGCCAGCGCTTCGATGGATCCCTGTACATCGGCTTTCACAATGATGGGCAGTTCTTTGATCTGACCCTCCTGGATGTGTTTAAACAAATCATCCAGCGAGATTTTGGTCGTAGACTTAAGAATTTCTTCTCTCTTGCGAATTTGCCGTTTTTCCGCCACTTCTCTGGCCAGCTTTTCGTCTTCTACCGCCACCAGGATATCCCCGGCTTCCGGCACATCGGACAGACCCAGGATTTCCACCGGTGTACTGGGACCGGCCTTTTTCACCCGGCGGCCCTTATCATCGATCATGGCCCTGACGCGGCCGGAAACATGACCCACAACAATAGTATCTCCCACATTTAAGGTGCCATTCTGGACCAGGACGGTGGCTACGGGGCCTCTGCCCTTATCCAGTTCAGCCTCCACAACGGTACCCCTGGCCTGGCGGTTGGGGTTGGCTTTCAGTTCATGCACCTCGGCCACCAGCAGGATCATTTCCAGCAGGTTATCCAGGCCGGTACGGGCCTTGGCGGATACAGGAACGGCAATGACATCGCCCCCCCAGTCTTCCACCACCAGTTCATGCTGGGTCAGTTCCTGCTTTACTTTGTCCGGGTTGGCGTCCGGTTTATCCATTTTGTTAATGGCTACAATAATGGGAACATTGGCGGCCTTGGCGTGGTTAATGGCCTCCACCGTTTGGGGCATCACCCCGTCATCGGCGGCCACCACCAGAATGGCGATATCCGTAATTTGTGCGCCACGGGCCCGCATGGCCGTAAAGGCGGCGTGACCCGGCGTATCCACAAAGGTGATTTTCTTGCCGTTGTGCTCCACCTGGTAAGCGCCGATATGCTGGGTAATACCCCCGGCCTCACCGGCGGTCACATTGGTCTCCCGGATGGCATCCAGCAAAGAGGTTTTACCATGGTCAACGTGACCCATGATGGTTACCACCGGTGGACGGGAAACAAATAGAGAAGGATCATCCTCGGGCTCAGCCATCACCAGGGCCTCTTTATCCACCGCCACTTTCAGCTCCGCTTCCACGCCAAATTCACCGGCAATCAGGGCAGCGGTATCAAAGTCAATCTCCTGGTTAATAGTGGCCAGAATGCCCAGGCCTAAAAGTTTTTTAATGACTTCCGCCGCAGTCTTCTTGAGCTTTTCGGCCAATTCCTGAACCGTAACGGTTTCACCGATCTGAATGGGTCTCTTATCCAGTACCGGCGGCGGTGCAGGATGTTCCTGTCTCCTTCTGGGTTTTTGCTGGCGGTGTTTATTCAGTTTGGTACTTTCGATGCTATTGTCAGCCCACTTACCGTCTTTCTCATAATTTTTACGGCGGTCACCCTTGGTTTTATCCGGCGCCTTGGTAGGCTTCGGCTGGGCAACCTGCTCCGGCGGTTTTGGAATTACCGGACCCGCATTGCGCGCCCCGCCCCCCGGTCGTCCTCCCTGGGGCGACCTGCCGCCGCCGGCGGGACGATCTCCATAGGGTGGTCTGCCGCCGCCGGCA
>NZ_AWQQ01000050.1 GCF_002607855.1 Desulforamulus profundi
CTATGAGGAATTGAAACTTTGAGTGTGTATCAAATTGGTTAGGCGAATCATTAACCGTTTTTAGCCTACCTATGAGGAATTGAAACCCGGGAAGCAAAGAGGCAAGGAAGATGACCGTTACGTTTTTAGCCTACCTATGAGGAATTGAAACGTGCATGGCGCACCTCCTTTTTACCAGACGCTTCAAGTTTTTAGCCTACCTATGAGGAATTGAAACCCATACACAAGGTCTCTTTCCTTGGCAAGGCTTTCTGTTTTTAGCCTACCTATGAGGAATTGAAACCCGTCAAAGGTAAGGCTGGTCACGGTCACGTCAGCGTTTTTAGCCTACCTATGAGGAATTGAAACTTAGGTACTTAGAAGGGATTTTGCTTTCATCGTTGAGTTTTTAGCCTACCTATGAGGAATTGAAACCCGCGTGTTGAGGTGGCTTTAGATGAGAGTGGGCGGTTTTTAGCCTACCTATGAGGAATTGAAACTCTGACACATCCTCAACTTTGTGATCGTCATGCACCGTTTTTAGCCTACCTATGAGGAATTGAAACTCCATCTGTGTCTGTCTCCGCAGTTCGTGCTGGTATGCGTTTTTAGCCTACCTATGAGGAATTGAAACCTTCTAGTACGGCACGCTCTGGGTGCGAGTCGTGCCGTTTTTAGCCTACCTATGAGGAATTGAAACTTGGTGCTCGGTAGTGTGCGAAAATGATTGCTCACTTCGTTTTTAGCCTACCTATGAGGAATTGAAACCCAGCCCCGATATGTGGGCCAGGAGGGGCGTGGCAAGAGTTTTTAGCCTACCTATGAGGAATTGAAACTCTATAACTTCTTCGCTTTCTTCGCTGTTGTAGCAGTTTTTAGCCTACCTATGAGGAATTGAAACTGCTGTCAAGAATCTTGTCCCGGGTGTCCGGGTCATTCGTTTTTAGCCTACCTATGAGGAATTGAAACTCCATGCGATGCCGCAGGTTTCGGCTTCCGGCACCGTTTTTAGCCTACCTATGAGGAATTGAAACGAAAAAGTCCTCCAGCTTTCTAACTGCGATCTGGCCGTTTTTAGCCTACCTATGAGGAATTGAAACATATCCATCATGTTCGTGTCCCTCCTAAATGATGTAGTTTTTAGCCTACCTATGAGGAATTGAAACTTATGAGCAATATAGTTGACACGAGGTGCGTAATTGTTTTTAGCCTACCTATGAGGAATTGAAACTTGACATGAAAAACGGTACGGAGTTTAAGGTTTTCAAAGTTTTTAGCCTACCTATGAGGAATTGAAACTTCATTATACATGGGAGGCGGCAGTAATAGAAGGGATGTTTTTAGCCTACCTATGAGGAATTGAAACATTACCCTCCTGTGTAATTTATCGCTCACTGTCGAGTTTTTAGCCTACCTATGAGGAATTGAAACTGCTTTGATTTTCACCAGCCGCAAACCGGAGGCTAAAGTTTTTAGCCTACCTATGAGGAATTGAAACAAGGGTACATCAGTCACCTCCGTTACTGCACAATGGGTTTTTAGCCTACCTATGAGGAATTGAAACACAAAAGTTTTTCCGGGCTGTTTCTATTGCTTTCGGAGTTTTTAGCCTACCTATGAGGAATTGAAACACTATAAGATAATTCCGAAGAAAATGGTAATATTAGTTTTTAGCCTACCTATGAGGAATTGAAACGACGTTGCAATCGTCTCAACTGCCCCAGGATAGATGATGTTTTTAGCCTACCTATGAGGAATTGAAACTAGAGGGCTATGAAGGGCTTGGATTTAGGACACTCGTTTTTAGCCTACCTATGAGGAATTGAAACCTACCAATGCCACTTTTTAAATGTGACAACCTTTTAACAGTTTTTAGCCTACCTATGAGGAATTGAAACTATTTTTCTTGCCAACCATCATTAAGGAATATTTTTAGTGTTTTTAGCCTACCTATGAGGAATTGAAACGGCCATGCAATAGGCTACTTCTTTGGTTACCGGGCCGGGTTTTTAGCCTACCTATGAGGAATTGAAACCTTATGTCCATTTTCCTTCTCCTTTTTATCAGCACTCGAGTTTTTAGCCTACCTATGAGGAATTGAAACCTCGGTGCAGCACTCCCCGGCGTTTGTTCAAAATTACTGGTTTTTAGCCTACCTATGAGGAATTGAAACACGCTTTGGCTTTGTCAATAGAGATCACTTCGCAACGTTTTTAGCCTACCTATGAGGAATTGAAACTCGCATCTCTCGGGCCGGTGGCCTGCTCATATCCGCGTTTTTAGCCTACCTATGAGGAATTGAAACCATGAAATATAATGCATGAAGGAGGTGAAATGAAAAAATGTTTTTAGCCTACCTATGAGGAATTGAAACTGGTCAAATCCAGGGGACGTTGTTTTCTCGCCGTTCATGTTTTTAGCCTACCTATGAGGAATTGAAACCTTCTAGTACGGCACGCTCTGGGTACGAGTCGTGCGTTTTTAGCCTACCTATGAGGAATTGAAACTTTTATACAAACAATTTTCATATAAATACTTAAACTGTTTTTAGCCTACCTATGAGGAATTGAAACACTGTATTCTGAGTGCTGTTATGTCCGGTGTATCTGTTTTTAGCCTACCTATGAGGAATTGAAACTACCATATCGCTTACAACTGATTGGACTTATGACGGTTTTTAGCCTACCTATGAGGAATTGAAACTGTCTGTCGTATGAAAAATCGAATTTAAATCTATTTGTTTTTAGCCTACCTATGAGGAATTGAAACGACATGTATGCCCCTACATTGTCGCAATCCTCTACTGGTTTTTAGCCTACCTATGAGGAATTGAAACTGCGTCTTACTGAACCTACCCCGAATCAATAGACACTAAAAACGCACAATATCTAACTGTCTCACAAAATTGCTTAATTATATAATATTTAGTATGTTATGTTAAGGTGAAGGTGGGTTTTTAATTCGCCGGAGTACCACCCCTTGATATATGATCATGGTCGTTTATCGGAGCGATAGCGGAGACCCTTGACATGGAGAATGCCCGTGTTAGCCTTTCATGGCAAGGGGCACTAAGCGAAGCTGGGTTGCCCTTGGCCCTTGGAAACACGGGTGCGAGGCTCCATGTCAAGGGCGACCAAGGGTTAGTTTATGCACCAACATTTAGCGATCACGCTGCCTTTATAACTTCCATCGGTGTTTTGTAACAGTTGCTAGAATGTATGCGCCGTCGGTTGTAAAAGACTTCGATATATTCAAATATGGCTGCCTTGGCTTCGGCCCGCGTCTTAAACCGCTTACCGTACAACCACTCTTGTTTGAGCTTGCCCCAGAATGATTCCATAGGAGCGTTGTCATAGCAGTTCCCTTTGCGGCTCATGCTACATATAAATTTATTTTCATTTAGTATGGCCTGATATTCTCTGCTGGCATATTGGACACCGCGATCGGAATGTACCAATAGCCCTTCTTTCGCACCAGTTCTGCCTATGGCCTGGTTTAGGGCTTCTATGACAAGTGACTTTCTCATGTGCTCGGCCATGGCAAAGCCAACGATTGGCCTGCCGCACAAATCCATAACACCGGCGAGGTACAGCACCCTTCATCGGTTGCAACATAGGTGATATCACTTACCCACTTTTGATTTGGCTTATTTGCTGTAAATTCGCGGTTAAGCAGATTTTCAGCAACCTGGAGGTTATGATTTGAGTTAGTCGTTGCCTTATATTTTTTTACGGTCTTTGATTTGATGCCGTTTTTTCTCATCAGCCTGTATACACGATTTTTGCTAGGTGCGCCGTCGTTCTTTAGTTCGTTGGTTATGCGARGATATCCGTATATAGCGTGGTTCTTCTTGTAGATAGCCTTTATCTTTTCGAGCAGCAACTCATTTTCTATTTCTCGATTGCTTTTGGGTCGCCTTAAATATGCGTAAAAACCGCTCCTTGATACCTGGAGCACCTCAGCCATCTTCGCAACCCGAAATTCGGAGCGGTGTGCCTCCATGAAACGAAAGCGTTCTATTTCTGGTTTTTGGCGAAGTAGCTGCCGCCTTTTTTAAGATGGCGTTTTCCTCTTTCAGATCCATAATTTCTTTACGAAGCCTACRCAACTCATCGTCAGCCTTGTGCAGGTGACCGCTTCCGGGAAAGGCATTTTCGCCGTGTTTACCGAACTTCCTTATCCACCCATATAGCGTGGTGGGACTTAAATCTAGTTCCCTGGCTACCTCAGCGGCAGACTTTTCCCCCGCCTTCACACGATTGACTGCCATAATTTTGTATTCTTTATCAAATGTTCTCATTTAGGACACCTCCGTGATTTTATTGTATCACACGTTCTATGTGTCCATAAAATCGCGGTAAGGTCACTTACCATTCCTATCATTCGATACTATATCTAAGTTTTTAGCCTACCTATGAGGAATTGAAACAAATTTGGCGTAGCTACATTACCTGCTACTTCTCCTGTTTTTAGCCTACCTATGAGGAATTGAAACTCGAGCATTTCCGCTATGAGCGGTACATAGAGGACGGTTTTTAGCCTACCTATGAGGAATTGAAACTCCAGTATCAGTACGGCAAATGCCACGGCATTGCTCTTGGTTTTTAGCCTACCTATGAGGAATTGAAACAAGGTGGTATAAAAATAACTTTGCACTTTTTTTGCGTTTTTAGCCTACCTATGAGGAATTGAAACCTGCAAAAATGCTGGTATAGGATAACCTTCAATCAGTTTTTAGCCTACCTATGAGGAATTGAAACGAGTATAATCCAGGTTGTTTAGCGCCTTTAGATCCCCGTTTTTAGCCTACCTATGAGGAATTGAAACAACTCCGCGTCAGCTCGCCCCCATGTCGCTTGTGCCTCGTTTTTAGCCTACCTATGAGGAATTGAAACCCAAGGTATACCCAAACAATTTCAAGGGTGACAGGTGTTTTTAGCCTACCTATGAGGAATTGAAACCGCATCTGCATGCGCCGGTGATATGCTTCATCGATGAGTTTTTAGCCTACCTATGAGGAATTGAAACACCTCCGAGATTGGCCTTTTCTTTTTCAATCTCAAGGTTTTTAGCCTACCTATGAGGAATTGAAACGAAGTTTGGAATATAAATTAAAATTTCAACAACGAAAGTTTTTAGCCTACCTATGAGGAATTGAAACTCATTCATTCGATGATGATATTCCAGAAAGTCTTAAGTTTTTAGCCTACCTATGAGGAATTGAAACACGACATATTTCAGGCTCCTGATGGTGGCGAATAGGGTTTTTAGCCTACCTATGAGGAATTGAAACCTCTTCAGCTGAATCCGATCCGATGAAGCGGTTTTGGGTTTTTAGCCTACCTATGAGGAATTGAAACTAATCCTTTACAAACTGCCTTTTAGTTTGTCGATCCCGTTTTTAGCCTACCTATGAGGAATTGAAACAGGGGTCGTGTCGCCAGCTCCAAGGAGATAACTCAGTTTTTAGCCTACCTATGAGGAATTGAAACCTGCGAGATGTGCCTACCGCCGCCGGGAAAGAGATGCGTTTTTAGCCTACCTATGAGGAATTGAAACGAGGTTGTTTAAATGAAGAAGATTGCTGTCTTTGAGTTTTTAGCCTACCTATGAGGAATTGAAACCTGTTGGCGGTACCATCGGCATGAAAAATTCAGTTCGCAGTTTTTAGCCTACCTATGAGGAATTGAAACTCAGAGCCAACAAAGGACTTCCGGGAGCGTGTGCTCAAAGTTTTTAGCCTACCTATGAGGAATTGAAACCCGGCACGTCAAGGGGATAAAGGCCGGCCGGCCTAGTTTTTAGCCTACCTATGAGGAATTGAAACAAATCAGGGACTATGAAATTGGCCACAAGACCAGCAAGTTTTTAGCCTACCTATGAGGAATTGAAACTTGGCAGGGATTCGGAAATAAATTGAAAAGTAGTTAGTTTTTAGCCTACCTATGAGGAATTGAAACAATACAAGCAGGTTTCACACATTGTATTAATTCCTCCGTTTTTAGCCTACCTATGAGGAATTGAAACGGCCATCAACCAATATTCCATCCAATATCTTGCCGCCGTTTTTAGCCTACCTATGAGGAATTGAAACTTTATTAGCTTGATAGCGATTTCATTGCACCGGCCGGGGTTTTTAGCCTACCTATGAGGAATTGAAACAAAAACTATCGGCTAGAACAGGCCACGCCCGATAAGGTTTTTAGCCTACCTATGAGGAATTGAAACCGTTATATGGGTGTAATGTTCAGCAGTCTTTCATAAGTTTTTAGCCTACCTATGAGGAATTGAAACCATAGAGAATTAGCTCCCTGCGATCCCCAGGAGTTTCTGTTTTTAGCCTACCTATGAGGAATTGAAACCCGTTCAGGTCAAATATGCCGAACGGACTTCCGTCAGTTTTTAGCCTACCTATGAGGAATTGAAACTCAAGTGGAACCAGCGCAGCCATGTCATAACTGACTGGTTTTTAGCCTACCTATGAGGAATTGAAACAAAGTGATATATTTAAAAATAAAATTTCATTAGTTAGTTTTTAGCCTACCTATGAGGAATTGAAACTTTTCAGATCATTAGATATTTTACTCTTCCCTATTGAGTTTTTAGCCTACCTATGAGGAATTGAAACACCTGCGTTCGTTAACTATCTGGAAAGACATCCCACGTTTTTAGCCTACCTATGAGGAATTGAAACTTGTAGTATATCCTGTCATTGTTTGGATCATCTGCGTTTTTAGCCTACCTATGAGGAATTGAAACCGGGTCATCAGGTAGCGGACCTGGGAGTTGGTAAACGTTTTTAGCCTACCTATGAGGAATTGAAACAGAAAAGTGGAATTGAAGATTGTCGCACAGATCGTTGGGTTTTTAGCCTACCTATG
>NZ_AWQQ01000051.1 GCF_002607855.1 Desulforamulus profundi
ACCCGTGCGCCACTATTCGGTCGTCGGTCGTCAGGCGGCAGTCGTCAGGGATTTAAATCTGGAATTCGCTAAGGCGAATTCCTTACTATCCCGACGTCCGACGTCTGAAGACCGACGACTGAACCGTTCGACTTGCATGTGTTAAGCACGCCGCCAGCGTTCGTCCTGAGCCAGGATCAAACTCTCCATAAATTATATAATGTTTTCGCGTACCCGTTAGGGTGAAGAGTTGATTTAGCTCTTTATTACTTGTTCAGGAATTACTCGCTAGCGTTATTTAACGCTTGACGAGGATTCAAATGTGGTCGTCACAGTTTCAGCTTGCGCTGACTTTTGACTTGACCGTTTTGCATCCATCATCTGCTGTTTAGTTTTCAAAGACCATAAATTTGGAGTTTAAAAAACCGGGCTTTTAGTGCCCTCGATTTGAAATATTATCACATTGTAAAATCTGTGTCAAGACTTATTTGGGATTGTTTTTAGATCACAAAAGTTGTCATCTCCATTACAGAAGCTTATTATACGTACTCGGGCTTGTTTTGTCCAGTGGTAATTCTCACCACCGGATACCCGGCAAAGCCTGCCGCCGGGCGACAAGAAATATCTTATCACTACCGGCGGCTGAAGCCAAATGGTGCTTTATGGGGGCTTTAGGCCTCTCTGGGCCTCATTAACGGGAACAAAATGACATCTCTAATGGAAGAAGAGTTGGTAAGCAGCATGACCAAACGGT
Source organism: Desulforamulus profundi (assembly GCF_002607855.1). The sequence goes on from NZ_AWQQ01000051.1 coordinate 734, forward strand.
CAATGCCGATACCCAAACCACCGGCGGGCGGCATGCCATACTCGAGGGCCTGAATGTAATCTTCGTCATACATCTGGGCCTCCTCGTCGCCGGCTTTACGCTTTTCAGCCTGGGCCATGAATCTGCCCTTTTGGTCAATGGGGTCGTTCAACTCGGAGAAGGCATTGGCCATCTCACGACCGTAGATGAAAAGTTCAAAGCGATAGGTTAGCTCGGGATTTTCTTTCTGGCGTTTGGCCAGGGGTGAAATATCCACGGGGTAATCGATGACAAAGGTGGGTTGGATGAGCTTGTCCTCAACCTTTTCCTCAAACACTGTGTTTAGGATGTCGCCCCAGGAAGCGCCGGGTTCAATTTCCAGCCCCAGCACCTTGGCAGCGTCATAGGCTGCCCTGGCATCCTTTAGCTGAGTGAAATCCAGCCCTGAGTGTTCTTTAACAATTTCCAGCATGGGGACCCGGCGCCAGGGTTTGGCTAAACGGATTTCCACGCCTTCGTACTCAACGGTGCTGGTTCCCAGTACTTCCTCAGCCACGTGTGAAATCAGGTCTTCGGTAAGATCCATCATATCCTTGTAATCCCCGTAGGCCTGATAAAGCTCAAGCATGGAGAATTCCGGGTTGTGTTTGGTGGAAATCCCTTCGTTACGAAAGTTCCGGTTAATTTCGTAGACCTTATCCAAACCGCCCACCAGCAATCGTTTCAAGTACAACTCCGGGGCAATTCTCATGTAGAGCTTCATGTCCAGGGCATTGTGGTATGTGATGAAGGGCCGTGCGCTGGCACCCCCGGCGATGGGATGCATCATGGGCGTTTCCACTTCCAGGAAACCCCTTTGATCCAGGTAGTTGCGGATGGATCGCACCACTTTGCTGCGCACCATGAAAGTTTCTTTGACCTCAGGGTTCACAATTAAGTCTACATACCGCTGACGATACCGTAAATCAATATCCTTGAGGCCATGCCATTTTTCTGGTAGAGGTCGCAAGGACTTGGACAACAGCGTATACCTGTCGATATGTACGGTGATTTCGCCCTTGCGGGTCTTAAAGACCTTGCCGGAACAACCGATAATATCGCCGATGTCCAATTTTTCAAAACGGGAGTAATCGTCGGCTCCCATGTCATCCAGCCGGGCGTAGATTTGAATGTTGCCGGTGCTGTCCTGCAAGTTGGCAAAACTGGCCTTTCCCATAACCCTTTTGGCCATGATACGCCCTGCGATTACCACAGCCTGTCCATCCATGGCCTCGAAATGATCGGTAATATCCGAGGTATAGTGGGTCCGCTCAAACTTTTCACCATAGGGTTCGATCCCCTGGTTCATAAGCTCCTGCAATTTCTCCCGGCGAACCTTCATGAGTTCGTTAAGGTCCTCAACAGTGACTTGGCCGGCTTCCGCTTCTGGCGTAGCCGGCTGTACCAGGTTCTTTTCGTTTGTCTCAGTCATTTTGCAAAAACCCCCAAACACTATCTCAATATATCCAGGATTTCATACTTTAGGACACCGGCCGGAACATTTACTTCTACAACAATTCCCTTGGGTTGGCCGATGATGGCCTTACCCACGGGAGACTCGTTGGAAATTTTTCTGGCCTCGGGGTCTGCTTCCACAGACCCGACAATGGTGTACTCCAGTTCATCGCCATACTCAAGGTCTTTTAACAAGACTTTCGACCCGAGGGATACTACCTCGTTGCCCAAATTTTCATCGTCAATAATTTTGGCGTTGCGAAGCATCTTTTCCAGGGTGAGGATTCTACCCTCGATAAAGGCCTGTTCATTTTTGGCATCTTCATACTCCGAGTTTTCACTGATATCACCAAATTCAATGGCTTGTTTGATTCTCTCCGCTACCTGGCGTCTTTTCACTGTCTTCAGTTGTTCCAGTTCTTCCTCCAACTGTTTCAATCCAGTAACTGTAAGCATTACGTCTTTTTCTTTCATCCTAAATTCTCCTTATCTCTAGATCTAACATTTTCTCTGTTTTTTGTTTTAGCAAAACGTCTAACTACAGTTAAAGCACTGCAAAAGGCTCCGACCAATTGCAGTGCTTCCCCGACTTGTGTGATTGTTCCTGTACATTATAAAAACACCACTAATTATTTGTCAAGGATTCATTTAGAAACATCATCATATTATTACGACACCTTTATTATTACCCTCTGCTTTATTAAATTAATCTTTTGTTCGGATATCGGTTTTTCAAAACTTCGAAAGCCGGCTAACCTGAAACCATGTTTTTTCCCCAGTCGGTGGATCTCTTCCACCTGTTTCAGCGTTAAATCCCGTCCCAGGGTATAACTTTCCAGGCGCCCTTCCAAAGCCAAAATCATGGTTTCAGCCATGCAGGCATAAGCGGTTTTGGGGGGAACCCAAAGTTAAAATTAAAATTCACATCTCCGGGTACTTCCACAATGCCGCCCTCGATCACCAGCACATCATCCCGTTCTTCCACCACCCGGCGGGAAACATCGCGCGGTCTGGCCACATCACAAACCACCGCCCCGGCTTTTAAATCTTCCGGGTTGATGATGGTATCCACCGTATTGGTCACGGTCACCACCAGGTCCGATTTTTTTAAAACCGCCTTTGTATTGGAAGTCACCTCCGCCGCCAGTCCTGTCTCATACAGGATGCGGTCTGCCAGCAGGTGCAGCTTGGCTTCGTTTCTTCCCACCAGGGTGAGATTTTTTGCATCCCTGGCCAGAGACAGGGCACAAACGCTGCCAATGGAGCCGGTGGCCCCCACCACCGACACCCTGGCTCTTTTTAAATCATGCCCCATTAGATGAGCAGCTTTTTTCGCCCCTTCCAGAGCCGTGGCCACGGTATAACTATTCCCTGTGGTGACCGGAATATTTAAATATTTGGCCACAGTAATGCCGGCATCCCCGATCACTTTCGTAAAGGCACCCAACCCCAGCACCTTGGCGCCTAATTTTTCGGCCAGGCGACCGGCCTCAATGATTTTATTGAGGACGAAGGCTGCGGCAGGGATATCATCTGCCTGGCCGTGAGGAGACAGGAAACAAATATCCCTTCGGTTTCCGCCACAGGTGAGCGGATTCCCGTGATAGAAGATATCTTAATGGGGGGAAGCAGCTTCAAGGCCTGTTCCACCAGGGCATCCGGCATGTACCGGGTAAAGTTGAATTTTCTGGCCACGTCGCTGCAATCCAAAGGATGAACAATGAAAGCAAAGCGATTCATGTTTGCTTCCCCCCGTTCCCGTATTATGGGTATTTCTTTACAATCATATGTCTGCCAATCCATAATCATTATAAAATTCAAAATAAAATTCAAAGGGGGACCCGAAAGCGGGTTTCTATAAAAAATAAAAAGGTCCCGCCAAGCGGCAGACCCTAGTCAAGCAAACCTTTTAGAATCTCTTCAATTTCTTTTTTACTTTGGGATTTGTTAATGGTCTCCCGGATGCGGGCCGCCCCTCGGATGCCTTTGGTGTACCAGGCGGCGTGTTTCCTCATTTCAAAGACAGCCACCTGCTCGCCCTTGGATTCCACCATCAGCTCCAAATGTCGGATGGCCGTGCCAATCCTTTCTTCCGGCGTGGGGGGCGGCAGTTCTTGCCCGGTCTGAAGAAAATGAACAATGTCTCTGAAAATCCAAGGATTGCCCATGGCCGGCCTGCCGATCATGATCCCGTCACAACCGGTCTCCTCCAGGATCCTTGCGGCGTCCCGGGGCGTCCAAATGTCCCCGTTACCGATGACCGGGATCTTCAGGGCTCCCTTGACTTGCCGGATGATGTCCCAATCTGCTTTGCCGCTGTAAAATTGGTTGCGGGTACGACCGTGCACTGTTACCGCTGAGGCACCCGCTGCCGCCACTGTCCTGGCAAAGGCAACGGCGTTAACCGACTGCTCGTCCCAGCCCTTGCGCATTTTTACCGTGACAGGCACACCCGGTACAGCCTTGACCACTGCTTCCACAATTTTTCCTGCCAATTTCGGATCTCTCATCAGGCGCTGCCTTCACCGTTTTTTACGATTTTTGGGGTGGGGCAGCCCATATTGATATCCACGATGTGGGCCCCCCGCTCCACCACGATGGCAGCCGCCTGTCCCATGGTTTCCGGATTTGAACCAAAGATCTGCACGCTCAGGGGGTAGCTCTCTCCCCGAAAATCCAACATGCGGTACGTCCGGGGATTGGCGTAAATCAGTGCCAGGTCACTGACCATTTCGGTCACCGTCAGACCGCACCCCTGCTCTCTGGCAATAATGCGAAAGGCCCTGTCCGTTACGCCGGCCATAGGGGCCGCAATGACCGGGTTGACAAGTTTTACCGGGCCTATTTGCATGGGCTTTGGCCTCCCGGGACGGCCGGGTTTTGATTCCGGTCATAGATGATTCGCAGGCCCGCCAACGTGAGGGAAGGATTAATTTTATCGATGACGGTTGTTTCTCTGGCAATGACCTCCGCCAGCCCGCCGGTGGCAATAACCTGCACGTCGCCCCCCATTTCCTGCTTCATCTTTTTCACCAGAAACTCCACCTGGCCGGCAAAGCCGAAAATGATGCCGGACTGCATGGCGCTGACGGTATTTTTGCCGATTACCGCAGCGGGCTTGGTTAACTCCACACGTGGCAGTTTGGCCGCCCGGGCAAACAGGGCCTCGGTGGAAATACCGATGCCGGGGGCGATGGCTCCACCCAAATATTCTCCTTTGGCGGTTACACAGCAAAAGGTGGTGGCAGTCCCAAAGTCGACGATGATGAGAGGTCCGCCGTACAAGGAATAGGCCGCCACTGCATTAACAATGCGATCCGCCCCAACTTCCCGCGGATTCTCGGTCTTGATGGAGATGCCGGTTTTAATGCCCGGCCCAACCAGGATGGGATTTAATAAAAAATATTTTCTCACCATGGATTCCAGCAGCCCGTTGACCGGCGGCACCACCGAGGAGATGATCACACCCTCCACCGCCTGCATGTCAATGCCCGATAAACTAAACAACTCTTTTAACAAAACGCCGTATTCATCGGGTGTCCGGTTGCGATCGGTGGCCAGGCGCCAGTCGGCGATCAGCGTTTTGTCTCGAAATACCCCGAAAACAATATTGGTGTTGCCGATATCAATTGCCAGTATCAAGGTTGTCCCTGCCTTTCTTAGCCTCTATGTCAGCCTGATGATTCAGATATTGGCCGGTTTTTCCATACTCAAAAGCAATTCTACCAAATTTATTTCTCAAAGTACAATCCTTGTTCTCAACCTGCTCTCAGAGAGAATTGACTGGCAATTTCAATTATTTAAATTTTATCTTGTTTAAAAGGGAACTGGTTTTTTGCATAGAATATTAATTTGTATACTTTTTAAGTATACTTTATAGTTTCAGGAAGAGGAGAATGTATCATGGCAGAAACTCCGAAAGGCGCCATCCTACAGCGTGATAATGAAACCTACGCCATCGTGCCGAAAACCGGTTTAGCCGGATTGTTGAATGCTGAAACCCTCCGCAAGTTGGCGGATGTGGTGGAAAAGTACCAGATTCCCGTGGTTAAGCTTACAGCTTCCCAACGTGTTGCTTTGGTAGGCATCAAAGGGGAAGATGTAAATAAGGTTTGGGAAGATTTGGGCATGGAACCCGCCCCGGCCACCGGCCTCTGTGTCAGAAGTGTTCAGTCCTGTCCGGGCTCCACCTTATGCAAATATGGCAAGCAGGATGCCCTGGGTCTGGCTGCCAAACTGGATGAGTTATTCTGCGGCATGGCCCTGCCCAACAAATTTAAAATGGGCATCTCCGGCTGTCCCTTAAACTGCTGCGAAGCCTGGACCAGGGATTTTGGCGCCTTTGGCAAACCCAACGGCTTTACCGTACTGATCGGGGGCAATGCGGGCGCCACTCCCCACATCGGTAAAGTGCTGGCAGAAGGCTTAAGTATTGAGGAAGTGGTAGCCCTGGCTACCCGGTTAATTAACTTTTACAAAGAAAATGCCAAGAACGGCGAAAGAATGTTCAAGTTTGTGGAGCGCCTTGGTATCGAAGAAATCCAAAAGGCTGTGCTCGCCTAAAGGAAAAAAGCTGCCGGTGAAAAAATCACCGGCGGCTTTTTCCTTTGTTAGGCAGATATAGGTTACCCACCGAATTGGTAAGGGAGTTCTGTTATCCTTAACGAACGACTTTGCGGAACACCGGTAACAGCACTTGACGATCGTAGGGCAAAATTGGGTGGCGCGAACAGGACGTTCGCACCAGCCGAATCGGGCCAGGACGGCCCGTTGAGGCGACCCAATTCGCCCGTAGCGAGTCGTAGTGCTGTCGGTGAGGAGCATCGGGGTGAGTAGGGATAACAGAACTCCCTCCCCACGTTTGTCAAAAATTTTCACTGTCGAAAATACCAACGAACCGCTTTTATTTTTGGGCGGCAGCGGGGAGTTCGGGCAAACGGAGGTGGATGGTTCTGGCCAGAACAGCCACCATGACTGCTTTCAAGACATCCCAGAGAACAAAGGGCAGGAACCCTATTTTTAAAACACCCATTACGGAGACGGCTTTACCAACGTACAAATTCAGGATTCCATAGATGTAAGGCAGGCCCACCAGGTAAATGACGGCCATGCCCGCCAGGGAAGCCAGCAGGTAATTTACAAAACTCCAATTTTTATTGCCTGCAAGAATTTTTCCTGCCACATAGGCCGCCAGGACCTGGCCTAAAAGAAAGCCAAAGGTTGGTTTCAGTACATAAGCAGGTCCGCCAAAGGGCTGGGTGGCAAAAACCGGCAGTCCCACCAGGCCCAGTAACAGGTAAACCACCATGCTGAGGGCCCCGATTCTGGCCCCCAGCAAAACGCCGGCCAGAACAGCAACCAGCGGCTGCAAACTGAAGGGAACAACTGCATGGACAAAGGGAATCCGGGTAATCATGGTCACCACCACCATGATGGCCGCCATCAGGCCGGCCAGGGCAATTTCTCTGCTGGTAAATTTCAAGGACAACTCCTCCTTTGTTAACTAGTTTATGTTTAAAGGTTGACAATTAGTCCAAAAATAAAGGGCAAGCCCTGGTCATGTAAAACCACACAAGTAACAACCAGACCATTTTAATTACGGCTGGAAAAGCTTGTGAATTCAAGTCAAGTCGAGTAGATGTGGGCCTCTCGGGTTTTAGGAGACACTTTGTTTTCCCTGTTTCTCCCCGTTTCCTCCAGGAGTGTCCCATTATTTGCACGAACCGTCCCCACTTGAATTTGTTTGTATGGGGCGTAGGGAGACTTCGCCGGAATAAAAGGTTTTGGTACTGTTATCGGGAAGCCGCAGGATCAGAGCGCCGTTATCGTCGATGTCTTCCATGATCCCTTCCCAGACCCTTTGCAAACCGGTGACCACCACCGGGCAGCCGGACCACAGCGTCACGTCCTTCCACAGCCCTTTTAAGGGGGCAAAGCCTGCTGCCTGCCAGAGGTATATAAAGAGTCGAGCTCTTCCAAAATGTCCCTCAGCACCTCAGTCCTGCTGACCGGGCGCCCGGTCTCTATCCGTAAGGAAGTGGCCCCGTTTCCCAACGCCACCAGCTCCTCCCGGGTCTGATTTACATTGACACCGATCCCCAGCACTAAAAACTTTACCCTGTCTGCCTCGGCAGTCATCTCTGCCAGTATGCCGCAGGCCTTTAAACCGTCGATATACACGTCATTGGGCCACTTCACCCGGGCGTCGATTCCCAGAGAACGGCGGAAGGCCCTCACCACCGCCACAGCTGCCAGCATGGTAAATTGAGATACTTCCATGGGATTCACCCGGGGATACAGCACCACCGAGAAGCAGAGACCCGCCCGGGGAGGACACTGCCAGGCCCGGCCCAAGCGCCCCCGGCCTTTGGTCTGTTCCTCGGTAACCACCACCGTACCTTCTTCTGTTCCCTGTCTGGCCAATTCCTTGGCTACATCGTTGGTGGAGGTAGTGGTTCTCACATAATGGGCCGTCCCACCGATACACCGGGAACGGAGGCCGGAAAGCCATCCCGGGGGATCCAGGACATCCGGTGCGGCCAGCAGCCTGTAGCCGGCCCTGGGCCTGGCTTCTATTTCATAACCGTCCCGTCTCAGGGACTCAACGGTCTTCCAGATGGCGGTTCTGGATACCTGCAGTTGCCGGCAGATATACTCTCCGGATACGTACCCCGGCTGTTCAGCCCGGAGTAAGTCAAGGATCTTTTGTTTTGCATTCATGTTTATTCACCTTCTGGCATTTTAAACCATTATTGCCGCTTTTGTCAACCTTAATAACTATAGCGGTTAACGTTGGCGTCAAGCAAAGGCCCGGGAGAAATTTCTACCGGGCTAAAGGTTGGCTTCCATTTTGAAAATTACTTGTTCTTTTGCAAATGATCCGGGGGGTATGCGTCGTACAGGTTAACCACCCTTTTTTCTTCTGCTCCATACCCAACCGGCAACCAAAACCAGCACGAAGACTTAAAAACTCTTTACTTTTTATGCTTGGTTAAAAAATAAAAAGCACCTGTTGTGTAACAGATGCTTTAACCTTATTAAGATATCCAGGGCCTGGTGTAAAATTCAGATACTATAACGCGAAACCGTAAATCCCTGTGCGCCAGGGCTTTTCGCAAAAGTGAGGGGCCTTGCCGCCATGGGCGTGCACAGGATTGTGTTTTTTGCCGTCCTTTTTCCATTTGCTTACCAACGAAATCCCCTTAGATACTTGATTTTTATTGTTAAGGGAGGTTCCGGGTTGACGGGATTTGTCTTTCTTCATACTGTAAGCCGCTTTTAAATTGGGACACTGCGGGTAATTCTTTACCGAGCAATACTGCTTCCACCAACTTTCCGAAACAACCAGTGTATTCTGTGCAAAACCATGATCCAATAACGCGCTGCAGCCGTGATTTCCTTTGGCATGGGGACATTTTCTCATGCGGGCCAACCCCCCGTCTATTGATGAAGATGCTAAGTCTAGCATATGCCTTGGGAAGCCGGTGGAAAATAGTCCTTAGGGCGGTTTTTTGTGGGACTTAAGTCCTGAATCAAATCATTTTTGGGGAAACGCCCATTTGACCGGGGAAGAAAACGGTGGTATTGTTAACCTTGGATAACCAAAAAGTTAACAAAGAGGTGCATACCATTGATCAGTCAAATTGAAGCCAAACTTCTGTGCGGCGAGGAGTTGACCTTTGATGAGGCAGTCCGCCTGGCCGGCCTTCAGGGAAAACAAGTCCATCAATTAATTGCTCTGGCCGGAAAAATTACCGGCTTGTACGCCGACGGTCAAATTGACCTCTGCTCCATCATCAACGCCAAGTCGGGCCTTTGTTCCGAAGACTGCAAATTCTGCGCCCAATCGGCGCATTACCATACCGGCATCAAGCATTACGAATTGTTGGACAAGGAAACCATTCTCCTAGCCGCAGAGCAGGTGAAAGCAAGGGGCATCCACCGGTTTTCCCTGGTTACCAGCGGGAAAGAACTGCCCGAAGATGATTTTGCAAGGGCCCTTGACATTTACCGGTCCCTGCAAAAAACCGGCCTGAAACTGTGTGCCTCCCTGGGACTCCTGGACGAAAGAAGGGCCCTGCAGTTGAAAGAAGCCGGTGTGAGCACCTATCACCACAACCTGGAGACCGCCAGGAGCTACTATCATGAAATTTGTACAACACACTCCTATGAGCAGCGGGTGGCAACCATCCAGGCGGCCCGCCGGGCGGGGCTAAAGGTTTGCAGCGGCGGCATCCTTTCCGTGGGAGAAACCATGCAGCAGCGGGTGGAACTGGCTTTTGAACTAAAGGAACTGCATGTTGATTCTGTGCCCATTAACATTCTAAATCCCATTGCCGGCACTCCCCTGGCAGGGCAAGAAATCCTGCCTCCCCTGGAGATCATTAAAGCCATCTGCCTGTTTCGCCTGGTGATGCCCCGGGTGAGCCTGAGATTTGCCGGGGGCAGGAAAGAAGCCCTGGGCGAGTTAAGGAGTTTGGGATTTTTAGCCGGCATAACCGGCGCCATCGCCGGTGACTTTTTAACCACCGCAGGAGATGAAATCGAAAAAGAAATTACCTTAATCAAAGGGCTGGGTTACTCCCTGGCAACAGGAGATTAGTGAATCGTAACAAGCATGCCGGTCCCTGTATGACCCGTATAAAAGTCTAAAGGTACCTCTTTTATCCTTGTGCCCCTCCGCTTCAACAGGGGCTTTGCCCTTGGTAATCCACATTCCCGTGGATTTTGCGGTCAGGTAGGTCCCCATAAATAATCCGGCAGACAAAATAAAACCCTCCTTATAATGAATTCCTGTGAATCAATTATAGAAGGGATTTGTTACCAAAGATAAATCAAATTGTTACAGTTTTGTCACGGTTTTTACCGTGCCCGGGACTTGATTTCCCCGATGTCCAGGCTGATGTCCAGGGACTTAATGGAATGGGTCAGGGCTCCTACGGAAATCAGGTCAACGCCGGCCTTGGCCGCCGCCATAATGGTCTCTTCATTGATGCTCCCGGAGGCTTCCACCAGTGCCCGGCCATCCACCAGTTTGACCGCTTCCCGCATGGTGGCAGGGTCCATATTGTCCAGCATAATGACATCCGCCCGGGCCTCCAGCGCTTCGTTCACCCCGCTGAGGCTTTCCACCTCAACCTCAATTTTGACGGTGTGGGCCACGTTTTGCCTGGCCGCCAGCACCGCCTGGGTAATTCCCCCGGCCACCTTAATGTGGTTGTCTTTAATCAACACCGCGTCATACAGGCCAAAACGGTGGTTAAAACCGCCGCCCACCCGCACGGCATACTTCTCCAGCATTCTTAAACCCGGTGTGGTCTTGCGGGTATCCACTACCCGTACCGGGTAAAGCTTTACCTTTTCCACCAGGGTGGCGGTACGGGTGGCGATGCCGCTCATCCGCTGCAGGAAATTCAAGGCCAGTCGTTCTCCTGTCAGGATCGCCCTGGCATCCCCTTCCACCTCCGCGATGACATCCCCCGCTTCCAGGCAGGCGCCTTCCTGCACCCTGGCAGAAAAACGGATGTCCGGGGCCAGGTAACGAAACACCGCCTCTGCCACCGGAATACCGGCAACAATACCCGCTTCCCTGGCATAAATGATTCCTTTTGTGAGAGAACCGGCCGGGACAATGCTGTTGGTGGTAATATCTCCGGTGCCGATGTCCTCCGCCAGAGCTGTTTCAATTAATTTTCTCAGTTCAAACATGTTCAGTTCCATGGGGAACCCTCCGTCTTTTACCGCTTCAGTAAAATGTGTTTTCGCCAGCGTTCTGCAGTTTCCGGGTAATCCAACCGGAAATGTCCCCCCCTGCTTTCGGTTCGCATCATGGCTGCCTCAGTGATCAATCCGCCCACTTCCAACATGTTGCGCACCTCCATCTTAGAGGTCTCTTTCACTTCATGGTTTTGCAGGTGGGACCAGCGGTCAAAAAAGGCCAGGGCCTCGGCCAGGCGTTGGGCGGTTCGCAGGGGGCCTACCTTTTCACCCATGATTTGCTGCAGTTTCTTTCTCAGCTCAGAATAGTCGATGTCCGGGGTGGGCAGTAAATCATCGCAATAAAACTCCGGTTTGTCATGGAGCCTGTTTTCCACTACATAGGCGGCCCTTTGGACAATTCTGCCGCCCCAGACCAGGCCGTCCAGCAGAGAATTGCTGGCCAGACGGTTGGCGCCGTGCACAGCCATACAGCTGGCTTCCCCACAGGAAAATAAGCGCTGAATACTGGTTTCACCCCACAGGTCGGTCTTCACACCACCCATCATATAATGGGCTGCAGGGGCTACGGGAATCAGGTCCTTGGTGATATCCAGACCGTAATTGGAACAGGTCAGGGTAATGGTCGGGAAACGTTCTTTTATTTTCTCGTGGTCCAAATGGGTTAAGTCCAAAAATACAGATTCCGCCCCGGTTTTTGCCATTTCACTGAGGATGGCCCGGGAAACAATATCCCGGGGAGCCAGCTCCGCCATGCCGTGGTACTGGGGCATAAATCGTTCACCCCGGGCATTCCGCAACAGGGCCCCCTCTCCCCGTACCGCTTCCGAAATTAAAAAGCGCGGGGCGTCGGGCAAAACCAGTGAGGTGGGATGGAATTGAATAAATTCCATATCCATCACCTCGGCCCCCGCCCGGTAGGCCAGCGCAATGCCGTCGGCGGTGGCCACCTCCGGGTTGGTGGTATAGTTGTACAGCCGCCCGGAACCTCCGGTGGCCAGTACAACCACCCGTCCCCTGAAGATTCTGAACTGTCCGGTGACCTGGTCCTGGGCCAGCACACCGTAGCAGGTATTTTCTTTAACCAGTAGATCGACAACATATTGATTTTCCAAAACTTCAACACTGGCCAGGGCGGTCACGTTTTGACTGAGTGCCCGTAGAATTTCCGCCCCCGTTGCGTCTCCCTGGGCGTGCAGAATCCTGTCTTGACTGTGGCAGCCCTCCCTGGTAAAGCAGAGGTCATCCCCTGTCCGGTCGAAGGATGCTCCCATATCAATCAGTTCTTTAACCCTTTCGGGTCCCTCGTTGACCAGGATTCTCACGGCATCCTCGTCACACAGCCCTGCCCCCGCCACCAGGGTGTCCTGCATATGCAGCCCCGGGGAATCCTGCTGTCCCAGGGCGGCGGCGATGCCTCCCTGGGCCCGGTCGGTGTTGCTCTCGGCCACTGACCGCTTGGTTAAAAGCGTCACCGATGCCCCCGCTTTGGCCGCAGCCCAGGCGGTAAAAAGGCCGGCAATGCCCCCGCCGATAATTAAATACTCCGCTTCCTGTTGGGGTAATTCCCTGGAATGAAAATTTACCAGGTATTTGTTAGGCAAAGAAAACAACTCCCCCCATTTGAGAAGTGAGAGGTGAGAAGTTGGAAGTGAGATAAATTTTTACCTCAGCCTCTCACTCTCACTTCATCTGAAAAAAGCTATCTTTAAAAACAAAAAGTGTAACTTACCGTAAGGCCCGTTACTTTACGGCTAACATCCGTTCCAGGCAGGCCAGGGCCTTTTCCCGGATGTGCGGGGGCACGGTAATCCGGGGCTGCATGGTTGCCAGGGCTTCCTTGACCTTGTTCAGGGTGGTTGCCTTCATATTGGGACAAACCAGCCGTTTGGTGGCCAGGTAAAATTCCTTACCCGGGCACTGTTTGTACAACTGGTGCAGAATCCCTGACTCTGTGCCAATGATAAATTCTTTGGCATCGCTTTCTTTAGCAAATTTAATCAGGCCGGTGGTGCTGGAAACATAATCCGCCAGCGCCACCACCTCCGGGCGGCACTCCGGGTGGATTAACACCAGGGCCTTCGGGTGTTCCTCCTTCGCTTTTAAAACCTCTTCGGGAGTGACCCAGTCGTGGGTGTTGCACCAGCCTTCCCACAGGGTCATGGGACGCCGGGTTTTGGTTGCCACGTAGGCGCCCAGGTTTTTATCCGGAATAAAGATGATGGGTTTGTCCTCCGGGATGGACTGGACGATTTTCACGGCATTGGCGAGGTGCAGCAGATATCGCTTTCGGCCTTCACTTCCGCCGAGGTGTTGACATAGGCCACCACCAACGCGCCGGGCAATTCTTTCTTTTTGACCCGCAATTCTTCGGCGGTGACCATGTCGGCCATGGGGCAGCCGGCGTTTTCCTCGGGCAGCAGGACAACTTTGTCCGGAGACAGGATGGCTGCGCTTTCGGCCATAAAATGAACCCCACAGAAAACAATAACGTCCGCATCGGTGGCGGCAGCCCGCCGGGACAACTCCAAGGAGTCCCCGATGATATCAGCTACCTCCTGCACCTCCGGGCGTTGGTAAACATGAGCCAGTATGATGGCGTTTCTTTCTTTCTTTAACCTCTTAACCTCTTCCGTAAGCTGGCTAATTCTTTCTTCAATTGACATTTCATCAACTCCTTGTCGAAATAAGCCAGAGCAAATTCAAGAATTCTTTAACTCTTGTAGCAATTCTATCCAGTGGCAATAAAATTGTCAATACAACAGGTTTTACCCACAGACCCCATGCTGTTCTTCATGAATCAGCCCGGTGATTTTGTTGTTTTCGTCCACCATGACCACCCGGGGCTTAAAGGTGCGGGCCTCCCGCTCATCCAGCATGGTATAGGCAATGATAATCACGGTATCCCCCGGCTGGGCCTGCCGCGCCGCTGCCCCGTTCAGGCAGATCACCCCTGAACCGGGTTCCCCTTCAATGACATAGGTCTCCAGGCGGGCGCCGTTATTGTTATTTACCACCTGCACCTTCTCGTTGGGCAGGATCCCCGCCGCCTGCATCAGTTCCTTATCAATGGTGATGCTGCCCATATAATTTAAATTTGCCTCCGTAACGGTGGCTCTGTGTATCTTTGACTTAAACATAAATAAGAACAACTTCCTAAGCCTCCAAAACTGTATTATCAATGAGCCGGGTTTTCCCGAACCGTACCGCCAGCGCCAGCAGAGCATTGTCTGCCAGGAGATCCAACTGCTTCAGATGCGGCACGGACAGGATTTCCACGTAATCGATCTCCGCCCGTGGCTCGGACTGGATTTCTCTTACCACCCGTTCTTTCAGGCGGGCAACATCCCGCTCCCCTTCCGCCACCAGCTGTCTGGCCAGACTGAGGCTGCGGGACAGGACCAGGGCGGCCTTTCGATCCTCTTCCGAAAGATAAACATTGCGGGAACTCATGGCCAGCCCGTCCGCTTCCCTGACGATGGGGACGTCCACAATTTGAATGTCCATGTTTAAGTCTTCCACCAGCCGCTTAATCAGCAGCACCTGCTGGAAATCCTTCTGGCCGAAAAAAGCCATATCCGGTCGCACAATGTTAAAAAGTTTTGTTATTACGGTGGCCACCCCCCGGAAATGACCCGGCCGAGAAGCCCCGCAGAGGGGTTCGCTGACCCCGGCCACATCCACAGAGGTGCTGAATCCCGGCGGATACATCTCCGCCGCCTCGGGAGCAAAAATGGCGTCCACTCCTGCATCGGCAACCAGCCCCGCATCCCGCTGCAGATCCCTCGGGTAGGTCTGGTAGTCTTCACCGGCGCCAAACTGTGTGGGGTTGACAAAAATACTCACCACCACCACGTCACAGCGCCTTTTGGCTTCGTGCACCAGGCTCAGGTGTCCCGGGTGCAGGTACCCCATGGTGGGCACCAGCCCGACGGTTTTGCCTTCGAAACGGACCGATGTGACAAAGGAACGTACTTCTTCAACGGTTTTACAAAGTCTCATGGATCTCCACCTAGTATATTTTTTTAAATTCTTCCTCGGCCATGTTAAAAACATGCTCGGGGCCGGGGAATGCTTTGTTTCTTACCTCTTCTTGATACCCCCGGCAAGCCTGCAGGATTTGCTCCTTCAGGTTGGCATACTGTTTGACAAACTTGGGCGTAAAGTCCGAAAACATCCCCAGTAAATCATTGGTCACCAGAATCTGGCCGTCACAATACGTGCCGGCTCCGATGCCAATGGTGGGAACGCTGACGGATTCGGTGATGACTTTGGCCAACTGCTGGGGAATGCACTCCAGCACGATGGCAAAGACGCCGGCGTCTGCCAATTGTTTTGCGTCCTCCAGCAGCCTGCGGGCGGCGTCCCCGTTTTTGCCCTGGACCTTAAAACCGCCCATCTGGTGAACGGACTGGGGGGTTAACCCCAGGTGACCCATCACCGGAATGCCGGCAGTGGTAATAGCCCGTACAGTATCAGCCACTTCACTGCCCCCTTCCAGTTTCACCGCCTGGGCCAGTCCCTCCTGCATCAGGCGCCCGGCATTGCGGACGCTTTCTTCCCGGGAAATGTGGTAGGACAGGAAGGGCATGTCCCCCACCACCATGGCCCTTTTAACGCCACGCTGACCGCCCGCAGGTGGTGAATCATATCCTCCATGGTCACAGGGACGGTGGAATCGTACCCCAGTACAACATTACCGAGGGAGTCCCCCACCAGGATTGCGTCTATACCGGAAGCATCGACCAACGTGGCCATCGGATAATCGTACGCGGTTAACATGGCTATTGGCTTGCCTTCCTGTTTCATACGCCGGAAGTCGGCAGTAGTTACTCTTTTGATCACGGTTGTCTACCTCCAAGAAAATGTTGCTGAGGGCAGCGCCCTCATTGGGTGTAATGCTGCCGTTCTCAACGGCCACACCCACGGTATACAGTCCGAGAGCACCATAGGCCTCCCGGGTGCGCCAGTCCATTTTTTTCAGGGCCTTCATGTGACCCCGCAGGGTGGTGCCGTCTCCCCGGGCCACCGGCCCGGTGAGGGCCTGGGTGGGGCCGGACCTGGCAATGTTGTTTAGTGTACCCTGGATTAAGGGAAACAACGCAGCCATGGCCTGCTCTTCATCCAATCCCAGTTCCCGGTAAATGGAGGCGCTCAAATGAATGAGGGATACCAGGTAGTTGGAAGCTGTCACTGCTGCGGCATGGTAAAGTGGTTTATCCTCGGCTTTAATTACAAAATACCGTCCCTGCAGGTCGTTTACCAGCTCCACGGCCTGGGGCAGGGCCTGCTCATCTCCTTCCAGGGCAAAGCAGGATCCCGGCAGGTTTTCCTTGGCGCTTTCCAGGCTGGCAAAGGCCTGCAGCGGGTGCAGGGAAACCGCCCTGGCACCCTGCTGCCTCACGGGTGCCAGGATGTCGCTGGCCAGCGCTCCGCTGGTATGAATGATAATTTGACCCGGCCGGCAGCCGCCCTGGCGGGCGATAAGGGCCGCCGCGGGGCCGATTTCCCGGTCCGTGGTGGTGATGAAGACCATCTCCGCCGCCCGGGCCGCCTCCGCCGGGTGATGAACAACTTCGGCAGCAAGTTGTTCTGCCAACCGCCGGGCGGAGGAAAGGGACCGGCTGTATACGGTCACCGGCAGATACCCCCGCTCCTTTAACAGCACCCCCAGGCACTGCCCACTTTTCCTGCTCCGATAATGGCAAAGGAAGGTTTGTAGTTCATAAACACTCCCCGTTCTATAAAAATTTATGATAATACCTTGAAAAATACAAAAAACCCCCCGAGCATGCGAAAGGTTTTCATAGCAAAAACACCTCCCGTCTCGGTCCATCCGGTTCCAAGCGGAAATCAACTTAACTTGTAAAAAGTTCCCGTTGGTGCAGTTCCGTTTAGGATACTACCCGAAGTCAATCATATCACTGTTTTCATCAGCTAACAACTATTTTACATATTGTTTTAATTTTTATAAGTCCCCTGCAAGACAGAAAATATGACCAAATGGTATAATAAAAGCACATTCATTAAAGGAAGGTACAAACATGCGCAAAATTGGTCTGACCCACCGTTTGGCCCTGCCGGGAGCGCTGGTGGTGCTGACTGCCTACCTGGCGGTCGTCAATTATCCCACCCTGCCCGAGCAAATCCCCACCCATTTTGGCTCTTCCGGCACGCCGGACAGTTGGGGAAGAAAAACTTTTTCCGGCGTCTTTAGCTTACCCTTTTTACAAATTACCTTGTATGCCGTCCTATCCGGACTGGTAACTGTTTTTACCAGGCGGCGGGATATCCGCAATATGATTAATCTGCCAAAACGCGACCAGCTTACCGAGGGCCAGCTGGAAAAAATTCGCATCATCATTGTGGACGGGATGTCCCTATTAAACCTTGTCACCTGTGCCATGTTATTTTACATCCAGTACGGCACCTTCCAGATCGTCAGGGGAGCATGGGCCGGGCTGGGGCCCTTTATCTGGCTGTTTACCGTATTCATTTTGGCAACCAGCGCCTGGATGTTGTATAGGATTTTTTTAGCCCGTAAATAATTGAAGGATGCACGAACTTCACGATCTCACCGTTAACTTCTGATCGTGCGTAGGGGACGGTGGTGATTTTATGTGGGACCTGCTGAGAAGCATTGCCAACTGTGCCGTGCAAACCGGCAGTGAGGTCTACCTGGTGGGCGGTGCCCTGCGGGACCTGGTAGCGGGCCGGCAGCCGGGGGACCTGGATTTTGCGGTCTCAAGCCATGCCTGCGACCTGGCCCGCCGGGTGGCGCGGCAGCTGCAGGGAACCTGGTAACCTTGATGAAGGGCGGGAAACTTTTAGGGTGGTGCTAAAGAAGCAAGGCCACCTGGATTTCAGCCTTTTTAAAGGCCGGACCATTGAAGAGGACCTGCGGGCCAGGGACTTTACCCTAAATGCCCTGGCACTGCCTTTAACACCCGTCATGCAGGAGGAAGCGATAAACCGACTGCTGGACCCCACCGGCGGCTGCCGGGATCTTCAATTGGGACTGCTGCGGGTAACCGGCAGTTCTTCCATTCTGGATGATCCCCTAAGGACGCTGCGGGGCGTGCGGTTGGCTGCCCAGTTTCAGTTAACCGTTGTGCCGGAAACAGCGGTGCTGCTGAGGCAGGGCGGCCGCAGGCTGGACCGGGTGGCCGGGGAACGAATCTGGCAGGCGTTGTCCGGCATCCTCGAACTGCCGGCAGTCTATGCCTGGGTGGACTATATGGACAGGGAACTAAAACTATGGCAGGTTCTCTTACCCGGGCGGCTGCGCATGGAGGAAACAAAACAAAACTTCTATCATGTGGAAAATGTCTGGCATCACTGCCTGCGGACTTTCCAATGCCTGGAGGTCATTTTAAAGGAACTTCCCACAGCCCTGGCGGAAGGCGGGCAGGTGCTGGATTCCTTCCACAGGAAGCTGGCCGGGGGGAGAAGCCGCCTGCCAATCCTTAAATTGGTCGCCTTACTTCATGATGTGGGCAAGCCGGACACCGCAGTTACCCAGTCCACCGGCCGCATTTCCTTCCACGGCCATTCCGAGGCCGGGGTACCCTACGCCGGGGCCCTGGCAGACCAATTAAAATTGTCCCGGGTGGAACGACAATACCTCATGAACCTGGTGTTCCTGCACATGCGGCCATTACATCTCTACACCTCAAGGGATGACTCGAATCTATCCCTCTACCGGTTTTTCCGTACCCTGGGGGAGCATACCCTGGACGTTCTGGTCCTCTCTTTGGCTGACCTCACAGCCACCTATACCGCCGGGGAAAGGCTCAGTGAGCTGACCTCTTACCGCCGCTATATTTTTGCACTGGTAAAACGCTACTTGTCGGAACCGGCTAAATTCAGTCCTGTACCGTACCTCACGGGTAAGGATTTGATAGAACTTGGCGTTCCCGAAGGACCACAGGTGGGAGAGCTGTTGGACCAACTCCAGGAGGCCCAGGTAACCGGCGAAGTGAGGGATCTTCATACGGCCCGCCGGTGGGTTAAGAAGAAAATACCGGCGCTGTAAACGACCGTATTTTGGGGAAATTCCTCAGGTTACATGCTTATAACTCCTGCCTCGTAGGGAACAATAGCAATATCAAGATTTCTGCGAGGTGAGAGGGATGCCAAACGTATAAGGTAGAGGATATTTACGATGACCCGGATTATTTGATCGAAAAAGTGGTTATGGACAATACGCCGGAACTGGGCGATGTCACCGGTCAAGTCCTTTTAAATCATTTTGAAAGTGCCATCACTGAAGCAAAAAAATCTGTTCCATTTTCTTTATTGCCTGCCCCGTTGCCGCTCGTTCCGCCAGCTCTTTTACAGGACCTTCGGGCAAAATCATGTCCGGGCACAGTTCCGCCAGGGGAACCAGCACAAAGGCCCGTTCGGCCAGGCGCGGGTGGGGCACCCGGAGACCGGGCAGATCAACTTGCTCTTTCCCGTAGAGCAGCAGGTCAAGATCAATGGTGCGGGGACCCCATTTTACATCCCGGGTCCTGCCCAGGTTTTTTTCGATATCCAGCAGCGCTTGCAGCAGTTCTGTGGGCGAAAGGTCGGTAGCCACTTCTGCCACGGTATTAAGGAACCAATCCTGGTCTGTCTTGCCCCAGGGGGCGGTCTGGTACAGGGAGGCCACCCTTACCAGTTGAATGCCCGGGGTGCCGGCCAGCCATGCCAGCGCCCCTTCAAGGTAGGAGGCCTTATCTCCCAGGTTGCTGCCCAGCCCGATGTAAGCCACCGTCATGAACTGCTCCCCCTCTGCCGGTTGATTTCCACTGCCATGTAGCGGAATTTCCCCCGGATGGGTGCCCCGGGCTTTTTAACGACCACCTTCACTTCTTGCACCGGTGGGTACTGCTGCAGCACCCGCCGCTGATGCTTTCCGCCACCGCCTCCAGCAGCCGGCGGGGCGGCCCGGTGACCACCTGCTCCACCGTTTCAAACACATCGGCATAACTGACGCTGCGTTTCAGGTCATCAGAGTCCCCCGCCGGCTTGAGATCCGTCAACAGTTCAAGGTCCACCTCGAACAGCTGCCCCAGCCTCTGTTCCTCCGGCAAAACACCGTGGTAACCATAAAAGGTCATGCCCTTCAAAATAATTTTATCCTTCATGCAGATTCCCCCTGAGAATGGCATCACTCATCCTGGCCACCCGTACCATTTCCTTTACGTCATGGACCCTGACAATGTCCGCCCCGCAGGCGATGCCCAGGCCACCGTGGCGCCGGTCCCCTCCACCCGCTGGTCCACCGGCAGGTTTAAGGTCCTGGCAATCACCGACTTGCGGGAGGTCCCCAGCAGGATGGGGCAGCCCAGTACGGTGAGTTCCTTTAATCTTCGCAGGACTTCCAGATTTTGCTCATAGGTCTTGGCAAAGCCAATGCCGGGATCGATCATGATGTTTTCCCTGGCAAGGCCGGCCCGGACGGCGGTTTCGATACCTTCCCGCAAAAAGGCAGTGATTTCGGTCATCAGATCCCGGTAATGGGTGCCCTGGCCGTTATGCATGAGCATGACGGGGACCTGGTATTGCGCCACCACGGCGGCAAGGTCCGGGTCACCTCGTAGGGCCCACTGGTCATTGATGATGTGGGCTCCCGCCTCCAGGGCCTGCCTCGCCACCCCGGCCCGCCAGGTATCCACGCTGATGGGCACCGGTATCGACGGCGCCAATTTCTCCAGCACCGGCAGCACACGCCGCATTTCCTCATCTTCACTGACCTCGGTGTGCCCCGGCCGGGTGGAGATCCCCCCCAGGTCAATGATATCCGCCCCGTCTTCCACCATTCTTTGAGCATGTTCCAGGGCCGCCGCCGGGTCCTGGTATCGTCCCCCGTCAGAGAAGGAGTCCGGCGTGGCGTTTAAAATCCCCATCACCAGGGTCCGCCGGCCCAGTTCCAGCACCCTGCCCCGGCAGTTTAAACGACGGGCCTTTAACCCTTCCAGGTTGTCCAGGGCTTCTTTGATTCGGTCGGCCAGCTGGGCCAGGCCGAAGGGCTGCATTTTTAACTTTTCGATAAACGTGCGGTACTGTTTGAGGGTTGCCATTATCAGGACATCGGTGGTCTCCACGGTGTGGTTGACGATACCCCTGGCCACCGCCGCTTCGCCACCCCTGGCCAGGATTTCCTGCTTGATGATATTGGCCTGGGTGGGGTTGACGCCGGATAGCTTTATAATCCGGTGCACCGCCTTGGGCACCATTCTCTGCCACCCTGCCAGGTCACTGCCCACAGCCATAATTTCGCTGCGGGCCTGGTCGAGATTGTCGATAAATTTTACTGCAATTTCTATTGCCACGGGATCACCTCGGTCTTCCTGTAGTTAACAGATATTTTAAAGTATAACATTACCGGCCAGCAAAATTAAACAAATATACAGCAAGCGTCATCTTTTTATAAGCAGAGGCGAGAAAATTGCCGGAATAAAGTTCAATCATTTTTTTAGGTGCAGCAGTGGAAACATAAAAGTAATGTATATCCAGCACAGGTGAGGCCTATGCATATTTTACCCGGGAGGTCAGGATTAGGATCAAGGAATTAAAAAAACAACCCGGCGCTGGCCCAATAACTTCGTGGCTTGCTGAAAGAAACCGCTGGCGTCATAGATGTTCAGATCAATACCCTGACCGGCAACTGCCTGGTTTTCTTTGATAAAAGGCTCACCGATGAGGCAGTCAAGGATTGAGAGCATTAAACAGCAGATAGAAGGGGCTTGCCGTCCAAAAAAGAGCCGACAGTATGAACGTAAGTTTGGAAAACGGGATGCTTTTTTCGTTAGTCCTAACCTTATTTCTTTTTATCTTTGCTGTGGACTGCCGAAACCTTTAAGGCGTTGATTTTGTTTGGCTGGAACATTGCCATCATTTATTTGGCAAATATGCATAACGCCATCGTGGCTACCTTAAAAGGCCATTTCAACCTTGCCCAGGTGATGGTCGATTACCAATGGCTGCTTTTCTTTCCCTCCATCTATATCTTTGCCATCTGGGACTCATACAATGATTGTCTTGAAATGAATACGGTATTTGATGAAGTTGCAGGCGTTTTCTATACACCTAGTACGTGCTGACAAAAGTAAAATGCAATACCTATTGACATCATGCTGTCACAAAACTAAAAAAGATTGCCCGAACCCTCCCAAAAGGAAAAGAGCAATCCCGATAAGAATTGTATTTCTTTTTTATCTTTGATCGAAAACCAGTCGGAGGTATTTTATTTTTTCCAGGCACTATCTCAGTTTCTTTATTGCTAGCCTGTGGATTCATACTATTTTTTGGGTTTATAGGCCGGCTGCGGCACCAGCCGCTCCTTAAGATACCCATAGAGTAACCCTGCCAGCATTAACAGCCCGGCGTAACCCACGGCAGGGTACAGAACCCGGACCAGGTTGGTGAAACCAAATTGGCTGGCTCCAAAGGCAAAAACGCTTGTAACGATTACCCACCATGTAAAGGCAGGTCTACCATGATCAGTAAAACGATTGACAAACCCGTACAGACACCCTACCGCTGTTGAGTAGATGGCCGCCAGCAAAGCAATAATATAGACTACACGCATCACCGGTGATAACTGGGCCACCACGTAGGCCATGGGAATTTGATAGCGGGCAACTTCAGGGAAGTTAGCCAGCAAAGCCAGGTTGATGGCCAGCGCTCCAATGCCCAGGCCCAGTCCCCCGTAGACAGCGCCTCGCCTTAATATCCCGGGATGTTTTGCCAGTAGGCCCAGGGAAGCCAGCACGGGAACACCGATCACCAAATTGTAAGATACATAATTAACGGCGGCAAGGGGCCAGTAAGGCACCACCGCCCGGGCCGGTTGAGTCACCCTGCTGATGGCGTCAAAATCCGGCGGTGTCACCAGCAGGGTGGCCACGCTGACCCCCAATACAGAAATCAATAATACCGGAACAACAAAACTGATGGCATTAATGAGTCCTTGTATCCCCAGCAGTACGGTCAATAACGTTATGGCAATCATCACCAGGCTGCCCAGCACACCGGATAACCCCAGCTGTTCTGTGAAAACCGCCCCGGTCCCGGCAGCCATGGCCGTTAGAGCGCCAAACAAAAAGAAGGTGATGACCGCATCAACAATACTGCCAAGCCAGGGGCCACCAACATACCGCATGATCTCCCGGTGTGAATCCGCCTTTAACCTCCTTCCCAGTTCCAGGACGATCATGCCGTAAAAGACAAACATGACGGTGGCGGCGGCTAGAGCCAGTATCCCGGTCAATCCGAAAAAACTAAAAAATTGGAGGACCTCTTGACCGGAGGCAAACCCAGCCCCAACCAGGGTTCCAATATATACAGCTGCCACATTAAAAGTTGTTAAGGTTTCTGCTTCTTTTCCCATAATTATAGTTTTTCCGAAAAATAAGTATCTTATGTGTTATAGTGGTATCAGCACTCCTGGTGAAGTGGCTGATTGAAGCAATCATACGCAAACAAAAATATTATTATTAAGACAGCACAAAAAACTCCCTCTGGGGGAGTTTTCTTGGTCGCTTGAAATTTTTTAATGAATGACCTTCAGTACATCGTCTGCGTTGCGCTGGGCAACCGGTTCCGGCTGCTCTTTGGTATGTCCCACAGCGATGATCGCCACCGGCCTGAGGTCGCCGCCCAATTGAAGGATTTGCGACACTTTGTCTTCCTGAAAGGCCGCTACCCAGCAGGTAGACAAGCCATACCCGGTTGCCGCCAGCAGCATATTTTCGATGGCAGCTCCAATATCTTGATACTGGTAGGCCTCTCCCCGCTGTCCGTAAACTTTGGCTGATTTTCCCTGTTCCAGGCAGACCACGATATTGACCGGGGCATCGGCAATAAAAGATTCACGTTCGCAGGCTCCGGCCAGGGCCTGTCTTACCTCCTCCTTAAAAACCACCACCAGCTTCCAGGGTTGCAGATTGCCAGCGCTGGGCGCCCGCAAAGCCGCTTCCACCAGTCGTCCAACGGTGGCCTCGGCCACAGGTTCACTGGTAAAGGAACGGACACTGCTCCGCTGTTCTATGGCTTCGATAACATCCTTGGTCAACGATTTCTCCTCCTTGAAAACACTTTTTTAAAGTTTTTCCCAAGGAGAAAAAATCATGTGTTCTGATTAATAAATGCCTTTATTTTACTACAAACCACAACCCGGTGGCTCTGGCCAGGACATCTTCCCCGCGGGTAACGGTGCATTCGGTGGCAACCAGTGTATTCCCGTCATGAATCACCTTTCCCCGGGCGGTGACCCGGTCGCCAGGATGCCCCGGCGCCAGGAAATTGGTGTTGAGGTTCACGGTGACACCGACTTTGCCCAGGGTGCGAATGGCCACCCCCATGGCAATGTCGGCCATGGCAGACAAAACGCCGCCGTGCAGGGTTCCCTGGGGGTTGAGGTGTATGGGGGCCACTGTTATTTCCAGGCAGGATTCGCCCTTTCCCCGTTCCATTTCGCAGATTTCAATGTTCAGCATTTTGGCAAAGGGATTGTCACTGGCGAATTTTATCAACTGCTGCATTTCTTGATCCATGGATTGATTGCTAACTCCTTTTATCCATCCCTAATTCTTCGTTTAAACTGCCGCTGCGAAAGCCTGACAGGTCCAGCTTTACGCGTGTAAAGCCCAGCTCCTTGAATTGCTCCGTTATTTTCACAGACAGTTCTGCCAGCCGTAAAAATTGCTCCCGGGGCACTTCCAGGCATGCCTCCCTGAGGTAATGCCTTACCTGACGGGAGAAAACCCTAAATGGTTAAGAAACCTCTCCGCTTCCTCCACCCGGCGCAGTTTCTCTTCGGTGATTTCCTGCCCGTAGGGAATCCTGGACGCCAGGCAGGGAGAGGACGGCTTATCCCAGGTGGGCAGGCCCAACTGCCGGGACAATTCCCGGATCTCAGCCTTCGTCAGTCCGGCTTCCCGGAGAGGGCTGCGCACCCCCAGTTCCTCCACGGCTTTCATGCCCGGCCTGTAATCATTCACGTCATCCAGGTTGGAACCATCCAGCACCCGGGGGATCTTGTTTTGACGGGCAATTTCCTGCAGGTCGGAAAACCGCGCATGTTTACAATGGTAACATTTTAGGGGTGAATTCTCTATGAATTCCCTTAACTGCATTTCCTTTGAGTAAACCACCAGGTGCCGCACACCCAGCTGTTGGGCCAACGCCCCGGCTTCCTGGATTTCAGCCGCAGTGGACGTGGCGGACACCGCCGTTACTGCCAGCACCTGGTCTCCCAGCACCCGGGAAGCCACCGCCAGAAGAAAGGCACTGTCCGTCCCCCCGGAATAAGCCACCAGGACTCTACCGTACCCCCGGATGATGTCCTTTAATTTAAGGAACTTCCCTTCTAACAATTCTATGCCCCCGCTTAAACAGATACAAAATCTTTATCCACATTTTCCCGCTTCCAACTTCTCACATCTCACTTTTCAATTGTGTTCCCGGTTGTGACAATGACCGTGATTATGGATTTGTGCCGGGTCGTAGGCTTCACCGGTCCATTGATAATGGTATTGCCGGGGTTCCGGCTCGCCAACCATCACTCTGAGGAGATTGGGAATTTCCATATCCCTGTCCCCGGCCCCGTAACCCACGCCTTTAAGAATCATGGCCGGCATGGGGCCAAAATCCCTGGACAGGTATTTCACCAGGGCGGCACCGGTGGGGGTAACCAGTTCGACGGTCGGACCGGCGGTATAGATGGGCACATTTATTAAAATCTCTGCCGTGGCCGGTGCAGGTACCGGCATGACCCCGTGGGCACAGCGAACGGTGCCGCTGCCCACGTTGAGCGGTGAACAGTAAACTTCCTCGATCTCTAATTTAGCAAGTCCGATCAGGGTGCCGACGATGTCCACAACGGCATCCACCGCACCCACTTCGTGAAAATGCACGTTTTCCGGCGGGCGCCCGTGGATTTTCCCTTCGGCGGAAGCCAGCCGTGCAAAAATATTTTTGGCATCTTGTTTAATGGCATCCGCCAGCTGGCTGTTTTCCAGAATCGCCACAATATCCTTAAGATGACGGTGGGGTTGGTCCTCCGTTACCTTTACATCAACCTTGGTCCCGCTGATGCCCTTGCGCATCACCCGCCTGACAGACAATTCATAACCTTGGATGCCAAGCTTCGATAACTCCTGCCTGAGCTGGTCCACCTCTACACCCAAATCAATTAGTGCCCCCAGAAACATATCCCCGCTGATTCCTGCAAAACAATCAAGATAAGCGATTTTCACTGTTTATCACCTGCCAGTTTATTAATCAGGCCGGCGGCATAGCCCGCACCAAAACCATTATCAATGTTTACCACCGTAACCCCGGAAGCGCAGCTGTTCAGCATGCCCAGCAAAGCGGCCAGCCCATTGAAACTGGCGCCATAGCCCACACTGGTGGGCACAGCGATCACCGGCTTATCCACCAGACCGCCCACCACACTGGGCAGGGCTCCTTCCATGCCTGCCACCACAATGACGACATTGGCCCTAGCCAGTTTTTCCGTCTGGTCCAGGATCCGGTGGATCCCCGCCACGCCGGTATCATAAATTCTTTCTACCCGGTTGCCCATAAGTTCACAGGTCAGGGCCGCCTCCTCCGCCACCGGCAGGTCGGCGGTGCCGGCGCTGCAGACGCACACCATTCCCCGCCGGGGTGTACTGTCGCTCCGGCGCAGGATCATTCTGGCTGTTGGGTCATACTCCGCTTCGGGGACCAGTTCCTTTGCCGCCCCGAACATTTCCTCCGTGGCCCGGGTGCCGAGGATATTGCCCTGACTTGCTTGACAAAGCCTGTGAAAGATCTGTGCCACCTGGTCAACGGTTTTTCCTTGACAATAAATGACCTCGGGAAAACCCTTTCTCAAATGCCGGTGGTGGTCAATTTTGGCATAGCCCAGATCCTCGTAGGGTAATCGTCTCAATTGCTCCAATGCCCGGTCAACGGATATTTGTTCGGTCTGGACTCCTTCCAGCAACTTGCGCAACTCTTCCGGCCCCATGGTTTCCTCCTCCGGGTAGGATTTAGTCAATCATAGTTTATTATACCGATTTTGTCACGGATTTCCTTGGGTAAGCTGTGTTAAGTTGGGTATGGGTTGACAAAATGGAATAGGCTGGGAAATAAATCAACCACCCGGGCTTGCCCCAGATGGTTGAGTATCCACAGTGCTCCCCTTATAATGATAGTTACCACACCAACATAATAAGGGGGAACTGCTGTGTATACTCATCCTACCGTATTACGCTGCAGAAGGCAAGCAATGATACTTGATGGCAGGAAAATTTATAGCCGTC
>NZ_AWQQ01000052.1 GCF_002607855.1 Desulforamulus profundi
ATAGGTAGGCTAAAAACGCAGACTGACAACATGCCCGGACGTGAATACTACGTGTTTCAATTCCTCATAGGTAGGCTAAAAACTGGGCGTGCCGGACAGAAAGCGTCCGCTGTACTCAAGTTTCAATTCCTCATAGGTAGGCTAAAAACTTGGCGAGGGTGGAGCGTATTTCGATATATCTTGACGGTTTCAATTCCTCATAGGTAGGCTAAAAACTCCACATTGGAAAACGTAGCCCTAGAGAAGTCTTGGTTTCAATTCCTCATAGGTAGGCTAAAAACCGGGACATGTGCTCAATATATGTCCTCTTAATTTTGTTTCAATTCCTCATAGGTAGGCTAAAAACCGCACAGCGGCCGGAATTGGTTGAGCAGGTCAATCAGCGTTTCAATTCCTCATAGGTAGGCTAAAAACGACAATGGCTTAAGGTGGCCGCCACGGGACATGTGCTGTTTCAATTCCTCATAGGTAGGCTAAAAACGGTAGTGACGATTATTGTTACCCGTCGATTAGTCTCAGTTTCAATTCCTCATAGGTAGGCTAAAAACAGAAAGGAAATGGACATAAGTAATACCACTTTAGAAGTTTCAATTCCTCATAGGTAGGCTAAAAACGCAATTACGTCCTGAACCGTTAAAACTGCCATAAAATGTTTCAATTCCTCATAGGTAGGCTAAAAACGGAGGGAAAACATCAGACCCCACTTCGCACCCTCGAGTTTCAATTCCTCATAGGTAGGCTAAAAACGAAGGAATAGAGAAAATTTTGGCACGTCTGAATCAAAGTTTCAATTCCTCATAGGTAGGCTAAAAACGGTCGGGCTGCAGTAATGGCCGCCCCGTGCTGTCCATGTTTCAATTCCTCATAGGTAGGCTAAAAACTGTAAATAAGCCATTCCCTCTGGAGTGCTGGCCAGGTTTCAATTCCTCATAGGTAGGCTAAAAACTCACCGTCACCGCAGAAGTCCACCCCGACCTGACCGAAGGTTTCAATTCCTCATAGGTAGGCTAAAAACCGCCCTAAACTTTAATCCTGGAGGGATATTATGAGGTTTCAATTCCTCATAGGTAGGCTAAAAACCCATGGCGTACTGAGTGACGGGGTGAACGGGCATCAGTGTTTCAATTCCTCATAGGTAGGCTAAAAACGTAACCAAAGCCGATCACAACGAAAACATCATGCTGGAGTTTCAATTCCTCATAGGTAGGCTAAAAACGCATTCCGATGCATGTAAAAGGTTTTGGTTACCTAAGTTTCAATTCCTCATAGGTAGGCTAAAAACTGGCAGATCCAGGGCTAACTGCTCAACAAACTCGTGTTTCAATTCCTCATAGGTAGGCTAAAAACCTGTATCTCAGGCATTCCATGCTCAACTAGCCAACGATGTTTCAATTCCTCATAGGTAGGCTAAAAACGTTAGTATCCACTGCATGAACTTACCAACCACCAAGGTTTCAATTCCTCATAGGTAGGCTAAAAACCCGTTCCCCGCCTACTCTATGATCGGGGAAACGAGGAAGTTTCAATTCCTCATAGGTAGGCTAAAAACAAATACCATTCCCGGCCATCGAGCACGCCGCACCGAGTTTCAATTCCTCATAGGTAGGCTAAAAACCACGACGGCAACCCGGTGCTAACCTGGGCACTGTCGTTTCAATTCCTCATAGGTAGGCTAAAAACGAATGTCATCCTCTTCATCCAACTCTTGAATGAGAAGTTTCAATTCCTCATAGGTAGGCTAAAAACAAAGCTATCAGATAGGCCAACAAAGGCCATTTTGGAGGTTTCAATTCCTCATAGGTAGGCTAAAAACAGTTCTGTCATTCTTTCTTTTGCTTCGCCTCCGAAATGTTTCAATTCCTCATAGGTAGGCTAAAAACGTGCTAATTATGGTCGGAAGCAGGTTTAAGTACCGAGTTTCAATTCCTCATAGGTAGGCTAAAAACGCTTACGAGGTCTATTTTCGTCTCAGTGATGATTGGGTTTCAATTCCTCATAGGTAGGCTAAAAACTGAAAAATTAGCCAAAAACGGTTGTAATTACACATGTTTCAATTCCTCATAGGTAGGCTAAAAACGGGCGTGGCGGATGAATTTAGAGAGGAGGTATAATGTTTCAATTCCTCATAGGTAGGCTAAAAACGGAGGTAAAATTTTTTTACCTTTTTCGCGTTTTTCGGGTTTCAATTCCTCATAGGTAGGCTAAAAACAATAGACAAGGTAGTTTACTTCTGCCCGGTTAGCCTGTTTCAATTCCTCATAGGTAGGCTAAAAACTTACTACCTGTGGCAAACTGCTCACCTCCATATATGTTTCAATTCCTCATAGGTAGGCTAAAAACGTGTGACGTGCATGCCATGACCGGCTGCATAAGAGGTTTCAATTCCTCATAGGTAGGCTAAAAACGGCTTCAAGCCTATGCCCAGGTTCAAGCTGTGCTTCTAAGTTTCAATTCCTCATAGGTAGGCTAAAAACCGGCACTGGTTCGGCGACTATCAGCGTCCCTGCCGGGTTTCAATTCCTCATAGGTAGGCTAAAAACCGTCCAACTCGGCCAGGGCCTTGGCTAACCGGACAGGTTTCAATTCCTCATAGGTAGGCTAAAAACGATATGTGGCTAAACAACAGTGCCGGCAATTAATCCTGTTTCAATTCCTCATAGGTAGGCTAAAAACTATGCGGGATGATATGGTCCACTACAGTAGCAGGTGTGTTTCAATTCCTCATAGGTAGGCTAAAAACTTACGTCTGAGTAATCCCCAGCCTCTATTTTTTCAAGTTTCAATTCCTCATAGGTAGGCTAAAAACGATGAGCAGGCTGGCCAGGAAATTGAGGCCGCTCTGTAGTTTCAATTCCTCATAGGTAGGCTAAAAACAGGCTGAGGACCGATGCCACCGCATCGGCCAGGAGCGGTTTCAATTCCTCATAGGTAGGCTAAAAACGTGTGTGGATGTTCATTATATGGACGGGGAGGTGAACGTTTCAATTCCTCATAGGTAGGCTAAAAACTATCAACTCCTCGGTCATATTCTAATACTTTTGGAAAGTTTCAATTCCTCATAGGTAGGCTAAAAACGAAATATCCTGGAGCAAAGTGGAAACTGGCTGACTGGAGTTTCAATTCCTCATAGGTAGGCTAAAAACGAGGGCTGTAAATACATTCAAATAATTAATTTTAGGTTTCAATTCCTCATAGGTAGGCTAAAAACATGTTGGATAAAAGCAAATCCAATCCTGCAGACCGAGTTTCAATTCCTCATAGGTAGGCTAAAAACCCACCTTGGCTTTCGGATAAATCTTTTTCAGCTCAGCCAGTTTCAATTCCTCATAGGTAGCTAAAAACC
>NZ_AWQQ01000053.1 GCF_002607855.1 Desulforamulus profundi
TTTCTTTATGTGTGTATTTTCTTAATTAACGCACATCGGCACGAGCTGCGTACTTATGTTATTCATCAATTATAATGCTTTCAGCGGATTTCTTTAATTTCCCGATCAACTCGATTATAGTTGGGTCTGGTTCCTTCTTAGCTTCTTTTTCCAGGTAATTAAAATCAATTTCCTCCATTTGTGATCTTATTAAAAGAAAGGCCCATTCCCGATCTGCTGAAGATTTCCAATACACTGCCGCTCTGACCCGGTCAAGAATCAARTCTTCGATGCCAATAACATAAACGTGATAACYTTCTTCCACAGTGACTTGCATGATCCTGTCAAGTGAGCCGGCCAGGRCATCGTCCGGTATTTCTATTGGGAGTCCTAAATCTTCATGATACCARTGCCTGTTGCCTTGCGACTTTTTAAAACCTAAAAGAGTAAGAATTTCCTGGCAAATTCACGGCCACTTACGACTAAATCTACATCAACTGTGGTATAGTGACCAAGGGTRTAAATCTCTACTGCATGGCCRCCWACAATAATTGGACGGATACCCATTTTTTCCAGAAGGTATGTAAGRTAGCTGAYGACCTTAATGTTTCTCTGGAATGTTTCCATTGGCTGTTCTTGAAYGCCAGCTATCTTYTCTTTAATAAGTTGTACATCAGCCTCAGAAATAAAATCTCCAACTYCTACCATTCTTTATCAAAATCCCTTCGCTTTGATAGCGTTTTACTTTGTCCATGATGGATCTGGCTAACAAGTTTATCTCYRCGGGATCTCTTTCTTTTCTATTTAYCCGTTCCTCTTTAGGCAGACGGGTACAGGTTGAAAGTTGTATTTTTAATGTTTTCTTTTTTTTGCCTTTATTTACTAGTTCGTCAATGTTTGCGCGTTTCATAAACGATCACCCTACATTTATTATATACCATTAAAAACAAAAAACAAAACCAATTTGGCAATATATCCCACCAGTATCAATGTTCCTCCGTCATGGATGCTCTATTCATTTAAGAATGCTTCTATAACAAGAAAAATGCACGGTTTTCACCATGCATTTGAGAGACTTG